>JAEZUE010000069.1 GCA_023443455.1 Verrucomicrobiota bacterium
TGCTCTGCTACGTGACGCCGAAGGAGCACCTCGGCCTGCCGAACAAGGACGACGTGCGCGCCGGCGTGATCGCCTACAAGATCGCCGCGCACGCCGCCGACCTCGCCAAGGGGCATCCGGCCGCCCAATACCGCGACAACGCGCTTTCCAAGGCCCGCTTCGAGTTCCGCTGGGAGGACCAGTTCAACCTCGGCCTCGATCCGGAAAAGGCGCGCGAGTTCCACGACGACACCCTGCCGCAGGAGAGCGCGAAGACCGCGCATTTCTGCTCCATGTGCGGCCCGCAGTTCTGCTCGATGAAGATCACCGAGGACGTGCGCAAATTCGCCGAGGCGCAGGGCGTGGGCGAGAACGAGGCGGTCGTCGCCGGCCTGCACGCCAAGGCCGAGGAGTTCCGCCAGAAGGGCGGCGAGATCTACCTCGACGGGAAGAAGTGAGCGGGCCGCGACGGGCGAGGACTGTCTTGATTTGGGTGTGACGCCTGCCACGCTGGGCGCACACCATGAAGACCCCTGCTTTCGTTGCCCTGCTTGCGTTGTTCCTCCTCGTCGCCGTGCCGGTGCGGGCGGAGGAATCGGTTCCCCATGTCGCTGTCTTCGGCACCGCGATCACCCGCGTGCAGCCCGATCTCCTGCGCTGGCGGCTCACGGTGGCGCGTCGGGGCGCCGACGTCGCCCCGCTGGCCGAGGCCCATGCGCGCGACGTGGCCGCAGTGCTGGCCTTCCTCGGCGGGCAGGGCATCGCGGAGCGCGAGATCCAGACCGCGCGGATGCAGTTTTCCGAACACTACGAATACCGCTCGAAGAGCAGGGTGATGGAAGGCTACGACGCCTCGACCTCGATCACTTTCAGCGTGGCCGAGCTGGGCAAATACCAGGCGCTCTGGCAGGGACTCGCGCGGTTGGAGGGCGTTTCGGTCGACGGGGTTGCATGGGACAGCTCCCGCCGGATCGAGCTGCAGAACTCCTCGCGCATCGATGCCCTGTTGGCGGCGAAGGCGAAGGCCGAGGCCATGGCCGGTGCCCTCGAAGTGAAACTCGCCGAGCCGATCGTGATCGAGGAGTTGCCCACGTTCGGTGACGACCGGTTCCGCGGACTGCGCGGAAACACCGCCAACATGGTGAGCTACCAGCCCGGGGGCGACGAAGGGGACGACGCGGTGGCACCCGGCGAGATCGAGATTCGCACGCGGGTGCAGGTCCGCTTCCGGATTTCGCCGCGGTAGGCGGTGCGGCTCGTGAGAGCAGCTTCTCCGCGTAGCGGCGGGCGTGGCCGACATCGCCGTTCTGGCGAACGGCACCACTGGGCGGAAGGCTGAACGACTTCGTCATTCAGCTACGCCGGAGGGGAAACGAAAACGGCCCGCCAGGCGGCGGGCCGTGAAGAATCGTTTGAACCGAAGCCGCGGATGCGCTCCGCGGCTTTGTTGTGTCAGGAGCGTTTGCGGCGGCGGATGATCGCCACGCCCAGCGCGGCCGCACCGGCGAGCAACGCGTACGTCGACGGCTCGGGAATCTGGATCCGGGTCAGCTTGATGTCGTCGTAGTAGACCGGGCCGGTGTCGTTGCCCCAGAGGTCGACGGCTTGGATCTCGGTCGCGGTGTCAGCCGATGCCCAAGTGTATGAGGTACCGAAGCTCGTACCATTATAGGACGCAGTCACCGTGTTGTTGTCCAAATCGATCACGAAGTGAAACTCCGCCCACTGGCCGAGGGCCAGGCTTTCGGCATAACCACCGTCCCTTCCGGCGTTCCAGAAAACTGCGATCGCCTCGTCCATTCCATACTGTTCGGTGGCGACGTCCTCGCCCACGAAGGACATAAAAGGTGCCCAGCTATAATCTGCCCGATTGCCAGAACCATCGTATTGGTTGAGGAGCACGAACGAGCTTTCCCCGGAAAAAGCGCTCGGGATGTAGATCATCCCGCTCAGTTCCCAGACACCACCGTTGATGCTGCTGAACGTTTGCACCAGATCGCTGCTGGCAGTGATGGAGACGGAGTTCGAGCCGCTGTAGGCGTAGTCTGAAGATACAAAGGCGGTGGCCGGCGAGGCGCCATCCCACCCGGCCCAGCCGTTCACCCCGTGGAGGTCGGCGCCGTCGGTGTAGGAGTCGAAGTCTTCGGAGAAGACGGTCTGGCTTGAGGCGAGATTGGGCAGTGCAGCCGCGAGCACTGCCGCGCCCAGGAGCGACGCGATGGTCTTGCTTGTCATTTGTGTGATTGGGTTGGCCGACGAAGGGGGGCTTTCGCGCGGAGCGCGGTCACCATGGTCGACGGGCTCCGCGCGAAACAATGTGAAATCGGTGTCATGATTTGCGTATAACGACGACTTCAGGGAGGCAGAAGGATTCGTGATGCAAAGGGGCGCCCGAAGGTGTTGTTCGCCGCTCCTTCTCCCTTGCCCCGCGCGGGGTGCGCCGGTTGCCTCGTCGCCTGCCTGTTTCCGGCCTTGGCCGGAGCGGCCCATCCGACACCCCGCAGTACTTTCCATGAACCCCTTGAAAAAAATCTTCCGTCCTTCCAACAAGGCCGCGGATCCGTCCGTCGCCGCACAGCCCGAGGCAACCCCCGCACCGGCGCCGGAGTCGTCGGCACCGAAAACGGTTGCGTTTTCCGAGGTGCCGGAAAGCCAGTCGATCTCGACCGGCGACCTGTCGTCGTTTCCCTCGAACGAAGCGCCGGTGGATCCGGCCAAGGACCCGAGCAAGATCCGCATCTTCGATCGCGAAGGGCGGGAGCATTTCATGCCGCGCGAACAGTTCCGCGCCGAGGTGCTGTTGCCTCAGCTCGAGAAGGTTCGCGAAGAGCCCGACCAGCTCTATGCCGCCATCGCCCATGCGCTGATGGACGGCTTCGCCACCGACCTGCTCGACGCGGCCGAACAACTGCACCGCATCGACACCATCCCGGAGCGCGGCGCGGTCATCCTCGCCGTCGTCTATCGTGAGCTGCAGCGTTTCGACGATTCCGAGCAGGTGCTGCGCACGTACATCGAACAGCACGGCGAGAGCCCGATCACGCTGGTCAATCTCGCCAAGATCGCGATGGACCGCGGCAGCCCCGACGAAGCGCTCACGACGCTTGCGAAGGCGCTCGAGCTCGATCCGAACCAGCCCGACGGCATCCAGTGGTACTGCGGCATCATCAGCGACCGCGATGGCCAACCGGCGGCGCTCGACGCGTTGAAGCAACTGGCCACGAAGCCGGGGTGCTGGCGTGCGCAGCTCTGGCTGGCCGCCGAGGCGATCGGGCGGGAGCAGTATGACGAGGCGAAGGCCCACTACGCCGATGCGCTCGGCAAGGCCGGCACGCCGACCCCCTCGGATCTGCTGGTGCAGATCAGCGGCGACCTCGGCAACGCCAAGCAGCTCGACCTTCTGCTGGAAATCGTCGGGCCGAAGTTCGACGCCGCCACGCACGGCCTGACCGTGGGCGAGAACCTTCTGCGCGCCTGCTTCGAGTCGGGCCGCGGCCAGGCCTTCCACGGCCTGCTCGACCTGCTCTACGCCCAGCGGCGCCCGGATTGGCGCGCGCGTCTCGACCATTGGGATATGACGATGGCCCGTGCCCGCGCCTCGTACGCGGCCAAGGAGGCGGAGAAGTCCAAGACCAAGCCGACCGTGGCGATGGTGGTGGACGACGGTCCGGCCTGGTTGCCCGAGGGCGCGCACAACGACGGCTCCTTCCCGGTGCCCGCCGAGGGGGCGCCGTCGATCGCGTTCATCGGCTGCACGGCCAAGATCGACCAGAGCGATCCGAAGAAGGCCCAGCAGCTCGGCGATGCGGCCGGGCGCTTCAGCCGGGCGTTCCCCCTTTTCCTCGCCGAGCAGGTCCAGCTGGGCGGCGGTGTGCGCGTGCGCCCGATGGTTCCGTGGGTGCAGGCCGAGCTGGCGGCGTTCCTGGTCGCGAACGCGCCCTGGAAGGACGACGAGATCGCGAAGCACGCGCGCTCGATCCAGCCTCCCTGTGGTTACGGTGTGGCGACGCACATCGATCTCTCCGGCGATCCGTGGCGCATCGAGCTGAAGCTGGTCCGCGGCGAGGATGGTGCGGTGCTCGGCACCGCGACGGTGGAGTTCAAGCCCGACACGGTCGAGGCCGCCCTGACCGCGCTGGTCGACCAGCTTTTCGCCCTGCTCGCGGAGCATGCCGGTATCACCCGTTCGGAGATGCCCGCGCTCTACACGCCGCCGACGGGCGCCGGCTTCGGTCTCTATCTGCTCAACCTCGAGCAGTTGCTCGCGCTGCGTTGCAACACCCTGCCCAACGGCAAGGGCATGCTCAGCGGCGAACGCGGGGTGATCGACAGTCTCATCCGGCTGAGCCTGGCCGAGCCGAGCAACCTCATGCCGCGCCTGCTGCTCGTGCAATTCCTCCGCCGCCTCGCCCATGCGCGGCCGCCGGTGGTGCTCGAGTACCGCGAGGTGATGGAGAAGCTCCAGTCGGAAAAGCCGTTGCCCGAAGCCGCCGGCGCGATCATCGGGAAGATGCTCGCCGAGCTCTATGCTCCGGCCGCACCGGAAGCGCCGGCCTCCTGATTCGTCGTTGTTTGTGCCGACTTCAGACGGGCGGACCGCATCGCGGTCCGCCTGTTTCGTTTGGCCCGCGGCGGTGTTTCCAAACTGCCGCCGGCGCCTTCCTTTCGCCGAGCTTGCGCAGCGGCGAATTACTGCTCAAGTGAGCAGTATGCTGACCGAACGCCAACAGGCCGTGCTCGACTTCATCCGCACCCACCAGGAGGAGCACTCGATTCCGCCGTCGACGCGCGAGATCCAGCGGCAGTTCGGTTTCGCCAGCCAGTATTCGGTGCGCTGCCACCTCAAGGCGCTCGCCGCCAAGGGGCAGGTCTCGCAACTGGTCGACGGCCGCTGGGGCGTGACCGCCCGCGAGGTGCAGGGGCATCTTTTCCATCTGCCCATCTACGGCTCGATCCCGGCCGGCGTGCCCGCGCTCGAGGAGCAGCAACCCCACGAGACGCTCGCGATCGATCCGGCCTTCTTCGGCCTCCGCGGCGCGAAGCCGGCCGATTTCTGGGCGTTGCGGGTGCAGGGCGACTCGATGGTCGGCGCGCACATCCTCGACGGCGACATCGTCGCGTTGATACGCCGCGCGCCGCGGGTGGGCGAGATCATCGCGGCGCTGGTCGACGGCACCACGTCGACCTTGAAGCGCCTCGTGCACGTCCGCGGCCGCCCGGTGCTGCGGGCCGAGAACAAACGTTATGCCGACATCGTGCCCGAGCGCCTCGAGTGCCAAGGCGTCGTTGTCGGCGTGCTACGCCGCGGCGTGGCGTAAGTGGAGGGCCTCCCTTGAACACTCCGTTTCCCTTGGCCTGCGGTAGGAGCCTGCTTGCAGGCGATTCCGGGGCGGTGTTGCTGGCCGAGGTGCAATCGCCTGCAAGCAGGCTCCTACAGGGAAATATGTTCCGATCAGTTTTCCGCCTCCCACGGATGTCCCACCCCTTGTGCGAGGAATGACGACCAGCACCGATGTCCCGCCCTCCCGTGTCAGTTGCCGATCTGCGGCAGATGCTTGCCGCCCGCTTCCCCCAGTCCTCGGGGCGAGCGGCCGGCGGTGTGCCCACGGGAGTTGCGGCGCTCGATGAGGCGCTCGGCGGCGGTCTGCCGATGGGGAAACTGACCGAGCTGGTCGTCGCCGCAGCGGGTGGTGGTGGGCAGTCGGTGCTGGCGCAGTTGTTGCAGACCACGCGGGCGAGCCGCCAACGCGTGGCGCTCGTCGATGCCGCCGACGCCTTCGTGCCCGACTCGCTGCCACCCGACGCGCTGCGGCATCTGGTCTGGGTGCGCTGCGGCAGCTGGGAGCAGACGCTTGCCGTCGCCGACCTGCTCGTGCGCGACGCGAACTACGCCGTCGTGGTGCTCGACCTGTGCGACGTGCCCGAGCGGCTGCTGCGCCGCACGCCGGCCACGCTCTGGCACCGGCTGCACCGGGCGGCGCAGGGCGGCGGAGCGGTGCTGGTGAAGACGGCGTATCCGATCGTCCCTGCCGTGCCATGGCGGCTGGTGCTGCGCGAGCCGCTGCGTCTGGCCGACCGGCTCCGCTCGCGGGCGGAGCTGGTCGCGGAATTGACCGTGGAGATCGATCGCGGCCATCGCGCCGAGCTCGTGCCGTACGAGGAGCTGGCAGGATGAGGGCGCTCGAGCGAATCGAGAGCCCGGAATTGGACGCTTGCGTCCGACAAGTAGGACCGGTCTGCGACCGGTTCACCTGGGCCTGGGCCGAAGGAGCCGGCATCAATCCGCCGGGTCCAGTCGGAGACGTGGACCTACTGCCGACACGGCGGACAGATCGCGGCGGAGGTGGATCATGAATACCGACATTCCCCGTTATGCCGTGCTCCACGTGCCGGACTTTGCGCTGCATGCGCTGCGGCGCGCCGATCCTGCGCTGGCCGGGAAACCGACCGCGCTGATCGCGGGCGAGGGACGTCGCGCGGTGGTGGTCGCCGTGTCGCCCGAGGTGCGCGGGGTTGCGCCCGGATTGGCGGTGACGTTGGCGATGGCGCGCTGCCCCGGCATCGTGCTGCGGCCGCGCGAGCCGGCGGCGGAGATCGAGGCCAATCGCCTGTTGCTCGCCGCCGCGTTCACCCTCTCGCCGCGCGTCGAGTTCACCGCCGCCGGCTGCGCCACGGTCGACCTGCAGGGCGCCGATGCACTTGCCACCGAAATGCGGATGCGCGCGATCGTGACCGAACTCGGTGTGGCCGGGCTGCCGGTGCGCTGCGGTGCGGCGGGCACGCCGCTCACGGCGTCCTTCGCCGCGCGGCAGGCCGACCCGGTGCTGATCGTCGACGATACCGCGGACTTTCTCGCTCCGCTGTCGCTCGACTTCGCAGAGCCGACGCCCGAGCACGCGACGATCCTGCGCGGGTGGGGCATCCGCACCTGCGGCGAACTCACCTCGCTGGCGAAGGCCGAGGTCGGCAAACGGCTCGGCACCGAGGGCGCCGCGCTCTGGGAACGCGCGGCCGGCGAGGCGACGCGACCGCTGCGTCTCGCGCAGCCCGCGCGCAGTTTCGCCGCGGAGTGGAGCTACGAGCCGCCGATCGAGTCGTTGGAGCCGCTGCTGTTCCGGCTGCGGCGTTTCGCCGAGTGCGTGGCGCTCGAGCTGCGTGGTGAGGGTCTGGCGGCGGAGAAGCTCACCTTCACGCTCTTGTTGGAGGACGAAAGCGACAACCGGCGCGAACTGCGGCTACCCGAGGCGACGACCGACATCGATAGTTGGATGCGCGTGCTGCAGTCGCATCTCGAGACCGTGCGCACCGAGGCACGTGTTGCGGGCGCGCGGTTGGTGGCGGCGCCCGGGCGTCCGCCGCAGAAACAGGGCGGACTCTTCGACACCGGGCTGCGTGATCCGGCGTTGTTCTGGGACAACCTTGCGCGCGTTGCCGCGATCGTGGGCGAGGGGCGGGTGGGTTGCCCGGTCGTGCTCGATTCGCACCGGCCCGATGCCGTCGCGGTGGAGAAGCCCGCCGACACGGTGGGCGCTCCCGCGGCGGAGCCGGTGCATCTGTTGCGCGGTCTCACGTTGCGGCGCTTCCGTCCCGCGTGGCCGGCGGTGGTTGAGCTCACGGACGGCCGCCCCGCGCGCGTCGAGTGCGAGCGTATTCGGAAAAATGTCATTCATGCGTGCGGTCCGTGGCGCAGCAGCGGCGACTGGTGGCGGCCCGACGGTTGGTCGGTCGAGGTCTGGCAGGTCGAGCTGGCGCCGGGCGGCCTCTACCAGCTCGCGCGCACCGGGACCGGGTGGAGCGTGGAGGGGGCGCTCGACTGATGTTGTGGTTGAGCGAAAGGATTGAAGCAGGCTGGACGGATGTGGCGCAGGCCTCCGTGCCTGCGATGTTTGATAACGCAGGCACGCTCTGCTGCGTTCAGGTAGGGCGAGGCGTCTCTGCCGAGCCGTTTCGCGAAATGAGCAGCATCTTGGTTGCCGACGGACCACGGCTCACCGGGACGGTTCGCCCTACCTTGGATGTGGCGACGTTCGAAGGGACGTCGATGGCGTGTTGTGGGCCCGGAGGTGCACCATGAGCACCGACTATGTCGAGCTGCATGCGCGCAGTGCGTTTTCGTGGCTGCGCGGCGGATCGTCGCCCGAGGCATTGGCGAAGGAGGCGGCGCGGTTGCAACTGCCGGCGCTGGCGCTGTGCGACCGCGGCGGCGTGTACGGCTCGGTGCGGCTGCACCAGACGGCGAAGGAGGCCGGCACGCGCGCGTTGGTCGGAGCCGAGCTGCCGATGGAGGACGGCTCGGCGCTGCCCGTGCTCGCGGCGACGCGGGCCGGTTATCAGGCGCTCTGCGGTCTGCTCACCACCGCGAACCTGCGCGCCGCGAAGGGCGAGGGTAGGGTGGCGTGGTCCGAACTCGCCGAGCGCAACGACGGGCTCATCGCGCTCTCGGGCGACGAGGACGGGCCGGTGCGTGGTGCGTGGCGACGCGGCGGCGACGCCGCCGCGAAGGAGGCGGCTGCGCGGCTCGAGCGCGTCTTCGGCCGGGATCGCCTGTACGTGGAACTGCAGCGCCACCTCGTGCCGGGCGAGGAGATCGAGAACGGCTTCCTCGTCGACTGGGCGCGCGCGCGCGGGCTGCCGCTGCTCGCGACCAATGGCGTGCTCTTCGCCACCGCGGCCGAGCGGCGCGTGGCCGATGTCTTCACGTGTCTCCGCGAACACACCACGCTCGACCGCGCGGGCCGGCGGCTGGAGCGCAACGCCGAGCGTTGCCTGAAACCCGGCGCGGCGATGGCGGCGCTGTTCGCCGATCTGCCCGAGGCGGTCGCCAACACCTCGCGGTTGGCGGCGCGGCTCGACTTCACGCTCGCCGACCTCGGCTACCGTTTCCCGGATCACCCGGTGCCGCCGGGCGAGACGCAGGATTCCTACCTGCGCAAGATGACGTACTTCGGCGCCCAGCAGCGCTACGGCAGCGTGGTCGGCGCGGTGCGGCGGCAGCTCGAACACGAGTTGGCGTTGATCGGGAAGCTCGGGTTCTCCGGCTACTTCCTCATCGTCTGGGACCTGTGCACCTTCGCCCGCGAGCGCGGCATCCTCGTGCAGGGGCGCGGCTCGGCGGCGAACAGCGCGGTGTGCTACGCGCTCGGCATCACCGCCGTCGATCCGATCAAACAGAAGCTGCTCTTCGAACGCTTTCTCTCGGAGGGGCGCAGCGACTGGCCCGACATCGACCTCGACCTGCCCAGCCGCGAACGGCGTGAGGAGATCATCCAGGAACTCTACCGGCGCCACGGCCGCAGCGGCGCGGCGATGACGGCCAACGTCATCACGTTTCGGGGACGCAGTGCGATGCGCGAGGTCGGCAAGTCGCTCGGCCTGCCCGACGACGTGCTCGACCGTTTCTCGAACCTTTTCCACCACGGCGATTTTCCCGAGACGTTGCAGCTCGAGGAGCGCCTGACCTCGGCCGGACTCGCGCGCGAACACCCGCGTTTCCGCGTGCTCGTCGACACCTGCCGCATGGTGCACGGCCTGCCGCGCCACCTCGGGCAGCACTCCGGCGGCATGGTGCTCTGCGCCGGTTCGCTTGACCAGTACGTGCCGCTGGAAAACGCCCGCATGCCCGGCCGCTCTGTGCTGCAGTGGGACAAGTCCGACTGCGAGGACCTAGGCATCGTGAAGGTCGATCTGCTCGGGCTCGGCATGATGGCGGTGCTGCAGGACTCGCTCGAGCTCTGCGCACGGCGCGGCGACCCGGTCGACCTCGCGCGAATCCCCAAGGACGATCCGGCGACCTTCAAGCTGATGCAGGAAGCGGATACGGTCGGCGTCTTCCAGATCGAGAGCCGCGCGCAGATGGCGACCTTGCCGCGGATGAAGCCGGAGAACTTCTACGACCTCGCCGTGGAGGTCGCGATCATCCGCCCCGGTCCGATCCACGGCGATGCGGTCAACCCGTACCTCGAGCGCCGCGCGGGCCGCGCGCCGGTCACGTATCCCGACGAACGTGCCCGACCGATCCTCGAACGCACGCTCGGCGTGGTGCTCTTTCAGGAGCAGATCCTGCGCCTCGCGATGGAGCTCGGCGGTTTCAGCGCGGCCGAGGCCGACGAGCTGCGCCGCGCGATCGGTTTCACGCGCTCACCCGAACGGCTCGAACGGATGTCGGCCAAGCTGCACGATGCCTTCCGGCGCAACGGCGTGAGCCCCGAGGCGTGCGACTACCTGCTGCGCTCGCTCGCGTCGTTCGCGCTCTACGGTTTCCCCGAGTCGCACGCGCTCTCGTTCGCGCTCATCGCGTACGCGTCGGCCTGGCTGAAGGCGCACAGGCCGGCGGAGTTTTTCGCGGCGCTGCTCAACAACCAGCCGATGGGCTTCTACTCGTCGGCCACGCTGGTGCAGGATGCTCGCCGCCACGGAGTGCGCACGCTGCCGGTCTGCGTGGCGCGCTCCGCGGCGCGGTGCGAAGTCGAGAACGCGGACGCGATCCGGCTCGGGCTGTTGTCGGTGCACGGACTGCGCATGACCGCGGTGGAGGCGGCGCAGGCCGAGCGGGCGCGGCGGCCGTTCGCGTCGCTCGCGGACTTCCTGCGCCGCACGGAATTCAACGCCACGGAGCGGCGCCTGCTCGCCGGGGCCGGTGCGCTCAACGCGCTCGCCGGTCACCGCCGTGCGGCGCTCTGGCGGGTCGAGGAGGTCGACGGCGGCGACGACCTTTTCCGCTACGCGGCGCTCGAAGAGGACGATGGCGCCACTCCGCTCGCGCCGCTGCAGCCAATGGAGCGCGTGCAGGCCGACTATGCGCATCTCTCGCTCACCACCGGCGAGCACCCGATGAAGCAGCTCCGTGCCCGTTTTCCGGATCTCTGGCCGGCGGCGCGGTTGGCCGAGGCGGCGAACGGCACGCGCGTGAAGATTGGCGGCGTGGTGATCACGCGGCAGCGGCCCGGCACGGCGAAGGGCGTGTGCTTCATCACGCTCGAGGACGAGACCGGCCTGGCCAACGCCATCGTGCGTCCGAAGCTCTTCGAGGACTGCCGGCTGACGATCAACCTCGAGCCCGCGCTCATCATCGCCGGCCGCGTGCAGAACGAACAGGGCGTGATCCACATCCTCGCCGAAGCGATCTCCCCGCTCCCCGCCACCGACCTGCCCGGGCAGGTCAGCCACGACTATTATTGAGATGGGGAACGCGGAACTCGGAACGGGGACGGCGAAACCGCAGATGAATGCTGATCACGTAGCTGGACGACTCTGCTGGCCAGCAGAGTTCAGCCTGTCGGAATGATGAATGTGGAAGTCAGGAAACGATCCGAACGGACGAGCAGTCAGCGAAATCTGGAACTCATGAACTCAGGAATGGAATTTCGGGGGGCTTTGGCGGACTGTCTGGGGTGGCAGGGAAGCAGGCAGCTTTGAGGTCGCAAAATGCGACTTCAAGTCAGGTCGGGCACGTCAATACCTCAGCGGCGGCGGAGATCACTGAGTGTGCATGTTCTCCACTCCACCGTCGCCGGATTGGGTTCGAGGCCCCGGACCGACGAACACGCTGAACCCAAGTTCAGGTTGCGGGTGAGGCTGAGGCGCACAGAGTCGAGGCAATGAGCACAGTGGCAGAGATCGAGTCCGCATTGGCGAAGCTCCCGGTCGAACAGCAACGGGCTGTTGCCGCGTGGCTCGAGGCGAGGCTTTGGCCGGAACGCGGTGCCATGCTCGCGGCGATCGATGAGGCCGAACGCTCCTTGGTTGAGGAGGGGGGCGTCCCAGTCGAAGATGTGCGCCGGGATCTGCGGAAATGGATTATCGAGTGATTTTGTCTCGGCCGGCTCTGCGCGACCTGGGCGAGATTGCCCGGTATATCGCGCAAGATAGTCCGAGTGCTGCGGAGCGGGTGGCTCTCGAACTGGTCGAGTTGGCTGAGTCTTTGTCCGAAATGCCACATCGGGGCGGATTGTTTCACGAGCGTCCCGGAGTGCGTCGTTTGGCGAATGAGCCGTATCTGGCCACGTACCGGATCGATGAAACGCAACGCTGTGTGTTCGTGCTCCGTTTCTGGCATGCGAAGCGTGATCTCCGCGGCTGGCGTCCGGTTTGATTCGTATCCAACTGCTTTTCCAAAGGTCATGAGCGCGCGTCCCACAACACTCAAGGAGGTGGCGGAGTCGTCGGCTTCGCTGCGTGAGTTCGGCCTGAACTTGCGCGACTGGCTCCATGAGCTGCGGCGGGCGTCCTCCCGCAATCAGGCGGCCGATACGATTGAGGCGGAGCCGCCGTTGCTTCGCGACCGGTTCGCCGAGGGTGTCGTCGCCGATGCGTGGCTCGGGGCGTACGCGGAGCATTTGTCGCAGAAGCTCGGCCGACCAGCTCCCACGTGGGCGTTCGTAAGCGAACGCATTCTGGCCGATCCGGCCTTTGATGAAGGCGCCGAGAGTCCTGTACTGCGGATCCTCGCCGTGACGCGTTCGTCGGCGGCGTTCAAGCGCCGGAACATCTTCACTCCCTCCGTTGATCTCCCGCTCCGCTTGCGTGCCGGACGCCCGACGAAATCGCCCGAGGAAAAGCGGAAGAAGAACGCCGAACGCCAGAAACGTTTCCGCAAAGCACGGCAGGAAGAACTGGCCCGACTGCGGGAGCTTGTGGGCGGTGTGACCGCAAACAGTCGGCGTTGAAGCCTTTCGCCCGTTCCGATTCGCGTTGCGGCCGAGTGCAAACGGCAAGGTTTCCCCCCAGTTTCTTCAGGCCCTTCGCAACTGCGATGTCCCTTCGAGGTGGGGCTCCCATGATGTCCTTCGACTTGAGGCAGGAAAATGTTCGGCACGATATCGGATCACGTCGTCTACCGCATTTAGCAGCCAGCAGAACGCTTTCCGTGTCTCAAAGAATTCATCGCCTGCTTCCACTGTTTCGATGTCGACGGTATCCCAGGCTCGATTCCGTATACTGTATTCGCCAATGACAGTGACTTGGCGGATTTGCAGATTCTCGGAAATCATGGCTCGGATGGCGTCGCGTGACACCTGTGAGTCGAGCGCTATAACCGAGAACTTTGTTGGTGGCATTTCGGCTATGCCGTCTTTCGAGCTTCCGCGGCAGCGTGGAAGATCATTTACAGTCTTTGCTTGGTGTTTGAGCTGCGCGATTCCGTCGGTGGTTAGCGTAGACTTGATCTCGATGCACATGAGCGCCTTTTCGACGGGGACCAGTCTGAAAATGTCATCGAAATCGAGACACGGAATTTGGTCTGCTTCGGAGATGATGCAGTCGAGCTGGGGACTGATTCCTCCAACGCAATCACAGAGAAAGCCGCTATCGACTTCGATGCCTCTTGGGAGCAGGTCTTTCACTAAACGACTCAAACGGCGTTCCCGCACCGCGCCGATGCTGCCGGAATGGCCGATCGGGCTGGTCTCATCCTTCAGGGATTTCAGCGAGGACAGCCGGGAAACGATAACTTCTCCGATCTTGGATAGTCGTGGCATGGCAGGAGTCATGTAGAGGAAGTTCCACTCCGTTTCCAGTAGCTTGTATTGTGCGGTTCCGAGGGGTCGGCATCGTCGGTTCCAACAGCTCGGGTTAGCCGCTGTCGCGGAGGTCGACGAAACCGTTGGGTGCAGCTGTCGCCGTTCGACCCTTGGTTGCGTCATCCGCTGGCGCCGAGCAGCCATGCCGCCGCGGGGAGTACCGTGATCTCGGCGGGGACCGGGGCTGCGGCGGCCTCCGGCGCGAAGGCGAGGAGCAGAAGCGAGGCGCGGGCGTGCTCGGATTTCGCCGACAGGAGGGCGCGGATCTCGCGGTCGAGCGTCTCCGCGTTCGTGAGGTCGGCGCAGATCTGGACGAGTGTTTCACCGCCGGTCTGTCGACGATCTTCTGACGGATGATGTCGCGAATAGGTCCTTAAACGCGGGAGAATTCACCGAAAAAACGTCCGTTTCAAAAGGACGACAGTGGCGGGCGCTTTTTTTTGCGGGCCGAAGGCCTTGGCGGCCTTCGCTACGAGAAGCGGTAGTAGTGGGTCGGATCAGCGTGCATTTGGACCCAAAAATCCTGATCTGTGGCGATAGGGGGGCCGGAAGCCATGAGGTTGCGCCGGGTGCCCCCTCCCTGCCATCCGGCTTGCGCGCAGGGAGTGGCACGCTAGCTTGCCGGCCATGACCGCCACGCTCGCCAAGGAAGTCCGCAAGCTCTCCGTCTCCGAGAAGATTCGGCTGGCCGAGGATTTGTGGGATGCGGTGGCCGCCGAAGGCGAAACCCTTCCGGTACCGGAGTCGCACAAGCGGCTCCTTGATGAACGGCTTGCGGCCCACCGGCGCGATCCAAAGTCGGCTCTCTCGCTCGACGAGTTCCGTAGCTGGCTCTCCCGCCGTCTGTGAGCCGCGCCCTCCGTCTTCGGCCGGAACTGCTCGACGATGTCGCTGCGGCATACGCTTGGTACGAGGACGCCTCAACGGGATTGGGCCAGGAGTTTCTTCGGTCCTACTTTGCGGCGTTGGCTCTCCTCGAGCGTGAGCCGACGCTGTTTCGCAAAATCCACGGTGATTTCCGGCGCGTGCTGCTCACGCGCTTTCCGTACGCGCTCTATTTCCGAATCGAACGCCGGCATCTCGTGGTGTTCCTGCTCGTTCACGGTTCGCGCGACCCGGATTCGATCCGCGCGGCTCTGCAGACCCGAAAGTAGGCTGGCTTTGTCGCCCGAGTTGCGGCGGAGGGAGGACTTTCGCGGACGAAACGAAACGCCGCCTCTGTGGTCGCCCGAACTTGGCGTTGCGGGGGAGTATGGTGGGGCTTCACGGTGGAGGAATGGCTTCCGCCCAGTTGATTTTGCAGTCGGTCGAGTTTGCTCATCCGGGGATGGCCGCGCCCTTGTGCGCCGATCTGACCATACAGTTTCCTTCGGGGTGGACGGGCATTGTCGGTCAGCTCGGCCGGTCGACCGCGTGAGGTTAGGTCCAAAGATCCTGATCGGTGGTAATCTGTGGCGATAGGCGGTGCCGAAATCCACGAGGTTGCGCCGCGTGCTCCCCCCTCGAGACCGTCCGGCTCGGGTGCAGGGAGCGGCACGAGAGCTTGCCGGCCATGAGCCGGCCTTCCCCGCCAAGGAAGTCCGCAAGCGTTTTGCGCCACTCGCCGAGGTCGATCAGCCGGGGCGCCCCGGCGGGCCCGGGGCGAAGGCGAGGGGCGGGTTGGTCGCGTTGTTGCCGCGCATTGACGCCGGGTCGCGGCCTTGCCACCGATGTGGCCCATGGCCGCCGTCGAAGAGCCCAAAATCATCTTCTCCATGATGCGCGTTTCCAAGCGCCACGAGCGCAAGGAGGTGCTGCGAGACATCAGCCTGTCGTTCTACTATGGGGCGAAGATCGGCGTGCTCGGCCTCAATGGCTCGGGCAAATCGTCGCTGATGCGCATCCTCGCGGGGCGCGACAAGGAATTCGACGGTCATGTGGCCTTCGAGCCGGGCTACAGCGTCGGCCTGCTCGAACAGGAACCGCAGCTCACGGCGGGATCGACCGTGCGCCAGTGCGTCGAGGAGGGCGTCAAGCATCTCACCGATCTGGTGGCCGCGTATGATGCGACCTGGGACGAGATCGACGCGGCCGAGGACGATGCGGCGCGGGATGCGGTCCTCCAGCGGCAGGGCGACCTGCAGGAGCAGATCGACCATGCCGGGGCCTGGGATGTGGCGTCGCAGGTCGACATGGCGATGGACGCGCTGCGGTGCCCGCCGGCCGACCAGGTCGTGGACAAGCTCTCCGGCGGGGAGCGCCGGCGCGTGGCGCTGACGCGCCTGCTGCTCCAGAAACCGGATATCCTCTTGCTCGACGAACCGACCAACCATCTCGATGCGGAGAGCGTGGGCTGGCTCGAGCAGCATCTGCGGCGCTACGAGGGCACGGTCATCGCGGTGACGCACGACCGCTATTTCCTCGACAACGTGGCGGGCTGGATCCTCGAGCTCGACCACGGGCACGGCATCCCGTGGCAGGGCAACTATTCGTCGTGGCTCGAGCAGAAGCAGCGCCGCCTCGCCATCGAGCAGCGCACGGAGGACCGTCGGCAGAAGGCGATGGCGCGCGAGCTCGAGTGGATCCGGATGAGCGCGCGGGCGCGACAGGCCAAGCCGCAGTCGCGCATCAACGCCTACGAGGCGATGCTCAAGCAGAGCGCGGCCGAGAAGGAGCGGGAGTTCGAGATCGTGATCCCGCCCGGCCCGCGGCTGGGCAACCTCGTCGTCGACGCGAAGAAGGTCGCGAAGGCCTTCGGCGAGAACGTGCTCTTCGACGAGCTGAGCTTCTCCCTGCCGCCCGGCGGCATCGTCGGCGTGATCGGGCCCAACGGCGCGGGCAAGACCACGCTGTGCCGCATGATGATGGGCATCGAGAAGGCCGACGGTGGCGAGCTGCGTATCGGAGAATCGGTGCAGGTCGCCTACGTCGACCAGTCGCGTGACTCCCTCCCGGACGGAAAGACGATCTACGAGACGATCAGCGACGGGCAGGAGATGCTGCAGCTGGGCGGTCGCGCGGTGAACGCGCGTTCGTATTGCGCGCAGTTCGGTTTCACCGGCGCGGACCAGCAGAAGAAGGTCGGCGTGCTCTCCGGCGGCGAACGCAACCGCGTGCACCTCGCCCGTCTGCTCAAGAGCGGCGCCAACCTGATCCTGCTCGACGAGCCGACCAACGACCTCGACGTGAACTCGATCCGCGCGCTCGAGGAAGGGCTGGAGAATTTCGCCGGTTGCGCGGTGATCGTGTCGCACGACCGCTGGTTCCTCGATCGGGTGGCAACCCACATCCTGGCCTTCGAGGGCGACAGTGCCGTGTGCTGGTGGCCGGGCAACTACTCCGGCTATCTCGAGGACTTTCGCCGGCGCAAGGGAGCCGACGCCGACCGCCCGCACCGGATCAAATACCGCAAGCTCATGCGGTGAGGCGTGATCGTGACGCCGGCCCGGCGCGGGGGCGAACCGACTGGCGGGGTACAGCGCCGCTTTGCTGGCCGAGGGTGTACGCCGCCCGCCGCCTCCGGTTCGCGTGGACGCGATCACGCCTGACAGCGGCCACGCGGGGCGGCGCAAGCGGCGCCCTGTGTGGCAGGGGCCCGATTCGAGGCTCCCCTTTTGCCAGTTGCGCCGAATCCGACCGGGCCGTTTTCGGGTGCTGACCGCAGTTGCCCATTCGATGCATTGCGCGGGTGCGGGAGTCGGTTATTTCTGGATCTGACTTTCCTCACCCCTAGATTCGGCGCCCTCTTCGCGAGACCATTTCCCCCGGAAATCACAGAACAACATGAGCAATACCATCATTGGATCCGCCCTCCCGAACATCCCTTGGGAAGACAAACCGCAGGGTTATCCCTACGCCCTCTGGCGCTCCAGCCAGAACCCGTTGATCGGCTGGAATCCCACGCTGAACACTGCGCGCATCTACAACAGCGCTCCGGTGCCGTTCGAGGGCGGTTTCGCCGGGGTGTTCCGCGCCGACGAACGCCATGGCCGCGCCGCGCTGCACGCGGGCGTCTCGAAGGATGGCCTCAAGTTCGACATCGACGACAAGAAGATCGAGTGGGTCGACGAGAACGGCAAACCCGCCACCCCGAGCTATGCCTACGACCCGCGCGTGGTGCTCATCGACGGCTGGTACTACATCACCTGGTGCGATGATTTCCCCGGCGCCTCCATCGGCCTGGGCCGGACGAAGGACTTCAAGACCTTCATCCGTATGGAAAATCCGCTGATGCCGTTCAACCGCAACGGCGTGCTCTTCCCGCGCAAGATCAACGGCGAGTACGTGCTGCTCAGCCGCCCTTCCGACAGCGCGCACACGCCGTTCGGCGACATCATCCTCAGCCACTCGAAGGATCTCACCTACTGGGGCAAGCACCGCATGGTCATGAGCCGCGGCGGCTCCGGCTGGTGGCAGGGCACCAAGATCGGCGCCGGCCCGATCCCGATCGAGACCAAGGAGGGCTGGCTGCTCTTCTATCACGGCGTCTCGAATACCTGCAACGGCTTCGTCTATTCGATCGGCGCGGCGTTGCTCGACATCAACAATCCCGAGAAGGTCCTCTACCGCGGTCGCGACTATCTGCTCACGCCCGAGCTGCCGTACGAGACCACCGGTTTCGTGCCGAACGTGCTCTTCCCGGTCTCGGTGCTCACCGATGCCCCGAGCGGCCGCATCGCGCTCTACTACGGGGCGGCCGACACCTACACCGCGCTCTGCTTCGGCCAGGTCGACGAGATCATCGCCTGGATGAAGGCGAATTCGGAGGTCTGATCCGTCGGCGTTTCTATTCTCGGGCCGCTCCTCCGAGGGGGCGGCCTTTTTCGTTGGTGCCTTCCGCGGGTCGGCGTGGTGCTGGTCTCCGCACCGCGAGGGAAGACGGGCCGACGCTCGCAGTGCCCTGGTCGGCGTGTCCGACGTGCCGGCGTTTCGCCAATTCCCGAGGCCGCGTGGCACCGAGGTTGCCAACCGCCTTTGTGTTCCAATACTTCGGCGCCATGGACCCCGCCCCGAACGACGAAGCCGCTGCCCGGCGGACCGTTCGTATCCTCTATTGGTGCATGGGTGTCGGGATCCTTTTGCCGTTCGTCCTGTTCTGGCTGTTTCGCTGAACGAATTCGTCATTCTCCAATCATGGGCCTCAAGCGCACCATCTTCATCATTCGCGCATTCTTCATGTTGCTGTGCGTCTCCGGCAGCCTCGTCGCCGCCATGGCCGTCAAGGAGTGGACGCCGTGGTGGTGGTTGGCGCTGCTGATTGGGATTTTGGGTGGCGCGTTGGTGGTGCTCGTCGACGTGCAATTGCGCGGGTTCTCGCTGCGCGGGCTCACGGCCATGACCTTCGGTCTCGCGATCGGCGGGTTGGTCTCGTGGCTGATCAACTCCTCGCCGTTGTTCGTGTGGGGGGCGCCGGAGGTGCTCTACACCTTCCGGTTGGTGCTGTTCATCGTCTGCATGTACCTGGGCGCGGTGATCGCGCTGCGCGGCAAGGACGAGTTCAACTTCGTCATTCCGTATGTGCGTTTTGTCCCGCACGAGGTCGATGTGCCGCTGGTGATCGTGGACTCCAGCGCGTTGATCGACGGCCGCATCGCGAAGATCTGCGACACCCATTTCATCAGCGCGGCGCTTATCATCCCGCGCTTCGTGCTCAACGATCTGCAGCGCATCGCCGATTCGCCGGACCCGGCGCGCAAGGCTCGCGGGCGCCGCGGTCTCGACACCTTGAATGCGCTTCGTGCGATCAAGAACATCGACCTGCGCATCCACGAAAGCGAGGTCGCCAACCGCCAGGAGCTCGAGTCCAAGCTCGTCTTTCTCGCGCAGTCGATGAAGGCCAAACTGCTCACCACCGACTACAACCTCGCCCGCATGGCGGAGTTTCACGGAGTGCTTTGGCTCAACCTGCACGCCTTGGCCAAGGCCGTGCGCCCCGAGCTCACCCTGGGCGAGACCATCGAGGTCGAGCTCGTGAAACCGGGCCGCGAAGACGGTCAGGCCGTCGGCTATCTCGAGGACGGTTCGATGGTCGTCGTCTCCGATGCGCGTGCTTCCATGGGCAAGAAGGTGACCGTGGAGGTGATCAGCGTGTTGCCCTCGGCCGGTGGCAAGATGGTCTTCGCCAAGCTCCAGTCGGAGCTGGGCGGGTGATTCTTTTCCGGCTTGGCGGGACCAAACGCAGGCCGCGAAGTTTTCACAAAAAAGGCTTGCGGAGCATCGGTCGGATTCATGTTCTCGCCCGCTCAGTTTGCTTCGGACAATTAGCTCAGTTGGTTAGAGCACTTCCTTGACATGGAAGGGGTCACAGGTTCGAGTCCTGTATTGTCCACCATCTCGTTGAACAACCGCCACTTCGGCGGTTTTTTTGCGCCCGGCTCCCTGGGGCTTCACCGGGTCCGACCGCGAGAGGGGAGCGGGTGAGCGCCGCGTTCACGGAACGCCTCCCGGCGTTCGGCGGCGCTCACCGCAGGGTCGCCCAGAATGGGCGCGTCGGGCCGACCCACGACTTCGGGCTTTGCCATTATTCTGGTAAGCAAAAATCTGATCCCGAACTTGCCATGAGCACGACCACTCTTCTGTACGCCAACCGTTGGGTCAGCCTCTACTCCCGCGACGGGTGGGTCTTCGCGAGTCGCCGCGCGGTCGGCGCCCCGATCGGGATCGATGCGGTGACGGTGATCGCCCTGCACGCGGAGGGTGGGCGGGACACGCCGCACCGGCTGGTGGTGATCGAGGAGTATCGGGTGCCCGTGGGCGGCTGGGAATTCGGTCTGCCGGCCGGTTTGCTCGATGCGGGCGAGGTGATCGAGGGCTGCGCCGCGCGTGAACTCGGCGAGGAAACCGGGTTGCGCGTGGTCGAGGCGCTGGAGGCATCGGGGCTCACGTATTCGTCGCCGGGTTTGTGCGACGAGAGCCAGGCGTTCGTCGTCGTGCGCTGCTCGGGGACGCCCAGTTTGAACCCCGGGATCGGGGGTGAACGGATCCGCGTGCATCTGCTGACCCAATCGGGCTGCCGTGAACTGCTGGCCCGCAATGCCGCGGGCGAGGTGGCGATCACCTCGCGGGCCTGGCCGCTGTTGGTCGCGGTGGCGTACTCGGGGGCGTTTGCGGGCATCCCGATTGCGCCGTGAACGACCACCACGCGATGGCGACATGGACCGGCGGCGGGCATGTGCTCCCTCGGCGCAGGTCGGCCCGCGGCCGGCAGTTCGGCCTTGGGTGTGGCGCTGTCGCCCGAGCGCTGGCGGCAAAGAGCATGGTCGCCGATCGGGGGCGTGTACGGTGTTGAACCCGATGGCGCAAGGGCCGTTGATCCTGCCATGGAAAACGCGTTCTTCACGGTTCGTCCGATGGCCCCCGACGACATCCCGGCGGCTTCGGCGTTGTGGCGGGTCACCGAAGGGATGGGGCTGGGCGAGTCGGACCGGCCGGATCGGCTCGCGAGGTTTCTCGCGCGCAATCCCGGGCTGAGTGCCGTGGCGGTGGAGGGCAACGGCACGCTCATCGGCGCCGTGCTCTGCGGCGACGACGGCCGGCGCGGCTACCTGCACCATCTGGCCGTGCGACGCGAACGCCGCCGACTGGGGGTGGCGCGGGCGTTGCTCGCGCATTGTTTCGCCGGGCTGGCGCGCAACGACATCGAACGTTGCAACATCTTCCTCCTGACCTCGAACGTCGAGGGTGAGAAGTTTTGGATACGCGAGGGCTGGAAGGTGCGCGATAACCTGAAGGTGCTGCAGCGGAGCGTGGCCCCGGAGACCGGCGGCGGTTGCGGGTGCTCCTGCTGACTCGATTGCCGCGCGGCTCCTACGCGGTGATCTCGATCCGGTTGCCGTCGGGGTCGAGCACGACGCTCTCGTAGTATCCGTCGCCGGTTCGTCGCGGTTCGCCGATGACACGCACGCCCTCGGCCCGGAGGCGGGCCGTCGTCCGGCGGACGGCTTCGTCGCTGCCGACCGAAAGGGCGAGGTGCGCGTAGCCGGTGCGATCGGGCGCGGCGGCGGCGGGCGGCGGATCGAGCGACGGTTGCTCCATCAACTCGATGCGGCCTCCGCCCGGAAGGACCAGAAAGTAGGAGCGGAACGGGCGCGTGCGGCTCTCGTAGCGGTCTCCGGCCGTGCAACCGAAGTGGCGCACATAGAACTCGCGGAGCGCCTCGAGGCGCGGGGTCCAGAGGGCGATGTGTTCGAGCCGCATCCGCGGAAAAGGTGCTGGCGTGTCAAGGGTTGGAATACTCGTCCATGCCCGCGCAGGTGCAGACGAGGTTGCGGTCGCCGTAGGTGTTGTCGATGCGGCTGACGGAAGGCCAGAACTTCGCGCTTCGCGTGGCGGTGTTCGGGTAGGCGGCGAGTTCGCGCGAGTAGGGCCGGTCCCAGTTGTCGGCGCAGACGACCTGGGCGGTGTGCGGGGCGCGCTTGAGCACGTTGTCGGCGCGGTCGGCCCGGCCGGTCTCGACGGCGAGCATCTCCTCGTGGATCGAGAGCATCGCGTCGCAGAAGCGGTCGAGCTCCTCCTTCGATTCGCTTTCGGTCGGCTCGATCATGAGCGTGCCGGCGACGGGCCAGGACATCGTGGGCGCGTGGTAGCCGTAGTCCATGAGGCGCTTGGCGATGTCCTCGACCTCGATGCCGGCGCGTTGTTTCCACTCGCGGAAATCGACGATGCATTCGTGGGCGACCAGCCCCGAGGCTCCGCGATAGACGACGGGGAAGGCGCCCTCGAGCCGCTTGGCGATGTAGTTGGCGTTGAGGATCGCGCGCTTGGTCGCCTCGGTGAGGCCGTCGGCACCCATCATGCGGATGTAGGCCCAGGAGATCAGGGTGACGTTGGCGCTGCCCCACGGGGATGACGCAACGGGACCGATGGCGGTGTTGGCCTTGCAGCCGCACACGGGGGAGACCACCGGATGGGAGGGCAGGAACGGGGTCAGGTGCTTGGCCACGCCGATTGGGCCCACGCCCGGGCCACCGCCGCCGTGCGGGATGGCGAAGGTCTTGTGCAGGTTGAGGTGGCAGACATCGGCGCCGATGAAGCCGGGCGAGGTGAGGCCCACCTGCGCGTTCATGTTGGCGCCGTCCATGTAGACCTGGCCGCCGTGCTGGTGGACGATGTCGCAGACGTCGCGGATGCCGGCCTCGTACACGCCGTGGGTCGACGGATACGTGACCATCACCGCCGCGAGGTGGTCGGCGTGCTGGGCGGCCTTGGCGCGCAGGTCGGCGAGGTCGATGCTGCCCAGCGCGTCGCAGGCGACCGGCACGACCTTGAAGCCGGCCATGACGGCGCTGGCGGGATTGGTGCCGTGGGCGGAGATCGGGATGAGGCAGATGTTGCGGGCGTCCTGGCCGCGCGACTCGTGCCACGCCCGGATCACCAGCAGCCCGGCGTACTCGCCGGCGGCGCCGGAATTGGGTTGGAGCGAGACGCCGGCGAAGCCCGTGATCTCGGCCAGCCAGCGCTCGAGGTCGGCGAAGACCCGACGGTAGCCGGCGGCCTGCTCGGCGGGGGCGAAGGGATGGATACGCGCGAACTCCGGCCAGGTGATCGGCAGCATCTCCGCCGTGGCGTTGAGCTTCATCGTGCACGAGCCCAACGAAATCATCGAGTGGCAGAGCGAGAGGTCCTTCGCCTCCAGGCGGCGGATATACCGGAGCATCTCGTGCTCGGTGTGGTACCGGTTGAAGACCGGGTTGGTGAGGAACGTCGAGGTGCGGGCCAGCGGCTCCGGCAGGTCGCTCGCCGTCGCGGCGATCGCCGGGGCGGTCTTGCCCGCGGCCTCCGCGAACACGTGCAGCAGCAGTGCCAGATCCTCCTCGGTGGTCGCCTCGTCGAGCGAGACACCGACCGAGTGGTCGCTGTGCGGACGGAGGTTGAGGCGGTTTGCGTGGGCGAGGTCGTAGATCGACTTGGCCGAGACGCCGCCGAGCTCGACGGTGAGGGTGTCGAAGACCGGGGTGGAGTTGATCCGGTAGCCGAGTTGGGACAGCCCCGCGGCGAGCGCCCCGGTGAGGCGGCGCACACGGTCGGCGATGGCCTTGAGGCCTTCCGGCCCGTGGTACACGCCGTACATCGAGGCGATGACGGCGAGCAGCACCTGCGCGGTGCAGATGTTGCTCGTGGCCTTCTCGCGGCGGATATGCTGTTCGCGGGTGCCGAGCGCGAGGCGCAGCGCGGGCCTGCCCTGCGCATCCTTGGAGACGCCGACGAGGCGGCCGGGCATGAGGCGCTTGAAGGCGTCGCGGGTGGCGAGGAAACCGGCGCTCGGGCCGCCGTAGCCCAGCGGCACGCCGAAACGCTGCGCGCTGCCCACCGCGATGTCGGCCCCGAACTCGCCGGGCGCGCGCAGCAGCGTGAGCGCGAGCAGGTCGGTGGCCACGATGGCGAGCGCGCCGGCGGCATGGAGCTTTGCGACGAGCGGGGCGTAGTCGCGGAGGTCGCCCTCTGTACCCGGATACTGGAGCAGCGCAGCGAAGTGCGGCGCGGCCGGTTCGAAGGTGGCGGCCGGGCCGACCTCGATGGCGATGCCGAGGGCCTTGGCGCGGGTCGTGACGACGGCGACCGTCTGGGGATGGCAGTCGTCGGCGACGAAGAGCGTGTTGCGGGTCGGCGAGCCCTTCGCGGCGCGGGCCATGTTCATGGCCTCGGCGGCGGCGGTGCCCTCGTCGAGCATGGAGGCGTTGGCGATCTCCAGCGCGGTGAGGTCGCAGACCATGGTCTGGAAGTTGAGCAGCGCCTCGAGGCGCCCCTGCGAGATCTCGGCCTGGTAGGGCGTGTAGGCGGTGTACCAGCCGGGGTTCTCGAGGATGTTGCGCTGGATCACCCCGGGGGTGAGGCAGTCGTGATAGCCGCAGCCGATGAACGAGCGGAAGACCTGGTTCTTGGCGGCGATGCCGCGCAGCTCGGCCAACATCGCGCTCTCGCCCGCGCCCTCGGGCAGATCGAGGGTCTGCGGCAATCGGATCGCCGGCGGGACCGCCGCATCGGCGAGCGCGTCGAGGCTCGATTGCCCGAGCGCGGCGAGCATCGCGTCGGTGGCCCCGGTATCCGCCCCATGGTGGCGCCGCGCGAACGAGTCGACGGGCGCGAGGGAGGAGGGCGCGTTGCAGGAGCGGGGGGGGACGGACGGGGTGTCGGCCATCCGTAGACGCTAGGAATCGGGGGCAGGGCAGCGCAAACGGGATTTTCCGGACTGCGTGTGGGGGCACGAAAAAGGCCGGGCGTGATGCCCGGCCTTTTTCTGGAAGTGGGATCGCCGCTCTGGTGAGCGGCGCCACGAAGGAGTCGTTGTCAGGCGAGCTTGGCGCCGAGGCGTTCGGCGGCGCGGATGAGCGCGTCGGCCATGTCGGACGGTGTCGCCGCGACCTCGATACCGCACTCCTCGAAGACCTTGATCTTCGCGGCGGCGGTGTCCTCGGCTCCGCCGACGATCGCGCCGGCGTGGCCCATGCGGCGGCCGGCGGGAGCGGTCGCCCCGGCGATGAAGCCGGCGACGGGCTTCTTGTAGTTGGCCTTGATCCAGCGGGCGGCCTCGACCTCGGCGTTGCCGCCGATCTCGCCGATCATGATGATGCCCCAGGTGTCGGGGTCTTCGGCGAAGAGCTTGATGACGTCGAGGTGGGAGGTGCCGTTGACCGGGTCGCCGCCGATGCCGACGCTGGTGGTCTGGCCGAGGCCGCGGGTGGTGAGCTGGTAGACGGCCTCGTAGGTGAGGGTGCCGGAGCGCGAGACGACGCCCACGTGGCCCTTCTTGTGGATGTAGCCGGGGGCGATGCCGATGCGGCAGCCGCCGGAGCTGTCCTTGCCTTCGCCGGGAGTGACGATGCCGGGGCAGTTGGGGCCGACGAGGCGGGTCTTGCTGCCGACCATGGCGCGCTTCACGCGGACCATGTCGCGGATCGGAATGCCTTCCGTGATCGCGACGACCAGATCGAGGCCGGCGTCGACGCCCTCGAGAATCGCGTCGGCCGCGAACGGCGGCGGCACGAAGACGGCGGCGGCGGTGGCGCCGGTGGCCTTGGCGGCCTCGGCGACGGTGTTGAAGATCGGGACCTTCTTGTCGCCGTGTTCGAAGTACTGGCCGCCCTTGCCGGGGGTGACGCCGGCGACGACCTGCGAGCCGTAGTCGAGCGAGAGCTTGGCGTGGCGGCCGCCGAAGTCGCCGGTGATACCCTGGACGATCACGCGGGTTTCGGGAGTGATGAGAATGGACATGGGAGAAATTCGGTTACGTGGTTTTCGTGGCGGTTTCTCCCGTTCAGGCGACGAGCTTGACGATCTTCTCGGCGCCGTCGGCCATGGTGGTGGCGCTGACGAGGTTGAGGCCGGATTCGGCGAGCGTCTTCTTGCCGGCCTCGACGTTGTTGCCCTCGAGGCGGACGACCAACGGCATGGTGAGCGAGGTTTCCTTCACGGCGGCGACGATGCCGGTGGCGATGACGTTGCAGTCCATGATGCCGCCGAAGATGTTCACCAAGATCCCCTTCACGTTCTTGTCGGTGAGGATGATCTTGAAGGCCGCGGCGACCTGGTCCTTGGAGGCGCCGCCGCCCACATCGAGGAAGTTGGCCGGGTTGCCGCCGAAGTGTTTGATGATGTCCATCGTGCTCATGGCCAGGCCGGCGCCGTTGACCAGGCAGGCGATGTTACCGTCGAGCGCGATGTAGGAGAGATTGAAGCGGGAGGCTTCGACCTCCTTGGGGTCCTCCTCGTTGAGGTCGCGCAGGGCGACGACGTCGGGGTGGCGGAAGAGGGCGTTGTCGTCGAAGGAGACCTTGGCGTCGAGGGCGAGCACGCGGCCGTCGTCGGTGGTGATGAGGGGGTTGATCTCGACCATGGAGGCGTCGAGGTCCCACCAGCACTTATAGAGGGATTCGATGAGCTTGCAGGCGCCCTTGAATTCGGCACCGGCGAAGCCGAGGCCGAAGGCGACCTGGCGTGTCTGGAAACCTTGGAGACCGACGGCGGGATCGATGAAGACCTTGGTGATCTTCTCGGGGGTCTCGTGGGCGACCTTCTCGATCTCCACGCCACCCTCGGTGGAGGCGATGATGACCGGGCGGGAGGAGGCCCGGTCGAGGAGGATGGCGAGGTAGTACTCCTTCTTGATGGAAACCGCCTCGGTGAAATAGACGGTGTTGACCTTGCGCCCGGCGGCACCGGTCTGCGCGGTGACCAGCGTGTTCCCGAGCATGTGACGGGCGATCTCGATCGCTTCGGAGGGAGTCTTCGCGAACTTCACGCCTCCCTTGTAGCCGTCGATGAATGTGCCTTTGCCGCGACCACCAGCGTGGATCTGCGCCTTAACGACGCTCGGTCCATCCCCCAGTGTCTGCACGGCCGAGGCGAATTCGGTGACCGATTTCGCCGGCACTCCTCTCGGCACGGGTATGCCGAATCTCTCAAAGAGTGCCTTTGCCTGGAACTCGTGGATGTTCATGGAAGTGATAAGTTTTTGCCAGATGCGCCGGGCGGCGCACGCAAAAAACCGCGAGCAGATACCGCGCCGTCATTCGAACAGTTTGATGTCGATTGCTTCGATACTCATCGCATTGATCGGGGCGAGGCGAGCGGCGCGAAGGTGTCGTTGTTGCGCAGAGCAAAGCGCGATGCCGCGTGTCCGTGGAAAGACTAGGGCCGGCCCCCCAGCTGGCGCTCCCGCTTGGCGAAGTACTCCTGCATCACGGCCTTGGCGACCGGGGCGGCATACCGGCCGCCGCCGTACTCCTCGTCGGGGGTGTCGCCTTCGAGGGCGATGGCGATGGCGATCTGCGGGTTCTCGACCGGCGCGTAACAGACGAACCAGGCGATGTTGAGCTTCTTGCCTTCCTGCACGATCTGGGCGGTGCCGGTCTTGCCGGCGATGCGCACGCCATCGACTTTGGCGAGGCGGGCCGTGCCGATGCCGACGACGCGTTCGAGGCCGTCGACGATGGCGATGTAGTCGCGTTCGGGCAGCCCCAGCGGCACCCGCGCCTCGTCGCCGGAGGGCGAGCGCCCGGGCTGGTGGAGCAGCGTGGGTTGGGTGAGGGACTCGCCCCGGGCGAACGACGCGATCATGCACGACATCTGCAACGGCGAAAAGATCAGGGCACCCTGACCGATCGACATGTTGGCGGTGTCGCCGCCGCTCCAGTTGCCGGCTCCGACTCGCCGTTTCCAGTCGGGGTCGGGCACGTTCATGCGCCGGGTCTCGTTGAGCTCGATTCCCGTGGGGCGATCCAAGTGGAATCGTTTCGCCTCGCCTGCCAACGCTTCGACGCCCGCATCGAGGCCGACCTGATAATAGTAGACGTTGCAGCTCACCGTAAGCGCTTTGCGGAGGTCGACTTGTCCGTGGGCGTGGCGGTCGTGGCACTCGAACAGACGGCGGCCGACCTGGTAGTAACCGTGGCAGGTCAGCAGCTCCTCGGGCGTGATCGTGTGGGAGCGCAGGCCGGCGCAGGAGGTGACGATCTTGAACGTCGAGCCGGGCGGGTAGAGGCCGTTGACGGCGCGATTGAACCAGCCGCCCTCCTCGTTGATGCGCTTGAACGTCGCCGTCGACATGCGCGGCGAGAGCTCGTTGAGGTCGTAGTCGGGTTTGCTGACGATCGCGAGCACCTCGCCGCTGGCGATCTCGATGGCGGCCATGCCACCGACGAGCCCCTCCATCGCGCGCCCGGCGACGAGCTGCAGATCGATGTCGAGGCTGGTCATCAGGTCGGCTCCCTGCCTCGGTTTCTGCTTGTAGAGAGGAGGGTCGATTTTGAAGCCGGCGGGATCGACGCGGTAGATGATGCCGCCGGTTTCGCCCTGGAGTTTGTCGTCGTAACGCTTCTCGAGGCCGTCGCGGCCGATGGTGCCCTTGATGTGGAAGGTGCGCAGATCGTCGCCCTCGATGTCGGAGGCGGGCAGTTCCTCGTTGGAGCCGACATACCCCAGCGCGTGCGCGGCGGCGGAACCGTACGGGTAGCTACGCACGCTGGAGCTGTAGACCTGGAGCGGTCCGCTGACCGGGAGCTGCTCGAGCAGCCGCGCGTATTCGGTGGCCGTGAGGTCCTCGACGAGGTTGTAGGGCAGCAGGAGCTGCGTGCGGATGTGGCGGTTGATGCTGTCGGCATCGACCTTTTCGGTACGTCCGAGGATGTGGTTGACCTGGTCGAGGTAGTGCTGGGCGACGTTGGCGCGGGCCCGACTCTCGAGCTCCCAGGAGGGCGGGCGTGGTCCGCGTTCGGCGGCGCGGTACTCGCGCACGAGGCGGATCAGCTCCTTGCGGAACTCCTTGCGCAGCTCGGCGAGGTAGAGCACGGCGGAGAACCGGGCGCGGTTGCCGACGAGCACGCGGCCCTCGCGGTCGGTGATGTTGCCGCGCGGGCCGGGGATGAGCACGCGGCGCTGGTTCTGCACCTTCTCCCGCTCGATGTATTCGTCGCTCAGGATGAGCTGCCGGAAACCGAGCCCCGCCACGAGCACCAGCAGCATCGCGCCGAGGATGGCGTAGAAAAGCAGGATACGCAGGTCGTAGCTTTTTCTGGTCTCGACGATGGCCATGCCGGGGCGGAGCGCAACGGGTGCGGGCGGGCGGTGCAACGTCAGAACCGGCCGTTGGCCAGGGCCCGACGCAAAACGTGGGCGAAAAGCCGGGGGAAATGCCGCTTCAGCCGCACTGCCCAGATTTCGGGGCCGCCGACGAAGACCTCGTCGCGGCGCCGGCGCACGGCGTCGAGCAGCACCGCGGCGACACGTGAGGGCGGGATGCCGCGGGCCTGGCCGGCATCGAGTCGCGCGTTGGGGCCGCCGGTGGCGGTGAGCGCGTGGCGGGAGAGGTTCGTGCGCACGTAGCCCGGGCAGACGAGGCCGACGTGCAGGCCGCGCGGTTCGACTTCGGTGCGGAGCGAGTCGAACCAGCCGTGCAGGGCGTGCTTGGAGGCCGAGTACGCAGCGCGTTTCGGGGTGCCGAGGTAGCCCATCACGCTGCTCACGGCGACGATGCTGCCGCGGCCCTGGGCGAGCAGGATCGGCAGCACGGCCTTGGTCAGGCCGATCGCCCCGAAATAGTTCACCTCCATCACGGCACGCTCGACGGAGGGCAGCGTCTCCTCGACGAGCGCGCGTTGGCCGATGCCGCCGTTGTTCACGAGCACGTCGAGCCGGCCGAGGCGGGCCTGCACCTGGGTGGCGGCGGGGGCGAAGGATTGCGGGCAGGTCAGGTCGAGCGGCAACACGAGGGCGGGCGGACCTCCGCGGCAGAGGGAGGCGACGCGTTCGAGCTCCTCCGTGCGCCGACCGGAGAGCACGACCTGGGCGCCGGCGGCGGCGAACGCGAGGGCGACCGCTTCGCCGATGCCCGAGGAGGCGCCGGTCACCCAAGCGACCTGGCCGGAGAAATGCGCAGCGGGCATGGTGGGGAGTCGCCGGCTCAGGCTCCCGGCTGGAGCACGATGTCCACCTCGTACGGATGCTCCTTGGTGATGACCGGCACGGGCTCGGCCTGGACCCAGATCGGGCGGCCCTTGAAGAGGATGCGCGCCTCGACGCCGTAGTCGTGGGCCGGATCGATGGCGCTCGCATTGAAGAGCAGGCGGTAGCGCAGCGGCGGCTGCCCGGGGTTGGACTCCACGCGCTCGGCGAGCACGATCGGCCGTGTATCCGGTTTCGTGAAGTCGATCAGCCGCAGCTCGAGCACCGCGCCGTAGGCGAGGGTGGTCGGTTCGGCGCAGCTGAGGTTGCACACCACGTTGGGCCGCGGGGCGGGACCGGTGCCCGGGGACGTGCATCCGGCGAGGAGGGCGAACGCCGCGGCCAGCAGGGCGAGGGGAAGCTGATGACGGAGCAGTTTCACAGCGAGAGGCGCGAGCTTGGCGGCGCTCCCGCAAATTTCAACCCGCGGGAGGCCGGCCGGGTGTTTCTTTGTCGTTTCCGGGTTCCGACACCGGCGCGGCCGGCGCGTTGGCGGGCGGTGGCACCGGTGGGGCGTCGGGGAGCGCGGGGAAGAGCTCGCCGGCACCGGCGGCGAAGGTCCATTCGGGTTTGGCGAGGGTGCCGCCGAGGCGCACCTCGAACGCATGGGAGAGCGGGGTGAGCACGGTGCCGAGCAGGGTGAAGACCGGGAAGTTGCTCTCGCGGAACGGGAAGAGGGCCACGTTGAAGTTGAGCGCGCTGCTCGGCATCGTGTAGCGGCCCTTGCCGTGGATCGCGGCCGAGGCGCCGGTGAGTTTCAACGTCGAGAAGTCGAGGTGTTCGCCGTTGATGGCGAAACGCGCGTCGGCGTCGCTGAACTGCAGCGAGGTGAAACCGAGGAACGTGCCGCGCAGCGCGCGGGAGAGCGCGCCGAACATCTCGATCTCCGCGATCTCCGCCCCGCGGATGGTGGCCGTGCCGCCACCGTGCAGCGCGTAGAGATCCTCGATCGGTCCGGCCGCCTCCATGACGAGGTCGAGCCGCCCCTTCTGGCCGAGCCGCCCGGCGCTGTCGGGCAGCGCTTCGGTGTCCGGCGGCGAGGTCGCCGTGCGGTAGTCCATCCAGGTCTGCACGGTGCCGGCGAGGTCGGCCTGCTCGAGTGTACCCTTAAACTGGAGTTGGCGGGCGTCGGCCGGCCCGGTGACGGTGGCGTTGCCGGCGAGGGCGCCGCCGGCGAGCTTGGCGTCGATGGTGTGCACGAGGATCTCGCCCTCGCGCAGGTCGAAGCCGATCCGGGCGTCCTCGACCGGGAACTCGTGGAAGCGGAAGACGCCGGGTGCGGAGGCGGTGGCGCGGATGTCGTCGTGGCAGACGCCGCCCGACCACTCCATGCGGCCGGCGGCGCGGATGTCGGGCGCCTCGGCGAAGGCGAAGGGCTCGACGGTGCGCTCGCCCTCCGGCCCGAAGAGGCGCCCGCCTTCGGCGACCGGGAGGGTCGTGTGGAAGTCGAAGCCGATCCAGAGGGGTTTCTTTGTCGCCGAATCGTCGTGACGCGTGAAGCTGCCGGTCGCGAAGAGGTCGCCGCGGCGGGCGTCGAAGGAGAGGATGTCGTAGTGTTCGGGGCGGATGAAGATCGTGGCCTGCAGCCGGTCGAACGGCACCTGGCGCAGCTCGACGGGCCGGATGTCGGCCCAACCGTAGACGAGCGATTTCTCGGGGGCGCGCCATTGGCCGAGGATGTCGAGGTCGGCTTCGGGCGCGCGGGTGCCGAACTTGAAGTCGGCCCAGAGCCGCGTCCACCACTCGCTGAACCAGGAGTCGATCAGGGAGGGGAAGAAATGCCCCTTGAGCAGGAACCGGTAGGCCTGCGTGCGGAGGTCCATCTCGTAGCTGCCCGCCACCTCCGTATCCGGAGCGTGGAAGACCAGCGGCTGCACGAGCAGGCGTTCGGGGGTGATCGCGACCTCGGCCTCGGTGGCGGAGAGGCCGGTGCCGTAGGCGACGGCGGCACCGAGCCGGGCGGTGGCGCGGGCTTCGCGGAGCTTCCAGCCGGGGTCGAGGCTGAGGTGGCCGCGCAGTTCGGCGGGGCCGGCGAAGTCGAGCTGGGCAAGGATCCGGCTGCGGCGCCACACCGCCGCGCGTGCGGCGGCGTCGTTGAGCAGGGGCGGGGCGAAGGTGCCGGACAGGTCGACCTCGGCGGACCGGGCCCCGGTGTCGACAGCGGCGTGCACGGCCAACGGGCTGTTGCCCTGGACGAGGGCGGCGAGTTCGGCCTCGAACCGGGGCAGCGCCTCGAGGTGGAGCGTGGCCCGCGGGTGGGTGACGGAATCGGGGCCGCGCCGGATCGCGGCGGCCGAGAAGTGCACGGGCATGCCGGTCCAGCGGATCGGTTGGAATTCGAGGCGCCCGTCGGTCTGCAGTCGGGCCCGGTCGATGGAGAGGCCGTATGGGCCGGTGACCGAGTCGGCGGAGACGGCGACGCTGGTCGGGTCGAGCCCGCCGGGCCGCCACGCGGTGTCGGCCACGATGCGCACGCCCTCGGCGACGATCTCGCGGGGCAGCCGGGCCCGGGTGGCCGCGATCTCGGCGTGGATGACGGGGTGGCGCTCGGGCTGCCCGATGACGGACACCTGGATACGGGCATCGTCGAGCCGCGCGGTTTCCTGGAGGGGCACGGCGATGCGGCGGACGAGCGCGATGTAGTCCTTGAGCAGGTTGGCGGAGAGCTGGCGGCGCGCCGTGCCGGAGGCCGGGGCGAGGTGCCAGTCGACCTGCGCCCGCACGAAGACTTTGCCGAGGTGGAACGACGCGTCGGGGATCTGCCAGCGGGTCTGCTCGCGCCGGATCGTGGCGCCGAGGTCGGCGACGACCGCTTCGCTCAGGCCGGTGGGGGAGGCGAGCGCGGGGCAGTCGAGCCGGGCGCCGACGACCTCGATGGTGTTGACGTCGAAGTCGCCGCCGGCGACGGCCCAGAAGTCGAGGTGCAGGCGGATTGCGGCGGCATGGGCGAGGGGCTCCTCGATGCCGGCGCCGTAGAGGCGCACGTTCTCGAGCACGAGGTTGCCGGTCGGGTCGAAGGCGGTGCGCCCGAAGCGGGCGGAGAGGTGCGCGTATTCGAGTTTCTGTTCCAGCCGGCGGAGCAGGAAGGCGGGCACGTCGATCTCCCGCCGGAAGTAGATGGTGGCGAGCAGGGCGAGCGAGGCGGCGAGGGCGACCCAGACGACCCAGCAGACCGAGGTCATGCAGGCGCCGCCCACCGTGTGTGAGCACCGCCGCAGGACCTTCCGCCACGGTTTCTGGTTACGCATGCCCGATCCCGGAGCCGACGAGAGCAGCCGCGGAGCCTCCGGTGGGCGCCGCGCCGAGTGCCGCGCGGCTCACTTCAGGTGCAGACTTTCGACTTCGATCACGCGCTTGGATCCCTCCTGGTTGAGGGTGCGCACGGTGCCGTAGACCACGACGACGCGGTCGAGGAAGAGCTCGATCTTGTCGGTGAGCAGCAGGTGGCTGATGTCGAGGTAGGCGAAGCGGTTGCCGGCCGGGTCGAGCAGCTGGAAGTTGTACGGGTGCTTGTAGGCGATGAAGTTCTGCGTCGCGGCCAGGCGGCCCTCGAAGAAGCGGGGCATCGCGGCGCGGCCGATCTCGCCGGTGGCGACCGGGCTGGCGACGGTGACCGCCGGGCGTGTCGGAGCGGCGGGTACGGTGGCGACGGCGTGGCCGAGCTTGATGAAGCCGACGATGGGGCGGTCGACGATGTAGGAGGTGTAGTCGCCGGCGAGGTTGGCCAGTTCGGCGCGGTCGCTCGGCTGCATGGTGGCCACGACCGGGGCGTGCCGCTCGGGGCGCAGGTAGAAGAAGGAGCCCGGCTTCACGTCGAGGTTCTTGGCCACATCCTTGTTCTCGATGTAGAGCTCGTGGGGCCCGGGGATCTCGACGGCGAGCCAGCCGGTGGGGGCGGGCTCGGTCGGGTGGGCGGCCGGCGTGGGGTTCGTGCCGGCGGGCAGGATCTTGAGGACCGTGGCCGACGGATCGGGGCGGGCGTAGACGGTGGCGTCGCGAGCGAGGGGGTCGGCGCAGAGCGTCGAGACCGCGACCAACAGGGAACCGAGGACAAGGGAGCGGAGGTTCATGGCAGTTGGGGAAGACGGAGGGCGGCGGCCGGCCTATTCGGACCGGAAGAGTTTTTCGATGTCGTCGCTATCGAGCTCGCGCACGCCCCGCAACGGGATTCCGGTCAGGCGGAGCATGCCGATCTGGATGCACTGGAGGCGTTTCACGTCGAAGCCGATCGTGGTGAACAGCTCGCGCACGCCGCGGGCGCGGCCGTGGGTGACGTGGATGTCGAGCTCGCTCGAGGTGCCGAGGTTGTCGGAGTGGCGCAGGAAGACGGCGTCGGCGGCGACGAGTTCGTCTTCGATGCGCACGCCGCGTTGGAGCTGGGGCACGCGGTTGCGCGGGAAGGGCTGTTTCAACGTGACGCGGAAGCGGCGCACGACCGGGGCGGCGCCGCGCGCGATGCGGTCGGAGAGGGCGCCGTCGGAGGTGATCAGCACCAGGCCCTCGGCCTCGGGGTCGAGGCGGCCGGTGATGAGCAGGCGTTGGCGGGCGTGCTGTTTGGGGATGAGGTCGAAGACGGTCTCGGGGTGGCGGCCGTCGGGGGTGCCGCAGACGACGCCCTTGGGTTTGTTGACCAGGAGGGTGATCTTGGAGGACTGGATGGCGGTGCCGCCGCTGATGAACTTGCCGCGCACGTTGACGCGGTCGACGCCGACGACGACGCGTTGGCCGAGTTCGGCGAGCACGCCGTTCACCTTGACCTCGCCGGCCTCGATGAGGGCTTCGGCGGCGCGACGGGAACAAACGCCGGCATCGGCGAGAAACTTTTGCAGGCGGACAGGCTCCATAGGCGTCAATTGGCGCGCAGATGGCGCACGAAACCAAGCCAAAAGCCGCGGGCGAGGGGGCGGAGTCTTCGGAGGGGCACCGACGTGCGGGCAGTTTGCGACCGGAGCGGATGCGGTGGCAGGCCGGTGTGTGCCGAGGGGCGGGATACCGGGAAACAAAAACCTCCGGACCTTGCGGGTCCGGAGGTTTCAGGAAAGTGGTGGTAGGTGATGGATTCGAACCATCGAAGAGCGAAGCCCAATTGATTTACAGTCAATCCCCTTTGGCCACTTGGGTAACCTACCGTGAAGAATGGAGCGGGGAAGTTGGGAAAGCCGGCGGGCTTTGCCAAGCGCTTTCTTCGGGGTTTTTTCGGGCTCAGTTTTCCGCCTCGCGGGCCATGAGCCAGAGCAGGTCGGAGAGGCGGTTGATGTACTGCTGGAGCAGGAGGCTGAGGGGGCGGCCCTGTTGGGCGAGGCCGATCATGCGGCGTTCGGCGCGGCGGGCGACGGTGCGGGCATGGTCGAGATGGGCGGCGCGCAGGTTGGCCCCGGGCGTGGCCCAACCGTCGAACTTCACGTTCTTGGCCTCGATCGCGGCCACCTCGGCATCGAGCCGGGCGAGGGCGGCCTCGTCGATCTTCTCGAACTTCGAGTTGCGGTAGCGTTCGAGGTCGCTTTCGGCGCACACGACTTCGCCCATCAACGCGACCAGCTCCTTCTGCAGCCGTTCGAGGATGGCGTGACGGGTCGGGTCGGTGCAATGGGCCTTGGCGAGGCCGAGGCAGGCGTTGAGCTCGTCGAGGTTGCCGATGGCCTCGATCTGTGGGTGATCCTTGGGCACGCGCTGGCCGAAAAGCAGGGCGGTGGTGCCGTCGTCGCCGGTACGGGTTGCGATGGACATGGGGAACAGGGAGCGGTGGTCGGTGGACGGTTGTCGGCGGGCCGTCGGTGACGACGGTGCCGTTGGGGTGGCCGGAGTCTGGACGCGGAGAGCCGGGCTGTGAACCTTGAAATGCGGGATCCGATACCGCGCCGTCGAGGGTGGGGGCCGGGCGTCAGTCGGCTGCGGGTTCGGTCTGTTTCTTCGCGGCGGCCTTGGTGGCTTTCTCCAACGCCTTGAGGTCGTCCTTGAGCGTGAGCGCGACGCGTTTGGTCATGCGGTCGATGAAGAGCACGCCGTTGAGGTGGTCGGCCTCGTGTTGGACGCAGCGGGCGAACAGGCCGTTGCAGAGCAGGGTGTGGTTGCCGCCGTCGAGGTCCTGGAATTCGACGCGAATCTCGTCGTGCCGGATCACATCGCCGCGGATGCCGGGGAAGGAGAGGCAGCCTTCCTCGTAGGAGGTTTTCTCGCTGGGCAGCACGGTGATCTTGGGGTTGGCGATCGCCAGTGGCATGCAGAGCTCGAGCGGCGGTCGGCGGCCGTCGAGTTCCCAGTCGAAGTCGGCGTCGGTCGGTCGCAGATCGACGACGCAGAACTGGATCGCCTGCCCGATCTGCTGCGCGGCCAGCCCGATGCCCTCGGCCTCGTGCATGGTCTCGACCATGTCGTCGGCCAGCTTGCGCAAGGTGGCGTCGAAGGCGGTCACTTGAGCGCCTTTTTTGCGGAGGACGGGTTGGTTGTAGCGAACAATCGGGAGAAGCATGGGTCCGATGAGGGCAGACGGTGGCGCCGGAGGAGGACGCCGCAAATTAAAACTGTCCCGAGCTCTGATCACATGCCAAGTTCCCGGCCCATGAAACACTCGCTCGCCGACTGGCTCGCGGGCAACCGCGGGGAACCGATCTGGCTGGCGGTCGCCGGCGTGGTCCTCGTGGCTGCCGGTTGGCTGCTGCCGGTGCAGGTGCAGTCGGTCACGCCGTTGTTGTTGCGCGAGGCCGGTCTGGGCACGCCGACACTGGTCGATTTCGGCGGGGCATTGCGTGAGGCGGACAAGCTCGGACCGGCGAATCTGGTCGGGGCCGCGGCGGTGAAGTTGCACGTGGCCGGGGCGGAGGCCTTTGGCCGGGAGCTGGCGGGCACCGCGCGTCTCCAGCCCGAACTCGTGCCTTGGGGTGGGATCGACCCGTACCTCGAACAGGTCTTCGCGGCCGGCGCGAGGGAGAAGGTTTCCACTCCGGTTTCGGTGCCGGCGATCCGCGAGTTTCTGCCGGCGAAGGCGCGCGAAGCCGTCCGCGGCTATCTCGGCAATTCCCGCGCGGGTGCGGTGAAGGCGCTGCTTGCGACGGCCGACATCGACCACACGAAACGTTTCGTGCCGGCGAGGCGTGCGGGCGGCCAACCGCTCGACGCGACGATCCTGATGGCCGCGCTGCTGCATCAGGGCAATTGGATGCACGAGTCGTTGGCGCGCGAGGTGCGCAACCGCGCGGAGTCGTCGGTGGCGCGCGCCGATCTCGAGCAGATCGAGGATTTCTATTACGACCTGTTGTCGCTCTCGCGGCGGCTTGACTGGGTGCAGCTCGGCGAGCTGCTGCGCGTGTGCCCCGACGTGAAAACGGTGGGCGATTTCGCCAACCTCGCCCGGGTCGCGCCCGACGTGATGCCCGTGCTCTACGCGGCGGCGTTGCAGACGCGCTCGGCCGATGGCGTCACCCGCTACGCCCTCGCGTTCGGCCAGGGCGGTGTTTCCGGTTTGGAGACGGCGCTGCGCGCCGGCGAGGGCGCGGTCAGCGCGCTGGTCGCCCGCCAGGTGCCGGTGAATCCCGACTCGCCGCTCGCCTGGGACTATTTCGCCTCCTTCAGCCTTCGATACCCAACACTCATGACCATCGTGAAATACCTCTGCTTCTTCGCCGGTGTCTGGTTCGTCTTCCGCGCGCTCGACCGTGCGGTGGTCGGGCCGGTGCTTTCGGCGGCCAACCGCACGTTGATGCACGCGAAGAGCGGCGTGATGGCGCTGGTGTTCTCCGGCGTGCTCTTTGTGCTCAGCGAACCGTTCCTGATGCGCGGCGCGCCGCCGGCCGACCTCGGCATGAAGGTGAGCATCCCGGCGCTGAGCCTGGTCGGGCAGGTCCAGGCCGGTGCGGCCGCGAAGGCCGCCGTGGATGTTTCGACGATCATCACGATCGTGTTCTTCGCGGCGGTGCAGGTGCTGGTCTACTGGATCTGCCTGCTGAAGATGCGCGAGATCGAGCGGCAGGGGGTGCCGAGCCTGCTCAAGCTGCGTCTGATGGAGAACGAGGAGAATCTCTTCGACTCCGGCCTCTACGTCGGGATCGGCGGCACCGCCACGGCGCTGGTGCTGCAGGTGCTCGGCGTGATCGAGCCGAACCTGCTCGCCGCGTACTCCTCGAACCTCTTCGGGATCACCTGCGTGGCGATGGTGAAGATCCGCCACGTGCGCCCGTACAAGAAGAAGCTCATCCTCGAGAGCCAGCACGCCGTGCCGGCCAAGCCCGCGGCGTGAGCGGGCTTCACCCGGCGGACACGCCACCCGATCGGGGAACCAGTAACCAACATCCAATTTCGGCCCGGGTTGCCGCATGAACAAGACTCTCCTGCTCATCATCTGCGACTTTCTCCTGCTCAACCTGCTCGCGCTCACGCGGTGGGAACAGGTGGAGCCGCCGCAGACACCGCCGCCGCCCGTCACCGGCTCCACCGAGGCCGGCGAGAGCGCCGGCCCGGCCAACGAACTGGTCGAAGTCATGCGCATGACGCTCGCCGACGAACAGGCTGCGCGCGAGGAGTTGCGCAACCAGCTTTCCTCCACCGCCGAAAACCTCGAGCAGCGCGAGAAGCAGCTCGTCGGGCTCGAAAGCGAGAAGGGCAAGCTCGAGCAGACCCTTACCGCCACGCAGGCCAACGCCGCGAAGCTCGCCGCGGAGGCCGCGGCCAAGGCCGCCGAGGTCGAAGCGAGCAAGATCCGTCTGGCCCAGCTCCAGCGCGACCTCGAGCTGCGCGAACAGCAGGCGCGCGAGCAGAAGGCCGCCATGGCCGACCTCGAACAGAAACATTCCAAGGCCCGCGACGAGATCCAGAATCTCAATGTTGCGGTGAAGGTCGCCGAACAGGAGAAGGGTCTGCTGCGCGAGAACATCGAGCAGATGCGGGTGGAGGTCGTGACGGTGCGCGAGGAGAAGGCGAAGATCCAGGAGCAGGCGGGCGTGCTCGCGGAGGGCGTGGGCAAACTCGCCGAGAAGTCGGGCGAGCTCAGCCGCGAGATCCGCGAGAATCGTCCGATCAATCCGAACACGCTCTTCGCCGAGTTCGTGGCGAACCAGTTCCAGGTCGACAGCGTCTCGCAGCGCAGTGTCCTGCTCGGGCCGTACACGCTCGAGCGCTCGGCCCGCACGGTGCTCGTCTCCGACGGGATCCGCGTCTACGCGCTGCTCCATGGCAGCGATGCGCCGTTCGACCTCGGCGGCACGCCGGCGGATTTCCAGATCGTGCGCGGGGTGCTCAAGCGGCGCGATGCGCAGGTGCCGGTGGGCGAGTTCGCCTTCCACGCGCTCGATCCGCGCATCGTGCTGATCCCGGTCGACAACGAGCGCGCGGCGCTGCTCGGCGTGAAGATTTATCCGCTCGCGGCCGACCCCTTCAAGTTCCCCGAGGCCGTGCTCATCGGCAACAACGGCGGTTACTACGGCGAGATCGCGTTCAAACTCGACCCGACCGCTCCGCGCTACGTGCAGATGGACAACCGCTTTTTCAAACGCCTCTTCGGCGATTTCGCGCCGCACACCGGCGACCTGGTCTTCAGCAAGACCGGCGAGCTGCTCGGCGTGATGGTGAACAACGACTACTGCTTTGTGCTGAACCAGTTGCGCACGGTCTCCTCGATCCCGACCGGCGACAACCCGCAGGGTCTCGGCACGCGCGACGCGATGCAGCAGGCCAAGAGCGTGCTGCAAACCCTGCCGCTCAAGCTGCAGTGAGTGGCGGGCGCGGTGTGGCGTAGGGGCGGTACCCGCTCCAGACCGTCCCTGGCTGGGGGCCTGCGTGGGTGCGGAAGGGGCGGGCGGAAGCCGCGCCCTCTACAGGCAAAACCGGCGTACTCGCGGTAACGGTGACTGAAATACAAAGGGCGCCGCATGCGGCGCCCCGGCGCTTGGGAGCGGGTTGGCTCGCTTCGATGTTCTTCGCCCTACTCGAAATTCTCGACCGTGAGGAGCAGCGACGGGCCCTTGACGGTCGGGAGCTTGGCGATGGCGGTGCGGGCCTTGTCCATCGCGGCGCGGCTCGCGCGGTGGGTCATGAGGATCAGCGGCACGGTGTCGCCCTCGTGGCCTTCGGGCTGCACGATCGAGGCGATGCTGATGCCCGCGTCGCTGAGGATGGCCGAGACCTTCGCGATGACACCGGGTTTGTCGACGACGTTGAGGCGGAGGTAGAAGCGTGAGGAGACCTCGCCGAAGGGCACGACCTTGCCCTTCGCGCACGGCACGAAGGCCGGCACCCGGGTGTTCGACCCGTGGGCGAGGTCGAGGGCGGCGTCGGCCAGGTCGCCGAGCACGGCGCTGGCGGTGGCATCCTTGCCCGCGCCGCGGCCGTAGTAGAGGGTGTCGCCGATCGGGAAACCGGAGACGAAGACGGCGTTGAAGACGTCGTTCACGCTCGAGAGCACATGGCTCTGGGGCACGAGCGTCGGCGCGACGGCCACGCTGATGCGGGTCGGCTCGGCGGCGGTCTTCTTGGCCTTCGTCCTGCCCTTGGCCGGCTTGGCGGCGGCCGGGGCGACGAGCACGGAACCGAGCAGCTTGACCGAGTAGCCGAGCTGCTGGGCGAAGCGGATGTCGAGCGGGGTGATCTGGCGGATGCCCTCGACATGGACGTCGTGGTGGTCGACCCAGAAGCCGTGCGCGAGGGAGGCGAGGATGCCGGTCTTGTGGGCCGCGTCGAAGCCGTCGACATCGAGGGTCGGGTCGGCCTCGGCGTAGCCGAGGCGCTGGGCGTCGGCGAGCACGTCGCCGAAGGCGGCGCCCTCGCGGGTCATGCGGGTGAGGATGTAGTTGCAGGTGCCGTTGACGATGCCGTAGATGCGCTCGAAGCGGTTGCCGACGAGGGCCTCGCGCAGTGTCTTGATGATCGGGATACCGCCGGCGACGCTGGCCTCGTAGTAGAGGTTGGCGCCGCCCTTCTTCGCGGCGGCGAAGAGCTCGGGGCCGTGGGCGGAGAGCAGGGCCTTGTTGGCGGTGACGACCGCCTTGCCGGCCTCGAGGGCGGCGACGACGATGGTCTTGGCGATGCCGGTGCCGCCGACCAGCTCGGTGACGATTTGGATCTCGGGATCGTTGACCACATCCTTCCAGTCGGTGGTCATGAGCTTGCGGTCGATCGGGTAGGGCCGGGGCTCGTCGAAGGCCTTGACCGCAACCTTGCGGACCACGAGGCGGACGCCGGTTCGGGCCGCCATGAGCTCCGCGTTTTCCTTGAGGGCGTTGAACACGCCGCTGCCCACGGTGCCACCGCCGATCATGCCGAGATTGATCTGTTTCATAGAGAGAAGGGTTCCGGAGCAAAAACGGCACATTGTGGTGCGACAACGTTTGTTTGGCCGAAATCGTGTGCGGGGTTCCGGCGGACCGGGACGGGGTGGCGGGCCGGCGCGACGCATTGAAGCGCGGTCTTTGGTGGTGGCGGTCGGGGAAATCGGATCGCGGGGCGTGGTGCTTGCATCCAAGTTGCGCGCATGAGCACCCCCTCTGCAGCACCCCGATATCGCGCGGCCGTGATCGGCTGCGGACGCCCGTGGAAGACCGAAGGAGCGACCGGCTTCGGCATGGCGCACCGGCATGCGGCCGGTTATGCGGCCTCGGGCCGGTGCGAGCTGGTCGCGGCGGTGGATCTGGTGCGGGAGCGGGGCGAGGAATTCGTGGCCGCGCACAATCCCGCGGCGGCGGTGTTCGTCGACCATGTCGAAATGATGGAGACGGCGAAGCCGGACATCGTCAGCGTCTGCCTGTGGCCGCAGCTGCATGCCGAGGTGGTGTGCCGGCTGGCGACGTTTCGCCCGAAAATCATCCTCTGCGAGAAGCCGATGGATGTGCACTGGGACGCGGCGTTGCGCATGCACGAGGAGTGTCGGGCGCACGGGGTGTTGCTGGCGATCAACCATCAGCGGCGTTTCAATCTCCCGCTGATGAAGGCGAAGGCGTTGCTCGACGCCGGCGAGATCGGCGCGCTGCGGCGCATGGAGGGGGCGTGGCACAACATCGCCGACTCGGGCTCGCACGTGCTCGACCTGTTCTTCTTCTTCAACAACGACACGCCCGCCGACTGGGTGCTCGGGCAGATCGACCTGCGCGACGCGCAGACGGTGTTCGGCGCGCTGCACGCCGGACACGGGGTCAGCGAGATCCGGTTCGGGAACGGTGTGCGGGCGGTCTTCCGTTTCGGCAAGGATCACGGGGAGAACGGGTGTCTGCTCCGGCTGACCGGCGAGCGCGGCGAGATCGAGATCGGCTTCTCCGAGCCGTGGCTGCGGGTCCGGCGGACGGACAAACCGGATTGGGAAATCCTGGATACGGGCGAGAGCATCCACGACGACCGGGGCATCTACCGCGCGATCGCGGAGACGATCGCGTGTCTGGAGGCGGGAGAGGTGCCGCAGCTCGACAGTTCGCGGGCGCTCGGGGCGACCGAACTCATCTTCGCGACGCACGAGTCGTCACGGCGGCGCGGTCGGGTCGATCTGCCGTTGCCGGCGGGCCGTTGCGCGCTGCTCGAGATGGTCGCAGCGGGCGAGTTGAAGGTCGGTTGAGGCGGTCGGCGTCCCCGGCCCTTTGTTCCTGCCGTTTCCAACACTTCACGTACACTGTCGCTCGACCCGATCTCCCATGTTTGCATCCTTGAATCCCGGACACATAGGCCTCGAGGCATCGCTCGACGAGGGGCTGGCCCTGGCGGAGCGCCATGGATTCGGCGGTTTCGACGCGTCGTTGACGCAGCTCGTGGACGCGGTGGCCGAACGTGGTGCGCAGGCGGTGCGGGAGTTGTTCCTGGCACGCGGTCTGCGGGTCGGCGCATGGTGTCTGCCTTTCGTGCCCTACGCCGTTCCGGAGGAGGAGTGGGCGGAGTGGTTGCCGAAGTTGCCCGCGCTGTTCGCCGCGGCGGCGGAGGTGGGCGCGGATCGGGCGTGCATGTGGATTCTTCCCGGCGACAACGAGCGGGAGTATGCCGACAACTTCGAGCACCACATCGAGCGTTTCCGGCCGGTCGCGCAGGCGTTGGCGGCGCAGGGAATCCGGCTGGGTCTGGAGTTCGTGGGGCCGGAAAGTGCGGCGCGTGCGTTCACGCACCCGTTCATCCGCACCCCGGCGGGCATGCTCGAACTCGGCCACGCGATCGGGCCGAACTGCGGGCTGCTGCTCGACTCGTGGCATTGGCATTGCGTCGGGGGCGTTGTCGCCGACATCGCCTCGCTGACGCGGCAACAGATCGTGCACGTGCACGTGAACGACGCGCCGGCCGGTGTGCCCACGGATCAACTTCAGGATGCGTGCCGCCGGCTGCCGGTCGCCACCGGGGTGATCGACCTCGCCGGGTTCATGGCGGTGTTGGCCAAGGCGGACTACGACGGGCCGGTCACCGCGGAGCCGTTCGACGCCACGGTCAATGCGCTCCCCGCCGAGGAGGCGGTCGCGTTGACGGCAAAGGCGACACGCCGGGCGTTGGCGTTGGCCGGGCGTTGAAAAAGAAAAGGGGCACGCGGTCGGCGTGCCCTTCGAGGTGCGGCGGAATGGTCGGTGTGCTCAGAACACGTACTTGATCGCGACGAAGCCGAGCACGCCGAGTCCGAAGAGGCCGAGTGCGGCCCATTCGAGGTACCGGTCGAGCAGTCGCTTCACGGGCGGGCCGAAGTAGAAGATCGTGCCGGCCACGAGCATGAAACGCGCGGTGCGGCCGATGGCCGAGGCGGCGACGAGCGTGAGCAACGGCACCTGTTCATGGAAGACGCCAGCCGCGATGGTGAAGACCTTGTAGGGGATCGGGGTGAACGCTGCGCCCAGGATGGCGAGGAAGGCGTTGCCGCCGTAGAGCTCGGCGACCTTGTCCCAGGCGGCGCCGTAGTGGAGCAGATCGAAGATGATCCAGCGGCCGACCGGCTCGGCGGCGAAGCCGATGTAGTAGCCGCCGATGCCGCCGAGCACCGAACCCACGGCGCACCAGGCGGCGAACTTGAAGGACTTTCTCGCCGCCCCCATGCAGAGCGCGATCAGCAGCACGTCGGGCGGGATCGGGAAGAACGACGACTCGAGGAAGGCCAGTACGAACAGGGCGGGTACGCCGTAGGGCGTATCGGCCCAGTGCAGCACCCAGTTGTAGAGGCGTTTGAGCAGGTTGGGGCGGGGCGCCTTGGCCTCCGCGGGGTCGGCGACGGGCATTGGTGCGGGTGCGTTCATGGGCACAAGAAAAGGGCAGGCCGGTGGTTTGGCTCTGCCCTTGGGGGAAGTTGAAACGTGGCGACGAGGCTTATTCCTCGGGCTTGGTCTTGCGCAGACCCATCACGCGCTCGCCTTCCTTCCACTGGCCGCGTTTCTTGAGGAGCTCGACGCGCTCGAAGCGCTTGAGGACATTTCGTTTGGAGCCGGTGGTGGCGGCGCTGCGGAAGCTGGTGTGCTGGGACATGGTCCGTACGGGCGGTTAGACGTTGGTGTCGTTGGAAAAGTGGCCGAGTGAAGAGGCCTCGAATGCCCAGTTCAAGTATTTTTCCCCAACGTGTTCGGCTTGGACGGCGATCCACTCGGGAGTTTCGTAGGGATGTTCGGCCAAAACGCGGCCTTCGAGAAGCGAGAGCTGCTCGGGTGTGCATTTGAACATGAGGCGCCATTCCTCGCCCTTCTCGAGCTTGCCCTGCCACCAGTAGAGCGAGGTGACCGGCCCTTCGATCTGGGCGCAGGCCGCCACCCGGTGCTCCATGACGGAGCGGGCGAGCTGTTCGGCCTTCTCGCGCGAATCCACGGTTGTCCAAGCGATCCACATGCCGGGCATCGTGCCGGGAAGTCGGCGGCCGGCAAGCCGCCGCAAAAACTTCACTCTTGACCGGGTCGCGCGCCGGCCGCCTTCTGTGCGTTTCACTTTTCCCAAGGAGGCACTCCGTGAGAGACGAATATCTGAGAGACGCGCAAAAGGTCATCAACGACGCCAACCTGCTGATCAACGTGGTTTCCCGCCGCGTGAAACAGCTCAAGCGTGGCAGCCGTCCGCTCGTGGAGTCGCTCGAGAAGCTCAACCCCGAGGACATCGCCCTGCGCGAGATCATCGAGGGCAAGATCAAGTACGAGTTCGTCGAGTAACCGCGTTCGCCGTCGGTTGCGCGGCATCTGCCGCGGGGGAATTCGCCATTGGCCGCTTTCGGGCGGTCGCATTCAAGTCGTGGCCGCAGCCAAGAAAAAGGACCAGCGTTTCACCGAGGTCCGCAACCCCAAGGCGTTGCGGGACTATTTCGTCGAGGCCCGTTTCGAGGCGGGCATCGCGCTGCGCGGCGGCGAGGTGAAGTCGATCCGGGCTGGCCGGGCCCAATTGGCCGACGCCTTCGTGCGCATCGAGCGGGGCGAGGCCTGGCTGTACGGGCTTCATGTCGAGGAGTATGAATACAGCGGTTACGTGAAGTGCGATCCGCGCCGGGTGCGCAAGCTGCTGCTGCATCGCAACGAGCTGCGCAAGCTCTCCGAGGGGGTCGACAAGGCCGGCAAGGCACTGGTGGCGCTGCGGCTCTATTTCAAGGAGGCCCTGGTCAAGGTCGAGATCGCGTTGGCCACCGGCAAGAAGCAGTACGACAAACGCGACGACATCAAGAAACGCGAGAACGACCGCGACATCGCGCGGGTGCTGCGCTCGCGGCGTTGAGGATCGGGGGTTATTCCAGCCGGAGGTGCTGGTACCGCCGGAAACCGAGGGGCGCCGGCTCCCAGCCCCGCACCGACGGGTCGATCAGGTAGGCATGGGCACCGTGGTAGAGCGGTGCGACGGGCAGCGCTTCGAGCAGGCGGGCCTCCGCTTCCCGATAGAGCGTGTTGCGCCGCCTCGGGTCCGGCTCCGCGGCCGCGGTGCGCACGAGCTGGTCGTAACCGGTATCGGCCCAGCCGGTGGCATTGTTGCCGCTGTCGGAGAGGAACAGCTCGAGGAAGGCGACCGGGTCGGCGTAGTCGGCGATCCAACGCGCAAGCGAGAGGTCGTAGGCGAGGCGGCGCTCCTCGGCGATCCAGACGTTCTTCTCCTTGGGCGCGAGCGCGACGGCCACCCCGAGTTCGCGCTGCCACATCTGCTGGAGTGCCTCGAGCACCTTCCGGTTCAGGTCGGAGGTGAATCCGATCGCCTCACAGGAACGGAATCCCCGGCCTTCGGGATACCCGGCTTCCGCGATCAGGCGCCGCGCCTCGGCGGGCGCGAAGGCGATGCCGGCAGGCGGCGTGTATCCGGAAAGCCCTTCGGTCGTGAGGGTGAGGCCGGGGCGTTGACCGCCCGAGGTGACGGTCTCGGTCAACGCGCGGCGGTCGATCGCGAGCGCGAAGGCGCGGCGGACGCGCGCATCGTCGAAGGGAGGGCGGGTGGTGTTGAAGCGCAGGAAGTTCGCCTCGATCACGGGATCGGTGCGTAGTGCCGAGGGGCGGGTTGCCCGGTAGTGGGCGATGCGCGGCGCCGGCAGGTCGGCGGTGAGGTGCAACTGGCCGGTGCGGAAGGCTGCTTCCTGCGCCGAGGCTTGCTCGTAGGGATGGAAGACGAGCGCATTGAGCCGTGCGGGTTCGTGGAAGTGCGGGTTGCGCGTGGCCACGAGCTGGCGGTTGGGCGACCACTCGGCGAGGGTGAACGGGCCGTTGCCGATCAGAACCCCCGGGCGGGTCCAGCGCCCGCTCTCGCCGCCGCCGGCGCCGGCCTCTTCGATCGTGCGGCGGGGTACGGGGAACGCGACCGGCAGGGAGAGGATGGCGGGTAGCAGGGGAGTCGGCCGGGCGAGCCCGATCACCAGGGTCGAGGGGTTCGGCACCCGGAGATCGACTGAAGTTGGATCACTGTTACGCCCGGAATTGTAGTCCTCGGCCCCGCGGATCGGGTGCAGCACGTACGCGTATTCGGAGGCCGTTTCGGGCGCGAGGGCGCGGCGCAGCGACCAGGCGAAATCCTCGGCGGTGAGGGGGGATCCGTCCGACCAGCGAAGGTCGGGGCGGAGGTGGAAGGTCCAGACGAGCCCGTCGGTGGAGCTCTCCCAGCGTAGTGCCGCGGCGGGAACCGGTGACGACGTCGCCTCGTCGAGCGCGGTGAGGCCTTCAAACAGCGCGAGCGACACGTTCATCTGATCCATGTTGATCTGCCGCTGCGGGTCGAGTTCTCCCGGTTCGGAGCCCAGCGCCAAGTGCAGCGTGCCGGTGCGCCGACCGGCCTCGACACGGGTCTCACGGCGGGCGCAGCCGCCGAGCAACGTGCACAGGAGAACGACCACGATCAGCGGAAGCGGAGGGTGCCGGAGCATGGCGGGGGAGGATGCCGGCAGGCGGGGCGGCCGCAACTTCGGGTGTGCGACGTCGGTGTCGAAAACACGAAGCCCGGCCGAGAGGGCCGGGCTTCCAGTGTGTTTGTGTGGGCTGTGGGAAAGGCTCAGTGCAGGTCCTTGATCGCGGGTGGGGTGGCGTCGGGCCAATGCTGGATGATCAGGTCGGCGAGGCGGCGCCAGCCGAAGGGTTTGGCCAGCACGGTCTTGAGGGAGGGCAGGCGCCGCATCTCCTCTTCGCCAAATTTCAGGCTGTGGCCAGTGATGAGGATCGCGGGTACTTCCGGGTACGCCTGCTGCAGGTTGCGGATCAGTTCGATGCCGTTCATCACGGGCATGTAATAGTCGGTGACCAGTACGCCGACTTCTCCCGATTGGATGGCCTTCAACGCGTCGGCGGGGCGGTTGTAGGCTTCCACAGGACAGGTCATGTTGTCGTTGAGGATCTGGGCGAGCAGTTCCGTGAACGACTTCTCATCATCGACGATGAGGACCTTTTTCATACTTGCTGGATGGGTGGTGGGGGAAACGGGGTCGGACAAGTAAGTCTTTGCTACTCGTGAGGCTGGGTGCTTACAAACCATTTTCCGGAATTTTCCGAGTTCCCCCAGGTCCTTTCACTCATGATTCACGTGGTCCTTTTTCAACCCGAGATCCCGCAGAACACCGGCAATGTCGGCCGGATGTGCGCGATCACGCGGTGTCGTCTGCACCTGATCCATCCGCTCGGTTTCACGATTACCGACCGCCATCTGCGGCGGGCCGGCATGGACTATTGGTACGCGCTCGACGTGCATCACCACCTCAATTGGGAGGAGTTCATGGTCAGCCCGGTCCGCCCGCAACGGCTGTGGCTGTTGACCACGAAGGGCGCGAAATCGTTTTGGGAGGCCAAGTATGAGGACGGCGACGGTCTGGTTTTCGGCAACGAGGGGTCGGGCGCACCGGAGTGGCTGCACAAGAAGTTCGGCCCCGATGCGCGCATCACGATCCCGCACGCCAACACCGAGCTGCGCTCGCTGAATCTTTCGACCGCGGCCGGCATCGCGACCTTCGAGGCGTTGCGGCAGGTCGGGTATCCGGGTGGGGGGTAGGTTCGGCGTGAATTGGCTCCCTGATCCTACTTCCGCTTGGCGCATGAAGTGAATCCCGGCGCCGCAGCGGCGCGACGATGCCCCAAGCCAAACCGTTTACGTTCACGGCCGTGAACGTAAACGGTTTGGCTTGGGGGGGAAGGCCGGCGAGTTTGCAGTAGGACAATGGGGGCGGCAGGCCGGCGATGGGCGAGCTGCCTTCGACGATGCCGGTCAGTCCCGCGTTTCGCGCGATTGGGGTGACACTGTCGTGTCGCCAAAATGCGTCGTCGTGAGGAGGTGCCGCAGCCCGGATCGGCTCAGGCCGCCGGAATTTCCGCCAATCGCACGCAGGCGACCTCGCGGCCGTCGGCTTGGGCGGCGAGCGGCGGGACGGCGGCGCGGCAGACTTCGGTCGCGAACGGGCAACGCGGGTGGAAGGCGCAGCCAGGCGGCGGATTGAGCGGCGAGGGCGGATCGCCGGGGAGCACGAGGCGTTGGCGGGCCTTCTCGCGTGCCGGGTCGGGCACGTGGATCGCGCTGACGAGCGCGCGGGTGTACGGGTGCGCGGGCCGATCGATCACCGCGGCGGCCGGGCCATGCTCGACGATCTTGCCGAGGTACATCACGGCGACGCGGTCGGAGAGATGCTTCACGACGGAGAGGTCGTGCGAGATGAAGATCAGGCTCAGGCCGAGGTCGCGGACGAGTTGCGCGAGCAGGTTGAGGATCTGCGCCTGGATCGACACGTCGAGGGCCGACACGGGTTCGTCGGCCACGATCACGCGCGGCTCGAGGGCGAGCGCGCGGGCGATGGCGATGCGCTGGCGTTGGCCGCCGGAGAACTCGTGCGGGTATTTTTTAGCGAACCGCGGGGCGAGGCCGACGCGCTCCATGAGCGCCGTCACGCGGGCGGGCACCTCGGCGCGCGGCACGATCCGGTGGACACGGAGTGGCTCGGCGAGGGCGTCGAACACCGTCGTGCGCGGGTTGAGCGAGGCGTACGGGTCTTGGAAAACCATCTGCAACCCGAGGCGCGCGCGGCGCAGCGCGGCGGCGTCGAGCGCGGCGAGGTTCTGGCCCTCGAACACGACCGTGCCGGCGGTGGGCGGCACGAGCTGGAGGATGGTGCGCGCGAGGGTGGACTTGCCGCAGCCCGACTCGCCGACGAGCCCGAGCACCTCGCCCCGGCGCAGCTCGAGGTCGACGCCGTCGACGGCCTTCACCGTGCCGACCTGCCGCCGGAACACGAACCCGCGTTGCACCGGAAAGTGCGTCTGCACGCCGCGCAGCGAGAGGAGGGGGGCGGGGACGGAGGCGGACATGAGGAAGGAGGACGGAGGACAGACGACAGAGGACGGCGGACGGAAGACGGAGGGCGACAGAAGGGAACGAAGGGAAGGAAGGTCGGAGGATGAAGAGGTAGGTGAAACCGCTAATGGACGCTAATTGGCGCTAATTCGGAGAGGGTCAGTCGCAGCCGGTGAAGCCGATGATTTTGTGCGTCGCGCAATCGACGGCCCAGATCCGGATGTGGCCGAGCGCTAGCTCTGGGGCGGCATTCTCCCACTTGCTGATGATGATCCAGCAGTCTCCGCCAGCATGATGTGCGAGGTATGCGCTGACTGGCACGGTCGCTGTTGATGTCGGCCAAGCATCGGGATTTCGCAGTACCTCGGCCCACCTTTGCTGTCGCGCCGCATTCAGCTCCTTTCGGTGGGCTTCCCTCGTTTCATCCGTATCGCCCCAGCTACTCTGGATGGCGGGAACAGGAACGCCCATGGTCATCTCGGTTTGTCCATGGCGGAGCGACTTGAGCGAAAGCCGTAGGTTCTCTGAGTCCAAGGAGGCTTCTGCAGCTTTCTTGACGAGTAGCCCGGCCAATCGGTCCCATTTGGCTCGCCAGTCTTTTGTGGTGATTCCGGCGAACTGCTTCTCCTCCGGTTTGTTGGCGAATGTATCCCAAAGGTAGCGGGCGCGATCCGATTCGTTGGCCGGGAGTTCGATGTTGGTGGTGGCGACGATCAGGTCGTTGGCGATTTGATCTATCTCAGCGACCTCGTTGACGAGTTTGGGCGCTGGTTCGGCGAAGGTGAGCAGCGGGGCGAGCGCGAGGAATAGTACGAGGCGTCTCATCGGGTGGCGCGGGTTGCTCAGAGTTCCCCGGCCTGCACGCGGAGGCAGGCGGAGTGGTGGGCGGGCTTCGTTTCCACGAGCGGCGGGGCGTCGCCGGTGCGGCATTGCTCGACGGCGAATTCGCAGCGGGGGGCGAAGGGGCAGCCGGGCGGGAGACGGCTGAGGTCGGGCGGGAGGCCGGGGATGGTGAAGAGTTCGGCACCCTTCGGCTGGAGCGCGGGGATCGAGCGTTGGAGGGCGCGGGTGTAGGGGTGTTGCGGACGCGCGAAGAGGTCCGTGGTCGTGGCGCTCTCGACGATGCGGCCGGCGTACATCACCTGCACGCGGTCGCACAGGCCGGCGACGACGCCGAGGTCGTGCGTGATGAAGATCACGGCCATGCCGAGTTCGCGTTGGAGGCGGCGGATGAGGTCGAGGATCTGTGCCTGCACGGTCACGTCGAGTGCGGTGGTGGGCTCGTCGGCGATAAGCAGCTCGGGGCGGGCGATGAGGGCCATCGCGATCATCACGCGTTGGCGCATGCCGCCGGAGAACTCGTGCGGGTAGTGGTGGAGGCGAGCGGCGGCGTCGTTGATGCCGACGGCCTCGAGCATCGCGAGGCCGCGGGCGAGCGCGTCGCGGCGGGAAAGTTTCTCGTGGATGAGGAGCGGCTCGATGAGCTGCTCGGAGATCCGCAGGTACGGATTGAGCGACGTCATCGGGTCCTGGAAGATCATGCCGATGCGGCGGCCGCGGATGGCGCGCAACTCGGGTGCGGGGCAGGAGAGCAGGTCGGTGCCGGCGAAAAGCGCGCGGCCGGCGAGCTGCGCGGGCGGCTGCGGCACGAGGCGCAGGAGCGACTGGCAGGTGACGGACTTGCCCGAGCCGGATTCGCCGACAAGGCCGAGCGTCTCGCCCTTCTCGAGGGCGAAGCTCACGCCGTCGACCGCGCGCACCACGCCGTTGCGGGTGTGGAAATGGGTGCGCAAGTCGGTGACTTCGAGCAGCGGCATCGGTGCGGACGATGCGACTGCAACCCAAAGCCCGGCGCAAAGGGAAAAGGCGAGGGGCGGGCCGCGAGCTTCAGCGTGGTGGTTTCAGGCCGATAGGGAAATGCCCCATGAAGTCGTTCCGCCCTTTCCGTCGCGAGTGTGAGCGAGCGGCCCGAGGAGCGTTTCGTCGCGCTCTGGTGGGTGCGACTGCGGCATGGCTGGCGGTGGTGGCAACCGCGTTCGAGATCGCCTCGGCGCCCGCCGGACAGATCGAGGCGGGCGCGCCGCCCTTCGTGATGTTCAACATCGAGTCGGTCGGGCTGCAGTCGCCGCCGTTGGACCTCAAACAACTGGCCGACGGGCGGATTCTGGTGGTGGGGGCGAGCGAGCTTTGTGTGGGCGACGGTTTCCGTTGGGAACGCATTCCGCGAAGCGAACGCGAAACCACTCTGCTCACCGGCCAGGTGGCGGTGGGCAACGATGGCCGCATCCACGTGAGCGAGACCCAGGGGTTCTGCCGGGTCGAGTTCGACGAGCGGGGCGGGTGGTATCTGGTCCGGTCGGAGTATCCGGAAAACCAGGCACCGATGCACTCCTACACCTCGAACGTGCGCGCGGGCGACCGGTGGATCTGGTTCGACAACGGGGTGGTCGAATGGGATCTGCGCTCCGATCAGGCGCCGCGTTCGCTGGATCGCAACGCGACCGCGGGCCACGCCTTCCTGCTGGATGGCGCCGTCTTCATCCCGGATTCGAACCGCGGGTCGCTGCACGCCGTGGCGCCCTCGGGCGAGAGGCGGGTGGTCATCGCGGCGGAGGATTCGAGCCCGGGCATGTCGATCATCTCGAGCGCTCCGCTGGCCGACGGGCGGATGCTGGTGGGGACTTCGAGCAGTGGCGTCTGGGTGTTCGACGGCCAGGGCCTCTCGCCGCTGGCGAGCGGCGGCGTGCTCGGGGCGGGCAATCGGATCAACGACCTGGTGCGCACGATGAACGACCTCTTCGTGGCTTCGGTCGATGGATACGGTTTGGTGTTCTTCGACTCGACCGGTCGGGTGTTGCAGACCCTGGACCGCCGGTCCGACAACCGTCTGGCCCACTTGCGCAAGCTGTTGTGGACCGCGGAGGGCATGCTCTGGGGATACTCGCGCAAGGGCATCGTGCGGGTGAATTTCCCGTCGCGGGTCTCGCTCTTCGAGAACGCGGTGACGGCCAGCATGGACTACGTGAATCCGGTCCGGTTCGAGGGGCGGTTGTGGCTGCTCGCCACCGGCTCGGTGTTGCGTGGCGAATACGACGGGGAGGGCCGGTTGGCGGGTTTCGAAAAGGTCGAGACGCCGGCGCCCTTCGTGTACAGCCTGGGCGTGGCGGCGGGGCGGTTGCTCGCGGGTTGCGACAACGGCCTGTGGGAGTGGCGCGGCGGTGTCTGGCGACTGCTCGCGGGTGGCCTCGTCAACCCGCGGGTCGCGGTGCCCAGCGGTGTGCCCGATCGGTGGTTGTATGCGGCGCGCAACGAGGTCGGCTGGATCGATTTCGAGGGCGACGAGGTCGCCCTCACCCGGTTTCCGCACGAGGGGCTCGGGGAGGTGTACAACGCGATCCCCGACCGGGATTGGGTCTGGCTCGAACTGGGCGCGGGCCGGATCGGCCGGATGGCCATCGACGGGCGGCAGCACGTGCTCGAGCTGTTCAACGAGGACGACGGCGTGACCAGCGGTTGGGTGGAGCTCTTCATCCTCGACGATCGCATCCGGGTGCAATGCTCCGGGCGCACCCTCATCTACAACGAGCTCACCCGCCGGTTCGAGAACGACGAAACCTTGGCCGCGAACTTCCCGGAACTGACCTATGCGAACGGGGGGCGCGCCGCCTTCGACGCGCGCGGGCGGCTTTGGGTCCCGGATACGGATCGGGTGCGGATCCACGACCGGTCGTTGCCGGAAGGCGACCAGCGCCGACTGGAGTTTCTGCCCTCGGACCTGAAGCCCACGTCCTTCATCTGCGAGCCGGGCGGGGTGGTGTGGCTGCAGGGGCAGCTGTGTTTTGCGCGCTACGATCCGGGCATCCCGCTGCCGCCCGCGCGACGGCTGCGCGCCTTGGTGTCGCGCGTCGAACTGCCGGGCAGCGGACGCACCTTGCTCGCACCCGGCGTGCAGCTCGGGCGGCTGGTCCATACGGACAACTCGATGATCGCCCATTTCGCGGCGATCGGGGCGCCGGTGGGCGAGAGTGTGACTTTCGAGATCATGATGGAGGGCCTTGGGGCCGAGTGGGTTTCCACCGGGGTGACCGGCGCCGCCGGCTTCAACCATCTCGATCCCGGCGTCTACACGTTGCGGGTGCGCCCGCGTGCCGGCGCTTCGGTGGGCGAGGAGACGGCGGTGTCGCTGGTCGTGCTGCCGCCGTGGTATCGCACGACCGGGGCGTATGTGGCCTACGGGTTGTTCATGGTGACGGTGGTCGCGGGGGCGATCTGGTTGCCGCTTTATGCGGAGCGGCGGCGCAAGGAAAAGTTGGCCCGTTTGGTCGACGAGCGCACGGTGGAGTTGCGGGCGAGCGAGGAGCGCTACCGAGTGCTCAATGCGGAACTGGAGCGGCGCGTCGAGGCGCGCACGGTCGAGCTCGATCACGCGGCGGCGCAGTTGTCCGCCGCCAACCGCGAGCTGGAGAGCTTCGCGTACTCGATCTCCCACGACTTGAAGGCGCCGCTGCGCAACATCATGGGCTTCACCGAGCTGCTCGAGCGGCGGCTCGGGCCTTTGCAGGACCACGACTGCAGCCGCTTCATGGAGGTGATCGTCAGCGAGACCCGGCGCCTCAGCACCCTCATCGGCGAACTGCTGCGGTTCTCGCGGATCGGCAAGGCCGAGATGGCGTTCGAGTCCGTCGACCTGGGTGCGTTGATCGACGCCGTGCGCCGGGAGATCGCAGGCGATCTCGAGGGCCGGCAGATCGAGTGGCGGGTCGGTCCGTTGCCGTTGGTCGAGGGCGACCGCGTGCTGCTGCGCCAGGTGGTCGCCAATCTCGTGGGCAACGCGGTCAAATTCACCCGGAATCGGCCGTGTGCCGTGATCGAGATAACCAGTTCCAAGATACCGGATGCCTGCGGCTTCGCCACGTTCGTGGTGCGCGACAATGGCGCGGGCTTCAACCCGAAGTACGGCGACAAGCTCTTCGGCGTATTCCAGCGGCTGCACAGCGAGAAGGCGTTCGAGGGCACCGGCATCGGCCTGGCCAACGTGAAACGCATCGTCGGGCGCCACGGCGGCGAGGTGTGGGCCGAGGGGGAGCCGGATCGCGGTGCGGCTTTTTTCTTCACGTTGAAGCTGGCGTCCGCCGCGTAGGCCGGTTTCGCCTGCACCGGGCTTGCGCCTTGCGCGCGGAGTGGGCGACGGATCGTCGCGGCGGAAGGCGTGGCAATGCCGAACCGCGACGCCCCGGCGAAGTCATTACGGCTTTCGGCACCGCGGCGTGGACCAACCGGGCGAGGCCCCGAGTTTGGAGCCCAACCGCGCTTCCGGCGCAGCGGGGAAGCATGCCGTCTTTATGTAAAACAGTTTAATTGATTGGCAAACAGTCACGGCGCTGTTTGGGTTCGGCTGTTCCCTCCCCGGAATCCGTTGCTACCCCGAACACCCTCCCATGAAACGTGCCCTGCTCGTCGCGGCGTTGCTCGCCGCCTGCGTGTCGCCCCCCAACCTCGACGCCGCCCTCTGGATCAAGGGCTGCGATGTCTCCTCCCTCGACAAGAGCGAAGACCTCGGCGGCACCTATGCCGATGCCGCCGGCAACTCCGGCGACGCCCTCGCCATCCTCAAGGCCAACGGCATGAATACCGTCCGGCTGCGGGTCTTCCACAACGCCGCCGATGGCCACAACGGCAAGGACGAGGTCGTCGCGATGGCCGTGCGGGCTAAGGCGCTCGGCCTGCGCGTGCTGATCGATTTCCACTACTCCGACATCTGGGCCGATCCGGGCCAGCAGACCAAGCCGGCGGCATGGACGGGGCATAGCCTCGCGCAGCTCGAGGCCGACGTGTACAACCATACCCATGACGTGTGCTCCGCGCTGGTCGCGGCCGGTGCCGCGCCCGACTACGTGCAGGTGGGCAACGAGATCAACGACGGCATGCTGTGGGAGGAGGGCAGCCTCCATGCCGCCAACTGGAGTTTCGGCAACCTCGCGTCGCTCCTCGCCCAGGGCATCGCCGCGGTGCGCGCCGCCGCCCCGGATGCCGGCGTGGTCCTGCACATCGCGAAGGGCGGAGACTGGGGTACGGTGCGGTGGTGGTTCGACGGCGTGAAGGCGCAGGGCGTCGATTGGGACTACACCGGGCTCTCGTATTATCCGTATTGGCACGGCACGCTTTCGGCGATGCAGACCACGATCAACAACGCCGCGGCCCGCTATTCCCGGCCCGTGCTGCTCTGCGAGACCGCGTATCCGTTCACGCTCGGCTGGTCCGACGACCAGGGCAACGTCATCGGCACGGAAGACCAGCTGACCAGCGGCTTTCCGGCCACCGTTGGCGGGCAGCGGGCGATGCTGCGCGCCATCATGGCCATCGTCGACGCCGTGCCCGACGAGCGCGGCGCGGGTGTGATCTACTGGGATGCGACCTGGACCCCGGTCGAAGGCAACGGTTGGGACAACACCGACCCGTCGAGCGGCAACACCTGGGAGAATCAGGCGCTCTTCGATTTCGACGGCAACGCCCTCGCTTCGCAGACGGCGTTCGCCGATTTCCCCGGCTATCAGGCGCCGCATTTCACCGCCCGCGAACTGGTCGACACTGGCATCGGCGGCGATCTGGCCGACCCCGATGGCGACGGCATGATCAATCTGCTCGAGTACGCGATGGCGCTCAATCCGCGCTCCGGCCCCGATCGCCCGGTCACCACCGCCGGCACGGTCGAGATCGCGGGCCAACGGTATCTCACGATCACCTTCCAGCGCCCTGAACCGGCCACCGACCTCGTGTATACCATCTACACCGCGGATTCGCCCGGCGGCATGTGGACGGCCGACGCCGTGCAGGTCGGCTCTGCCACCGCCGTGTCGGCCGGCGTTGTGTCGGTGACCTATCGAGACAGCCACCCGATCGCAGACGGTGCGGATCGCCGCTTCATGCGGGTCGGCGTCTCGCGGGCTCCGTGACGCGGTGCTCTCCCGGCGACCTTCGCATCGGCGGGGGCCGGAACGGCGTGTCTGCGGGCATGTTCAGCACGCGTAGCGCACGCGCACGTCGGCGTGCATCTCGGCGCAGGCGGGGATGGCGCTGAAGAACGAGCCTTGGATCGGGTTGACGCTTTCGGCGACGACCGCGTGGGCGACGGGCACGTAGCGGTTGTCGCAGAAGATGCCATGGGTCGGGTCGAGGCCGCGCCAGCCCGCGCCGGGCAGGTAGATCTCGGCCCAGGCGTGCATGGTGCCGAAGCCGCCGCCGTCGGTGGCGGGGTCGAGCATGTAGCCGCTCACGAAGCGTGCGGCCAGGCCCATTGCTCGGGCGCACTGGATCAGCAGCACTGCGTAGTCACGGCAGGAGCCGCTGCCGAGCTGGATGGTCGTCGTTGCCGGCTGGATTCCGGGTTCGTCGCGCCGGGTGTAGCTGAGATTGCGGAAGACGGCCTGGTTGAGGGCGAACAGCCATTGCACGGTCTCCCATGGGCGGTCGGTGAAGCAGCGTTCCATCCAGCCGATGACGGCGATCCGGGTCACGGGCTCGGGCGGCGTGAGGTAGATGGAGAGGTTGGAGCGGTGGAGCGGTTCGTAGTTGAAGGGGAATGTCGTCGCGTAGTCGCGCACGAGGAACTCGAAGGGCGGCAGGTCGGTGGTGGTGACGCGGCAGCGCGATCGAATCTCGAGGCGCGAGGCGAGCCCGGCGAAATGGATGCTGGCGGGCAGGTTGTCGAAGTCGTCGCGCATCCACTGCAGGCGCCCCTCCGGCTGGGTCGAGCATTCGTAGTCCTCGACCTTCAGCAGCGCGTTTTCCCGGGGCCGCAGGTAGAGCAGGTGGGGCAGCAGCTGCACCTCGCGGTCGTAGGTGTAGACGGTGTTGTGGGTGATCTCGATGTGCATGGAGGAGGAGTTGCGGTTGATCCCACAAGCGGGCGGCGCTGGCCACGGAGGCTTCGGGAGCATCCCGGTTGCCGTGGGCCCGAAGGTCAACCTCGCAGGGGGGATGCGTTCCGAAAATGCTTCCGGCTGAGATCGTCGCTTCGCCGGGCGGCGCAACGGGGGAAATGAGCTTCCAGTGTTGTTGGTATATGCTTACGAATTGGCGGTGCCTCCACCATGCGCGCCAATTTGATCCTCTCGATGTTGCTCGCGGGTTTGTTGGTATTCGGTGCCGGCTGCACCACTGGGCGAGTCGCCGAAATGATCCGGATCAGCGATCCTCCGGCAAAATTTTCTCCTTTGGCTGTGGAGCGATGTGTCGACGCCGATTTGCTGGCAGGCAAACGGCAGTTGCTTGGTTCAGCAGGTGAGGTCATGGCCGAGGACTCCGTTGATGTCCCAGGGCTTGATCAGTCGGAAGTCGATCATTTGGTGCGCGATTTCGGAGTCGAATGCACATGGTACCTCCACAACGGCCATGAGTTCATTGTGGGCGAAAAGAGCCCGACCATTCAGGAGCGAAAGTGGGCGTTTGCGGAGGCGTACAACCGGTGCTTGTACCGGAAGTTGACCGCCGCGGCTCCGGCAACGGAGGAGCAGCCGCGGCCGGAGGTGATGGATATCGATTTCGACCTCGAGTCTTGGCCCCAAGTCTGGACATCGCTGCACGACGAGTTCGCCGAAGGAGTATCAGGCAGCCACACTTGGTTGACCGCGCCGGCGGAAGGACTCAGTCCGAAGTTCGTGTTTCACGCCGGCAAGATGCAGGAGCTTTTCGCCGATCTTGGGTTGCCTACAGCCGATGTGGAGGTGCCGCTGGATGCCGAGGCACGGGTTCGATTGTTGGAACTGATACGCGATGACACCCCGGTGAAGAATCAGGCCAAGGAGTGGGCTGACGGTGGATGCGCCAGCCTCACTTTGGCGCTACCGATCTTCACCGCATCGGTTCTGTTCGATGGACGGGAATATTTCTACACCATCGATCCGGTGTTCGGTCTTGTGGACGTGAGCATCGATGGGCAGCCGGCACTCTACACGGCGAACCTTTTGCTGAGCGAAAAGTTCCTCGAGCTGTACGTGCGGCAGACCGGCGACGAGGCTGTGCGGACCGCGATCACTGAGGCGAAGCGGCGAATGATCCAGCCGAACCGGAAGGAGTAGGCTTCCTCCGGTCCGTTGACTTTGCCCTACGCCGCAACCAGTTTTTGCCCATGTCAGCGCGCGAAACAGGGTTCACTTTTTGGCAGGATGGCGACTTCTGGGTCGGCCATCTCGACGAGTATCCCGACTACCTCACGCAGGGCACATCGCTTGAGGATCTGAAGGAGCATTTGGCCGATCTCTTCCGCGAACTGACCTCGGGGTGCTTCCCAACGTAAGTCGGAACGTCGAGCTTGCGGTGGCATGAAGCGGCGTGACTTGATCCGCCGGATCGAAGCATTCGGCGCGGTGCTTATCTGGCATGGCGCCAAACACGACTGGTATCAGAATCCGGCCACTAGGATGGCGCAGCCGGTTCCGAGGCATTCCGAGATCAACGAGATGCTGGCCAAAAGCATCATCCGAAAGCTTGGCGGGGAGTGAGGAGCGTTTGCGGGTGAAACTGTTCGCGTGCGTCCGTCTCCGCGAGAGGCAGGGAACGGTCTGAAGGCGCGTCCCACGGCGGATCGCTGTTCTGGCTCTGCCGTTCGGCAGAGTAGAATCAGCGGCGCCACGGCGGGCCGGGTCGCCGACCTGGCCAACAGGAGTCAGTCGCCGAAGCTCTGTTTGCCGTGTTCGGCGGTGTAACTGCGGATTGCGGACAGGAAGGTGTCGCCGAATTCGTTGAGCTTCTTTTCGCCGACACCGCTGATGCCGCCGAGCTCGGTGACGCTCGCCGGATAGTGGCGCGCCATCTCGCGCAGGGAGGTGTCTCCGAAGACGATGTAGGCGGGCACGTCGCGTTCGTCGGCGAGCTGTTTGCGCAGCTCGCGCAGGCGCTCGAAGAGGATCTCGTCGTAGTCGAAGTCGCCGCGGCGGGCGCGGGCCTTGCGGTCGCGCTTGGGTTTGATGACGGCGCGGGGCTTGGCGAGCGTGACGGCCGTGCGTGTACGCAAAAGTTCGCGACCGGCGTCGGTCAGGCCGGCGACGGGCATTTCCTGGCCGAGCTCGAGGTAGCCGAGGCGGAGCAGCTCGCGCCCGAGGTGCATCCATTCGTGCTCGGTCTTGTCGGCGCCGATGCCCCAGGTGGTGAGGCGGTCGTGCCCGAGGCGCTCGGTCTTGTCGTTGGCGTGGCCGCGGAGGACATCGACGACGTGCTTGAGGCCCATGTCGAACCCGCTGGCGGCGCGGATGCGGTAGACGCAGGAGAGCAGTTTCTGCGCGGGCACGGTGGCGTCGTAGGTCTCGAGCGGGGAGAGGCAGTTGTCGCACGCGCCGCAGTCGCAGGCCTCGAAGGTCTCGCCGAAGTAGCGCATGAGCTCGACGCGGCGGCAGCCGGTGGTGTCGGCGTAGTCGAGCATCTGGCGGAGCTGGCGGCGGGCGCGGGCCTGCTCGGCGGCGTCGGTGATCTCGTCGATGAAATGGCGCTGCTTGGCGGCATCGCCGGCGGAGTAGAGCAGCAGGCACTCGGCGGGCAGCCCATCGCGGCCGGCGCGGCCGGTTTCCTGGTAGTAGCCCTCGACGTTCTTCGGGAGATCGTAGTGCACAACGAAGCGCACGTTGGGTTTGTTGATACCCATGCCGAACGCGATCGTCGCGCAGACGACGCGGATCTCGTCGCGCAGGAAGCGCTCCTGGTTGCGGTTGCGCTCGGCCGCGTCGAGGCCGGCGTGATACGGCCGCGCCTCGATGCCGCGGGCGTTGAGGCTGTCGGCGAGTTTTTCGGTCTGTTTGCGGCTCGCGCAGTAGACGATGCCGGCGTCGTGCGGGCGTTCCTTGAGGAAGGCGAGCAGCTGCTTGATCGGCTCGTCCTTGGCCTCGACGCGGTAGGTGAGATTCGGGCGGTTGAAGGAGGCGACGAAGACGGCCGGGTCGCGCAGCGCGAGGTGCTTGACGATGTCGTCGCGCACGCGTGGCGTGGCGGTGGCGGTGAGCGCCATCGCAGGCACGGCCGGGAGCGACTCGCGAAGCTTGGCGAGTTGGCGGTACTCGGGGCGGAAGTCGTGGCCCCATTCGCTGATGCAGTGGGCCTCGTCGACGGCGATGAGTTTGACCGGCCACTCCTTGAGGCGCTCGGTGAAACCGTCGAGCATGAGGCGCTCGGGCGAGACGTAGAGCAGCTTGTATTCGCCGGCGTAGAGCCCGCGGTAGCGGCGCTTCGCCTCCTCGGCGCCGAGCGTGGAGTTCATGAACGTGGCCGAGACGCCCGCGGCGAGCAGCTGGTCGACCTGATCCTTCATCAACGCGATCAATGGCGAAACGACCACCGTGAGCCCGGGACCGGGGCGGGCGAGGGCGGGCAGTTGGAAACAGAGCGACTTGCCCGCGCCGGTGGGGAGCACGGCCAACGCATCGCGATCGGCGAGGGCCGAGGCGATGATGTCGCGCTGCAACGGCCGGAAACGGTCGTAGCCGAAGACCTGCTTGAGCAGGTGGGCGAGTTCATCGGCAGGCGGCTGGGCGGCGGCGGTCACCGTGCGAGGGAAAGGATGCGTGGCCGACCGGCAAGCTGCATTGCGGGAATGGCCGATGGGGCCGCGGCGAAGGGTGATGTTGCCAGAATTTTGGGCCAGTGTGCGACTGGCCCGATGGTCCGGTCGCAGACCGGACCTACTCCTCCAGCTTGCGGTAAAGCAGCACCGCGCCGGTGGCGGCGGTGGTCAGGAGGATCGGGCTGAGGATGGGCACGAAGGTGAAGAGCATCACGCTGGTGCCGAGCCCGAGCGTGTGGGCGCGGTGCTTGCGCGCGAAGGTGCGTTGCACGCCGCGGCCGCGGGCGCGCAGGGCCTGCGGGTAGTCGAGATAGTCCATCCCGAAGACGAAGCAGTCGAAGTAGATCCCGAATACGAGCGCCAGCGCGGGACCGATCGGCGGGATGAATCCAATGATGAAACAGCCGATCGCCACGGTGGTGAGGGCGGCGAGGTCGCGGAGGGCGTCGGTCACCTGGTAGAGCAGGGGCACCTCGCGCATTTTCTCCCGGGGCATGCCGAGGAGGACCTCAACTTCCGTGGCGAGGCGGCTGTAGAAGAAGCCGCAGAAGATGCCCTGGAAAACGATCCAAGCGGCCACCACCAGGGCGAGTTCGAGCGCGGCGACGAGGATCACGGAGAGCACCTCGAGCGTGCCGCCCCACCAGTTCGCCGGGAAGACGGTGTCGAGCCAGGCGAAGGCGCGGAACCAGCCCCAGACCAAACCGGCGAAGAGTGCGACCGTGAGCACGAGGTTGCACAGGATCGGCAGGATGCCATGTCGCCATAACTTCGGGTTGGCGTTCATGAAGCGCAGCCCCGCGAGCGGGGTGCCGAAGCCCTCGAAAAACCGCGCGAACCAGCCGGGTTCCCGTGGGAGCGGCGGGGGCAAGCTGGGAGGTGGAAGTTCGGCGGGCATGGCGGGCGGAGCGATCTTCGCCGCTACGCGGAGTACTGAATCGCCTGCAAGCAGGCTCCTACGGGCGGCCGCGCCTCAGCTGTCCTTCGACAGCTCGATGCTGCGGTCGCGGGCGGCGAGCACGGTGTTGCGGATGATGTCGCGGAAGTTTGCGGACGCCATGGTCTGGAGGCCGGCGTAGGTGGTGCCGTTGGGCGAGGTCACACGGTTGCGCAGGACCTCGGGATCTTCGCCGGTCTGCTTGAGCAGCAGGGCGGAGCCTAGGAGGGTTTCGGTGGCGAAGACCTGCGCCTGCTCGCGGGTGAAACCGGCGGCGATGCCGGCCTCGCGCAAGGCGGCGGCGAACTCGAAGACGTAGCCCGGGCCGCTGCCGCTCAGGCCGGTGACGGAGTCGAGCATGCCCTCGGGGAACTCGTGCACGGAGCCGAGGGCGGCGAGCACGGCGAGCACGGTGGTGCGGTCGGCGTCGGCGAGGGGAGCGAGGCTGCTCCAGCCGACGATGCCGGCGCCGATGGAGCCGGGGAGGTTGGGCATGGCGCGTACGAGGGCGCGGGCGTGCGGGAAGGCCTTCGCGAGGGAGGCGAGCTTCTTGCCGGCGAGGATCGAGATCACGAGCTTGCCGCGGGTGGCGTCGGCGAGGCGCGGGTCGGCGTCGGCCAGGTTCTGCGGCTTGAAGGCGATGACGACGGTGTCGGCGTCGTCGCAGAGGTCGACGACATCGGCGGCGAGGCGGATGCCGGTGCGGGTGGCGAGGTTGGCGCCGGTGGGATCATTGCCGCCGAGGCAGGCGAGGTCGGCCGCGGTGGCGACCTTCTGGTTGAGCACGCCGTCGACGATGGCCGAGGCCATGTTGCCGGAACCGAGGAAGGAGATGCGAGGCATGATGAAGAATGGAAGATGGCTGATGGGAGATGGCCGATGGTGGGTGTCCACTTCGTCCATCAGGTCCATAACGTCCATATCCTGGACGGGCGAAAGGGGCTTCGAAACAAAAGCGGCGCCGGCCCGGGGTGGGCGGGCGCCGCGGGGTGAGGTTCAACGGTCTGCGTAACCCTTCGGGCGCGACTCGTGCCATTTCCAGGCGGTGGCGACGATGGGCTCGATGCTGGTGAACTGGGGAGTCCAACCGAGCTCGGTCTTGGCCTTGGTGGCGTCGGCGTAGAGGGCGGGCGGGTCGCCGGCGCGGCGGGGCGACTCGACGACGGGCACCTTCAGGCCGGTGACCTTCTCGACGGCGACGATGACCTCGCGCACGGAGGTGGGGGTGCCGGTGCCGAGGTTGTAGAAGAAGGCGGCGCCGGGGGCGTCGAGCTTGGGGAAGACGGCGATGTGGGCGCGGGCGAGGTCGTCGACGTGGACGTAGTCGCGCAGGCAGGTGCCGTCGGGGGTGGGATAGTCGGTGCCGAAGAGCTGGAGGGCGGGGCCGCGGCCGGTGGCGGCGTCGATGGCGACGGGGATGAGATGTGTCTCCGGTTTGTGGTCCTCGCCGATGGTGCCGTCGGCGGCGGCGCCGGCCGCGTTGAAGTAGCGGAAGGCGGCGAAGGAGAGACCGTGGGCGCGGGCGAGGTTCTTGAGGGCGTTTTCGACGTCGAGCTTGGTCTGGCCGTAGGGGTTGATGGGGGCCTGCGGGGTGGCCTCGGTCATCGGCAGCGTGGGCGGCACGCCGTAGGTGGCGCAGGTCGAGGAGAAGACGAACTTCTTCACGCCGTTGGTGACCATCGCGCGCAGGAGCTGGAGGGTGGCGACGGTGTTGTTGAAGTAGTATTTGAGCGGGTCGGTGACGGATTCGCCCACGTAGGCGAAGGCGGCGAAGTGCATCACCAGCTCGATCTTCTCCTCGGCGAAGATCTTGGCGAGGGCGGTCTCGTCGCCGAGGTCGCAGTTGTAGAAGGGAATCTCCGCAGCGACGGCGGCGCGATGGCCGTAGACCAGGCTGTCGAGCACGACCGGGCGATGCCCGGCGGCCGCGAGTTGGCGAACACAATGGCTACCGATGTAGCCGGCTCCTCCGACGACGAGTACGTTCATGGTGTTTGAGCTGGAAACTTTTATTGCCTCGCGGATGGGAGGCTAGGCAATCTTTTGGCTTTTCCCGAGGCGGCGCCTGCGCCGTTGCGTAAATTTCACCATGAATCTCAGCCGCATCGTCATCACCGGAGTGGGCCTCACGGCTCCGAACGGCAACAACCTGCCGGAGTTCCGGCAGGCTCTGCTCACGGGCAAATCGGGCGTGGAGTTTTTCGAGACGCGCCACATGGGCAAGGTGCTGGCCGGCGTGTGCAAGTTCGAGACCACCCGCTACCAGACCCGCAAGGAGCTGCGCGTCGGCACCCGCGCCGGCAGCGTGAGCATCTACTGCGCGCACGAGGCGGTGAAGGACTCGGGCGTGGACTGGGCCAACGTGGACAAGAGCCGCGTGGGCATCTACGTGGGCATCACCGAGCACGGCAACGTCGAGACCGAGAACGAGATCCACAGCCTCTCGACCTTCGGCAACGACACCAAATTCTGGTCGCACTACCACAACCCCCGCACCGTCGCCAACAACCCGGCCGGCGAGGCTTCGTTGAACCTCGGGGTGACCGGGCCGGCCTACACGCTCGGCGCCGCCTGTGCGGCTGGAAACATCGGCATCATCCACGCCGCGCAGATGCTGCGCCTGGGCGAAGTCGACTTCGCGTTGGCCGGTGGCATCAGCGAGAGCATCCGCTCGTTCGGCATCTTCGCGGCGTTCAAGAGCCAGGGGGCGCTCGCGCACCACAGCGATCCGACCAAGGCGAGCCGGCCGTTCGACAAGTCGCGCAACGGCATCGTCGTCTCCGAGGGTGGCGCGCTCTACACGCTCGAGCGCCTCGAGGATGCGCTCGCCCGCGGGGCGAAGATCTACGGCGAGATCGCCGGCTACGCGATCAACTCGGATGCCAGCGACTACGTGTTGCCCAATCCGGTACGCCAGGCCGAGTGCATCCGCCTCGCGATCAAGCACGCCGGGATGACGCCCGACCAGATCGACATCCTCAACACCCACGCCACCTCCACGCCGCTCGGCGACGTGCAGGAATGCCAGGCGGTCGCCTCGGCCTTCGAGGGTTTCCAGCTGCCGCACATCAACAACACCAAGGGCTTCATCGGCCACGCGATGGGCGCGGCCGGCAGTCTCGAACTGGCGGGCAACCTGCCGTCGTTCGACGACCTCGTGGTGCACCCCACCATCAACGTCGACGACCTCGATCCGCAGTGCGCGCTGAGCACCCTGGTGATCAACCAACCGCGTGCCGTGAAACGGGTTGACGCCATTCTGAACAACTCCTTCGGTATGCTCGGAATCAACTCCGCGCTGATCGTGAAGCGCCACTCCGCCTGACACCGTTCCCATGACGAAAGACGACATCAAGAAGCTGGTCACCGAAATCATCGCCGACATCGCCCCGGACGAGGACCTCAGCGGTCTGAAACCCGATGTGCGGCTGCGCGAGCAGCTCCAGCTCGATTCGATGGACTTCCTCGACATCGTCATGGAGCTGCGCAAGCGCCATGGCATCGAAGTGCCCGAGGCCGACTACATGCAGCTCGCCACCCTCGACAGCTGCGCCGACTACCTCGAGCCGAAGTTCGCCGCGAAGGGCTGAAGCGGTTTCGCGCGATCGATCCTCCACCCGACAAGGCCCGGCTGCAAAGCCGGGCCTTGTCGTTTCCGGCGCCCGCGAGGCGACGGAATCCCGCGAAGCCCGAGCAAGGTGCTTGCCGCATCCGGATGCTTACGACTGTATCGCGCGAGGCCCCAAAACACATGTCGATCAAGCTGGCCATCGTCGAGGATCAGGAGCTGTTCCGGCGGCTGCTCGTGGAGCTTTGCACCAAGCAGTTCGGCTTCGAGGTCGTGTGCAATGTCGGCACGGTGGCCGCGGCCCTCGAGCAGATCCCGGCGGCCAACCCCGACGTGCTCATGCTCGATCTGCATCTGCCCGACGGGGACGGCCTCGACATCGCGGCGGCGCTCTTCGAAAAGATGCCCGACCTGAAGGTGCTCGCGCTGACCTCGCTGTGCGACGAGGTCACGATCCACCGCATCCGCAAACTCGGGCTGCAGGGCTTCGTCGACAAGAACGTACAGGACCCTCAGTTGCTGCGGGCTGCGATCGAGACGGTGGCCTCGGGGCGGGTCTACTACGCCGAAATCATGCAGCAGGTGCAGCAGTCGATGCGCACCGATCCGGTGTCGTTTTCGAAGGTTCTCAGCGAGCGCGAACAGGAACTGTTGCAGCTGCTCGGCCGCGGTCTTTCGAACGAGGAGGCCGCGGAGAAGATGGGGCTCACCGCGTGGACCGTGCATTCCCACCGGCGCAACATCATGAAGAAGCTCGGGGCGAACACGCAGGCCGAGCTGATCCGCTACGCGTTGCGCAAGGGCTTCGTGCGGCCCGACGGCGCGCAGTTCTGAGGCGCAAGCGTTCGGTCGAGTGACGAGGGACGAGCGTCGAGGGGCCGATCACAGAGGAGATCGAGCGAAACGCTCGTGTTGGATGCTCGCCGCCGATGGTTTGGCGCTCGTCCCTCGACGCTCGCCTCTCGACCACATCATCACGGCTGAGGCGGGCGGTTCGCGCCGTCAGTTCTGGCCCGCGTTCTTGGAGGCTGCCGTCGTGCCCATCTGGCGGATGCGCCGCCGGGCCGTCGTGGTGAGGGTCTCCACGGCGCGGCCCGCGTCGGTGCGGTTTTCGAGCAGGCTTTGTTCGGCGTCGCGGGCGGTCTCGGCGAGTTTTTCGTCGCGCGCCAGGATGGCCAGGGAGATGAGGCGGTGGGCGTGGCGGCGGGCGGCGGCCTGGTCGTTCTGGCGCCAGCAGGTCACCAGCGCCTGGGTCTCGACATCGAGCTCGGCGTGGAGGCTGCGCTGCTGGTCGTCGGTGAGGGCCAGACCGGCGAAGAGCCCGCCGGGGCTCGGGCTCGCGGGAGGGGCGAGTTCGGCGGCGGCGGTTCTGGGCGGTTGCCCGGAGAGGCGGTCGTTGCAGGCCTCGATGAGTGCGGCCAAGTGGGGCAGGGAGATCGGTTTGGGCAGGAAGGCGTCGGCCCCGGCGGCGAGGACTTTTTCCTCGATCCCCTTGGCGGCGGCGGCGGTGGTGGCCACGAGGAAGGTCGGGCGGGGCCCGCCCTCGGTACGGATGCGGCGGATCAGGGTGAGGCCATCCATGCCGGGAAGGTCGAGATCGATGAAGGCGAGATGGTGGGCGCGAGCCTGGAGCAGCAGGTGGCCGCTGGTGCCGTCGGCCGATTCTTCGACCTTGCAGCCGAGGCGCTCGAGGTGGTCGCGCAGGATCAGGCGGTTGAACGCCTGGTCGTCGACGACGAGGGCCCGCAGCGCGGTGTGGTGGGAGGCGGTGCGGGCGACGATGGCGGGCGGGGTGGTGCTGGCGGCGACCTCGAGCGGGATCGCGAGGCGGAATTTGGCTCCCATGCCCGGTTGCGAGTCGACATCGGCCTCGCCGCCGAGCAGTTCGGCGAGCTCGCGGACCAGGGCCAAGCCGACGCCATAGCCGCGGGGTGTCTCGGCGGTGGTGGAGGCCGGCCCGCGGGCGAATTTCTCGAAGATGCGGGACTGCTCGGAGGGGGCGATTCCCGGGCCGGTGTCGGCGACGGTGAAGACGACGACGACCTTGTTGCCTTCATGGGAACGCAGGCGGGCCGACAGGCGCACGTCGCCGCCGCGGGCGTAGCGGGCGGCGTTGGCGGTGTAGTTGACGAGCACCTGGCGGATGCGGTGCACATCGCCGACGACCGAGTCGGGCAGGGACGGGTCGGCGGAGCAGGAGATGCGGCCGCCGTCATCCTCGATCTGGAGACGGAACATCTCGGCGATGTCCTCGATGAGCAGGCGAGGTTCGAAGCGTTGCGGTGTGATCTCGATGCGGCCGGCCTCGATGCGGGCGAGGTCGAGCACGTTGTCCACGACCGAGCCGAGGTATCCGGCGCAGGCCTTCAGGGAGCGGGCGAGCTGGCGGGAGCTTTCGTCGGGGTGCTGCTGGGCGAGCATGGCCGAGAGGCCGATGACGCCGTTGAGCGGGTTGCGGATCTCGTGGTTGATGTGGGCGAGGAACTCGGATTTGGCGCTGTTGGCGGCGGCGAGTTCGCGGGTGCGTTGCTCGACCAGCTCCTCGAGTTGGCGCCGGTGGGCGCGGGCCAGGCGCAGGCGGGCCAGGAGAACTGCGGTCGACAGCAGCACCAGACCAAGGGCGTAGGCGAAATAGGCGGGACCGGAACGCCACCACGGCGCCTGTACTGTGAAGAAAAGGACAGCGGGCGCCGACGTGCGCCCGATGGCGTCGACCGACCGGGCCTCGAGGCGGTAGGTGCGGTCCTGGAGACCGTGGAACACTCGGTACGGGATTTCCCCCAACGGCATCCAGCCGATGTCGATGCCCTCCAGGCGGGTCTCGAGGTGGACGCGTTGGCCGGTGCGTCCGCCGGGCACGGCGATGTCGAAACGCAGGCCGGTGTTCTCGAAGGGGACGATCGGCTGGTGGTGTTCGAGGGAGCGTAGACCCCGCCCGTCGGCGAGAATCGCCAACGGGTCGATCGAGGGCACGACGGGCGGGTTGGCGGCGAGCGTGCCGGGAGATTCGATGCGAAGCAGCCGGCCCGGCAGGCCGAGCCAGAACACCCGGCTCTCGCCGTGCGCTTCCCCGGGTTCGGCGAAGAGCGCGGAGGGCTGGTCGGTGAGGGGCAACGGCGGCAACCGGACGAGCTCGCAGGTGAGGTTGTCGCCCTCGGCCCGGAGGCGGGCGATGCGGATCTGGTAGGGGAGGCGTTCCTTCTGGCCGAGCGCCAGCCAGACGGTGCCGTCGGGCTCGGCGGGGGCGATGGCGTGTATCTGGGCGTTGGTGATGGCCGGGAGCGGCACGAAGCGGTCGCCGGCCTCGTTGAACTCGACCAGGCCTCCGTCGACGGTGGCGAGCAGATGCGACCCGACACGGAACAACTCCGGCAGGGCACCGCCCCATTGACGCAGGTTGCTGCGGTAGCGGCGGACCGCGACTTTCCCGGCTCGGATCGCTTCGGGTGGGGCAACCCTGACGATGCCGCTGTTGAGCGTGGCGATCCAATGCGAGCCGTCGGGTCCTTCGACCAGCGAACAGGCGTCGTGTTCGATCTCCACCGGGGGTTCGACCGGCTCGAGGCGGCCGTCGATGAACCGGCCGCGTTGGAGGGACGCTCCCTCGACCCAAGCGAGTCCGCCGGTTGTCGCGGTCCATGATCCGATGAGGGTGGTTTCGCCGGAGCGGATCGAGCGGGTGCGGCCGCTGGCGGGCTCGACCAGGTCGATGCCGCTGGTGCTCGCGGCCAGCAGGTGTCCCCCTGCTTCCAGCATCTGGGTGATCCGCTCGTGCTGGGGCAACAGCTGTCGCCATTGCCCGGTGGGCCCCGTCAGCTGGAGCAGTTGGGGGCCGTTGGCAATGAGCAGGTGGCCCTGGGAACGTGCGGCCGAAGACACGCGACGGCTGCTCAATCCGTCACGGGTACTGAATACGGTGGCCGACAATTCGTCGCAGAGCAGTGTCACGGCCTGTGGGGTCGTGATCGCGAGCCCGTGACGTTCGCTTGTCGCGAGGTCGAAGACTCGATTGTCCGGCAGTCCGGTGCTGCGGTCGATCGACGACACGTGGCGGCCGACGCGGTCGAGCACGAGGACCCCGTGCCGCAGGGTGGCGAGCGCGGCGAAGCCTCCGGGAAGAGGCGCGGCCGTGGTGACTTTGTCCTGGGCGAGCAGGTCGGCGGCCGCCCCGGTCACCGGCTCGACTCGGTTGCCCGCTTCGCGAAACACGCGCCCGTCGGTGCCGAAGAGTCGGGAATTATCCGGAAATCCGACACACCACTCGATTCCGGTCGAGGCGTAGGGTTCCGGGAAACCGGCCGGTTCGATCCCATTTTCCGAGATCTTCATCGTCGCCACCTCGGGTTGGGCGACGTAGGCGTTGCCCTCGGCGTCGCGCCAAGCGGTGAGGCGTCGGGGGGCCGGCAACGACCAGACCCGGGTGCCGTTGGGGCGTAGCCAGTAGACCCGGTTTTCACTGACGGCGACGGTGGTATCTTGCGGAAGGGCAAAGACCGCACTGATCCCGCCGAGGTCGTGCTGCATCTCGGCGGGCAGTCGGGAACTTGCGGAGGTGAAGACCGGCGAGCCGTCGGCGCGGAACTCCAGAGAGCCAAGGAGGTTGTCGCCACCGAGCCAGATCCGGCCTGCCGTGTCCTCTGCCAGCGAGCGCACCAGAGAGCCATCGGGCACCGGCATGGAACGCCACGATTCGCCGTCGAAAGCGAGGAGACCGTTGTGGCCCACGAAGAGGGTGCCGTTTTTTGTCCGCAACGTGCAGCGGTACGGGGCCAACGTCCCGGTGTCCCGCGCGGTGTAATGATGGAGCAGCGGAACACCCACGCTCGAGTCATCCCAACGCGCCCCCCACGCCGTTGCCGTGCCGCCGGAATGGAGCATGGCGAGCAGGGTCAAGGCGTGATGAAGGCGCGGGAACCGCATGCGAACGGGTATTTTGGTGGGTCAAGGATCCTCGTTTACCAAATAAATGGCAAGAGGCTCACTGAAGGCTGGTACGCGAAGCGGTGGATGTTTGGTGGAGCGCTGACACTGTCTCGGCCCGTGGCAGCAAGCAATCCCAGTTATGATCGGTCCTTCTCCCAGCGCTCTTCGGGTGTTGTGGGTGGCGCCGCCGATTGGGTCTGCAGCTACTTTGAAGACGGCCGCTGCGGCGCGCACGTTTTCTTCCGGGGCAGGCTGGTTCCCGGATGGGAATGATCAATCAGCGCGACGGTGTTCCCCGCTTATGCTACCAATGTGGGGGGCAGCAGAGTAGGGACGCCGTCGCGCCTTGATTGAAACGAACTCCTTCTGGAGTGAAACGCAGGCGTGGGAGCCTGCGTTTTTCGTTTTTCGGGAGGGCGGCAGCAGCGGCCTCATCATTCGGCTGCCCTGCCGGCTGGCGCGCGGGCGTGGGAGGCCGCGACGTGATGAGTCCGCCCGCGATCCGACCGGGATCGCGCGGAATGCGGGCGGAGGTTTTAGTCGCTCGGTGTCGGCCCCGTTTCGAAATCGACGAGCTCGAAACGGCCGAAGCGCGGGCTCGAGCGTATCGCGAAGCTGGTGCGGATGCCGTCGGCATCGAAATGGCAGCGCGGCTCGGCACCGGAGCGCCGGGCGCGTTGCACCTCATCGTGGCCGTCGCCCTCGATCGGCACGTACTCGTGGACGCCCGGCTCGCGAGGGGGCGAGTCGGCGGTGAAGATGCCGACTTCGAAGGGGCCGTGGTAGAACGTCACCGGAGCAAGGTCAGGGATTTCGCCTGTGCCTTACGCGAGCTTGAGCAGCTCGGCGGTCGATGGGATGTCCTTGATGATCTGAGACGGGAGCGGGCCGACACCCACGTAGCGCAGGTTCGGCAGCTCGGCGGGCAGCTCCTCTCCGGCGTAGGCGCAGCCGACGATCGCCTTCATCATGGCGGCGACGTAATGCTGGGCGGCGGCGGGGAGATCGGACCACTGGCGGGCCTGCGAGATGTCCTCGGCCCAGCCGGGGTGACGTTCGTACACCGGGGTGAGCGTCTTGCGGAACTCCTCGTGGCGCGGCACGTGCCGGAGCACCTGGCCGTCGGTCGTGCGGTAGCCGGTGCAGATGAGCAGGTCGTCCTGCCAGCCGCCCGACCAGGTTAGCGCGTCGATCTTGTTGATCATCACGTCGTGGTAGCCGCCGTAGCGCAGGGCGTCGCCCTTCTCCACCGCGTCGAACCAGCCGACCATGCGTTGGCGGCCGGTCGAGGTGCCGAACTCGATCTGCTTGAGCTTTTTCGCGAGCGGGTGGACGTCGTCCATCTGCGTGAGGAAGGTGTGGGTACCGACCTTGGTGTCGTAGCCCTTGGCGACGCCGAAGACGTGCACGGGCTGGAGCGGGATGCCGATGGACTCGAAGATCTCGGGCGTGAAGGTGTGCGAGGCGGTGACGTTGGGGGAAAAGCCGCGGCGCTTGTCGAGCCAGTAGGACTGGCCGAACTCGCCGACGATGGAGCGGCCGGCGCGGATCTCCTGGAGCACGACCTCTCGGACCTCGCAGACCCGGGGGGCGAGGGCGGCTCCGGCCTGCCAATACACCTCGGTGACGAGGTCGAGGTTGAGCGTGAAGGGCTTGTCGCCCTTGAAGCGGATGAAATCGAACTCCTCGGGGGTGAACACGCCGGCCTCGATCGCCTCGGCGTTGGCGCGTTTCTCGGCGACGGTGAGTTTCTCGAAGAAGCCGTTCCAGGTCTGCTCGCTCACGCGGCAGACGTGCTGGATGGTGCGCAGGGCGCGGTCGGCGCGGGCGGCGAGCTTGCGGGCAAACGCCTCGCGGGTGCCGCGGAAATCGGTGTAGTAGACCTGCCATTGCCCGGTCTCGTCGTTGTACGAGGGGGTGATGCCGCGGCCGGTGGAGCCGCGCGGTTCCTCGCCGAGGACCTGCACGCGGTAGTCTTCCCAAGCGAGGTCGAGCAGGCGGTGGGTGAGATCGGAAACGAGGGTACGCTCGTCGATGGCGAGGCGAGGGAAGACCTTCATGCCGCGGGCCTCGAGCGGCTTGATCTCCCACCAGAATTTGCGCGGGTCGGCCACGACGCCGCTGCCGATGCCCAGATGGGTGACGCCTTCCTCGATGACGCCGGCGGGCAGGAGGTTGAGCTTGATGCCGCCGGCGGTGTGGCCGCTGTTGGCGCCGCCGTTGACCTTGAGGACGACGGAGACGGGGCGGGCACCGGGGGTGTTGCGCAGTTCCTCGGCGACCTCGGAGATGAGGCGGCCTTTTCCTTCGTCGCCGAAGCTGATTCCGACGTCGGCGATGAGCGGGCAGGTGATGGGCGTGAGAGACATGGGCGGAGGAAAAGGTGAAGGGCAGAGCGGGCGACTTGATGTCGGCCGCTGGACGCGAAACGTGAAAGCAAAATCATGCGCGGGGTGCTTGGCGAGCGCGGAGAATGGGGTGGTTTCACGCTTTCGGATTGCCAGTGTGGGCCGAACCCGAACCGTGGAACCCTTCGCCCAATCCTCGTTGTTTTCATCACCATGAGCCTTCAAGCACCTTCCGCCCTCGCGATCGACGCCCGCGGCCTCCGCTTCGGCATCGCGGCTGCCCGCTTCAATGCCGGCTATGTCGACGCCCTGCTCGAGCGCTGTGTGGCGAAACTCAAGGCGGCGGGCGCGGCGGAACCGCTGGTGGTGCGCGTGCCCGGATCGAACGAGTTGCCCGTCGCGGCGCAGGCGCTGGCCGATCGCCGCGAGTTCGACGCGATCGTCGCCCTCGGCGTGCTGATCCGGGGCGACACCATCCACTACGAGGTGATCGCCAACTCCGCCACGCAGGGCCTGCAGACCGTCGCCTGCGCGAGCCGCATCCCGGTGATCAACGGCGTGCTCACCGTGGAGAACGACGACCAGGCCCGCGAGCGTTGCCACGGTGCAACCGACCGCGGCGCCGAGTTCGCCAACGCCGCCCTCGAGATGGCCGATCTCTTTCGCAATCTTCGCCCAACCGCATGAGCAGTCCGATCCAACAACGCCGCGACGGCCGCATGGCCGCGGTCCAATTTCTCTATTCCTGGGAGCTCAACCGCCCCGAGCATCTCGCCAGCGCACTGGAGTTTTTCTTCGGCGAGATGGAGCAGCCGCGCGACTACTACCCGTTCGCCGAGGAGATCATCCACGGCGCGATCGAGCACATGGAGGAGATCGATGCCCACGTGCGTACCCTCGCGCAGAACTGGGATTTCGACCGCATCGCGAAGATCGACCTGTCGATCCTGCGTGTCGGCATCTTCGAGATGTTGTACCGCAAGGACATTCCCCCGGTGGTCTCGATCAACGAGGCGATCAACCTCTCCAAGCAGTTCTCCAACGCCGATGCCAAGCGCTTCATCAACGGCATCCTCGATCGACTGAAGGACAAGCTCGGCCGCGACGCCCGCAAGGGCGAGGAGTGAGGGGCCGGTCGGTTTCGTTGCTGTGACGCGGGAGGCCCCAGCCCTTTCAACCGCATAGAACGCGGAGATCGCAAAGATGATCGCACCCGTTCTTTGTGCTCTTTGCGTTCTCCGCGGTTAACTCTTCCGATCCGTTTCCTCCGATGTTCGGTCTCTTCAAGAAGTTCAAAGACGGTCTCACCAAGACAGCCCAGAAGCTCGTCGCCAGCGTTGGCGGGCTCTTCGGCCAGAAACCGATCGATGCCGCCACGCTCGACCAGCTCGAGGAGGCGCTCTACGGCGCCGACTTTGGCGTCGAGACGACCTCAGAGATTCTCGAGGAAATCCGCACGGCGTATAAGAAGGACAAGGACCTGCATGGCCGCGAAGCCGCCGCGATCGGCGCCGCCGTCCTGCGCCGGGTGCTCGCCGGCGCCGAGGGCACGCTCGGTCCGGTCGGCGAGAACCCGACCGTGATCGCGCTCATCGGCGTCAACGGCTCGGGCAAGACCACGACCTGCGCGAAGCTCGCCTGGAAGCTCAAGCAGGACGCCGCGAGCGTGACCATCGGAGCCTGCGACACCTTTCGCGCCGCCGCGAACGAGCAGCTGCGCACCTGGTGCGAACGCCTCGATCTCGAGCTCGTCGCCAGCCAGCACGGCGCCGACTCCGCCGCGGTCGCCTTCGATGCGATGGCCGCCGCGAAGGCGCGGGGCCGGGACTACGTCCTGTTGGATACGGCGGGCCGCCTGCACACGAAGTCGAACCTGATGGACGAGCTGGCGAAGGTGCGCCGCGTGCTCCAGAAGCACGACCCCTCGGCCCCGCACCACAGCTGGCTGGTCATCGACGGCAGCCACGGCTCCAACGCGATCGAGCAGGCCAGGGAATTCCATCGGGCGTTCGGTCTCACCGGCCTGGTGGTCACCAAGCTCGACGGCACCGCCCGCGGCGGCGCGCTCGTCGGCATCTACCGCCAGCTCAAGCTGCCGGTCTATTTCCTCGGCTTCGGCGAGCAGCCCGAGGACCTCCAGCCGTTCTCGGTCGACAACTACGTGAACGCCGTCTTCGGGCTCGAGGGCTGAGCCGGGGCGGAGCGGGCGATCAGTCCTGCTCCGCTTGTGCGTCGGGGCTGGTGGTTGCGCCGGTCGCGCGCAGCAGGGCGAGGCGGTAGGGCAGCAGCCCGTAGTCCATCGGCGGGGTGTGGCGATCGATGCCCTGATAGAGGAAGTGCAGGTTCTGCGGGTCGATGGTCATGGTCTCGTCGTTGCCGCAGCGCAGCAGCTCGCCGTGGCTGATGTCGATGCTCCACAGGGGGCTGCCGTCGGGGGTCTTCACGTTGTTCATACCGGCGAAGGGCGTGGCCCAGGAGTCGGCGCCCGGGAGCGGTTTCCACTCGCCGTCGAGTCGGTCGCTGGTGAAGGCCCTGAAGTAGCGCCGGCCTTCGGGTCCGCCGAGGCATTCGATGATGCAGAGGTATTCGTTGCGTCCTTTCAGCCGGTAGACGCAGCTCGCCTCGAAGAGGTCGAAGCGGTTGGGCTCATGCATGACGACCACCGGCTCGTCGAAGCCCTGCGGGAAATTGCCGATCGTGGTGCGGCTGCGGTAGAAGCGCCCCCAGTCGTCGGAGAAGAACAGGTACGCGTGGGTGTCGTCGCAGATGATCCAGTAGTCGATCCATCCTTGGACGACACTCTTGGGCGTGCCCGCGAACAAGGGCTGCGGCTTGGTCCAGGTCTCGGGGCGGGCGAGATCGTCGGCGGTGGAGAAGGTCGGCGGTTGCGACTGGTAGAGCAGGTACCATTTCCGGTGGGGGCGGAAGTAGAACACCTGCGGCGCGCAGTGGTAGCCGGTGAGATTGGGGTTCTGGTCGAGGTGAAACGGCTGCGCCTGCGCGGCCTCGGCCCAGTTGGCGAAGTTGAGGTAGACCATGCTCCAGCCTTTGCCCGGGGCGTAGGTGGTGGCGACCACGTGCCATTTGCCGTCGGCGTGCACGACGGTGGGATCCTTCACCGAGACGATCGGGTGTGCGGCGTCGGGCACGGGGGCGATCAGGGGCCCGGTGGTGACCCAGGAAATCGGGGCGAGCGGTGTGGCGGGCGCGTCGGCCGCGGTCGCCGCGAGAGGAAGAAAGGTGGCGAGCGCCAGGCAGAGTGAGGGGATGAGGCGGTTGGGCATCGGTGGCCTCAACGCCACCGGTTGGCACGCCCGGCGGCAAGAGTGCGGAACTACGACGTTGGTCGGAGTCTCAGCGCACATTTGGTCCACCGGGCGCGGGGGGGGCGCTCCGGTTCGACCGCACCGTCATGGACGGATTCAGAACGGCCACACCCGCGGGATCACGAGCATCGCCATGATGAAGCAGACGAGGTTCATCGGGATGCCGAACTTCACGAAGTCGCTGAAACGGTAGCCGCCGATACCATACACATAGGTGTTGGTCTGGTAGCCGACGGGGGTGGAGAAGGCGGCGGAGGCGGCGAACATCACGGCGACAAGGAAAGGCCGGGGGCTGATGCCCATCTCCGCGGCCACGCCGATGGCGATCGGCGCCATGAGGGCGGCGATCGCGTTGTTGGAGAGGATCTCGGTGAAAACGGCGGTGACGACGTAGAGGCAACCGAGCATGACCGCGGCCTTGTGGGCGGGGGCGACGACCGTATCCACACCGTTGACGATGCCCTGGGCCAGCCAGGCGGCCGCGCCGGTGCGCTCGAGGGCGAGCCCCATCGCGAGCATGCCGAAGATCAGGAAGAGGATGTTCCACTCGATCGAGGCGTAGGCGGCCTTCGGCTTGATGCAGCCCGTCAGGCAGAGCAGCACCGCGCCGACGAGGGCGCCGATCTCGATCGGCACCCAGCCGAAGGAGGCGGTGGTGATCACGGCGGCGATCACGGCGAGCACGAACGGGATCTTCTTCTGGAGTTTGCCGGAGGGCAGGGCCGGGCGGTCGAAGAGGATGACCTCGTCCTTCTGGTGCAGGGCCCGGATCGCCTGATCGGTGCCCATCATCAACAGCACGTCGCCCGCCTCGATCGGCAGCACGTCGATCTGCTCGCGCAGGTTCTGGCCCTTGCGGTGCATGGCGAGCACGACCATCGAGAATCGTCGCCGGAAATCGGATTCGCGGAGGGTGAGCCCGACGAGGGAGGAGTGCGGCGGCACGATGCCCTCGACGAGCGCGCCCTCGTGGGCGGCGATCTGTTCGAGGCCGACGTTGAGCTCGGAGACGAGGTCGACTCCGGCCACGCCGCGGGTGTGCACGATGCCCTTCGGCCGGCAGGCGAGGATGAGCCGGTCGCCGGCGATGAAGCGCTCGACGGTGGGATCGGTGCGGAGCACGAGGCCGTCGCGCACGATCTCGAGCAGGCGCACGCCGCGGGCGCTGGTGAGTCCGGCCTCCTTGGCCGTGCGGCCGACGGTGGGGGAGTTGGGCTGCACGAAGGCCTCGGTGATGTATTCACGGCGTTCGTCCTCGGAGAGGATGGCGGTGATCGTCTCGCGCACGGGCAGGCGGCGCTCGCCGAAGAAGGCGAGGTAGAGGGCGCCGATCACCAGGGTCGGCAGGCCGAGCGAGACCAGCTCGAACATCGAGAACGACGGTTGGCCGGAGCCGACGGCGATGCCGTTGACGATGAGATTGGTGCTGGTGCCGACGAGGGTGCAGGTGCCACCGAGGATCGCCGCGTAGGAGAGCGGGATGAGCAGTTTCGAGGCCGGGCGGTGCATCTTGCGGGCGAGGTTCACCACGACCGGCAGGAACACCACGACCACCGGCGTGTTGTTCACGAAGGCGGAGATGGCCGCCACCACGAAGACCAGCAGCAGCATCGTGACCGGGTAGGGCCATTGGGCGCAGCGGTTGATCCAGCCGGAGAGCAGCTCGATGGCGCCGCATTTGACCAGCGCCGCGCTGAGCACGAACATCGCGCCGATGGTGATGGGGGCGGGATTGGCGAAGACGCCGAGGGCGTCGTGCTCGGGCACGATGCCGGTCGCCAGCAGGATGACGAAAAGTGCAAGCGCGGTCAGGTCCGGGGAGATCTTTTCCCAGATGAAGCTGGCCAGGGCGCCCACCAGCAGGAGGAAGACGAAAGCGATTTCCCACGTCATGCGGGCGGCAGGCTAGCCGGGGAGCCGGACGCCGCGAGGAAAATGCGGCGGTAGGGCGGAGCCGTGCCGCCGTCGGACGGAGGCCGCCGGAAGCCAAAGAGGGGATGAAGGCGCGGATGGAGCGGAGGAGGGGGATGAAGGCGCGACCGGGCGGAGGAACTGAATCACGGAGGCCGTGGAGCACCCGGAGGGCGTGGCGAAGGCAACTGCCGCGCGCATCCCGTCGCGCCATCCCGAACTTGTCACGTAACACGTGACAATGGCCGCAGGCCCACGGGGGGATAGCCCGGACGTTTTTGTCACGTAATACGTGACAATGGGCCGCGCGGCTTCGGCGTCCAGCTGCGGCGGAGCGGGGCAGTGTGTGCGATGATCGTCTTTGCTTCGAGACGGGTGTCTTGCGGGTTGACGAAGAGTGGTGTTTCGCGTGCCGGGCACGGACGGTTTTTGACTCGGTTTCCACGGGGCGCCAAGGTCGGCGCAACCCTTGCAAATCCTGAGCAAAATGGACAACAACGAGACGAATACGGCGCGGGCCTGGAGCTGGATTCCGACGCTGTATTTCACGCAGGGGCTGCCGAACGTCGCGGCGGCCACGCTCTCGGTGGTGCTGTACAAGAATCTCGGCGTCTCGAACGACGACATCGCGTTCTACACCAGCTGGCTCTACCTGCCGTGGGTCATCAAGCCGTTGTGGTCGCCGTTGGTGGAGGTGCTCGGTCGGAAACGGTTCTGGATCGTCGCGCTGCAATTCGTGCTCGGCGCGGCGTTTGCGTCGGTGGCGTGGGCGGTGCCGGGGCCGGAGTTCTTCCGCTGGACGCTCGTGCTGTTCTGGTTGGTTGCGTTTGCGTCGGCCACGCACGACATCGCGGCCGACGGGTTCTATCTGCTCGCATTGCCGCCGCACCAGCAGGCGGCGTTTGTGGGCGTGCGCAGCACGTTCTTCCGCCTCGCGATGATCGCGGGGCAGGGTGTGGCGGTGTGGCTCGCGGGGTATTGGGCGAAGTCTCTCGGGGTGGCGCCGGCGTGGTCGCGGGTCTTTCTGGTGCTGTCGGGCGTGTTCGTGGTGGTGGGGCTGTTCCACCGTTTCGTGTTGCCGCGACCGGTGGATGATGGTCGGGCGAAACGGCAGAGCGGCATGCTCGCCGAATGGTGGCAGGTCTTTGCGGCATATTTCTGCCGCAAGCAGATCGCGACGATGTTGCTGTTCCTCTTGTTCTACCGTTTCGCCGAATCGCAACTGGTGAAGCTCGCGCAGCCGTTCCTGCTCGATGGGCGCGACAAGGGCGGACTCGGGATGACGACGGACTGGGTCGGCGTGTGTTATGGGACGACGGGTACGGTCGCACTGCTCGCCGGTGGCCTGCTCGGCGGCTGGCTGGTGTCGCGTCATGGCTTGCGGCGTTGGCTTTGGCCGATGGCGATCGCGATCAACGTGCCGAACCTCGTGTATGTCTATCTCGCGGCCGTGCGGCCGGAGTCGCTGGCCGTGATCGGCGGGATGATCGCGATCGAACAATTCGGCTACGGCTTCGGTTTCACCGCCTACATGCTCTACATGATGATCGCGGCGGAGGGCCGGCACCGCACTGCGCACTACGCGATCTGCACCGGCTTCATGGCGCTGGGCATGATGTTGCCCGGCATGAAGGCCGGTTGGCTGCAGGAGCAACTCGGCTACGTGAGCTTCTTCGGCTGGGTCTGCCTCGCGACGATCCCGTCGTTCGTCGTCACCGCCATGGTGAAGGTCGACGACCGCTTCGGGCGGCGTGCGGAGTAGTGCGGGAGGGGACGCCCAGCCAATGAACGAGCCCAAGTCGCTCTCGCTTGAGTCGGTGCAGATGGTGCATCGCCCGGCGCTGGCGCAACGAATGGACGATGCGGAGTTGGCTGATCTGTTTCGCCGATTGGGGTAGACGGATTGAAGCGATTTGTTGGTGACAGAATGGCGCGCACCAGCCCCCGGTTGGTTATGGGGCAAGGATTTCGAGCCGGTCGCACGTGGAGGTGCCGATGCCGTCTTCGCAATCGAAGCGGTAGCCCATCTGGCGGTAGGCGGTGGCGCGGCGGCGGAACATCGCGCGGGTGATCGGGTGGTTGTCGTCCAGATAGTCGTAGATGCGGATTTCCCGCTTGGCCGCGTGTTCGCGATGAAGTCGCCCGGCGTATTGGACGAGTCGGCCTTTGAACGAGAGGGGCATCGCGAGGAAGAGGGTGTCGAGCTGTGGCAGGTCGAACCCTTCGCCGATGAGCGACGCGGTGGCGAAGATGGCGTGGCGCCGGCCTGCCGTCGCGCAGGCCTCGATCTCGGCGCGGATCTCGCGGCGGCGTTTGATGCCGTCGCGACTCAAGATGCGAAACAACGCCACATCCGCGTTGCCTTGGAGCCGCGTGAGTGCGGCTTCGATTGTCACCAGATGGGCAATGCGATCCGAGAGGATCAACGGACAACGCCCTTCGTCGACGGCGTCCCAGATGTCGGCGGCGATCTGTTCGGTGCGGCCGGTGTCTCCGACCAGTGCTTGCCAGATTTCGTGGAGGGGCGGTTGGGGGCCGAGTTCGGGACGCACGTGAAACGAACTCTTGCGGACGTATACGATTCTGGGGACGGCATCCGCGGCCGGTGCGGCGAGTGTGTGGCGGATCGGGCCGCATTGGAGATGGAGCAGGCGTTCGAGGCCGTCCTTGCGCTGTGGCGTGGCGGTGAGGCCGACGATGCGGCGTGAGGTGCAGGCCTTGAGCAAGGCTTCGAAGGACGCGGCGGGCACGTGGTGGCACTCGTCGACGATGACCAGCCCGTACGCGGAGAACAGCTCCGCGGGATCTTCGACGCGGGCGAGGCTCGGCAGCATCGCGATGTCGAGGCGGCCGGTGCGCTTGCCCGCCTTGCCGCGAAGGACGCCGATTTCCTTCTTCTTGAGGCCGAGGAAGCGCATCAACTCCTGCCTCCATTGGTCGAGGAGCACGGAGCGGTGGACGAGGACGAGTGTGGAAGTGCGATGGCGGGCGATCAACGCACAGCCCATCACCGTCTTGCCCGAGCCGGGCGGGGCGGCGAGCACGCCATGGTCGTGGTTGGCCATCGCGCGGACGGCGCGCTCTTGTTCGGCGCGGAGTTCGCCGCTGAATTGCCACTTGATGCGTGGTGCCGTCGGCCGGGCATCGTGGACTGTCACGCTCGCTCCAGCCTCCTCGAGAATGCGTGTCGCGTCTTCGAGTACGCCGCGTGGCAGCACAAGGCGGTCCGGATGCCATTCCCCGGCGAAGAGGAAACGCGGAGTGTCGTAGGTGGGAAAACGTAGCCTCTGTTTCTCGTAGAAGACCGGGTTGGCGAAGGTCGCCAATCGCTTCAGACGGGCGATGATCGCGGCCGGGATAGTCGTGCGCGGGATGTGGATCGCAGTGTCGAGGCGCAACGTGCCTTCTCCCTGAAGTGCGCCGGCCGTGCTTGTGGCACAGGAAAGGTCGAGCGCACGTTCGTCGCTTTCGAGTACGAAGACGCCGGTTGAAATGGCGGTGTTGGCGAGAGGTGCGGGCGGCGAGAGGCGTTCGAGCAGGTGGTCAAGGTCGTCGCGGGAGAGACGGCGGAGCGAGGCGAGGTAGCCCCACTGGTCGGCGTAGGGCAGTCGGTTTTCGTCGAGGAAGACCGTGTTGCCGAGTCGGCGTGGTGCTTTGGCCAGCGGGAGGGCGATGAGGTTACCGAAGCCGCCGGTCGGCATCGTGTCCTGATTGGGAAAGAGCCGATCAAACGCGGAGAGCGTGAGTTCGGGGTGCTCCGCCATGGTCTTGGCGAGTAGGGTGGTGCCGAGCCGCCGGGCGAGCACAGCCGGCACCGGTTCGGCGAAGAAGATCCATGCGTGGGCGCCGTTGCCGGAGCGCGAACGCTCCACAGCCACAGGGACCAGCGCTTTCGCTGCTGCCGCGCGGTAGGCCTGAACTTCCGGCCACCAGTGCTCGCCGTCGAAGTCGGCGGCGAGGAAGATGCAGGAGTCGTCCTCGCGGATCGCGTAGGTGCCGATGAAGTGCTCGCCGCGCAGGTGCGCCTCGACCGCTGCGTTGTCTAGTGGTGGGAATTTCTGGTGACGGCATTCGGTGCACTTGACCTGTGGCTTCGCGCACAGCGGGCGTTGCCATTCGTTGGCGCAGGCGGGCGAGTAACCGCTTTTGCCGGTCTTGGCGTTCTCCCATCGTTTTGGGTAGACGGAACGCCGTGCGCCGAAGAGCGAGAGAAAGAGGGCGATCTTGGCTTCTGGGGGCAGGACGATTGCTGTTGATGGAGCCGGGGATGCGAACGGCAGCATGGCCGCGGAGCGTTCTTCTGCTTGGATCTCCGCTTCCAGTTCAGCGCGTTGTTTGTCGAGCGTGGTGAGGCGGTCGCGCAGTCCTTGAAGCGGGGATTTGGCGCCATCGTGGAGCCCGGGGGAACTCATGACTCAAGGAGTTCGTCCATGCGAAGCGGGCGTTCGGCGCGTCGTACGTGGAGGATGATCACGCGTTGATCGTCGACCCGATAGTAGATCCAGCACGGCTTGATCCAGACCTGCCGGTAGGCGGGGTGATCGAACTCCGGGACTTTCTGCCCGAGTGATTGGAACTGCCGGAGGTTATCGGTGGCTTCGAAGATTCTACGAACGACTGCGCGGGCTGCATCGGGTTTGTCCAACGCGATGTAGTCCGCGATGGAGTCGAGCTGCGCCAAGGCCGGCTCGGTCCAGATTACTTCAGCCATCGCTCCAGCTTCTGCTTCGCGGCATCCTGGGTGACGAAACGGCCGGTGCGGAGAGCTTGTTCACCGAGCGCGATGCCTTCCAATACCGAGAGCTTCCGGTTCAGCGCTTCGTAGGTCTCCACATCCAGCAGATAGGCGGCCGGCTTTCCGTGTTGGGTGATGAGCACCGGATCGCGCGCAGCGTTGAGGTCGGCAATGATCTCCGTCGCGCGTCGTTTCAGCGAAGTCACCAGTTCGGTTTTCATAGTGGCACTTAAGTAGCACTGGCGTACTTGGCGTCAAATGGGCATTGGCCGATTCTTGAGTGCCCGAACCGAACCGCAATCGGCTCGGCCAAAACAAAACCCGGCGTTTGTGACGCCGGGTTTGTTGTTTTCGAAAAGGGACTGCGTTTACCGCTTACTTCATCGCCACTTCGACGACCGAGAGGCTGGCGGCGATGAGCTGCATGAGCTTGCCGGGGACCACGCCGAGGGCGGTGATGCCGATGAGGAGCGTGACGCAGGCGGCTTTCGTGGCGAAGTCGATCGCGATGGCGGGGCGGTCGGTGTCGCTGAAGTACGCTTCCTTCACGATCTTCAGGTAGTAGTAGATCGCGACGGCGGAGTTGACCACGGTGACGATCACGAGCCAGAGCCAACCCTGCGCGAGCGCGGCGCTGATGAGCGAGAACTTGCCCATGAAACCGACGAACGGCGGGATGCCGGCGAGGGCGAAGACCGCGATGGCGAGCGTGAACGCGAGCAGCGGCGAACGGCGGTGCAGGCCGGCGAGATCGGAGAGCGAGACGTTGGCGCCGTCGGCGGCCACGCGGCTGACGACGAAGAACGCGGCGAGCACCATCAGCACGTAGCCGGAAATGTAGAACAGCGCCGCGGCGAAACCGGTCTGGCTGAGGGCGACGAAGCCCAGGAGGGCGTAGCCGGCGTGCGCGATGCCGGAGAAACCGAGCAGGCGCTTCACGTCGGTCTGCACGAGGGCGACGAGGTTGCCGTAGCACATTGACGCGGTGGCGAGCACGGCGAGCAGCGTCGGAATGGTGGCATCGCCGGGGACGGCGAGACCGACGAAGCGGGTGAGCACGGCGACGGCACCGAGCTTCGGCAGCGAGGCGACCAAACCGGCGGTCTCGTTGGAGGCGCCCTGGTAGACGTCGGGCGTCCAGAAGTGGAAGGGGAAGATCGCGAGCTTGTAGAGGAAGCCGGAGAAGGTGAGCGCGAGACCGACGATGGCCAACGGGTTGCCGAGCACGGGCTGCAGGCGGGCGAGCATCACGGGCAGCGAGGTCGAGCCGGTGAGGCCGAAGAGGTAGCTCAGGCCGAAGAACATGACGCCGTTGGCGGCGATGCCGAACATCATGTATTTGATCGCCGACTCCATCTGCACCCGCTGGCCCTCGCGTTCGCGGCGCATGGCGACCATCAGGTAGAGCGGGAACGACGAGAGCTCGAGCGAGACGACGATCGTGATGAGCTCGATCGAGCTGAACAGGAACGTGAGGCCGCAGAGGCTGAGCGAAAGGAAGAGGTAGTACTCGGCGCGGATGTCCTCACGGATGTCGGCGAGGTCGCGGCCCAGCAGCAGCACGAAGAAGTAGCCGACACCGACCACCAGCTTGAGCAGCTGCGAGAAACCGTCGACGCGGTACGCGCCGTTGAAGAGCTCGGCCTGCGTGCCGAACGAGAACAACACGGCGGCGATGAAGACGGCCGCGGTGGCGAGCGAGGTCACCTTGGCCTGGCGGACGGAACTGCCGAGCGTGAGGCCGAAAGCGGCGAGGGCTCCGGTCAGGAGCACCAGCTCGGGCAGAAAAGCGGTGAGGGAGGCAGACATTGCGGAATGCGGATTGCGGAGTGCGGATTGGCCGGAGCGATCACTGCGCGATCTGCGTCAGGATGTGCGACAGGCTGGTGCGCATGACGTCGACGAAGGGCTGGGGCTGGAAGCCGATCCAGATGATGAAGACGGCGAGCGGGGCCAGCGCGAGGATCTCGCGGAGGTTGAGGTCGGCGACGCCCGAGTGGTCGGGGTTGGCCGGCGAGCCGTAGGCGACCTTCTGCAGCATGCGCAGGTTGTAGGCCGCGGCACCGACGATGCCGGGGATGGTGCAGAGCACGAGAACCTTGCTGACCGTGAAACCGCCGGTGAGGACGAGGAACTCGCCGATGAAGCTGTTGGTGCCCGGGAACGCCATCGACGACAAGCAGGCGAGGCCGACGAAGGTGGCGAAGATCGGCATCTGGCGGCCGATGCCGGCGGCCTTGGCGAGGTCGCGGGTGTGGAGGCGCTCGTAGATGATGCCGACGCAGATGAAGAGCGCGCCGGTGGTCACACCGTGATTGATCATCACGAAGGTCGCACCCTCGAGACCGGCCTGGGTGAACGAGAAGATGCCGAAGGTGGCGAAGCCCATGTGGGCGACCGACGAATACGCGACGAGTTTCTTGAGGTCACTCTGCGCGAGCGCGGCGAAACCGCCGTAGATGATCGCGACGACCGAGAGGATCAGGATTGCGGGGGCGAAGTAGTGCGCGGCGAACGGCGTGATCGGCAGGCAGAAACGCAGGAAACCGTAGGTGCCCATCTTGAGGAGCACGCTGGCCAGAATGACCGAACCGGCGGTGGGCGCCTCGACGTGCGCGGCGGGCAACCACGTGTGGAACGGGAACATCGGGACCTTGATCGCGAAGGAGAGGAAGAACGCGCCGAAGATCCAGAGCTGGAAGTTGTGGCCGAACTTGCTGCCGGCCTCCATCAGCTCGGGTATGGCGAACGTGCCGGTCTGGATGCGCAGCGCGACGATCGCGACGAGCAGCAGCACCGAACCGGCCATGGTGTAGATGAAGAACTTCAGGGCCGCGTAGATCTTGCGCTGGCCGCCCCAGACACCGATCAGCAGCACCATCGGGATCAGCATCGCCTCCCAGAAAACGTAGAAGAGCACGAGGTCGAGCGCGCTGAACACGCCGATCATGGCCGCCTCCATCACGAGCAGGCAGACCATGAACTCACGGACGCGTTTGCTGATGTATTTCCACGAGCAGAGCACGCACAACGGCGTGATCAACGTGGTGAGGAGAATGAGCAGGACGCTGATGCCGTCGACGCCCACGCGGTAGTCGATGCCGAGGCTTGGGATCCACGAGCAATGCTCGACGAACTGGAAGCCGGTCTGTGTGGCGACGTAGCCGGTGTAGAGCGGCACGGACACGACGGCGATGGCGAGCGAGGCCAGAAGCGTCCACCAGCGCAACAGGCGCTCGTTGGAAATCGCGACGGCGACCGCCGCGGCGGCCAACGGGGCGAAGATGAGAACGCTGAGAAGGTGTTCTTTCATCGGGTGGGCGATCAGGCGACGAAGTAGACGAGGGCCGCGACGATGACGGCGGCCACGGCAAAGGTGATGGCGAGGTTGGCCTGCACGGCACCGCTCTGCGCGGAGCGGAGGCGCTGGCCCGTGGCACGGACCTTCTCGGCGAGGCCGTCGACCACGCCGTCGATGCCGGTGCGGTCGAAGAGGTCGACGAAGCGCGACAGCCACACCGTGCCGTTGAGGCCGATCACGCGGTAGGCTTCACCCACGGCGGTATCGATGGTCTGGATCGGCTTGCGGGCCAGCCAGAGGAAGGCGGCGCCGCCCTTGCGGTAGGGCCAGTCGAGATCGAGGCTGATCTTGGCCTCCGGGGTGAGCTTCTTGATGAAGAGGAAGAAGCCCAGCGCGGTGAAGCAGAGGACCTGCATCGTCTCCGAGATGTGGTGCGCCGAGTACGGGTGGTACGCATGCTCGAGCGACTGCGGGAGCATGTTGTAGAGGTACGGCGTGTAGCAGCCGATGAAGATGCAGAGGAACGAGGCGAGCGCCATGGCGGCGTTCATGTTCCAGACCGGGTCCTTCGCGCGCTGCCAGGTCTCCTCGGAGCAGTTGTTCTTCCCGAAGAAGACGAAGTAGGGAACCTTCAGGCCGGTGTGGAGGAAGGTACCGGCGGAGGCCAGCATGAGGAGGAAGCCGACCCAGAGTTTCCCGCCCTCGAAGCCCGCGGCCACGATCATCGACTTCGAGACGAAGCCGCTGAACAGCGGGAACGCCGAGATCGAGAGACCGCCGATCAGGGTGAAGAGGAACGTCCACGGCATCTTCTGGTAGAGACCGCCGAGGCGCGTGAAGCGGCTCTCGCCGGTCTGGTGCAGCACGGTGCCGCAGCCCATGAAGAGCAGGCCCTTGTAGAGGATGTGGGCAAAGGCGTGGGCGCAGACGCCGTTGAAGGCGAGGCGGCCGAACTCGGTGGAGGTGTCGGCCATGCCGGCGCCGGCGACCATGTAGCCGACCTGCGAAATGATGTGGTAGGCGAGCAGGCGGCGGGAATCGTTCTCCAACACCGCGTAGACGACACCGTAGAGGGCCATGATCACGCCCAGTGGGACGAGCAGATCGAGGCCCGGCACGCCGCGCAGCAGCGCGTAGACGGCGGTCTTGGTCGTGAAGGCGCAGAGGAAGACGGAACCGTTGAAGGTCGCCTCGCCGTAGGCGTCGGGCAACCACGCGTGCAGCGGGGGCACGGCGGCGTTGAGGATGAAGCCGATCGCGATGAGGTAGGTGGCCAGCGAGGGGTTCGCGACGTCGAGGGGCACGAAGCTCAGGCAGTGGTTGGCCTGGTAGTGCAGCAGGATGCCCGCGAGCAGCGAGACGCCGCCGGCCATGTGCACGAGCAGGTAACGGTAGCCGGCGCGCAACGATTCGGCGCGACCGCGCTGCCAGATGAGGAACACCGACGAGAACGCCATCAGCTCCCAGAACAGGAAGAGCGTGAGGAAGTCGCCGGCGAAGAGTGCGCCGATCGCGGAGGCCGCGTAGCCCCAGGCCGCGACGTGTTCGCTCACGCGCTTCACGTGCAGGCTGTAGAGCGAGCCCACCACGGCCATCAGGCTCATGATGTGTGCGAAGACCAGGCTGAGCTTGTCGACGCGGCCGAAGGCCATCTTCCACTCGCCGAAATGGAACTCGCCGAAGTACTGCACCTCTGCGCCCGACGCCGAGTAGCCGAACTGGATGAACAGCGTGCGGGCAAACGTCAGCAGCGGGATGGCGATCAGCCAGCCCTTGCGCAGACGCTCGGGAATGAGCGGCAGGAGGAGGGCGCCGGCGATCAGGATCGCGGCGGGATGAAGCCAGAAATCATTCATCGTAGTAGTCCTCCCGAACCATGATCCCCGCGTGGCCGTACCACTTGGAGAGGAAGATGATCAGCAGGCAGGCGACAAAACCGAAGGCCGACCAGAAGATCGGGAGCGTCTCGGCGTAGTGGAAAAGCGAGGCCCAGAAACCGTGGGCGTGTTCCGCCCCGGCGGCGGCTTCCGCCGCGGGGCCGTGGCCGGCGAGCTTCAGCGCGACGTCCGCGATGGCGATGAGCGCAAGCACGGCGGCGGAGCCGGCGATGACCGCCTTTAGGCGGGCGCGCAGAAACTCGATGAGGGCGAGCAGTTTCATTGCAGGACGGCGTTGGCGAGCTTGAGGAAAATGTCCGGGTAGAAGCCGAGTGCCACGGAGATGGCCGCCGTGATGCACAGCGGAATCAGCATGGCCGGGGCGGCTTCGCCGTGGTCGTGGTGATGGTCGTCGCCATGCGACGCGGATTTGAGATCTGAAATTTCAGATTCGTGATCACCATGACCATGTCCGGCCTCGGCGGGTTTCCCGAAGAAGGCGCGGAAGACGACCGGGGCGAAATAGGCGGCGTTGAGCAGCGTGGAGGCGATGAGCACGCAGAGGATCACGTAGGCGTGCGCCTTGAGGGAGCCGACGAGCAGGTACCACTTCGAAATGAAACCACCGACCGGCGGGGCGCCGATCATCGAGAGCGCGGCGAGACCGAAGGCGGCGAACGTCCACGGCATCTTGCGGCCGAGGCCGTCGAGCTCGGAGATGTCCTTCTTGTGGGCGGTCACGTAGATGGCGCCGGCACAGAAGAAGAGGGTGATCTTGGCGAAGGCGTGGCCGGCGATGTGGAAGAGGCCGCCGACGCCGCCCTGGACACCCAGCGGCGCGATGAGCGCGATGCCGAGGATGATGTACGAGAGCTGCGAAACCGTGGAGTACGCGAGCCGCGCCTTCAGGTTGTTCTTTGACAGCGCGATGATCGAGGCGGTGATGATCGTGAACGACGCGATGTACGCGGTGGGCATGCTCAGGTGGCAGGCCTGCATCGTGTCGGTGCCGAACACGTAGAGCATCACCCGCACCGTGGCGAACACGCCGACCTTCACGACCGCGACGGCGTGCAGCAGCGCGGAGACCGGGGTCGGGGCGACCATCGCGGCGGGCAGCCACGAGTGGAACGGCATGATGCCGTTCTTGGCGAAGCCGAAGAGGAAGGCGAAGAACAGCGAGGCGACGACCCACGTAGGCGTGCCGGTGGGGAGGATACCGGAGGCGCTGTTGTGCGCGAAGTCGAGGTTGCCGGTGAGCACGAAGACCAGGACCATCGCCGGGAAGACCAGCGCCTTGGCAGTGGCGGTCAGGTACACGAGGTACTTGCGACCGCCGGCGTAGCCTTCCGCGTCCTGATGGTGGGCGACGAGCGGGTAGGTCGACACGCTGACGATCTCGTAGAACAGGTACAGCGTGAGGAGATTGTCGGAGAACGCGCAGCCCATGGCGCCGAAGAGGGCGAGGGCGAAGCAGGCGTTGAAGCGGGTCTGCTTGGGCTCGTGGTGCCCGCGCATGTAGCCGGCGGAGTAGAACACCGCGAGGATCCAGAGAAACGACGCCGCGACCGCAAAGATCATCGAGAGGGCGTCGGCGCGCAGCGAGAAGCTCAGACCGGAGGCGCCGTCGGCGTTGGGCAGCAGGTCGAACAGCGTGTAGTGCAGCGTCCGGCCGGCGAGCACGTCCGTGCACATCCAGGCCGTGAGGCCGAAGAGCGTGACCGCGGCGAGCAACGAGCAGGTTTCGCGGAGATTGGGTTTCTTGCCGGTCACCATCACGAGGCCCGCGCCGAGGAGCGGCGCGAGGATGGCGAGGAGCAGACGGGAATCCGTGACGGGAGGCATGTTGGGATCAGCCCTGCAAGTCGGTCAGCTCCCTCGATTTGATGGAGCCGTAGTTTCGATACACCGCGATGACGATGCTCAGGGCCACGGCCACCTCGGCGGCGGCGAGACCCATGATGAACAGAACGAAGATCTGGCCGACCGCGGGGTCGGGCGCGAAGAAGCGGTTGACCGCCATGAAATTCAGCGAGGCGGCCGCGAAGAGCAGTTCGCCGGAGATGAGCATGCCCACGAGGGTGCGGCGGCGCACGAGGCCGTAGAGGCCCACGGCGAAGAGGAAGGCCGCGAGCACGAGGTACGGTGCGGGCTGGTTGTGGAGCTGCAGGAGCGAGTTCATGCGCGGTGCCTCCCGGTGCGGGCGATGGCGATGGCTCCGAGGATGGCGACCAGGAGCACGAGCGAGATGACTTCGAAGGCCATGCTGTAGGTGGTCAGCAGATGCACGCCGATCGACTCGACCGAGCCGCTGGCCTGGTTGAGCGCGAGCGTCGGCCAGTCACCGCAGACGCCGAGGCGGGCGAGCGACCAGAACAGGGCGCCGGCGACGATCGCCGAGCCGAGCATGCCCAGACCGTGGCGCAGGCGGTTCGATTCGGGCGCGGGCTCGTCGGGCTCGGCCAACATGACCGCGAAGATGATGGTGACGCAGACCGCGCCCACGTAGATGAGCAGCTCCATCAACGCCAGGAACGGGCTGTTGAGGAAATAGTAGAGCCCGGCGAGGCCGAGGCAGCACAGCGCAAGACCGCAAACGCTGCGGATGATGCGCTGGGTGGCGATGGCGATGAGCGCGCCCGCGGCCGTCGTGACGACGAAGACCAGGAAGAGCGCGGGAATGATGTATTCCGAGTAGGCGAAGGGCACCACCTCGGCGATGGGGGACACGATGGCGGGGGTCATTGCTGCGGGTTCTCCTGCTGCGGCTGCTGGGCGCGCTCCTTCGCCAGGCGCGTCTCGAGATCCTGGATGAGGTCGATCTTCGCGTAGTTCTGCTTGGTGGTGCTGGCCAGGTTGTAGCGCTTCGAGAACATCAGGGCGTCGGTCGGGCAGACCTCGACGCAGGCGCCGCAGAGCGAGCACAGCGTGTAGTTGAGCTCGAAGATCGTCGCCGACTTCCGCTTGGCGCCTTCCTTCTTCTCGCCGTCGACCACGATGCAGTCCGACGGACAGGCCTTCTCGCAGGACTTGCAGGCGATGCAGGTCGAGAGGCCGTTCTCGTCGTGGGTGAACACGATGTGGCCGCGGTAGCGGTCCGGGATCGGCAACGTCGCGTGCGGGTACGGGACGTTGTGGTTCTTGCGGAAGTTCTTGAGGAACTGGTCCAGCGTGATCCGCATGCCCGTGAGCAGGCTGACGAGACCACTGTAGACTTCGCGGAAAGCTTTCATGGTCAGAACACCTTCAGCAGCAGGCTGGACAACCAGAGGGTGAACAGCGCCACGGGGATGAGGATTTTCCAGGAGAGGTTGAGCAACCCGTAGAACTGGGTGCGCGGGAAGGTCCAGCGGATCCAGATGACGGTGAAGACGAGCGCGTAGAGCTTGACGAAGAAGAACGCCAAACCGATCAGCGAGGTGACCCAGGCGGACGAGAGCGCTGCCGGCAGGAAGTCGAGCGGGAAGGGCGCGTGCCAGCCGCCGAGGAAGAGCACGGTCGCCAGCGAGCAGCCGATGACGATGTTCGCGTACTCGGCCATGAAGAAGACGCCGAAGCTCATGCCCGCGTACTCGGTGAAGGCGCCGGCGACGAGCTCGCTCTCCGACTCCGCCATGTCGAACGGGGCGCGGTTGGCCTCGGCGAGCATGCAGATGTAGAAGGTGAGGAAGGAGAGCGGCATCAGCGGGTTGTGCTGCAGCTGGAAGAGGTTCCAGTGCCAGAACCAGCCGGACTGTTTCCCGACGATCGCGCTCAGGTCCATGGTGCCGTTCATCATCACGACAGTGACAATGGTGAGCAGCATCGGGATCTCGTAGGCGATGTTCTGCGACACGACGCGGGCCGAGGAGATGATCGCGAACTTGTTGCGCGAGGACCACGCGGCGAGCATCAGCGCCATCACGTTGATGGAGGCGAAGGCGAAGATGGTGAGCAGGCCGAGGTTGATCTGCGCCGGCACGAGGAAGCTGCCGAAGGGCAGCGCGACGAAGCACATCATCGACGCGGTCATGATCATCGCCGGGGCGATGCGGAACAGGATGCCGTCGGAGGTCGGCGGCACGAGGACCTGCTTGGCGAAGAGCTTGAAGGCGTCGGCGATCGGTTGGAACAGACCCTGCGGACCGGCCTCCATCGGGCCCGGGCGGCGCTGGACGTAGCCGGCGGTCTTGCGCTCGACCCAGACGAGATAGGCGGCGTTGGCACCCACGAAGGCGGCGACGCCGGCCAAGAAGAGAACGAGACGGGTGAACGACCACGCCGGCTCCGCTGTCAGGTAGCGGTATACCTGGACGCAATAATCGTAGAAGGCGCTCATCGGTCGATGTCGGGAATGACGAGGTCCAGGCTGCCCATGTGGGCGAGCGCGTCGGGGAGCAGCATGCCCGCGCTGGTTTCCTCGAAGAGACTGAGGTTGGCCAGGCAGGGTGTGCGCAGTTTCACGCGATAGGGAATGTCGGTGCCGTCGGAGACGAGCCGCACCATGAAGCGGCCGCGGCCGGCCTCGGTGGCGTAGGTGTAGTCGCCGGCGGGAATCTTGATGGTCTTCGGCACCTTCGGGTGGACGAACGGGCCTTCCGGGATCTTCGCGACGGCCTGCTCGATGATGCGGAGCGACTGCTCGATCTCATCCATGCGGACGAGGTAGCGGGCCATCGAATCGCACTCGTGGTAGACCGGGATCTCGTAGTCGAAGCGGTCGTAGATCGAGTAGGGCTCGGCGCGGCGGACATCGTAGTTGATGCCGGAACCGCGCAGTACGGGGCCGCAGGCGCCGTAGCGGCGGCACTGGTCCTGGGTGATGATGCCGATGCCCTCGATACGCTTGCGCAGGATCACGTTCTCGGTGACCAGCTTCTTGTACATCTTCATGCGCTCGCGCATGTAGGGGACGAAGTCGCGGGTGCCGTTGAGGAAATGATCGTCGACGTCGTTCACGACGCCACCGACGCGATAGTAGCAGAACGTGAGGCGGGCGCCGCAGATGTGCTCCATCAGGTCGAGGATCTTCTCGCGGTCGTCGAACGCGTAGAGGATCGGGGTGAAACCGCCGAGGTCCATGACCCACGCGCCCCAGCCGACGAGGTGGGAGGCGATGCGGTTGAGCTCGGAGGTGATGACGCGGATGTATTCGGCGCGCTCCGGCACCTCGATCTTGCAGGCCTTCTCGACGATGCCACACCAGGCGTGCGTGTATTGGCACGCGGAGAGGTAGTCGAGGCGGCTGGTGTTGGGCAGGAACTGCGAGACGTTGCGGTTCTCGCCCATCTTCTCGTGCATGCGGTGGATGTAACCGCAGACGGGCTCGGCGCGCCGGACGAACTCGCCGTCCATCGTGAGCTTCACACGCAACACGCCGTGGGTGGCGGGATGCTGTGGGCCGAGGTTGAGGACAAAGGTCTCGTTGGGACCACCGACGCTGTGCGCCGAGCGGGCAAGCGCTTGTTCTTTATTCAGGAGCACCGGTGAAATCCTTCCTCAACGGGTGATAGGTGGCGTCCTCGGGCAGCAGGAACGGCGTGAGGTTGTTGTGCCCCGAGAAACGGATACCGAAGAAATCGTGGGTCTCGCGCTCGTGCCAGTTGGCGCCCTGGAAGAGGTGCGAGATGGTGGGCAGCTCGGGCTCGGCACGCGGCACGCGGCAACGCACGACGAGGCGCAGGCCGTTGCTGAAATGCAGGTAGTCGTAGACGACCTCCATCTGGTCGAGCTTCTGCCAGTCGACGCCGGTCATGGTGTCGAGGGAGAACTCCAACGCGAGCAGGCGCTCGGCGACCGCGACGACGTCGGCGGCCGGGATCGAAATGTCCACATGGAAACCGCGCTCGGCGAAGTTGACCACGGTCGCGCCGAAGGGCGGCTCGGTCTGGAGAACCGGGCCGGGCTTGGCGGCGGGTTTCGGCGCCGGGACGGCCGCATCGGCTGCGGGCGCCTCGGCCGCTGGGGCGGTTTCCTCCGGCGCGGGGGCCGGCGGGTAGAGCTGGGCAAACTCCGCTTGGAGCTGCTCGGGAGTGGGGCTCATTGGGTTTCGACGCGAGGCCACCGGCGCTTGCCGGTCAGTTTCTCCTCAAGGGTGAGGATGCCTTCGATCAGGGCCTCGGGCCGCGGCGGGCAGCCGGGCACGAAGACATCTACAGGGAACAGTTTGTCGACACCTTCGACGACCGCGTACTGGTTCGGGTAGACGAAGGGGCCGCCGGAAATCGCGCAGTTGCCCATGGCGATGACCCACTTGGGCTCGGGCATCTGGTCGTAGAGCGTCTTGATGGCGGGAGCCATTTTCTTGTTCACCGTGCCGGCGACGATCATCAGGTCGGCCTGACGCGGCGACGGGCGGAACACCTCGGCGCCGAAGCGCGAGAGGTCCCAGCGGGCCATGCCCGAGGCCATCATCTCGATGGCGCAGCAGGCCAGACCGAAGGTCAGCGGCCAGAGCGAGTTGGCGCGGCTCAGCGCGATGGCGTCGTCCAAGAGGGCGAAGCGTACGAGGCCGGAGACCTCGGGTGGAATCTCGTCCGACGCGGGGCCGGGCGGGAGTTTCAGTCCGCCTTGGTGGACTGGGGAACAGCCGGTTTGCGAATCCATTCAAACACCCCTTTCTTGCGTGCGTAGACGAGGACGAGGGAAAGGATTCCCACGAAGATCGTCAGTTCGATGAAATCTCTCCATCCGTCCGCCAGACCCGCTTCCGCGCTGTTGTACACGAGAGCGACCGGGAACAGGTAGAGGACGTCCACCGCGAAGGCGACGAAGACCAGGGCGTACAGGTAGTAGACCGCGCTATAGCGGATCCAAGCGTCGCCGATGGGTTCCATGCCGCACTCGACAAACTGGCCGGTCTTGCCGGCCGTCTGACGGGTTTTCCGTGCGGACAAAAGAAACACCAGGATGAACGGGCCAAGCGCAAACACGAGCCCGAGCCCGGCGAAGCCGAAGACGTAGATCAGGTCGTTGGCAAGTTTGGCGTCCATGGCTGGTTGAGTGAAGCTGGCGACTGGTAGCGGTGGGAGGCAGGAATAGGAAAATAAAGGCCCATCTTCGCAAGGATTTCATAACCGAGCCACGCAAAAATTGCCTAGTGTTGTGTGAAAATTGCGGTTGGCCGGGGGGCGTTTTTCGGACCGTCAGGATTGGCGGGGCACCGCACGGGAGGCGTGCGGGTCGAGAGTGTGGCCGGGCGATCGGGGTGAGGATCCGGTGCCGGCGCCGGATCCGATTCACGGGTCGATTTCGCGGGTGGGTGGAAAAAAAACGCCTCCGGAACGGGTCCGGAGGCGTCGAAATGGGGGGCGATGCGGGCCGATGCTCAGGCCTTCGTGCCGGTTTCGGCGGAGGGCGCCGGCATGCCGATCTCCTCGTGCACGGCCTGGAGCAGACCCTGCAGGGTGAACGGCTTGTCGACGACGCGGACGGCGTGTTTGCCGGTGCGCAGGAAATCGGGGAGGTCTTCGCGGTATCCGGTGATCAACAGCACCTTGGTCTCGGGGTGATGATGTTGGATCGCGGATACGATGACCGAGCCGTTCTGGTCGGGCATGTGGTAGTCGCAGACCACGCCCTTGAATTTGTCGTGTTCGAGGAAGCGCAGGGCTTCGTCGGTACGGGTGGTGGCGGTGACATCGTAGCCGCTGGCCTGCAGGATTCGGCTGGTGGCTTTCAGGGCAACGATGTCGTCGTCGACAACGAGGAGCTTCTTTTGCATCGCGGGGACCAGTATGGTGTGTGGAAGGACGGCGTCGAGCCCGCAGGTGAGGCGTTTGCGAAGTCGGGCGGGCATGGGCGGGCGGAGGTCCGGGGGCGAGCCGGTGGTTCGACGCTGGCGCCCGGGCCGCGCGGTCGTTATCTGACCGGAGCATGATTCCCCAGGACCTCATCATCCGCAAACGGGACGGTGGCGAGCTCTCGCCCGAACAGATCGAATTCTTCGTGAGGGAGACGGTTTCGGGGGGCTTCGCCGACTACCAGACCTCGGCGCTGTTGATGGCGATCGTGCTGCGTGGCATGACGACGGCGGAGACGGCGGCGTTGACGCGGTCGATGTTGCTTTCCGGCGACGTGGTGGATTTGGGCGATATGCCCGGAATCAAGGTCGACAAACACTCGACGGGGGGAGTCGGCGACAAGGTGTCGTTGATCCTCGCGCCGCTCGTGGCCGCGTGCGGGGTGCCGGTGCCGATGATGAGCGGGCGCGGCCTCGGGCATACGGGCGGCACGCTCGACAAGCTCGAGTCGATCCCGGGCTTCCGGACCAACCTCTCGATCGAGGAGTATCGGAATCAAGTCGCGCGTCTCGGGGTGGCGATGATCGGGCAGAGCGAGCGCCTGGTCCCGGCGGACCGCAAACTCTATGCCTTGCGCGATGTCACCGGCACGGTCGAGAGCATCCCTTTGATCAGTGCGAGCATCATGTCGAAGAAGCAGGCGGAGGGGATCGACGCTCTCGTGCTCGACGTGAAGTTTGGGCGCGGCGCCTTCATGCCTACGCTCGAGCGCGCCCGCGAGTTGGCCGAGTCGATGATCGGAATCGGCCGCGCCTCGGGGATGCCCGTTCGCGCCCTGTTGACCGCGATGGAGGAACCGTTGGGGCATTCTGTTGGTAACGCGGTGGAAGTGCAGGAGACGATCGAATGCCTGCGCGGTCGCGGGCCGGCGGATCTGATGGCGGTCACCTCGGCGCTGGCGATCGAGATGCTGTTGCTCGGGCGTCGGGCGGAAACGCCCGGGGAGGCGAGGCGGCTGGTCGACGATGCCCTCGGGAGCGGGCGAGCGCTCGAACGTTTCCAGGCGTTGGTGGAAGCTCAAGGTGGGCCCCGGTGGTTGATCGACTCGCCCGAGCGGTTGCCCGCTGCGCCAGTTAAGCAGGCGGTCCGATTGTCGGCCGGGCCGGCGGGGTTTGTTGTCGGCGTCGATGCGCGCGAACTGGGCGTTGCGGTTCTGTGTCTCGGCGGCGGCCGCACGCGGACGGACGGGATCGTCGATCCCTCCGTCGGGATCACGAGTTTGGTGAAAGTGGGGACGGAACTGCGCGCGGGCGATCTGCTCGGTGTTGTCCATGCGCGCGAGGAGGCTCAAGCCGACCGCGCTGCCGCTGTGTTGAAGCGGGCGGTGGTGGTGGGCGATCGCCCTTCGGGCGGAGGCGACCTCGTGCGTGAGCGTTTGGGCGGTTGAGGCCCAACATCGATCGGACGGGTAGGGGCCAGCGTGCGTGCTCGCGCACAATGAGGGTGCCCAGGGAGAGGGTGCGCGTGCACGTGCCCCGTGCTGCGGCGGGTTCGCCGGATGGGGCCGCTCTTCTCGCTCGGCGGTGGTGGCGGTAAGGGCATCGCGGGCCGAGCCGAGGGGGTTGTCGGCATGGTTAGGGTGAAGACCTGCCGTTCGAAGCCTCAAGCGAGGGGTAGGAAGGCCGATTACAGCGAAGTATTCCCCCACCATGGCTGTTGTCGCTATTCCTCACTATTTCGATGTCGCGGTTGCGCTGGAGAACGCCTCGTTGGAGATGTCGCGTGACGCCGGGCTTGGATTGAGCGTATCGCCGAACCGCTACCTCCTTCCGTTGCAGAAACGACTCGAGTTCGCCTTCAAGCGTTTGGGCGATCGGAAGTGGCAACTGCGAATCGCGGTAGAGAAGATCGGGGCGGAGTCGACCAGTGCGGCGTTCCGCCTGCAGCTCTGGCTTCCGGGTGGGGAGATGAAGGACGAGACGGTCTATTTGCTCAACGAGGAACAGATGTCGGATTTGGCGTTGCGTTATGCCGAGACGATCACCTCGGCGGCGGCGGAGCCGGAGCCCTCGCTGACGGCGTGAGGCCGGCGCCCGGTCGGCGCGCCGGCGTGGATCGCGGGAAGTGCGGGAAAAGAAAAAGGCCGCACGGCGAACCGTGCGGCCTCGGGTGGAATTCTTGTGCTTAGCGCTTCTTCTTGGCGTCGGCGATCTGCTCGGCGAAGAGCGCTTGGCTCTGGCCCATGCGGGTGGCGAGCATGTCGGTGTAGCGCTGGATCTCGAACTCGGCGTTGCGCTTTTCGATACGAGCCTTCTCGAGGTCGAGGCGGGTTTCCGAGGCTTCGGACTGGGCCTTGTCGCGAGCGGCGCGGACGTTGAGGATATCCTTCTGCAGCTTGATGATCTGGGCCTGCAGCTTCTTGCTCTGCGCATTGGCCTGCTCGGTCTCCTGGATGATCTTGCGGTTGCGCTCGTCGATCTCGGCCTGCTTCTGGCGCTTGTGGGCCTCGATTTTGGCGATCAGCTCGGCCTTTTGGCGCTCGGCCTCGATGTCGGCCTGGCGCTGGAGTTCGGCCTTGCGAGCCGCCTCTTCGTCGGCGAGGCGCTGTTGTTCCTGCTTCTGGGCTTGGTGCGTTACTTCCAGATTATGGGCAAAGCCCTTGTAGAAGAACACGAAGACCGCGAAGAGGACGATGGTCGGGAGGAAAATGATGATGCGTTTCATGATCGTGCGAGGATGCGGCGTTGATCAGCGAGCGTTGGCAGCGGTGGCGGCGGCGATACGGGCCTTCTCGAGTTCCTCGAGTTTCACCAGGAGATCCTTGAGGGCCTTTTCGTTGGCCTTGGCCTTGGCGACGTACTCGACGATGAACTTCTTCTCGTCGCGCATGGCGGCGATGGCGGCCTCGGCGTCCTTCTGGGCGGCCTTTTCGGCGTCGAAAGACTTGGTGAGATCGTTCACGACGTTGTCGTAACGCACGGCCTCGCGCTTGGCGAAGTCGCGGGCGTAGTCGATTTCTTCGTAGTACTTCTTCTCGGCGTCTTTGCGGGCCTTCTCTTCGGCTTCTTCCTTGTCCTTCTTCTCCTTGGTCAGGCGGCGCTTCTCCTTCTCTTCCTCGCGGCGGCGAGCGTTCTCATCTTCGCGGCGCTTGTTCTCCTCGATCTTGGCCTGTTTCTCGGCCTCGTGCTTCGCCACGATCGCGTTGCGCGAATTCATGTAGATGAAGATGAAGATGATCAGGGCCCCGAGGGGGAACAACCATTGCAATTTTTTCATGTTCGTAAAAGGGGTACGGGTGTTTGTGAGGGTCGGGATCAGCTCGATTTCTCGGCGGGCGCTTCAGCCGTTTCGGTTTCTTCCTTGGGGAGGAAGCCTTCGACGCGCTTGATCTCGCTGGGCTCCACATCGGAGGACTTGCGCGCGATTTCCAGGAACATCTTGGCGCGTTCCCAGTTGCGTTGTTCGCAGTTGGCGGTGGCGAGGAAGATGGCCACCTTGCCGGGTTTGCGCAGGCCGCCCTTTTTCCAGGCGCCGTCGGCCATTTCCATTCCCTCCTTGTACTTGCCGTCATACCACAGGTACTGGGCGAGCATGAAGTCGAGGTTGCCGGTCTTGAAGCGTTGGCGGGCTTCGTTGAGGATCTTGCGCACGGCGTCTTCGCGGCCCAAGTTCTGGTAGCAGACCGAGACGAGCTCCCAGTTGTCTTCGCTGTCCTCGACCTTGCCGGTCTCGATCCAGCTGCGAAGCAGTTCGCTCGCGCGGCTGAATTCTTCGAGGCGGTAGTAGAGGCCGAAGACGTTGAGGTAGTCGGCCGGGCTGTTCATGAAGCCTTTGGCCTGAGCCCGCTGGTAGGTGAGGATCGCACGCAGGGTTTGATCCGAGCTCAGGTAGGCCTGGGTGAGATTGAGCCAGAAGTCCTTCTTGTTCGGGAACTTCTCGAGGAACATCTCGAAGGTCTCGGCCGCGGCGGCCATGTCGCCGGATTCCTGCTGGGCGGCGAAGAGAAGGATCCACGACTGCTCGGTCGGAGTGATCGAAAGGCGCACGAGTTTCTTGGAGGTCTCGTACGATTTCTTGTAGTCCTTCAGGTAGTAGAGGCAGTTCGCGTACAACGACATCGCGTCGATGTAGGTCTGCAGCTTGTCGGAACCGATCATCGGCTCCGGAACTTCGGTGAACCACTTCTCGAGCAGTTTGCGGCTCTGCCCCAGTCGGGCTTCACGATGCTTTGGATCGTCGGTGATACCGGCGTCCTGCATGTACAGCTGGACGAGCGCCAGGGTCATGCCGATCTGGGCCTGCTTGGGGAAGAAATCCCCGGCCAGCGAGTCCTCGATGGGCTTGATGGCCTTGATCGGTTCGCCGATGCGGATCAGCAGATTGGCCTTGAGCTGGCTGATGTAGGCCAAGTCGTAGCCGGTGAGCTTCAGAGTCGTGATGATCTCGTCGATCTTCTTGATGAGATCGGGGAAGGCCTTGACATCGTCGGCTTCGAGGATCGGGCGGATCTTGCCGAGTTCGTTGGAGGCCTTGTCGGAGAGTTCGTAGGCTTTGGCGGTTTCGCCGGACTGCTGGGCGTGGACGAAACCGGGAAGCACCGCACACCCGGCCAGAAGGGCTCCGAGGCGCAGGACTTTGCCAGCACGCGTGAGGCGGCGCTGCCGTGAGGGACGAGGAGTAGGCATGGCGTCAGTCGCTGATCTTGAAGGGGAACATCTGGCGCATGCGGGTGGCGACCTTGCGGCCGTTCTTCATGCCGGGGGAGAAACGCCACTGCATGACCGCATCCAGACAGGGTTTGACAAACTCTTGGTGCGAGGAGGAGACGGCAACCGGGTCGCTGACCACTCCATTCGCGTCGACGAAGAACTCGACGGTGCATTGACCGCTAATGCCCTGTCGCTTGAGCTCGAACGGATAACGCGGGGCGATCTGCGAGCGGGCGGTGGGCTTCTTGTCGAGTTTGTTGAAGTCGACGAACTCCTTGAACTTGCTGCTGTCGAGCGAGCGGGTGGTCTTGCTCGGCGGCGACCAGGCGACGGAGTCGGCCTTCGGCGCGACTGGCGGGCTGGGCTTGATGACGGTGGTGATGTCGCTGACGCCGATGGTGTTCATCGGTTCGGGCAGCGAGGCCATCGCCAATTCGGCGCTGGCATCGGAGTCGGCCGCAGTATCCTGCTCGGCGACTTCCTCCGCGGTCTCCTCTTCTTCGATCGGGGCCTTGAGCTCTTCTTCCTGCTCGAAGTCGATGGCGGCAAGGGCGACGGTGCCGGGATCTTCGGTGGCGGTGCCGTGCTTGTTCTTGCCGTCGAAAATTTCCCCTCCGAAAAGGACACCGCCATGCAGACCGGCGGAGACGAGTACTCCAATGATAAGGTCGATACGTTTCATCGTGGGCGTTATTGGCGAACCGACTGCTTGGGCTGAGTATCGAGGGTGATCTTCAGGCCGATCTTGCGGGCTTCATCGAGCACCGGAACCGACAGACCGAATTCGGCACCGATTTCGCCTTGGATCAGCACCTTGGGGTTGGCGGCCTGCGCCTTCAACCCGGTCATGCGGATGATCAGATCATCGATCAGGACACGTTCGCCGTTCCAAAAATAGTCACCGGCGGCGTCGATCGCGATTTTGACGGGTTCATCCTGAATCTCGGTCGGGGGCAGCGGTTGATCCGAAGTCTGCGGCAGGTCGATCGGCATGTTCTTGGTCTTGTCCATCGTCAGGGTGAACAAGACGAAGGTGGCCAAAAGGAACATGATGACGTCGATGAGAGGGATGATCTCGATGCGCGCCTTCTTCCGCTCTGTTTTCTTGAGTTGCATCTTGGGAATGTCTGGCCTGAGCGGATCAGGACTTGTTGGTCTGCTGCGGTTTGGTCGAGATGTAGACCTTCACCGGCTTCGGGGACTTGCGGATTTCGTTGAGCACCGACATCGCCTGGCCGTAGTTGGCGGCCTTGTCGAAGTTGATGATGATCCGCGGGTCTTCGGCTTCGGCGTGTTGCACGAGCCGGATGATGAAGCCGTCCCACGTTTCCTTCTCCTTGTCCCAGAAGATTTCTCCGTCGGTGTTGAGGGAGATCGTGGCGGTACCGACACGTTCAATGTCGATACCGGTCTCGGCCTCCTCGAGATCCACCTTGGCTCCCGCCGACTTGTTCATCGAGAGGGTGAACAAGACGAAGGTGGCCAACAGGAACATGATCACATCGATGAGCGGAATGATCTCGATGCGTGCCTTCTTTTTAGAGCCTGAACCGCCGCCGCCTCCTCCGTGCATAATGAGCGAGAGTTAAATGTTGGGAATAGGTGTGTGAAACGTGGGACCGAATGCTTATTCGGCGCTCACGTTGGTGCCCGAGGACTTCTTCACCATGATTTCGAGCGCGTTGCCGGCGTCTTCGACTTCATGGCGGGCGTTCTCCCAGCGGGCATTGAGATAGTTGAAGGGCAGCAGGCCGATGACGGCGATCGCGATACCGCAGGCGGTGGCGATCAGCGCTTCGGCGACACCACCGGTGATCGCGCCGGCGGCTTGGGAGATGTCACCCTCCATCGAGCCGAAGGTGGTCATCATGCCCGTGATCGTGCCGATGAGGCCGAGGTACGGGGCGGCGGTGATGCAGGTGTCGAGGGTCGGCATGCCTTGGCCGAAGCGGTTGAGCTCCATGCTCGAGCTGCGGATGAAGGCGTTCTGCATCGAGGTCTCGCGATGGGTCAGGGTGTAGACCATGATGCGGGCGATGAAGTCGTTGGTGGTACGACCGAGGGCGATGGCACCGTCGACGTCGCCGGCTTCGACCTTCTCAAGCATGCTCTCGACCACCTCGGAGTTGCGGGCCTTCATCTCACGCAGGGTGAAGATGATGCGCTCGGTGACGACGGTGACGCCGACCAGCGAAGTGATGAGGATGGGCCACATGATATAACCGCCGTCGTGGAAGAGTTCCATCGGCGTTTTTCCCATCAAGAAGGCGAGAGGCAGGTTGAGGATCATAGTTTTGAGGAGTTCTAGGCTAGGATTGGTGAGTTGAAAGCGAGGGGAAAGACAGCAGCAGGGCGCGAATGGGAAGAGCAGGGGGGCGGTTGGAGCTATACTTTCGCGAAAGGGTGAGGAGCTTGGCGGGGCATCGGGGGCTTCGGGCGCAAAACGGCGGCCGGAAATCGGATGCGGAAATGGGGCTGCGGTGGGTGGTGGGGGGAGGGTAAAGGGGAAGTGTGGGGAAGGGGAAAAAACGCTGCTCGCAAAGAGCGATTGGCGAGTTCGGAGTGCGTCGCCGACCTTGTCAAAGGCAATTCTCACCCAGTTGTGGAAAGCGATTGCCGTGACGATTGAGTGAGAGGCGAGGCTGCTGGTGGCCGTGCATTCTATGGGGGTGATTCTGAGCGGTTAACGCACGAAACGCTTTCTTCTTAGGCGAAATTTTCGAGGGAAAGCGGACAGTTGGATTTTCTCCCCAACGCGCGATCGGTCTGCGTGTGCCGGGTGGTGGTTTTGATTTGGCCTCGGCCGGAGCTCCGCCCACGTTCCCGGTATGTCGCACGAACCCATCGAGTTCTATCACCGCCAGCGTCGCGAAGTTTTCGAGGAAGTCGTCCCCGGGGAGGCTTGGTTGCGCTGGCTCTACAGCGGCTCCGTCTCCGGCAAGGCCGCACTTCACGTGCTGGTCAAAAAGGCCTTCTTCTCGGCCTGGTATGGGCGGAAAATGGACAAGAAGCGCAGTGTCCATCGGGTGCTGCCCTTCATCGTCGACAACGAGCTCGACGTCGACGAGTTCGCGAAAAAGGCCCTGGCTTTCAAAACCTTCAACGAGTTTTTTTACCGGAAACTCAAGCCCGAGGCCCGGCCGATCGACCCCGGTGCACGCACGGCCGTCCTGCCCGCCGACGGACGGCATCTGGTTTTTCCCGACATCGACCGCGTCGACGGTTTCTATGTGAAGGGTGCGTGTTTCGAGGTTGGCGAACTGCTCGGAGGCAGTCTGCTCGCGAAGCAGTTCGCGGGCGGCTCGATGTTGATCTCCCGGCTCGCGCCGGTGGATTACCATCGTTTCCATTTCCCCTGCGATTGCACGCCCGGGCGGGCGAGCGAGATCAAGGGCCCGCTTTTCTCCGTCAGCCCCATCGCCTTGCGGCGCAACATCCGCTACCTGGTCGAGAACAAGCGCAACATCACCGTGCTCGACACGGAACTGTTCGGCTCGGTCGCCATGGTCGAGGTCGGCGCGACGATGGTCGGCGGTATCCGCGAAACCTATGTGCCCGGGACGAAGGTGAAAAAAGGCGACGAGAAGGGCCTGTTCAAGTTCGGCGGCTCCTGTGTGATCACGGTGTTCCAGAAGGGCCGGATCGTCTTCGACGACGATCTCGTGCAGCAGAGCGCCCGGCACATGGAGACCTACGCCAAAATGGGCGAGAGCCTTGGCGTGGCGCCCTGAGCCAAGCATTCGGTCGAGTGACGAGCGGCGAGGGGCCGATCGCAGCGGAGATCGAGCGAAGCACTCGTGCGGGAAGCTCGCCACCGATGGTTTGACACTCGTCCCTCGACGCTCGCCTCTCGACAGCATCATCACGTATGAGCCGTACCCGTCGGCCGCGCGCCATCAGCGCGCAGCCGCACCGGGAAAAATAGCGTGACGGTCGTCACGCTATTTTTCCTCCGGTTGTTTCGGCCTTGCGCTTCGGGCGCGGGGGCGAAGGAATCCGCAGCCTTCGATCCCAGCCCTGCCCGGGTGGCGGAATTGGTAGACGCAACGGCCTTAGGAGCCGTTTCCCGCAAGGGAGTGCAGGTTCGAGTCCTGTCCTGGGCACCAGCGGGCGGCTGCGTGTTTTTCCGGGGCGAGGTGGCTGATCCGCGATGGGTGCCGATGGGCCGTCTCAATCGCTGTCGCGCAGGCCGTTGCCGGAGTGTGCGGCGGAAGGCGGGTGTGGCTTTTGCGTTTCTTCGGGCAGAGGTGCGACGCGCTCGCCCTTCTCGAAGAGACCGGAGTCGCCCCACTGGATCGTGCCGTTCTCGCGGTACTCCACGCAGCGGCCGTGCTTCTTGCCGCCCGTGTAGTTGAAATCCCACCAAAGCTGCCCGTTGGAGTACCACTGTTTGTAGCCTCCTTCGTAGTGGCCGTCCTTGAGGCTGCACTCGATCTCGAGATCGCCGTTCGGCCGATAGCGCCGGTATCGGCCGTTCTTCGCTCCGTCGGCATACTCCGTCTCCTCCTTGATCACGCCGGGCGCCGAATAGCGGAGCTCCAAGCCGTGGAGGCGGTCGTCGCGGTAGTGATCCTCTTGTTTCAGCGAGCCGTCCTTGAAGAATTCCCGGGCCGGGCCGTTGCGCCGGCCGTCCACGTAGGTCTCCTCGCTCTTCGTTTTCCCGTTCGCGTGGAAGGTCCGGGCGATGCCGACTTTCAGCCGGTCGCGGTATTCGGTCTCCTCTTTCTTGGTTCCGCCCGGTCCGTAGCTGATGACGAGTCCGGAGTACTTGCCGTCGGGCCCGTACTGGGCCTCGAGCTTCTTGGTGCCGTCCTCGTGGTACGTGACGCGCTTGCCGACGTAGGTCTCCGCTGTGCCTCCGCCGAATTTCACGCTGCCGCAGTGGGCCTCTTCCCGCAGCGTGCCGTTCTCGAAGTAGCGGGTGGCGTCCCAGGTGCCATCCGGGCGGAACCGTTTCACCTGCTTCACTTGGCCGCCGAGCGTGTAGTATTCGGTGATGATTGTCGGTATGCCGGCCTGATACTCGGTGAAGGTCGTGCCGTCCCGGGCGCGTACCTTCTCGCCGTCGACATACTCGTGTTCGTAGGCCACCGCGCCTGTTTCCAGGGCGAAGCTGCGGCAGGTGCCGTGGCGTTTGTCGTTGCGGTAGAGATCCTCGGTCTGGAGCCGGCTTTCGCCTTTCACCTCGCGGAATACGCGCCGGACGGCGAGCTGGCCGGCGACGTATTCGTCCTCCTTGGTGAGCAGGCCTCGCGCGTACTCGCGCACCAACCCGTGGATGACTCCGTCGCGATAGGCGGTTTCGCGGCGGCTCTCCGGGGGGCCTTTGGTCTCCACGCCGTTTTTCACGCCGGCGCGGTATGGCGTTTTCTCGATGAGGATGCCGTCGCGGAACTTCTGGACGGTGCCGTCCAGCGAGCCCGTTTTCGGGTGCTCGAACGGCAGCTCCACCTCCTCGGCGTTTTCGGCCGCGGGCACGCGGGCATCGAAGCAGTACTCCTCCTTGAGCTGGCCGTTCTTGTCGAAGAAGCGCTGGGGCGGGAGCAAGGTGCCGTGGTCGAAGATTAGGATCGAGAGCGGGGTGGCGCCGTCCGGCTGGTAGACGGTGCTCTCGCCGTCGCGCTGGCCGTCGATGTAGGTACGGGTTTCGTGGAGGGTTTTCTCGGGACCGCGTCGCTCCTCCCACGGACCGTGCAGCAGGCCGTGGCGGTAGGCGCCCTTGCGGCCCGCGAGTTCGAAGGGGCCGTGCTGCACTCCGTTGTGGTACCATTCGTGGCCACGCGCGGTGAGGACCAATCCCTGCAACCGGCCGTCGATCTCGATCTTCTGGTAGGTCAACTTGCCGGAGTCGTCGTACATGCGGGTGCCGATCGGCAGGTCCCGGCCGCGTTCGTCGCGGAGGAACAGATTCTCGGTGTCGCCGCTGCGCACGACGACGGTGTTGGCCGGTGGTATCCACGGGATGGGATCGACCGGGCCGGCCGTGAGCGAGTCGTCGACCTTGGCCACGGCGGCGCCGCGTTCGGCCTCGGTCAGTTCGCGCTCGTGGAGCGCGATGGCTTGTGATGGATTGTTGGCGACCAGGCTGATCGAGAACCGCGGGGTGAACGGCGCCTGCCCGATCCGCTCCGTCGCCCCCAGGTCGTTGATCTTTTCCCAGATGAACTCGTAGTCCCAATAGCGGAGCGGCACCGGCTCCTTTTGATACGCCTGCAGGTCGTCGGTGAAGGTATGCACGGTCACCACCTCGTATTCCGCCCGGGCCTGTTTCCCGGTCTTCGGATCGTTGAGCATCGTGTACGGGTGGTCGACGGTCTTGGCGCTCTTGGTCGCCTCGAGCGGGATGCGCTCGGCGAGTGTGACGTCTTCGCGGGTCAACTTCACGAAGCCGCCGAAGCCTGCCGGGTCGCGGGTCAGTGCGCGCCAGGTGGTCTCGAGCCTCATGGTCACACGCCCCTTGTCCAACGAGCCGCCCACGACCAGCGTGCTCAACAGGATCGGCTTCGTGTTTTCCACGACCGCCTTCTCGGCGGGCGCGGTCTTCTTCGAGCCAGCGAACTTGCTGCGCGCCTGCCAGGCGACGAACGCCTCTTCCCAGGTCGCGGGCTGGCCCGTGGCCTTCTGGAGCAATGAACGGTACTGCTTCACTCCCTCGAATACCGGGCCGAAATCCGCCTGGCTCCACTCGTAGATCTTCTGGGCGATGTCGGTGGCGAACTGGGTGGCGTCGATTGCGTCGCCGACTTTTGCGAGGGCGCTGTCCCGCACCTGCTCGGCCAGCGAATCGGTGGCGTAGGCCATGTCGCCGAGCTCTTTCGTCATGCGTTGTTGGAACTGCCGCTTGGCCTCGTCGGCGTACTTCGATTTCAACTTCTCGAGCCCCTTGCTCGTCGCCTTTTCGAAGGCCATCTCCCGCGCCTTCTCCCAGTCGATGTCGAGCGTGCCCGGCGCGACCGAGAGCTCGGCGAGCGTTTCGATCGTGGCGGGATCGAGATTGATGCGCCGCAGCGCGACGAGCTCGGCGATCTCTTGCGGCGACTTCTTCAGATCCGCGGGCGAGAGCCCGGCCTGCTTGCAGAACCACTCGGTGGCGATGGTGGCGTTGTCCTTCGTCTCCACCCCGAGCGCGAGGTCCATGAGGTAGGCTTCGAGCGGCGCGACCGTGTCGGACACGCCGAGTGCTTCGCGGATCTGCTTGCGCACCTTCTGGCGGAACATCGTGTCGTAGCCGGTCTTCACCAGGTTGGTCCAGTTGCCGCTGAGCGCGTCTTCCAGCCAGACCGCCCAGTTGTCCATCAGCAACCGGTTCATCTCCAGAATGTCATCCTGGGTCATGCGGGCGGCGTCCTTGATCACGGACATGGTGCCGGTGTCGACGCCGACGAACTGCTGGTACTTGGCCGCCGACTTCTCGGCTTCTTCGATCTGTCTCGTCAGCGCGGCGTACTTCTGGGCGAACGGATCGCCGGGCTTGTCGGCGTAGGCGGCATAGCGTTCGCGCTGGGCCTTGAGGTCGTCGGCTCGGGAACGCGCCTGTTCGGCGTAGTAGCGCAGGTCGTCGTCGAGCGACTGGCGCTCCTTGGCGGCGGCGGGTGCGGATGAGACCAGGGCGACCAGCCCGATGGTTGAACCTAGAATACGGAGGCGGGACATGGCGGAGGCTCCGGTCAACGTTGGCGGTGGAGGGTGATGTCGAGGACCGGCGGCGTGTCCTCGCGGGCGAGGTCGACGAAACGTCGGCCGGCTGCGCCGCTGCCCGCGTTGAATGCCTCGGGGCCGTCCCCGGCGTGGACCAGATACGCGAAACGCGGATCGGCTGTGAACGAGTAGCCGCCTCTGTCGTCGGTGCTCGTTTGGGCGACCACCGCGCCCTCGAGTGGATCGAATCGGGTGACGAGCGTGAGCGTGACGCGCACCGCGCTCGCGACCAGGCCGCGTGCGTCGCGCACCGTGCCGATGATCGTGGCTGCGCGGGCGTCGTCGGGCGCCGCTGCGAGCGGCGTGATTCCGGTGATGAGCTGGGCCACATAGTCGGACCAGTGATCTTCGTGGCCGGCGGAGAGGGTGAGGTTGATCGCGGCGACGGTTTGCCCGCGGTCGATCTGGATGAACACCTCCTTGCCCGGCACTTTCCCGGCGGTGCGGCGGGCGCTCAGGATGTAGAGGTCGAGATCGTTGACGTGGGATTTTCCGTGGACCTTGAGTTCGGAGTACTCCGGGTTCTTGGACAGGCCCTGATGCAGCAACAGCGTGACGGCCACGGCGGGCGACTCGTCCCCGGTCGGGGCGGGGACAGCCTGGACCAGCAACGACGAGTCGTCGCCCCGGGCGGTCTCGTACCAGAGCACCCGGTCGTCCTTCTCGTGTTTTCGCCAGTTCCGCGGCACGGGAATCTGCAGGCCGAGCGTCGTGGCGGTGTAGGTGGTGTACGGCCCTTCGGTGCCGATGTGCAGCGAGGAGACGATGTCGAGGAACTCGGGGGTGTAGATGTCGGCGAAGTCGCGCGGCGCCACGAGGGTGAGGTTGAAGAGATGTCCGCCGTCCTCGATGAAGACCTCGGTGTTCCGGAAATCGACCCCTTCGTTTGCCCAGACGAACGACAGCAGGCGGCACTCGTGCTCCCCGATGCGGCGGTTCTCCTGTTCGAGCGCCCGGGCTCCGAGGTCCTCGACCACATCGGCGGCGAGGGTGGCCGCGGCCGTCTTGGCATCGGCGTACGGGCCGCCCCGCGCGGCGAGGGGCCGGATCGAGAATGTGATGGCGGCGTTGCCGTCGGCGGAGCGGATCGACCAGTCGCTCGGCGAGGTTTGCTCGGCGGTGCATTCGCCGGTGATCTCGATCGATGCGGCGGGGTTGGCGGTGGTGAGCACGCGCGCCGAAAGCGGCACGGCGGCGGCGAACAGGGCGGCGGGCCAGAGTGCGGAGATTCGCATGACGAAAGCGGAGTCCCCGAGCTATCGGCCCCGATCGCGACATCCGAAGGAGAAATGTCCCCCGGCGCAGGGCGGCCCCGGGGGACTTTCCACACTGTGAATTTGCCAAAGCTGGGCGGACGCATGTTCTGGCCCACCTCATCATGAAAGTTGGCAAACTGCTTCATACCCGGATGCGCGTGAACGACATCGAGCGCTCCGTGAAATTCTACCAGGAGGCGCTCGGTCTCGAGGTCTCGCGCCGCATCACCTCGCCCCGCGGGGCCCAGCTCGTGTTCGTGCGCACGCCGGCCAGCGAGGAGGAGATCGAACTCTGCCAGATGCCGCCTGGTGCCGAGCCTGTGGCGGTGCAGCCCGACCTCATGCACCTCGCGTTCGAGGTGGAGAACCTCGAGGTCTTCGCGGCCGAGTTGGCGAAGAAGGGCTACGCGCTGTCGGACGGCCCGACCAAGACCGGCTCCGGTTCGGTCATCGCCTTCATCGATGCGCCCGAGGGCTACGAGGTCGAGCTGATCGAGCACGCGAAGTAGGCGTGCGGGCATCGGGACCCCGCGCCGCAAGGTAGGGCGAGGCGTCCCGCCGAGCCGGGTTTGCCGGGGGGCGCGGGATTCGCTCTGCCGTGCGCGTACCTCCGGTTGTAGGGGCTGAGCTTGCTCAGCCCGTGGGACGTCATTCTCGCCACGCGGTGCGAGCAAGCTCGCACCCCACAACGACGGCATGACCGCCACTCAATCCTCCGGCCGCTCGCCCGCGCCGGCCATCTTCACGATGTGCGGGTCGAACCGGGCGAGCACCTCGACGAGGTCGGCCTGTGCGGCCATCACCTGCTCGATGTCCTTGTAGACGCCGGGCACCTCGTCGATGCCGGCGGAGAGAAGCGTAACGCCGCGCTCCTCGAGCAGCGGTCGCACTTGTTTCCACGTGAAGGTCTCGTGGGCGCGCTTGCGGCTCATCGTGCGTCCGGCGCCATGAGCGGCGGAATTGAGCGAAGCGGCGTTGCCGAGGCCGCGCACGACGAAGCCGGGCGAGGCCATCGAGCCGGGAATTACGCCGAGCACACCGGCGCCGGCGGGGGTGGCACCCTTGCGGTGCACGATCACGTCGCGCCCGTCGTGCCACTCCTTCCATGCGAAGTTGTGGTGGTTCTCGAGCGAGAGCAGTACGTGAGACTTGAGGTGTTTGGCGATGTGGCGGTGGATGAGTGCGTGGTTGGCCGAGGCGTAGCGCCCCATCAGCTCCATCGCGGCCCAATATTCCTGCCCCTCGGCTGAATCGAGTTCCAGCCAGGCGAGCCGCGAGAACTCGCGCGGGAGATCGCGCAACCGCTTTTCCGCGACACGGGAATAGTGTTCGCAGATCGCCGCGCCGGTACCGCGGCTGCCGCTGTGGCTGAGCAACGCGAGGTACTCGCCGGGTGGCAGGCCGGCCGCGCCGTCGGTGATCGTGAGCCGGCCGAACTCCACGAAATGGTTGCCGCTGCCGCTGGTGCCGAGCTGCGCCCAGGCCTTGTCGCGGTGCGAACGCGTGATCGGGCTCACCGCCCAGTCCTCATCCATGACCGGGTGCTCGCGCCGGATCTTCTCGAAGGTGGCGCCCACGCCGAACCGAGTCTCGACCTCGATCGCGCGGGCGAGGTCGTGCGCGTGGCGCTCCAGCCAGTCCAGCGGCAGATCGAGCACGCTGAGCTTCATGCGGCAGGCGATGTCGACGCCGACCGCGTACGGAATCACGGCCCCCTCGGCCGCGAGCACGCCGCCGATCGGCAGCCCGTAGCCCACATGCGCATCCGGCATAAGCGCACCCCGGACGGCCACGGGCAACCGGCACGCGCGTTCGATCTGCGCGATCGCCTCGGGCTCGATCTCCTCGCCCCAGCGTCGCCAGGAAACGGGTTCTATGCGGACAGCGGTCATGATTTCGGGAACCTACAACGGAACATCCCGGGCGGCGGATCGGAAAATCTTCGGGACTCCAGCGGTACGGCGCCTCGTCCTACGGTGCCTCGGTCAGATAGACCGGCGTGACTCCCACGGGCACGATGAGTTTCCCGTTGGAGATCGTGACTTCGGTTGTGGCGCCGAGTGCATCAAGCGCAGACGCCCGCTTC
>JAEZUE010000091.1 GCA_023443455.1 Verrucomicrobiota bacterium
CAGTCCTCCTTCGCCAGCATGCCGACCCGTAGGTCCATGTCTCCGACTGGACCCTCCCGACTCCGCCCGCTCCCGGGCCCGAGCCCGACCTCGCCGGCACGGAGGCCGGCGCCACACCCGTCCGGCATGCCAACCCGTGGCGCAGGCGTCCCTGCCTGCGTTGCCCGGCTCCGCCCGCTCCCCAGCGCCACGCCCACACCCGCCGCGCCCCAAAAAAAACGCAAATTCATGTCCCGGTCGGAACATGAATTTGCGTCTTTCCCCTGTCATGCTTTCGCAGGGGAAGCGCGCTGTTGGGTTGATCCCGACCGCCACCTCGGGCACACCTCGCACCCTATCCCATGAGCCGTTTCCCCCTGTTTCTCTCCCTCGCCATGCTTGCCGCCTCCGCGACCTCCCTCGCCCACGCCACCGACGCCGCCACCGCGGAGCCGCGCACCGTCGATTACGACTGGATGTCGGTCGCCACGTGGCAGGAAAAACACGCCGCCGATGTCGCCATCGCCCAACAGGGCGGGATCGACATCGTCTTCGTCGGCGACTCGATCACCGAAGGCTGGGAATGGAACGAGGGCATCGAGTGGAAAAAACGTTTCGAGCCCCTGCGTGCGGCCAACTTCGGCATCGGCGGCGACACGACGCAAAACCTGCTCTGGCGCCTCGACCACGGCGCCATCGGCACGCTCCGCCCGAAGCTGGTCGTGCTGCTGATCGGCACCAACAACCTCGGCCGCGAGAACGCCACCGCCGACGAGGTCGTGCGCGGCATCAAGGCCATCCTCGGCCGCCTCCGCACCGGCTACCCCGACGCCACGATTCTTCTCCACGGCATCTTCCCCTGCGACGCATCGCCCTCCGCCGAAATCCGCACCCGAGTCGCCGCGGTCAACCACCAGCTCCGCGCCCTCGACGGCCTCGACGGCAAGGTCCTCTTCCGCGACATTGGCGCACGCTTTCTCGAGCCCGACGGCTCGATCTCGACCGCCGTGATGGCCGACGGCCTCCACCCCACGCCCGAAGGCTACCGCCGCTGGGCCGATGTGCTGGAACCGGAAGTACGCCGTCTGCTCGCCAGCGGGAACTGACGGCGGGCCGGGCAACCCGCGCCGCCCGACGGCGCGGGTGTCGGGCAACTTCACGACGCGGCCCGGGGCCCGCGGCATTGCGTTTTCCCGCGAAATCTGTCGTGCTGGCCGCACTTCCCCCCGTCATGCACAACCGCCTCACCCCAATGAAGCGCTGCGCGTTGTTCGCAGCCGCCCTCGCCCTGATTTCCACCGGTTTCGCCAAAATGGAAAAATGGGCCCCAACCCAGGGAGAACCGTTCAAGGCCGAACCCGCCGAGGTCGTCGGGCCGTTCGCGCTCTTCAAGATGCCCGACAAGAGCGGCCGGCTCCTCCCGCTCAACCTCCTCGCCCCGGCCGACTGCGTGCGCTTCGCCACCGCGCTCCAGAAAGTCGCTACACCGGCGGCCGACTGGGCCGAATCGCAGACCGACATCGGCTACGAGATCTACGGCCACGCCATGAAGGTCGACGGCGACAAACTCGTGAGCGTCGACCTCAAGGGCCGCCCGGAGCCGCGCTTCTACGCCCTCTTCTATGCGGGCAACGGCATCGGCGAATCCTGGGGCCTGCTCGGCCGCTCCAACTGGCAGTTCTCGGAGTTGAAGCGCAACTACCCCGGGCTGGTCGAGGGCTACATGTTCGGCATCAAGCACAGCTTTCAGGACCATACCAAGATGGCCGCCCAGATGAAGGTGCCCTACCTCGTCTCCGACCTCGATTCGCAGGGCAGCATGGACTACATCCGCCGCATCGTCCCGGCCTGGGGCTACGGCCTGGTCATCGCCAACAGCAACGGAGTCCCCCTCGACCTGACGAAGGGTGAAGACGACGAGCAGATCCGCGCGTTTTTCGCGAAGTTTCGCGGCATCCTCGATCTGCTCCCGCTCGACAACCCCCAGGGTGTCGCGCCCCGACTCCACTATTGGAAGGCCGTGCAACCCGCGCTCCACGCCGCCGACAAGGCCGACCCGATGCTGGTCGGCGACCCGCTCAACGGCGCCAAACTCCGCGAACTCGGCGTCGGCACCTTCGCCGCCACCGTCTACATCTCCGCCGAGGGCAAGGTCACCGGCGTCTCCATCGCCAGCGGCGCCCAGATCCCCGAGGATCTCGTCGTCCCCATCACGACCGCCCTGCACAACGGCATCTTCGTGCCCGCCGTCGACCACGGGAAATTCGTCGCAGGGAATTTCCACTACAAGTTCGGCGACTGAACCCGCCCGGACCTCTCCTATCCCTCCCGGGCCGGCGTCCCCACGCCGGCCTTTCTTCTGTATCCACAGTTCCCTTCAGCGTGACCCGCCCTCGCCGGCACGGAGGCCGGCGCCGCTTCCGGCCCTCCATCCGAATCGAGGAAAAATAGCGTGACGACCGTCACGCTATTTTTCCCTGCCTGCGGTCCCCGCCCCCACTCGCTCCCCGGCCCGATCTTTCCCTCCCGTTCCGCGTTCCCCGTTCCGAGTTCCGAGTTCCCCGCTCCGCCATCCGTTTCCGGTTTCCGCCCTCCGGTTTCCGATTACTCTCCCGCTCCCCGGCCCCAGCCCAACCGCGCCGGCACGGAGGCCGGCGCCACACCCGTCCGGCATGCTCACGCGTGGCGCAGGCGTCCCTGCCTGCGGTCCCCGATACAACCCGCTCCCCGGCCGTTCCGCGTTCCCCGCTCTGCCATCCGTTTCCGCCTTCCGCTCTCCGGTTTCGTCACCCCCTTTCCTCCGCCGCCGCCAGCACCGCGGCGAACGACACCCGGGATGCGCATCCGAATAGCGGATGCCGCGTGAGCCTCGCCGCCGCCAACGCCGGCGAGGCGATCCCGCACAGGAACCGCGCGGCCTGCCGCGCCCCGCCCAGCTCCCGCGGCTGCTGCGCACGCAGCGCCGCCAGCTCCGCTGCCGGCCAGTCCAATACCGGCTCCCCGCGCTCGAGCACCACTGGCGGCGCGCCCGCGCACGGCCCGCAATGCCCGCAGTCCCGCCCGAGCTCCTCCCCGAAATAGGCCAGCAGACGCCGCACCAGGCAGCCCTCCCCGCCGACCAGCGCCGCCACACCGGCCACCCGGGCGATGTCGCCCGCCTCGCGCTTCGCGAAACGCCGCCGCAGCTCGCGCCACACCGCCGCGAGATCCTCCGGCACGCCCACCACGCGGTAGCCCTGCCGCACCCCGGCCGCGCGCAGTTCGATGTCGCCCTTCTCCTCCAGATACCCGAGCGCCTTGACCAGCCGTTCGCGCTCGCCGCCAAGCGCTGCGGCTGCGTCCGCGAGCACCACCGTGCTCCACACCCGGCCCGCCTTCGCACACGCGAAGAGGCGTTCGAGGAACTCCCGCCGCGGCTCGTCGAACCGCGCGAGGATTTCCGCCACCGGCCGGCGGTACTGCCATTGGTAGCTCGTGTAGAACGGCGCGGTCGCCTCGATCAACCCGTCGAGCTCCAGATAGGTGAGCGCGGTCGACACCACCAGCTGGCGGATGTCGTGGCGGGCCGAGAGCTCGTACGCCGAGATGTCGAACACCTCGCCCGCCGCCCGCCCCTGCAGCAGCTCCTTCAGCAGGTCGCGCAGCGCCTCCGGCGTGGGCGTGTCTCCGTAGGTGAAATTCTCCAACACCGTGAGATCCTCCGCCGCCGCGAACAGCTCGCAGTGCGATGCCGCCCCGTCCCGCCCCGCCCGCCCGATCTCCTGCGCGTAGTTCTCCAAGCTCTTCGGCAGGTTGTAGTGGTACACCGCCCGAATGTCCGATTTGTCGATACCCATGCCGAACGCGATCGTGGCGACGACGACCGCGCGCTCCGCCGCCATGAATCGGTTCTGCACGGCCTCGCGCACCTCCGCCTCCATCCCGGCGTGGTACCCCTCCGCCGCGAACCCCGCCTCGGCCAGCGCCGCGGCCACCTGCTCCGCCGTCTTCTGCAGCGTCACATACACGATCGTCGGCCCGGGCGGCCGCGCCTTCAACCGCGCGATGAGCAGCCCGAGGCGCTCCCCGGCGCCGCACGCGGTCGCGCACAACGTCAGGTTCGGCCGATGGAAGCCGGTGTTCACGTGCGCCTCCGGCGCGATGCCGAACTCCCGGCAGATGTCGGCCGCCACCGTCGGCGTGGCCGTCGCCGTGAGGGCGAGCACGCGCCCGGCCCGCAGCTCCCGCGCGTAGCGTGCGAGCTTGAGGTAGTCGGGCCGGAAGTTGTGGCCCCACTCCGAGATGCAGTGCGCCTCGTCGACGACGAGCAGGTCGATCCGCAACGACTTCAGCCGCGCGAGGAACCGCTCGTTCGAGAAACGCTCCGGCGCCACGTAGAGCAGCTTCAGTCGCCTTTCCCGCAGCCCCGTCTGGATCTCCTCGAAGGCCTCGCGGCTCACCGAGGAATCCAGCCGCGCCGCCGCGATGCCGCGCGACTGCAGGAAATCCACCTGGTCCTTCATCAGCGCGATCAACGGCGACACCACCACGGTCAGCCCCTCCAGCAGCAGCGCCGGCAGCTGGTAGCACAGGCTCTTCCCGCTTCCGGTCGGAAACACCGCCAGCGCCGAGTTTCCCGCCAACAGCTGGCCGATCACCGCCTCCTGCCCCGCCCGGAAGGCCGGGAAACCGAAACGTTCCTGGAGCACCCGGCCGATCGTGTCGTTCGTGTTCATTATCCGAAGACAACTACCCATGCCCGCCCCCGGCGCAACGCCCGACACCCATCCGAGCCCCGGGAAAAATAGCGTGACGGTCGTCACGCTATTTTTCCCGGCATCCCTGTCCGCCCCCAAACCCCAGCCACACACGCGCCCCGGGCCCGAGCCTGACGCGACCCGTCGCAGACCAGTCCTCCTTCGCCAGCATGCCGACCCGTAGGTCCATGTCTCCGACTGGACCCTCCCGACTCCGCCCGCTCCCGGGCCCGAGCCCGA
>JAEZUE010000093.1 GCA_023443455.1 Verrucomicrobiota bacterium
TCGGGCTCGGGCCCGGGAGCGGGCGGAGTCGGGAGGGTCCAGTCGGAGACATGGACCTACGGGTCGGCATGCTGGCGAAGGAGGACTGGTCTGCGACGGGTCGCGTCAGGCTCGGGCCCGGGGCGCGGGCGGAGCTGGGGAACGCAGGCAGGGACGCCTGCGCCACGCGTGAGCGTGCCGGACGGGTGTGGGGCCGGCCTCCGAGCCGGCGGGTGTTGGATTGGGCCCGGGAGCGGGCGGAGTCGCGAGGGTCCAGTCGGAGACATGGACCTACGGGTCGGCATGCCGGCGAAGGAGGACCGGTCTGCGACGCGTCGCGTCGGGCTCGGACCCGGGTCCGGGGCCCGGGCGGAGCTGGGGAACGCAGGCAGGGACGCCTGCGCCACGCGTGAGCGTGCCGGACGGGTGTGGGGCCGGCCTCCGAGCCGGCGGGTGTTGGATTGGGCTCGGGGTGCGGACGGGGTCGAGGAGGCGCCGGTCGGGAATTTTGCCCTACGGGATCAGCTCGAGCTCGGCTTCCACGGGGAGGTCGAGGTGGAGCAGGCTGTGGTTTACGGGGTGGCCCGGCGCGGTGAATTCGTAGGCGTCGCCGAGGGCGAGGTGCGGCAAGGCGTTTTCGTCGAGCAGGGCGTTGTGGAAGACCCGACCGGTGTGGGCGATGGCCGTGGGCTGGGGGACCAACGCCACCTCGCCCAACCGGAGCGCGCCCGGGTCGGTGGCGAGCAGACGGGCGAGGACCTCCCGGCCCGTCTGTGCCCGTGCTTCGACGACAAGGCCGTCGCGGAAACGGAGCTCGATCCCCGCGATCGTGGTGCCGCCGTGGGTGATCGGGCGGGCCACGCGAAGCCGGCCGGAGGCGGAGCCGGGGTGCGGGGCGGTGAAGATCTCGTCGGTGGGCAGGTTCGGCACGAACGGGCGTGCGTCGCGGGTGGCGAGCACCGCGGTGCACCAGCGATGGGCGGGATGCAGGGCGAGGCGGAGATCGGTGCCGGGGCCGCGCAGGCGGACCGCGACGAGGCGTTGGCGGTCGAGGTGGTCGCGGTGTTGCTCGAGTGCGGAGAGGTGGATACGCCAGGCCGCGATCGGGTCGGCGTCGTGGCAGCGGCAGGCGGCGAACACGGCGGACCAGAGCGCCGCGGGGCGGTCGGCGGCCGGAAGGTCGGCGAAGACGGTGTCGGCCCAGGGTGGGGTCGGGGCGGGGGCGGCGGTCCAGTTGGTGGCGCCGGAGAGAAGAGCGGGGGCGAAGCTCGCGTAGGCCAGCGTGCCGTGGTGTCGCAGGCCGGCCACGCCGGCGGCCGGGAGGCCGGCGCCGAGGCCGGGGTTGGCGGTTTCGAGGAACACGAGGGCGTCGCCGCGGGCGATGGACTCGGTGATGCGGCGCGCGTTCTGCTCGATCGTCGCGATGAAGGGGGCGTGCGGCCAGTCGTGGGCGGCGTGGCGCCAGACGGCTTCGTCGCCCCAGAGGACTTCGACGCCCGCGGCTCCGGCGGTCCGGGCGGCGGCGGCGACCGCGTCGACCAACGTGGCGGCGGCGCGCGACACGCCGTGCAAGGTGTAGGGATCGGAGATCAGGATACGTTGTCCGCGGCGCAGGTTGAGGCCGACCTGCACGATCACGTCGGCGTAGCGGCGCAGTTGTTCGTCGAATCCGGGAAACACGGGGGCATCCGATCCGTGCGAACGCGCCGGGACAAAACAAAAGCAGCGTGCGCTGGACGCTGGGGGTGCGGCGCGCTGCAATCCGGGTTTTGCATGAAAGTCCTCATCGTCGTCGCCCATCCCAATCCTTCGAGTTTCAACCATGCGTTGGCCGGTGCCGCCGCGGAGAGCCTGCGCGCGCTCGGCCACGAGGCGGTGGTGCAGGATCTTTGTAGCGACGGTTTCGATCCGCTGATGTCGGCGGCGGAGTTCGCCAAGGATGCGGTGCTGCCCGCCGACATCGCGCGACGTTGCGCCGAGTTGGCGGCGGCGGACGGTCTGATCGTCGTGCACCCGAACTGGTGGGGGCAGCCGCCGGCGGTGCTGAAGGGTTGGCTCGACCGGGTGGTGCGCCCGGGCGTGGCCTACGAATTCCGGATGAAGGCGAACGGCAAGCCCGGGCCGGCGGGGCTGCTCAAGGTGCGTGCGGCGCTGGTGCTCAACACCGGCAACACGCCGCTCGAGGCCGAGCGCGCGCTCTATGGCGACCCGCTCGAGAATCTCTGGAAGAAGTGCGTGTTCGGGATGTGCGAGATCCCACGGGGCGAGCGGCTGTACTTCACCTCGGTGATCGTGAGCACACCCGAGCAGCGGGCGGCGTGGCTGGCGGAGGTGCGCGCCAAGGTCGGGGAGTTGTATCCGGCGGAGTGAGGCGCCGGGCGGAGGGCGTCGCAAGCGACGACCCTACCGCAGACAGGCGAGCTGGGGCGCGGGGCTTGTCTGCCGGGGCGCAGGCCGGCGCAGCACCGGGGTCAGGCGTCGCCGCTGCGGGTCTTTTCCTCGATGAAGTCGCGGATGACGGCCATGCGCTCGCGCACGCGGCGCTCCTCGTCGATGTCGTCCTTGGTGCGCTGGGTCTCGATCCGGCGCATGGATTTGCGCATCTTCGAGATGGCGAGGTTTTGGAGCTGGCGGACGCGTTCGCGGGTGACGTTGAAGAGTTTGCCGACCTCCTCGAGGGTCATCTCGTTGTTCCCGTCGATGCCGAAGCGCAGCTTGATGATGCGGGCTTCGCGTTCGTCGAGGGAGTCGAGCAGGTCGCGCAGGTCGCCCTGGATGTTCTTCTCGCGGAGGGAGTCGTAGGGGCTGACGGCGTTTTCGTCGCCGACGATTTCGCCGAAGGGGCTGCCGCCTTCCTCGTCGTTGATGGGGGCGTCGAGGGAGGCCGGGCGCACGCTCACAGTCTTCATGTGGGCGATCTTGTTGACCGGGATCTGCATCTCGATGGCGATCTCCTCCTCGGTGGGTTCGCGGCCGAACTCCTCGGTGAGGGCGGTGGCGACCTTGCGCATCTTGGAGATCTTGTCGACGAGATGGACGGGCAGGCGGATCGTCTTCGATTGGTTGGCGAGCGCGCGTTTGATCGACTGCTTGATCCACCAGGCGGCGTAGGTGGAGAGCTTGCCGCCCTTGGCGGGGTCGAAGCGTTCGACGGCCTTGATCAGGCCGATGTTGCCCTCGCTGATGAGATCGAGCAGGGGCAGGCCGAAATCCTTGTAGTCGTGGGCGATCTTCACGACCAGGCGCAGGTTCGCCTGGATCATGTGGTTTCGCGCCTCGCGGTCGCCGCGTTTGATCTTCTTGGCGAGCGAGACCTCCTCGGCGGGCGTGAGCAGTGCGATCTTCCCGATCTCGGCGAGGTATTGTTTGATCGTGCTGCGCTCGGGCTGGACCTCGCGATCCGGCGCCGGGGCGACGCGGTTGCTGGCCGTTGGCGGGGGCGGAGTCTCGGCCTCGTCCGTTGCCGGGGCAACAGGGGGAGTGGGCGCCACGGGAGTGGCGTCCTTGGACCGGGCCTTCGTTTTCGGACGCGATTTGGCAGTGGTGCGAGTCACGGTCGGTCGGTAGCTGGCGGGGGAGTGAGGAAGGAAACCCCGCGGGTTGGAAACGGGGCGGAGGCTAGGTGGCGGGGCGGGGCGCGGCGAATCAATTTTTCGCGCAAGGCCGGCCGCGGCGCCGATTTCCGGGCGAAACGCCCCCGTGCAAACGAACGAGCAACCGGCCGCGACGGGCTGGGCCCAGCGTGCGGATACGCGGGGTCAGAACGGGAAGTCGTCGTCGGGCACGGGCGCGGAGGCCGGCGCCTCGATCTTGCGCTCGGCGCGGGAGTGGACGGCGCGGGCCGTGACGACGATGGCGCGCTCCGGGCGGACGGGACATGCGTATTCGCAGGCGCCGCACCCGATGCAGAGTTCGGGGTGCATCTCGGGCAGGCGGAGGTTGTCGCCGTGGGGCACGGTGCTGACGGCCTGGGTGGGGCAGTGCTCGGAACAGGCGGCGCAGTCGGTGCCGTTGGCCTTCACGATGCACTTGGCGTAGTCGATGTGCGCGATGCCGAGGCAGGTGAGCTGCTTGTCGGGCAGGGGCATCGGCAGGATGGCGCCGTCGGGGCAGACCTCGGCGCAGCGGTGGCAGTCGAAGTTGCAGAAGGAGCGGTTGAAATCGAGGCGGGGCTTCATGATGCCGCCGAGGCCGTATTCAAGGAATGCGGGCTGGAGGACGTGGGTGGGACAGGCGCTCACGCAGAGCTGGCAGGCGGTGCAGCGGTCGAGGAAGCGGGCGACGCTGCCGGAGCCGGGCGGGCAGATGGTGCCGCGGCCGTGGTTGGGCGGGTCGGCCGGTGGGCGGGTGTCGTCGGAGGATTCGTCGTCGCGTCGGGGGAGGGCGGCGGCGAGCAGCAGGCTGCCGAGCCCGGTGGTGGAGACGAGGCCCGCGGCGGTGCCGGTGATGAAGGCGCGGCGGGAGGCGGCGTCGTCGGCGATGGAAGATGGGCGATGGGTGATGGCCGATGGGGGATCGCCGGCGGAGGGTGGCGTCGCTCGCGTCTCCGGTTTCCTCTGTCCGGTTTCCGGTCTCCATTTGAAGCGGTGGTGGATGCCGAGCTCGTCGCAGGCGTCGATGCAGTTGAAGCAGGCGACGCAGCGGGAGTTGTCGATGGTGCCGTGGCGCAGGTCGATGCACTGGGCCTTGCAGACGCGCAGGCAGTCGCCGCACCGGCGGCAGCGGTCGCGGTCGATCTCGAGCCGGAACGCCCCGAAGCGCGAGAGCAGGCCGAGCAGGGTGCCGACCGGGCAGACGGTGTTGCAGTAGAGCCGGCCGCGGCGTGCCGAGAGGATGGCGACAAGCAGGAGGGTGGCGGCGGGCAGCGCGAGGGCGCCGGCGGCGGCCCATTGCGGCTCGACGCGGTAGAGGCCGTCGAGGCCGAGGGCGCCGGCGGGCGCGACGAGCCAGTTGTTGAGCTGGGTGACGACCGGTCGGAGGAGCATCGAGCCGATCCGGCCGAAGATGCTGTAGGGGTCGAGCAACGTCAGGGTGAGTCCGGCCCAGCCGGCGGCGATGCCGGCGACGGTGCCCCAGAGGAAGAGCTGGCGCACCCCGGTGGCGGGGCGGGTGTGGCGCAGGAGGAGCGGTTGCCGCCGGCACCAGGCGGCGAGGCGGGCGACGGCGTCCTGCAGGAGGCCGAGCGGGCAGAGCACGGAGCAGTAGACGCGGCCGAGGGCGAGGGTGACGGCGAGGATGGCGGCCGCGGCGAGGACGAGGGAGGCGCCGGTGCCGAGGGCGAGGGCGGCGGGCACGAACTGCACGTGGGCGAGTGCGTGTGCCAGCTGTGTGGGTACAAGGCCGCGGAAGTCGAGGAAGGCGGCGGTGAGGATCGCCAGCACGGGCAGGGCGATGGCGACGCGAAGGTATTTGAGCCAGTGGCGGCGCATGGGAGGGGGCGGTCACGCGTCGAAGCCGGGCGGCGATGCCGACCGGCTTCGGAGAGGCGGAAGGGCTGTCCGCTCAGGCGAGCTTGAAGCGGCGGACGTCGGCGTTGGCGATGTCGGCGGAGCCGATCTTCATGCCTTCGGCGATGCCGATGTGGGCGACCTTCTCGGTGGAGTAGCCGAGCAGGCGGGCGGAGGCGGCGTCGATGAGCACGGGGTCGGCGGAGGCGAGCAGGGTGCGCATCTCGACGCAGTCCTCGACGGATTTGCCGCGCGGGCCGTTGCGCACCATCGGGTGGTAGGCGTCGACGATGTTGAGGTCGGGTTTACGGAGGGTGAGGAAGTCGGCGATGGTCTGCTGGAGGTCGACCTTGTGGTAGACGCCGCGGTTCCAGACGCAGCCCATGAGGTTCTTCATCGCGGCGGTCATCTGCGCGCCGCCGTGGTGCTTGAGGACGGGCACGTTGATGAAGACGTCGCAGTCGAGCACGAGCTCGTGGACCTTGGCGCTCTTGAGCTTCACGCCGTGGGGAATCGCGGTCTCGCGGTAGAGCGTCTCGTCCTTGCCGTTGACGACGCGGGCGCCGGCGTCGCGGGCGGCCTGTTCGATGCCGCTGTTCGCATAGGTGAGCTGCCACTGGTCGCACGTGTTGTCGAAGATGGAGACGGACTTGGCGCCGGCGGCGAGGCAGAGCTCGGTGAGGCGGCCGACGATGGCGGGGTGGGTGTTGGCGCCGCGTTCGGGCGGGGCGTCCCAGCCGATGTTCGGTTTGATCAATACGGTTTGGCCGGGTTTGACGAAGGCCCCGATGCCGCCGAGGGCCTCGAGGGCCTTCTCGAGCATCGCGACGCGGTCGCCGTCGCGCACGGCGACAAGGATCGGGCGCGGGGCGCCCGGGGTGGCGGCGTCGCCGGTGGTGACGGCGACGGAGGGTTCGGCTCCGAGGAGGTTGTCGAAGCGGAGGAGCGAGGCGGCGGCGCCGAGGGCGAGGCCGGATTTGAGGAAGCGGCGGCGGTTGTTCATGTCCGGAGGGGAGGAGGGGAGGCTGACCGGAAGGCGTTGCCTGGAGGCAGCGCGGGTGCGTTGGAGTCTATCCCGCGGGCGTGGTGGTGACCCCGCATCGATTGGCGAAAGCGCGCCGGATATTGTGTGAGGAGGCGCGCGCGGCATCGGCGGCCGCGCGGAAGGCTCAGGCGGTGATGGTGGCCTGCTCCGCGGACGGGCCGCGGTGGCGGTGCCAGAGCAGGATGGCGAGCGCGGCGACCGACAGGGCGGTGCAGAAGACGAAGACCATGCGGTAGCCCCAGGCCTGGGCGAGGCTGCCGAAGAGCAGGTAACCGGCGGTGCCGCCGATGCGCATGGCGTTGGAGTAGAGGTTGGTGGCGGTGCCGACCTGGTCGGGCAGGAAGTTCTGGAAGAAGGTGATCGCCACGCCGGAGGTGACCGCGACGACGGCGGCGCTGACGATCTGGAGCGGGTAGATGTGCCACGGCGCGCCGACGACCGACAGGCCGGCGTAGTACACGACCGACAGAATGAACGAGATACGGATGAGGCGGGCGTGGTCGCCGCGGGTGGCGAGCATGCCGAAGAAGAACATGAAGGGCAGTTCGAACACCGGAGCGACGCTGTAGATGATGCCGACCTGCTGTTGCGTGCCGTGGAGTGTCTCGAGGACGAGCAGTGGGAGGTTGCTCATGCAGATGGTGCCGGCGGTGAAGATCAGCACGAAGGCGACGAAGTGGGAGAGCACGACGGGGCGGGTGAGGGCCACGCGCAGCGGCATGGATTGCGCGGACTTGTTGCCGACGAATGGTGGCGCGTAGGGCACCCAGCGCAGGATCGCGAAGAGGAAGAACAGGAAGAACGAGGCGGCGACGAGGAAGGTGCCCTGGTAGGAGAAGACCGACATGACCCAGGCGGCGGTGGCCGGGCCGATCGTCCAGGAAAGGGCGAAGAACAGCCGGAACACATTCATGTACAGGGGCGTGTCGGTCGGCGGCACATCGGAGCGGCTGAGCATCTCGCGGGCGTGGGCGAAGAGTTGCGAGAAGCTGATCGACGAGATGCCGAGCAGGATCGAGCCGATGATGGTCAGCCAGACCACGTCGCGGACAAAGGCGTAGGCGGCGTAGCCGGCGGTGCCGCACAGTGCGCCGAGCACGAGCATGGCGCGCCGCGAGTAGCGGGTGTCGGACCAGTGGGCGAGCACGGTGCTGAGCACGATCGACGCGACCGAGGTGATCGTCATGAAGACGCCGAAGGTCAGGTCGCTCATCTTCACCTCGCGGGTGCCGAACATCGACATGAACGGGCCGACGAACGAGTACGCGAGCCCGAGCAGGACGTTGCAGGCGAGCAGGACGTTGAAGTCGCGATGCCGAAAGAGGGTGCGGGCGGTGGTGAAGAAGCGGTGCATGCGGCGGGAGGTCCGGGCTTCTCCGCGGTCCGGCCCCGGCGCGCGAGCGGAATTGCAGGGCGATGCATTGGTCGGCCTTCGCCGCGCGAGGGCCGTGTCGGGTGGCGGGGCGGTATCGCATTGCGGGGACGGGGCGCGGCGCCATTCTCCCGGCCATGCCAACTGCCATTGTTCTCCTGAAGACCGACCGTCGCACCGTCACGGGTGTGGCCGAGCGCATTCTCGCGATTCCGGCGATCACCGATGTCTATTCGGTCTCGGGGCGCTTCGATCTGCTCGCCATCATCAAGTGCGAGTCGGTGGACATGATCGAATGTGTGATCACCGATGCCCTGTTGAAGACCGAGGGCATCCTCGACAGCGAGACCCTGTTTGCGTTCCGCAGTTACGACAAGCGCGAGGGCGGGCGAGCGGTGGATGTGGACTAGCGCGTTGGTGTGGTGGCGGTGGGAAACGCCCGAAATTCCCCCTTGCGTTCGGTCGGGCCGGTCCTTTTTCTGCCCGGCTCTCATCATGCAGAAGACCAAGAAGTCCATCGCCAAGCGCTTCAAAATTTCCGGCACCGGAAAGCTGATTCGCCGCACTCCGGGCTTCCGTCACCTGCTTGCCTCGAAGAGCACGAAGCAGAAGCGTCGTGCGTCGAAGGACAAGCTTGTGGCTCCCGGCCATGCCGAGGCGCTCCTCCGGAGCCTCCCGCACGGCCTCTGATCCCGGAATAAACAAGAACCGACCAGGCGGGTAACTCCCATCACAGGCGACCCGCCGGTCCGAAACCACACATATAACATGCCTCGTGTCACCAACGGTCCCGCCTCCCGCAAACGGCGGAAAAAGATGCTGAAGCAAGCCAGGGGCTACTTCGGCAACAAGTCCAAACTGTATCGTTACGCCAAGGACGCAGTCAGCCACGCGCTCCTCTACGCGTACGATGATCGCAAGAAGAAGCGCTCCAACGCCCGCGCCCTGTGGATCGTGCGTATGAATGCCGCTTGCCGCAACGCCGGCATCACCTACAGCCGCTTCATCGAAGGCCTGAAGGCCGCCAACATCGGTCTGGACCGCAAGGTTCTCTCCGACATGGCGATCCGCGACGAAGCCGCGTTTGCCGCCGTCGTCGAGCAGGCCCGCGCTGCCCTCCAGGCCAAGGTCGCCAAGGCCTGAGCCGTCGGCATCGAATCCTTTCACAAAGGCCGGGCGCATGTCGCCCGGCCTTTTTTGTCTCCGCAATTTCGAGGCAGGGCGATCCCTCCGGGTGAGCCGCGGCTCGGCCGGGACGCCTCGCCCTACCATGCCTCCGCGGATCGTTCCCGCCCCGCCGTCATTTCCTGCGTTGCCCGCTTCGGGTTCTGTTCCACTCTTCGCCTTTCCATCATGCAAGACGCCCTCAAATCCCTGGTCGAGAAAGCCCGCGGCGAACTGGCCGCGCTCAGCGTCCGTCCCGAATTCGAAGCCGCCAAGGCCCGTTATGTCGGACCCAACGGCGAGCTGACCGCGTTCATGAAGCAGCTCGGTTCGGCGCCGAAGGAGCAGAAGCCGATGCTCGGCAAGCTGATCAACCAGACCAAGGGCGAACTGCAGGGCCTGCTCGACGCCTCGCTCGCCCGCATCGAGCAGGCCGAGATCGCCGCCCAGCTCGGGCCGGCGATCGATCCCACGCTGCCCTCGCCCGACTCCGGCCCGGGTACGGTGCACCCGCTCACACTGGTGCGCGAGGAGCTCTGCCGCATCTTCCGCAAGGCCGGCTTCGCCGTCGTCGAAGGGCCCGAGGTCGAGACCGAGTGGTACTGCTTCGACGCGCTCAACACCCCGCCCGACCACCCGGCGCGCGACCTCCAGGACACGTTCTACCTGCCGGAGAACGCGCTCGTGGCCAACGTCTCGCAGCGCACCAAGGAGCGCTACCTGCTGCGCACCCACACCTCGTCGGTGCAGATCCGCACGATGCTCAAGCAGCAGCCGCCCATCCGCATCATCTCCCCCGGCCGCGTGTTCCGCCGCGACACCGTCGACGCCACGCACAGCGCCAACTTCCACCAGCTCGAGGGCCTCTACGTCGACCGCAACGTCACCGTGAAGGACCTCAAGGCGATCCTCGACTACCTCTTCCAGTCGTTGCTCGGCAAGGACATCAAAACCCGCTTCCGCCCGCACTACTTCGGCTACACCGAGCCGAGCTTCGAGGTCGACCTCTCCGCCAAGCACCTCGGCAAGATCGGCAAGGAGTGGGTCGAGATCATGGGCTGCGGCATGGTCGATCCGGCCGTGTTCGAGTCGGTCGGCTACGACCCGAACGAATGGAGTGGATACGCCTTCGGCATGGGCATCGAGCGCATCGCGATGATGCTCTACGGCGTCGACGACATCCGCTACTTCTACCAGAACGACGCCCGCTTCCTCCGCCAGTTCGCCTGAGTGCCCGCCGCAACCAACACGAACAACCCAACGCGCTGTTCCCATGAAACTTTCGCTCAACTGGCTCCGCCGCTACGTCGCCGTCGACCGCCCGGTCGACGAGATCTCCCACGCGCTCACCATGATCGGCTTCGAGGTCGAGGGCGTGATCCGCACCGGCCTGTCGCCGATCCCCCTGGTCGTCGTCGGCGAGATCCTCTCCCGCGACAAGCATCCCAACGCCGACAAGCTCTCCGTCTGCACCGTGCGCGTCGCCCCCGACGGCGAACCGCAGCAGATCGTCTGCGGTGCGCCCAACTGCGACGCGGGCAACCGCGTGCCCGTGGCGCTGCCGGGCGCGGTGATGCCGGGCGACTTCAAGATCAAGGCGTCCAAGATCCGCGGCGTCGATTCCGCCGGCATGATGTGCTCGTCGCGCGAACTCGGCCTGGGCGACGACCACGGCGGCCTCCTGCTCCTCGACGGCGCGCTGCCGCTCGGCACCCCGATCCACGACGCGCTCGGCGCGGGCGACGTGGTCTTCGACCTCGAGATCACACCCAACCGCCCCGACTGCCTCTCGCACCTCGGCCTCGCCCGCGAGCTGGCCGCGTGGTTCCGCCTGCCGCTCCAGTATCCGGAACTCGTGACACCACCGCCCGCCGCGCACGCCCCGGCGGTGCCGCAGCTCTTCGAATCCGTCTCGGTGGTCGCCGAGGAGGACTGCCCGTTCTACACCGCGCACGTAATCGCCGGTGTGAAGATCGGTCCCAGCCCCGAGTGGCTGCAGGAGGCGCTGCGCGCCGTCGGCCTGCGCCCGATCAACAACGTGGTCGACGTCACCAATTTCGTGCTGCTCGAGACCGGCCAGCCGCTGCACGCGTTCGATGCGAAGAAGATCGCCGGCCGCCGGCTGATCATCCGCCGCGCGGGCGACGGCGAGAAGCTCGTCACGCTCGACGAGAAGGAGCGCACGCTCGACGGCCGCATGCTCGTGATCGCCGATGCGGAGAAACCGCTGGTGGTCGCCGGCATCATGGGCGGCGCCAACGCCGAGGTCGACGCCACCACGACCGACCTGGTGCTCGAGTCCGCGTTCTTCAAACCCACGGGAATCCGCGCCACCTCCAAGCGTCTCGGCTTGTCTTCGGATAGTTCCTACCGTTTTGAACGCGGGGTCGACCCCTGCGGCCTGCTGCCCGCGGCGCGCCGCGCGATCGACCTGATCGTCGAGACCGCCGGGGGCGCGTTGGTCGGTCCGCTCTTCAAGGTCGGCGGCGAGCCGGCGACCGTCACCGAGATCGAGGCCTCGCCCGAATGGATCCGCGGTCGCGCCGGCTACGACATCCCGGATGCGACGATGCGCGAGCTGCTCGAGTCGCTGGAGCTGGAGATCGTCGAGCGCCCCGCCGCCGAGGATCCGCGACGGGTGGAGTGGACGGTGAAGGTGCCGAGCTGGCGCGGCGACCTCGACCGCGCGGTCGACCTGGTCGAGGAGGTCGTGCGCCTGCACGGCTGCGAGAAGATCCCGCCGGCGCCGGTCGTGGCGACCGCGTTGCCCGAGGCCGACGACCCGATCACCGAGTTCAACCGGGCGGCGACGGCGTATCTCGTCGGCCAGCACTTCCACGAGTGCATGAACTATTCGCAGCGTTCGGGGCGGGAGACCGCGGCGTGGATCTCCGAGACGGCGGCGCAGACGCTCGGTCTGGCGAACCCGTTCACCGAGGAGTATTCACATCTCCGTGCCACGGTCATCACCGGGCTGCTCGACAACCTGCTGCTCAACCAGGACCGCCGCACGGGGGCGACGCGGCTCTTCGAGGTCGGTCGCACCTTCCGCGAGCTGAACGGCAAGATCGTCGAGTGCCTCTCGGTCGGTTTCGTGATCCGGCTCGAGAGCGAGGAGACGCAGTGGCGCGAGCGTGCCGCGGCCGACTTCTACACCGCCAAGCGCCACCTGGCGGTCATCGCCGCCAACGCCGGCATCGGGCTGGAGAACCTGCGCGTGGCCGCGGTCGACGCGACGCATGCGGGCTGGCAGCCCGGGCATTCGGCCTCGTTCGGCCGGCTGGCCGACGGGTTCGAGGCGCGCTGTGGTCTCATGAATTTGGAGATGCTGCGCCGGCTCGGGCTCTCGGGCGGGGTGGTCGGCGGGATTCTGCACCTTCTGCCGGAGCGGCTCGCCGCCGTGCGGCCGCGGGCGAAGTTCAAGCCGTTCAGCCTCTTCCCGGCCGCGTTGCGCGACATCGCGCTCGTGGTCGACACTGCGGCCGTGGCCGAGAACGTGCGCCGCGATGTGGCCAAGGCGGCCCGGGCGGCGGCCGGCAACGCCGTCGCGCTGGAGAACGTGCGGCTCTTCGACGTGTACCAGGGCAAGGGGCTGCCGGAGGGCAAGAAGAGCCTGGCCTTCTCGCTGGCGTACCGCGCGGCCGACCGCACGCTCACCGACGACGAGGTCAACGCCGTCTTCCAGAAGGCGCAGGACGAGTTGTCCAAGAAGGCCGAGTACGCAATCCGGAAGTGAGCCGCGCGGGGCCGCGGTCGGGGATCCCCGGCTGCGGCGCGGGCGGGCGGTGCGTGGGCCGACCGCCTGATGATGCGGTCGAGAGGCGAGCGTCGAGGGACGAGCGCCAAACCATCGGTGGCGAGCTTCCATCACGAGTGCTTCGCCCGATCTCCTCTATCATCGGCCCCTCGACGCTCGTCACTCGTCACGCGACCGAATGCCGACCGCCCGCGCGCGCGGGGCGAAGGGGGCGAGCCGGCGCAGCCTCGACGCTTCCACCGGTGAATGCCGTGGCTCAGAGCCGGGTCTTGGCGTCGCCGGTGCGGTGAAACCGATGGGCGATGGGGGAGAGTTCGTACACCGGCACGTTCTCCTCCTGCGGCATGCGGTCGGCACTGTTGGCGATCTGCTTGACCAGGTGCTCGGTGAGGGCCGAACCCCGTTCGGCGACGGGCGCGGTGCCGGCGGGGCGGTTCGTCGGATAGTGTGCGGCAACGATTTCGTTGAGACGCAGGTCCCAGGGGGAGCGGGGGCGCGGGGCGCTGGGGTAGCAGACGAGGGCGAGGTCGAAGAGCACGCCGTCGAGGTCGAAGCGATACAGTTCGCTTTCGGCGGGGATGCGCAGGGCGGGCTCCCAAAGATCCCGTTGTTCGGCGCGACTGAGCAGCGGCGTGGCCACCTCGCAGCCTTTGCCGAAGAGGGCGCCTTTGAGTGCGGTGGCGATGACGGTCTGGATCTCGGCAAGGAAGCCGCAGATTTCGGAGGGACTCTGGGCTTTGCGGCGCAGGGCGCGCTCGTAGACGATCGCGGCCGACTTGGGCGTGATCTCGACGACCAGGTCGATCCAACGGTTGTGGTCCATGTCGAGGAAACCGGCCCACGCGGTGAAGGAAGCCACGCCGGTGGCGCGTTCCCCGGGCGGCGCCACGGTGGAGTTGGCGGAGAGGCCCAGTTCGGTGAGCGCGCGGGGCACCAGGGTCTGGATCTCGCCGGGGGTGAACCAGACCGGTGGCGGGTTGACCGGCGCCAGCGGCGGCGGGGCGCTTTCGGCCTCGGTGATCGGGTCGGCGGGGAGATCGAGCGCTTCGACGGGCGGCTGGAGCTGTTGGGCAACGATCTCGCCGAGCAGGCTGTAGCGGCGGCCGAGCGAGTCGTATTGGTCGAGTTGTTTCTGCAGTGCGACCTGATAGCCGACGATCCGCTCCGCCACGCGCATGCGGGCGAGGAGTTCGTCGGGATCGAAGGGTTTGCTGATGAAGTCGTCGGCTCCCGCGTCGAGACCGGCGGTGATTTCTCCGGTCCGGAATTTCGAACTGACGATGATGATGTAGGGCTGGATGGCCGGCGCGGCCGCACGGAGCTGGCGGCACACCTCGGTGCCCTCGATGCCGGGCATGACCCAATCGAGCAGGGCGATCAGGGGGCCGTCGGCCTCGAGCAGCGCGGCGAGGGCGGCGTTGCCGTCGCTCACGACCACGGGTTGGTAGTGCGCGTTTTCGAGCGCCCGGAACAAGATCTCGCGGGAGATGCGGTCGTCTTCGGCGATGAGGACCTTCATGGCTGGCATGGGTGCTGGGCGCGTCGGGAAAGATTCGGGATGTGCCCTCCTATCGGCCGGGCGCACGGAAAATCAAAGAAGGAGTGAGGGAAAGTGCCCAGCGGCGGGAGGGGGGGCGCACCGGGTCCGGCCGGGTGTTCGTTCGGTTGGGGGGGGCAGCCGTAGCGCCGTGGTGAGTTCGGTGCCGCACGGCGTCGGCCGGGTGTGCGCCGGCCGGGGGGGGGCGCTGCTCAGCTGCTGCCTTCGCGGTTGAAGAATGCGGCCAGGGGTGTGGGCACGTAGACGGGGATCGGGTACTGCTCCGAAGTGGCCTCGGCGAAGGCGGACAGTTTTTCGATGTACCGTTCGTTGAGAATGGCGCCGCGGTTGAGCAGGGGGATCTCGTTGACCTTCGGCGGTGGGTAGGCGTCGGCGAGCACGTCGTGAAGGCGCAATTGGGTCGAACTTTTCCGGCGAAGGGGTGCTTCGTGTTCCACTACGGTGAGTCGGAGCGGGTGCCCGGCGAGGTCGAGATGGATGGGCCGGGTGTCGTCGGGTACGGGCGGGTCGAGCCGCGGGCGTTCGACATAGAGTCCGCGGGAGAGGTAGGGCATCAGGGTGTCGCAGGTCCGCTGGCGAAGCTCGGAGCGCAGGGCCGAGCTGACGATCGTGAGGGCTTCGGCCACGAAGACGTGTTTCGGTGTCTTGGCGCTGGAGCGGCGGTGGAGGGTCTTTTCGATCAGGCTGGCGACGACCGGAGATTCCATCTCGATGAGGAGGTCGAACCAGCGTTGTTCGTCGATGGCGACGAGAGCGACCCAGGCGGCGTAGGAAACGCGGGGAGGTTGGAAGCCGACCGGGGCGGGTACGGGGTTGACGTCGCCCACGCCCAGCTGCTCCAGGGCAATCGAGGCGAGCGAGCCGATCTGCTCGGTGGTGAAGTGGGCGCGGGCCTGCGGTTTCTCCGTATCGGCGGAGGCTTCGGCGTCGGCGGGAGCGGTCGGCGTGGCGATGAGTTCTCCGAGCAGCTGGTGGCGTTCCTGGAGGGATTCGAGTTCGACGAGTTTGCGGCGCAGTTCGATCTCGTACTCGACCATGCGCTGGGCGACGCGCAGGCGGGCCAGGAGTTCGGCGAGGTTGAAGGGTTTGGAGAGGAAGTCGTCGGCACCGGCGTCGAGGCCGGCCACCACCTCGGTCTTGTCGGTTTTGGCGCTGAGCATCAGCACGTACGGGCGGAATCCGAGGTTGCCGGCCCGCAGCTTGGCGCACACTTCCGGCCCGGACATGCCGGGCATGACCCAGTCGAGAATCACGATGGGCGGCGCGTCGGCGCCCGAAAGGGTGTCGATGGCCTGTCGGCCGTCTTCGGCGGCGACGATTTCGTAGCCTGCTTCCTCCAGGAATGCCCGCAGCACTTTGCGCGCAATGCGATCGTCGTCGGCGACAAGAATTTTCATGCTGCGGGGTCGAGTGGGGATCGATCAGCCATCGGCAATGGCCCGGATGACTTGAGCGGGAATGCGTCATTTGTGTCGTTGGTGGCGAATTCGTGATGGAATCCGGGTTGAAAAGCGGCAGAGGCGAAACGTACCCTCCGGGTTCACCTCCGCCGGACATGCCCGAAACACCCAACATCGACATCGACTACGTCGCCAATCTCGCCCGCATCGCCCTCTCTCCGGAGGAGAAACCGGTCTTCGCCCGCCAACTCGGCGACGTGCTCGCGTACATCGAGAAGCTCAAGCAGGCGGACGTGTCGGGCGTCGAGCCCACGGCGCATGCCTTCGATGTGCACAATGTCTGGGCGGAAGACGTGGCGCGGCCCGGACTCGCGGTCGAGGATGTGCTGCGCAACGCGCCTGCCTCCCGTGAAAACATGATCTCGGTGCCGAAGGTCGTGGAGTAGTCGCCGCGCCGCATCCAACCCGTAGACACTGCAACCGCTCTCGACATGTCGTCCGATCCCGTTTTCCAGTCCGCCGCCGCGCTGAGCGCTGCGCTCGCCGAGCAAAAGCTCTCCGCCGTCGAACTGGCCCAGGCCTGCCTCGCGCGGGTCCGCGCCACCGATGTACGCGTGAATGCGTTTCTCTCCTACGACGAGGCCGACATCCTCGCCCAGGCCCGCGCCTCCGACGCGCGCCGTGCCGCCGGCCAGGCGCGCGGGCCGCTCGACGGCATCCCCGTGGGGCTCAAGGACGTCATTGCCGTGCGCAACCAGCCGCTGACCTGCGGCAGCCGCATGCTCGAGCAGTTCGTGTCGCCCTACGACGCCACCGCGGCCCTGGGGTTGAAGAACGCCGGCGCGGTGCTCTTCGGCCGGCTCAACATGGACGAGTTCGCCATGGGCAGCTCGACCGAGAACTCCGCCTTCAAGACCACCGCCAATCCGTGGGATCTCGAGCGCATCCCCGGCGGCAGCTCCGGCGGCAGCGCGGCGACGGTCGCGGCCGGCCAGGTGCCCGTCTCGTTGGGCAGCGACACTGGCGGCTCGATCCGCCAGCCGGCGTCGCTTTGCGGCATCGTCGGTCTCAAGCCGACCTACGGCCTGGTTTCCCGCTACGGCCTGGTCGCCTATGCCTCGTCGCTCGACCAGATCGGCCCCTTCGGCCGTACGGTCGAGGACGTGGCGCTGACGTTGCAGGCCGTCGCCGGCCACGACGAACGGGATTCGACGTCGTTCCGGACCGAGATTCCGGACTACCGCGCCGCGTTGGCGCAGCGCCGCGGCCCGTGGAAGCTCGGCGTGCCGAAGGAGTATTTCGCCGAGGGGCTCGCGCCCGAGGTGCGGGCGGCGGTGGAGCAGGCGATCGCCTGGTACCGCGCGCAGGGCTGCGAGATCCGCGAGGTGTCGCTGCCGCACACCGAGTATGCGGTCGCCACCTACTACATCATCGCGACCGCGGAGGCGTCGTCGAACCTGGCGCGCTTCGACGGCATCCGCTACACGCACCGGTCCGCCAAGGCGACCGACGCGATCGATATCTACCACCACTCCCGCGCCGAGGGCTTCGGCTCGGAGGTGAAACGCCGCATCATCCTCGGCACCTACGTGCTCAGCAGCGGCTACTACGACGCCTACTACGGCCGTGCCCAGAAGGTGCGCACGCTGATCCGGCGGGACTTCATGGACGCGTTCCGCGAGGTCGACGCGCTGCTCACCCCGACCTCGCCCACCGTGGCGTTCAGGAAGGGCGAGAAGACGGCCAACCCGCTCGAGATGTACCTCGCCGACATCTACACAATCTCGCTCAATCTCGCCGGCCTCCCCGGTGTCTCCGTGCCCTGTGGGTTCTCGCCCGAGGGTCTGCCGATCGGCCTGCAGATCGTCGGCCGCCCGTTCCAGGAAGCCGAGCTGCTCGCCATCGCCCACGCCTACGAGCAGGCCCACGACTTCCACACCAAGCACCCGGTGTTGTGAGGGCCTGGAAAATCGGACCGGTCACAGAGAACACAGAGAGGGGGAGGAGGACACAGAGATGAAAACTGAGATCAATTCGCTAACGGAAGCTGTTATCGGAGCTGCCATCGAAGTGCACAAATGGCTCGGCCCTGGTTTGCTCGAGTCTGCCTACCAGCGCGCGTTGGAGTACGAGTTGACTCTTCGCGGAGTCGCGTTCGAAGCGCAGAAAGTCTGTGCCGTTACCTACAAGGGCCTTCTTCTCGACGATGCTTACCGGCTCGACCTGTTCGTGGAGAAGCAGCTGGTCGTTGAATTGAAAGCTGTCGATGCACTTGCCGATGTGCACGAAGCTCAGGTGTTGACCTACCTCCGGTTCAGCGAATGTCGCGTTGGGCTACTAATCAACTTTCGCAGCCGTCTGCTCAAGGACGGCCTCCAGCGTCTATCTCTGTGATCTTCTCTTCCTCAGTGTTCTCTGTGACTGGCTCGTTTTTCGGGCCTTCGCTCTGCGTTCTTTGCGGTTAACCCGTTCCGGCCTCTGTGACCTCCTCCGCCTCTCAGCGCTCTCTGTGACCCTTTCCGCTCCGTGACCTCTCTTCCTTCCTCTCCCTCCGCCTACGAAGCCGTCATCGGGCTCGAGGTCCATGTGCAGCTCAAGACGCGCTCGAAGATGTTCACGCGCGTCGCCACCGGCTTCGGCGAACCGCCCAACACGCTCACCGACCCGGTCGTGCTCGCGCTGCCGGGCACCCTGCCGGTGATGAACAAGGAGGCCCTCGACAAGATCATCAGGGTCGGCCTCATGCTCGGCTGCGAGATCGCTCCGGTCTGCAAATGGGACCGCAAGAACTACTTCTACCCCGACAGCCCGAAGAACTATCAGATCTCCCAATACGACCAGCCGATCTGCCTGCGCGGCGGCGTCGAGATCGAGCTGCCCGGCCCGGCGC
>JAEZUE010000004.1 GCA_023443455.1 Verrucomicrobiota bacterium
GGCAGCGCGAATCTCCATCTCTCGACTACGCCCGGAAATCAGGAAAGCCCTTCCTCTCTCGTCAGCCCTCCGCACGCTGAACACCAGCGCCTTGCGTCAGCCGTGCCCGCCCTATGGGATGCTTGTGTTCTGTTTTCATCGGACCCGATCGATGCGGAATTCCAGGCGCTTGCGGTGGGGAGCGAGCTTGCTCGCTCCGTCACATCGCGGTCGTGCCTCCTATCTCCGACCGGCGTGCAACGCCACGATGCCGAAGGTCATCGCCTTGGCCCGCACCTCGGTGAAGCCGGCCCGGAGAATCTCCTCCGACATCGCCGGGCGCGCCGGGAAGTCCGCGATCGATCCGCCAAGGTATTCGTACGCGCCTTGGTCGCCGGTGAGCTTTGCCGCGAACCACGGCAGGATCCGGCGCAGATAGAAATAGTAGAGCGGCGCGAACCAGCGGTACGGCTGCGAAAACTCGAGCACGAATAGCATGCCGCCGGGGCGCAGCACCCGGCGCATTTCGCCGAGCGCCTGGTGGCGGTCGGCCACGTTGCGCAGCCCGAACGAGATCGTGAGCACGTCGAACGACTCGTCGCCCAACGGCAGCGCCATCGCGTCACCTTGCTGGAACACGATCTTCGCGTAACGCGGATCGCGGGCCTTTTTCACGACGGCCTCGTCCAGCATCGGCTGGCAGAAATCCATGCCTGTGATCGCCACCTCGGCCGGCAGGCCGCGGGCGAGGGCGAAGGCCACGTCGCCGCTGCCCGTCGCCAGATCGAGCACATCCTTCGGCCGGCAACGCGCGACTGCGCGCCGCAGCCGCCAACGCCACCACACATCGGTGCCGCCGCTGAGCAGGCGGTTTGCCAAGTCGTAGCGCCGCGCAATGCGGCCGAACATCGAGTGGACTGCTGTTGGATCGGGCATCGGAAGCGGGAAACGTGAAGTGCGTGACCGGCGGACGCAATGACGCGCGCTCGGCGAAAAATGACGAGCGCGGAATCGGTCTGCCGCCCACGCGACCGGGCTCACCGCTGTTCTCTTGTTCCGACCGGAACACAAAAACGTTCGGAGGTTTCCCTCTGGCAAAGGATAGGCACCGACGAAATTCTGTTCCGATCGGAACAGAATTTCGTCGGCGATATCCGCCGCGTGGCCGGGCGGGTCGGGCTGTTTTCCGGCCGAAGTTCTTCACAGCTCTTTGGGAACAACCTGGGAAGGGGTGTGAATAAGTTTTCGGACTTCCCCATTGCGGGGTGGGAGGGGGGATCTTGAATCGCCGGCCTTGTTTCCCGCATGTACCTAAAGGCCCTCAAACTGCACGGTTTTAAGAGCTTCGCCGACCCGACCGAACTTCGCTTCGAACAGGGCGTGACCGTCATCGTCGGGCCCAACGGTTGCGGTAAGAGCAATATCGCCGATTCCATCCGCTGGGTATTGGGCGAGCAGAGCGCGAAGGCGCTGCGCGGTGGCAAGATGCACGACGTCATCTTCGAGGGCACCGACACCCGCAAGCCGCACTCGATGTGCGAGGTCTCGTTGCTGCTCACCGACTGCGAACAGGCGCTGGGCATGGATTTCCACGAGGTCGAGATCACCCGCCGCGTCTGCCGCGACGGTTCGAGCGAGTACCACCTCAACGGCCAACCCTGCCGCCTGAAGGACATCCAGAAGCTTTTCATGGATACCGGCATCGGCCGGACCTCGTACTCGATCATGGCCCAGGGCCAGATCGACCAGATCCTCTCCTCCAAGCCCGACGAGCGCCGCTCCGTCTTCGAGGAGGCCGCCGGCATCACCCGCTACAAGGCGCAGCGCCGCGAGGCTTTGGGCAAGCTCTCGCTGACCGAGCAGAACCTCGCCCGCGTGGCCGACGTCGTCACCGAGGTCGGGCGCCAGATCGGCAGCCTCCGCCGCCAGGCGTCGAAGGCGATGCGTTTCCGTCGCCTCAACCACCGCCTGCGCCACCTCGCGCTCGCGCACGACGGCTTTCAGTATCAACAACTCAAGGGCGTGCTCGACGAGCTCTCCGGCCGCCTGCAGCTGCTGCGCGGCGAGGCCGAGGTGCGCCGCTCCCGCCTGCAGGAACACCAGGCCTCGCTCGAGACGCAGAAGGCCCGCCGCGCGGACCTCAACCAGCGCGTGCAGCAGGCGCAGCAGGCGGTCTTCGACCTGCGCTCCGAGCGCGAGCAGGCGGCCAACCAGATCCATCTCAACGAGGTGAAACGCCAGGGGCTGCGCGACCGCATCGCCTCCGCCAACGACGATCTCGGCGAGCTCGAGATGCAGCTCAAGGAGGTCTCCGACCAGGCGACGAGCGGCCAGCAGGACCGCCAGATGCAGCTCAACCTGCTCGGCGAGTCCGACTCCGCGTTCCAGGCCAAGAACCGCGAACTGGCCTTGGTCGAGGGCGAGCTCAGCCGCCTCGAGCAACAGGTGCAGCGCGAGAAGTTCCAGCTGCTCGAACTCGAGAGCAAGGTCGCCCGTCTGCGCACCGACTGCTCCGCCCTCGAGGTCGACCAGAAGACCGCCGTTGCCCGCCACGAACAGTTGCAGGGCGACATGGCCGGCGCGATGGCGCAGCGCGAGGAGGCGACCGTCGCACTCGAGCAGTTCCGTGTCGTCGCCGCCACCGCGCGCTCCACCGTGCAGACCCTCCAGCAGGAGGTCGTCGACGCGCAGAAGGGCGTGCAGGAATGCACCGGCAACTTCCGCGAGGCCCAGCGCCGCCTGCAGGAGATCGACCGCGGTCTCGCGCAGAAGCACGCGCGCCTGAAGCTGCTCCAGCAGTTGCAGGAAAAGTGGGAAGGTTTTGGCGACGGCGCGAAGGCGCTGCTCCAGGGCCGCCTCACGGATCTCTCCGGTGGCGCGGCGTTCAGCGCGCTCACCCACGGCGTCGATTTCCGGCCCGAGTTCGCGAAGGCCGCCGAGGCGTTGCTCGGCGCCGCCGTCGAGGCCGTGCAGGTCGCCGACCTCGCCACCGCGCAGGCGATTCTCGCCCGGCTGGAGAACGACCAGATCGGCAGCGCCTACCTCCAGGTGCCGGCTCCGGCGCCGGTCGGCGCTCCCGCGGCGCTGCCCGCCTTTCTGCGGCCGGCGACCACGGTCTTCTCCGACGACTGTGCCGGCCATCCGTTGCACAGCGTGCTCGCCTCGTGCTACGTGGCCGACTCGCTCGACCAGTTCCTCACGTTCTGGGCGCAGCAGCCCGACTTCAGCTTCCTCATGGTCGCCACGCCGAAGGGCGAGTGGGTCGACCGCCGCGGCATGGTCTTCGGCGGTTACCAGAAGCGGCCGGCCTCGGGCATTCTCCAGCGCGAGATCGACATGCGCGAGACTGCGCGCGAGCTCGCCAAGGAGCAGGAGCTGCACGACCAGCAGAAGGCGCTGATCGAGCGCATCAACGCCGAGCTCGCCGCCGCCGAGCAGCTGCTCTCCGACAAGCGCCACGAGGTCCAGGAAGCCAATACCGCCGTCGCCAACGCCCAGGCCGAGGAGCGCGCCGGCCAGCGCGCGCTCGAGGAGGCCGAGCAGCGCGTCGCCCGCCTCGAGCGCGACGTACAGGGCATCGAGTCGATGCGGCAGGAGGCGGAGGCCCGCTTCGCCCGCGCGCAGACCGCCCTGGGCGAGACCGACACCGCCATCGCGCAGCTGCGCGAAGCCCTCGCCGCCGACGAGGCGAAGATTTCCGAGATCCGCATCAGCCGCGACGACCAGCGCGAGGCCCTCGGCATGGCCCGACTGGAACTCGCCGAGCGCCGCCAGCGGGTCGAGATCATCGACCGCGGCCTGGGCGAGATGGACAAACGCCGCGGCCAGCTTTCCGAGCTGCTCGTGCAGCGTCGCCGAGAACTGGATTCGTGGGGCGAGCAGCTCAAGCAGATCGACGATTCCGAGCAGTCGTTCGCCGCGCGCGTCGAGGAGCTCGCCCGCACGCAGGCCGTCGCGCAGGAGCAGGTCGAGACGATCCGCCGCGAGCTCGCCGAGCTCGAGGTCGAGGTGTCCACCGTCGAGGGCGAGCAGAACGCCCTGCGCACCGAGGCCGAGGGCTCCGCCGGCGAGCTCAGCCAGTGCGAGATCCGCTACACCGAGCACAAGGCGCGCTCCCGCTTCCTCGCCGAGGAAGCCATGCGCGAGTTCACCATCGACCTCAACGAGGTGAACTGGCGCCTGGAGTATTGGCGTGCCGACGACGAGCCCGAGGGCATCAAGCCGCTCGATCTCGACGAGGACGAGGACGACGACGCGCCGAAGGCGATCGAGACCGCCGTCGCGCCCGCCGAGGGCGCCGAAGGAGGCGAGGCTGCCGATCCTGCGAAACCGCGCCGCAGCCGCAAAGCCAAGGAGCCCCGCGGCGAGCCCACCGAGGAGCAGCTCGCGGCGCTGGACCGGACCAATTGGGAACAGACCCGCAGCGAGGTGAAGGCCCTGCGCCAGCGCCTCGGCAGCATGGGCGCGGTCAACCTCGTCGCCATCGAGGAGTACGCCGAGCTCAAGCAGCGCTACGACTTCCTCAAGACCCAGTGCGACGATCTCACGTCTGCGAAGGATCAGCTCATGAAGGCGATCGACGAGATCAACGCGACCTCGCTCAAGCAGTTCGAGGTCACCTTCGCCCAGATCCGCAAGAACTTCGCGTTCACCTTCCAGACGCTCTTCAACGGCGGCAACTGCGACCTGCAGCTCGTCGCGCAGGACGATCCGCTCGAGAGCGGCATCGACATCATCGCGCAGCCGCCCGGCACGAAGCTCAACAGCCTCACGCTGCTCTCCGGCGGCCAGAAGACGCTCACGGCGGTGGCGCTGCTCTTCGCGCTCTACCTCGTGAAGCCCAGCCCGTTCTGCTTGCTCGACGAGCTCGACGCGCCGCTCGACGAGTCGAACATCGAACGCTTCACCACGCTGTTGAAGCGTTTCGTGAGCAGCTCGCAGTTCATCATCATCACGCACAACAAGCGCACGGTGGCCGCCGCCGACGCGATCTACGGCGTGACGATGCAGGAACGCGGCGTGTCGAAGACCGTGTCGATGCGCTTCAACAAGGAAGCGCACTCCGACACCGGTCTGCTCACTCCGATCGCGGAGTCGGTGCGCAGCACGCACAGCGACCGGCGCGAGCAGCCGATCCCTTCTGCCGTCGAGCCCGCCAACGCCGAGGCCGGCGCCAACTGATTCGTTGTATCGAATCCTTGGCCCGTTTTGCGACTCGGTGGTTGCTTCCCCGGGGCCGGTCGCATTCGAATGCCCGCATCACCATGAATGCTCGTCGTGCGTTTCTCCGCGGTTGTGCTTTGTTCGGTACGTCGTTGCTGCTGCGTCCGTTCGACGTCGTGGGGCGCGCGCTTCCCGTGCTCCCGGGGGCCGCGGCGGCGCCGGGCGGGGCACTTGCCCATGCGGCGTTCATTCGCGAGCTGGGGAGCGTCTTCCACGGGCCGCAGGGCGTGCGCTTTGTCTTGGCCAAGGTCGGCGAGAAGATCTGCTGCCCGATGACCGAGAGCTTCTCGCTGTGGTTCGTGTCGGCCAGCGGCGTGCTGCCGGAGCAGGGGAGCCACAACTTTGCGCACGAGCAGATGGGGGCGTTCGAGATGTTCGTGGTGCCCAAGGCGGGCGCCAACGGCGAACCGGGGATCGAGGCGGTCTTCAACCGACTGGTTTGACCGGGTCCGCGCCCGGTCTCCACTCGAGGAGGACGTAGACGTCGTTGCGGCCGACCGGTCGGAAGCCAAGACGCGCGTAGAGGCGTTGCGCCGGGTTGAACGACTCCACGTGGATCGAGACACTGCGCCCGGCGGAGCGTGCGTGGGCCAACACCGCCTGCAGGATCGCGGTGCCGAGGCCGCGGCGGCGCCACGCGGGCAGCAATGCGATATCCATGATCCGGACTTCATCCGCCCGCGCATGCAGGTAGAGGCGACCGGCGGGTGTTGCGCCCGCGAGAATCACGAGCAGCTCGGCCCCGGGGTAGTTGGCGCGATAGGAATGGTCCTGCGCGGCGAACTGCTGGTCGAGGAAGGCCTCCTTCGCCGCGACGGGCCAGGGTGCGGCAGCTAGTTCCTCCTCGCGGGTGGCCGCGTACAGCCCCCGAAGAAAGCCGCGGTCCGCCTCGACGACCGGGCGGAAACGCACCTCCGTAACCGGATGTTGGACGCGGGAGTCGCCGAAGCCGACCATCCGTTTGCCTAGGTGCGGGGTGGGAAGACCCCCTGCAGCGCGATGCAGAAGTACATCGTGAGGTACGGCTGCAGGTTGTTGTGGGGCTGGTCGCCGCCGGTGGGGGCGAGTGCCTCGGGCGCCATGGCGACCAGATTGCCCGCGGACGCCGGCACGTAGGCTGCCGTGGTCGGGTGGGCGAGAAACCTACCGGCGGGGGAAGGGGTATCGGACTGGTTGTTGCTGCCCTGCAGGGCATGGTTGTGGCTCGGGATCTCGGACTCGAGCAGCGAGACGGTCTCCGAACCTCCGGTCTCCCCGAGGTCGTGCAGGGAGAGGCCGGGACCCTGGCCCGGATGCATGGCGGCGCGGCCCTGGAGGTCGGGCAGGGCGAAGTTGGACTTGCCGTTGCCGCCGTAGGTTGTGCCCAGCAGGGAGAACAGCGCGGTGTTCTGGGAAAGAGGCAGCAGTTGCCCGTCGCAGAACGCCCAACCCCTGGGCGCGAAGTTGAAGGGGAAAATGCGGATTTCGGCGACGAAGGGATCGGCCATGGCTCGGGTCAGGTTGGGGAGGGGAAAATGCCGAAGAGCGAGATGATGTAGTTGACGCAGAGGTACGGCTGGAAGTTCGTGTGCGGCTGGCTGCCGCCGACCGGTGCGATGGTGCCCGGGGCGAGAGGCATGAACGGGCTCTCCTGGTTGTAGCGATCGACGGTGGGCCGGGCGGCGGCGAACACCTGGCCGGCCGGCGAGACGTTGTCGGCCGGGCGGTTGGTCGCGAGCAGCGGATGGCTGTGCGCGGGGATCTGACTCACGGTCAACGTGACCTCCTCGACGCCGCCGGTCTCGGCCTGGATGAAGCCGTTGCCCTGGTGGATCGGGATTCGGCCGCGCAGGTCGGGCAGGGCGAAGGTCGACTCTCCGTCGCCGCCGTAGGTGGTGCCGATGAGCTGGAAGAGCGTTTCGTTCTCGGAGATCGGCAGGAGCTGTCCCTCGCAGAACATCCAGCCGGCCGGGGCGAAGTTGCCCGCGAACAATCTAATTTCGCCGACGTAGGGTTGGGCCATGGCAGATCAGGTGGGGGAGGGGAAAATGCCCTGCAGTGCGATGCAGTAGCTCAGGGTGAGGAAGGGTTGCATGTTGAGATGCGCCTGCGAGCCGCCGACCCTCGTCAGCGCGGTGGCGTTCATGGCGTCGAGGTCGGTGGGGGCCGCGTAGCCCGCGTCCGGGCTGGTCGCCGGAATAGCTCCGATCGGGGATGGCACCGTGGCCTCGGACTGGCTGGCTTGGAGCGAGTGGGTGTGCGTCGGGATCTCGGCGATGCTCAAAGTATGGGCCTGTTCGCCGCCGCGCTCGCCGAGGGTGTGTCCGTAGCCCACGTGGATCGGCACGCGGCCGCGGAGATCGGGGAGCGCGAAGTTCACCCGGCCGTCGCCACCGTAGGTCGTGCCCAGCAGGGAGAACAACGCCTGGTTCTGGTTGATCGGGAGAAGCTGCCCGTTGCACAACGCCCATCCCCGTGGAGGGAAGGTGAAGGACATCATGCGGATCTCGGAAAGAAACGGTTCGGCCATGGTGTTTTTTTGCTAGGCGAAGTTGAAGACCGCTTCGAGCTGCAGCCCGTCCGCAGTGCGCGCGATCGGGACCAGAAACACTTCGATCGGTCCGAGCTGGGGGTGGTGGAGCGTGTAGCATCCTTGGGATGCCGGCACCGTGTTTCCGACGCGGAGCACGAAACGGAACGACTCGCGCCCTCCGGTTTCCGTGGGACGGTTGCAGCCGAGCGATCCCACCTCGGTCAACGTGGCGTCGAGTTTCATGCCGCGCGTTTCAAGGACCAGATTCCGGCCCTCGAGCGTGGTGAAGTCGTTGCGGGAGATTGTGTCGAGAGGGGATGCCATGGGGCCGAGCGGTCCGACTGCGGATCAAGCCGTGTCGGCGCCGCGCGTCAACCGTGATCCCGGAGGCCGGGCCAGGATTCGGTATTCGCACAACGCGAACCGAGAATCGGCTTGCTGTCGTGCCCGCGAAGGGCGGCGATGGAGCCCATCGCAAACCCGCTTCCGCCGCCCGGCCGCACCTCGATGCAGGTGCGCCCGTCGGCCGAGCAACTGCCCATCCCAATGTCCATCCCCACTTTCTCGAGCCGGTGGCTGAGCGCCGCCGCGACGGTTCTGTTTGCCATCGCCACCACCAACCCGTTTTCCCGGGCGGCAACCTCGGTCGACACCTTCGACCAGCCGCAACCGGCGGTGACCGCGGGTGCGACCGGCTTCGGCCTCGGCGGCATGCTCGGCGGTGTGCGCGGGCTGACGGCGCCCTCCGGTGCTCGGATTGTTGTGACAGGCGGGGTGTTGACGATCACCGGCAACACCGGTGCGGGGGGCGCGTCGGCGATCTGGGCTGGCGCGGCCCCGACCGGCCTGGGCGATGTGGCTCTCACCACCGATGGCGACGACGCGTTTCTGCTCGGCGTGCGCTACTCGGCGACCCCGACGACGGTACGGCTCGAAGTGACTTCGAGCGCCGGCGGCCGTTCCTCGGCGGCGGTGTCGGTCGGCGCCTCGGCGGTGCCCGAGTTCTATCGGATCCCGTTTGCGACCTTTGTCGGCGCCGCCGACTTCGGCCAGGTCTCCACCGTCACGCTCACGGCGTCGACCACCGCGGATTCGGACCAACTGGTAGTTGATTTTCTCCGTACGACCAAGACCTCCGAGGCCGAACCCGTGGCGCGTCTGACCGACGTGTTGCTGCTCGACCAGAACGGCGATGGCCGGGCGGGCGCGGGCGACACCCTGCGGTATGTCCTGACCGTCACCAACACCGGCGCCACTGCCCTCTCCGATGTGGTGGTCGCCGCCGCGGCCCCGTTGCACACCACTGCGAGCGGCCCGGTCTCCGCCAGCCCGCTGGCTCGGCCGGTCGGCCCGGGCTCGGCGAGCGTGCCGGGAGACGCGTGGCACGCCGCGTTCAACGCCACGTTCTCGCGCGACGCCGCGCAGGGGCTGCTCGGCGGCTCCTTCCTCGGCTTCCCGGTGGCGGGAATCGCGACCTTCGGCGGCGGCACTCTGGGCGGCGATGCCGCAGCTCATGCCGCCGGTGCGCTCGCGACGGTCGACGGGCACCAGTTGCTGGTGAATCCCGACGGCAGCCTGACCTACACCCCGAAGCCCGATTTCACCGGCGTGTTCACATTTCAATTTCGTATCGAGAACGCCAACGGGGGCAGCACAGGGACGGCGGCGATCGCGGTCGGGGCCCGGCCGCAGGCGAAGCCCGATCTCCTGCCGCTGGTCGGCAACATCGCGATCCACCCGAACCAGTCGCAGGGCGTGATCCAAAGCTTCGTCGGCGCGGGCCGTGACGAGGGCGACGCGCTCCGGGTCGTGGCGATCGGTGCGGCGGCCGACGCCCTCGCGGCTTCGGCGGGCGCGGCGACGACGACCGCCAACGGCGGCGACATCACCGTGCAGGCCGATGGCAGCTTCGTCTACAATCCGCCGGCGGGCTTCACCGGCGACGATGTGTTCTTCTACTCGGTCGACAACGGCTTCAACGCCCCGAGCATCGCCCAGGTCACCCTGTCGGTGGCCCGCCGGGTCTGGTTCGTCGACTCGGGCGCGGCTACGGCGGGTGATGGACGTCTGGGTACGCCGTTCAACACGCTCGAGGCGTTCGTGACCTCGGCCGGATACACCGCGGCCGCCTCCGGCGACGTGGTGCTCTTCCATGCCGGGGCGGGGTACTCGGGCCCCTATGGGGTCAAGGGAGGCCAGACTCTGCTTGGCGAGTCCGAGATGTTGACCTCCGTCGTCGCCCTTCCGTCCTACAGCAGCGCCCCCGCGATCGGGGGGACTCCGGTCTGGACCTCCGCGGAGCTCAGCCTGCCGTCCTCCGGTGGTGCCGCCGACGTGCGTGGTTTTGAGTTCGCTGGGACCGACAAGAGTGTGATTTCCGGAAATGGCGCAGGTGTGTTCAACTTGGCGAATTCCGCGATCAAGCCTTCCGCGGGGGCGCAGGGCTTGGTGCTGACCAACGGTGCCGGTGCGGTGACGCTGTCTTCGGTCGCCGTGACGGCGACCGGTTCTGGAACCGCCGTGGCACTTGCCGGCGGCGCCCAGCCCGTCTCCATCGACTCGCACTCCTCGATCACCCAGACGGGTACGGGCGCGGCCGTCCGGGTCACGAATCGCACCGGTTCCGATGTTTCGCTGGCGTGCCCGATCACGGCCTCGACGGGTCCGGGGGTCGTGCTCGAGTCCAACACCGGTGCCACCCTGGCGTTCAGCGGCAAGCTCACCCTGTCGACTGGAATCAACCACGGCTTCTCCGCCACCGGCGGTGGTACGGTCACCGCCACGGCCAACGACAGCACCGTCGCGACGACCCTCGGCCAGGCGATCAGGGTTCTCAATACGAACATCGGCAGCGGCGGGCTCCGCTTCCTGAGCGTTTCGGCCAACGGCGGTACCGTTCCCGCGATCGAGCTCGGCCACACCGGTTCTCACGGCGGTCTGATCATCACCGGCAACGGCAGCCCGGCCTCCGGTGGTACGATCCAGAACAACTCGAGCACGACCGGCGCGGTCAGCCTGACCTCGACCGCGTATCCGTCGCTCGCGTATGTGACCATCCGGAACTGCTCCGGATCGGGCATCCGCGCCGATGAGGTGACAGCCCTGGCGCTCGCCCACTGCGCGGTGGACCAGTGCAACACGGGCGGACTCATGGACGGCAGCCGCGCCGGTCTGCGCGCCTTCAATTTGCTCGGAAGCAACACGATTGCCGATTGCACGTTCACGAACTCGAAGCAGGACCAGATCCGCTTCACCCCGAATTCCGGGTCGCCGACGCTAACAATTCTGCGCGGCACCATCGGCTGCACTGGCTCGCGGCCCTTGGTGGCCGGCGGCGCCGGTCTGGTGGTGGTGACGACCAGCTCGGCGAACGCCTCGGTCTCGGCCGACGGTGTCACATTCCAGAACAACTACGGCAGTGCGTTCCTCACCTCGGGCGGCGTCGGCTCGATCCTGGCGGCCGATGCGAAAAACTGCACCTTCACCGACAACTGGACCGGCGTCGATTTCGCGCACGACGGCAACGGCGCCATGACCTGCAAGGTCGAGGGCTGCACCCTCACCGGTTCGATCAGCAGTGCGATTCGCATCGGGTCGACCACAACATCGTCGGCGGCGATGGACATCAACGGGGTGGTGCGGAACAACATCATCGGCGACACGACCCCGGACTCGGGCTCCCGAGACGCGCATGGCATTGTCCTCGATGTGTGTGGCGATCCGGATGCCCGGTTTGCCGTGACCGGCAACACGATCCAGCACACCGACGTCCAAGGCTTCTACGCCGTGACCCGGCTCCCGGCTACGGCCGGCGGCACCAACCCGCTGGACCTCACCTATACGGGCAACATCGTGGGCGAGCCCGATAACAACTCGATGTTCCCTTACGACTTGGTGTATGGGACCGTGATCGAAGCGCGCAACACGCGCACCCTGCGGCTCGACATCCGTGACAATACTTCGGCGAGCATCTCGCGGGTTGGTCCACCTCCCCCCGGAATCAGGCTGCGATTGCGGGACACTGCGACGTTTGCGCTGGTCGGATTGGCCGCCGCCACGACGAATCCGAGCATTGTCGCTGGGAAGGTAGTGGAACGGAATCCTGGCGCCACCGCCGAGGCGACGTTGGACCATGGGTCCTTCACCTCGGCGACGTCGGTCAATACTCCCTCCAACAACTGACCCTGCTTCACAATGAAACGCTCTTCGATACAGGTTCTCCTTGGTGGGGTGCTCGGTGCCGGTCTTTTGCTTGCTCCGCTGCGTGCCGACATTTCGGTGCCGCTCGGAACCCTCCAACCCGGTGAATCGGTCCGTCTTTCCTTTGAGGTGACGATCGACGACCCGCTCGATCCTGCGCTCACGCAGATCGCGCAACAGGCCACGGTGACCCATGCGGGCGGCATCATCCTTTCCGACGATCCCGAGACGGCCGCCTTGGCCGATCCCACCTCGACTCCGCTCGCGGACCTGGTGGCGCCCACGGTGGTTGCGGTCACTCGGATCGAGCCCACGGCCTCGCCCGCCACCGCTTCGTCGGTGGTGTTCCTGGTGGAGTTCTCCGAACCCGTGGTCGGTGTCGACGCCGGCGACTTCGTGGTCGGCGGCACCAGCGCCGGCATCACCGATGTCATGGCCGACGGCGAACGTGCCTATGCGGTGTCGATCGGCGGCGGCGATCTCGATTCGATCAACACCACGGTGACCTTCGCGTTCGCCGCCACGCAGGACATCGCGGACCTTTCGGGCAATCCGTTGACCGAAACCACGCCGACGGGAACCGACGAAAGTTCGTGCGAGTTGCTCAACAACGACGCGCCGGTGCTCACTCCCTTCGCGCCGATGTTGCCGACGGTCGAAGCGAATCCGGACTTCGACAATCCCGGGATCTCCGTGGCCGACATCGTCGGCTCGAGCATCTCGGATCCCGATGCCGGGGCGCTGCAGGGGATCGCGCTGCTGTTGCCGCTCGGGAACGAGGTGCGCTGGTCCTACAGCACCGACGGCGGCGTGACCTGGGCACCGGTGGGCAATCTTCCCCCGGATCTCTTGGGGATCCCCGTCCTGCTCCTGCGCGCCCAAGATATGCTCCGGGCAGAGTCGGATGGCTATCACAGCGCCCACGGCGGTGTGCCCTACCTGGCTTGGGACAGGACCAACGGCACCGCCGGTCTGGCAGGTCAGTGGTTCGCGCTCCAGCCGTCGCACGTCGGCGGAAGCGGCACGTTCTCGTTGGCGGTCGATGTCGCCACCGTCCATGTGAACGGCATCGATCGGGGGACTTTTTCCGAATGGGTGTATGCGAATTTCACCCCCAGCCAGCGGGCCCGGCCCGAGATCAGTGGACCGGACTCCGATCCCGACGGGGCGGGGGTGAGCAACCTGATGCGTTATGCGCTCGGCCTGCCGGCCCGGGGGCCGGTGGTGGTGCCGATCGAGTTTGTCACGGTGAACGAGGCCGGTGCCGACTATGCCGGGCTGCGCTTCCCCCGCCGCGCCGGCGATGTCCAGCTTCTCTATACGCTCGAGGCGAGCGACGACTTGGTGAACTGGGTGGAGCAGGGCTCCTGCACTGCCGACGACGGCTCGGTGACGACACTTCGGGATCAGGCGGCGACGAGCGGTCTGCCGCGGCGGTTCCTGCGCCTGTTGGTGCAGTTCCGCGCCCAGGCCAGATGAGGCGAAGGAGGGGCCGAAAACGGGATCGCGGTTCTTGAATTCGAGGGGGTGTGTCACTGAAATTGTGGCACACCCTTCGATTTCGGAGGACGGGAAATCCTCGGGCGCGTTGCCCGGTGGCGCGGCTCCCTCGCGAAGCCACGGTCGGGCGAGCGTGCGGCGAACCGGCCCGTGCCGTGTTTACCGGGCGGGGCGTTTTGGCCGCCGCGAGTTCTTCTTCAGCCACGCCGCGTAGCCGGCCTCCTCGCGCTCCCCGGCGGCCAGCGCCAGGGTCTGGATCACGGCATCGACCTCCGTCGCCGTGAACTCAAGACCGTTGAGCTCGAGGAATGCCGCGGCGGCGATGAAGCCGGTCCGCTTGTTGCCATCGAGGAAGGGATGACTCAGGATGATGCCGGCGGCATAGGCGGCGCCACGACGAGCGCCGCTGATCGTCCGTTCCTCAATCGCCGCGTTGGCCGAGAGCCAGGAAACGCGAGAAGTTGAACGAGTAGTGCCAGCCGTCGCGGTGGCCGTGGTAGGCGAGGCCGACGGCGCGCACGTCGGTGAAGGTGTGCGCCGCGAAGGTCAGCGTCGCGCTGTCCGGGATTGCGTAGTCGGCGGCGGTGGGCGTGAAAGCCGCCCAGCGTTTGCCGGTGTCGGCGGAGCCGTTGAAGTCCTCGAGCTGGAAATAGCCGTCGCCAAGGTGGGGCGACGTGTGGGCCGACTCCGAGATGTAGTACGTGGCGCCGTCGAGCACGACGAAGCGGAGCTCGTTGTCGCCGTATTCGTTCAGCGCCGTCATGTCGACTCGGAGCAGCGAGGTCGACGAGCTGTCGCCGAACGAGTAGCTGCCGGAGCCGCCGAGGGCGTTGAACTGGTCGGCGCGCCAAAGCAGCAGCGCGTCGAAGTCGGTCGGGCCGGGGGTGGCGTCGCCCGACCAGGAGCACCACTGGTGGTCGCGCAGGCCGGTGAAGGTGCTCACGTCGTGCGTGGCCGAGGTGGTGCCGTTGTCGTAGGTGCCGGCGGAGAGCGACCAGCCGCCGTACATCGTCAGCGGGCTGGTGGCCGGGAGGATGTTGGGCGTGCCGGGAACTTCGAGCCCCTCCTCGCGGAAGAGGGCGGAGCCGTCGGCGAGCGAGAACGGAATGTAGCGGCGCGTGGTGCCGGTGGTGGCGCTTCGGTCGACGGTCTCGGCCCGGGCGCAGTTGTAGCGGGCGATCCAGCCGTTGTTGCCGTCCGTGCCCGGAATGTCCTGACCGTTGAACGTGACGAGCGCGTTGGTGCCCACGCCGGCCGGATCGACGGTCATCGTGTAGGCGTGGAAATCGGGGTCGCGGTCGGCGTCGAGCGCGCGCAGCACGAAGCGGTACACGCCGTCGGTCGTCGGCGTGCCCGAGAGCAGGGCGGAGCCCGAGCCGGCCGCGGCGAGCGCGACTCCCGGCGGCAGCTCGCCGCCGACGAGCAGGAGATCCACGGTACCGTCGCCGCCGGTGGCCGTGATCGTGGTCGAGAGGGCGGCGAGCGCCTCGCCCTTGAGGACGAGGTCGGGCAGCACGGGGCGCGAAGCGATCGGCTCGGACGGGGCGCGCACGCCGGCCTGGAGCGCGTCCCAGGTGAGGAATGCGTCCCATTTCGGGGCTTCGGCGGGAGTCTGCGTGACGATCTCCTTCGCGCCCCAGTAGCCCCAGAAACTCATGCCGCTGGTGTCGACGAAGAGGCTCGGCGTGCGGCCGCCCATGGCGTTCCAGAGCGCATAGTGTTCGAGGTAGAGCTCCTTGATCTGCGGGCTGCGCTGGAAGGCGTAGTTGAAGAACATGAAGTCGCGGTGGGCGGGGTTGTTCCAGTCGCCGAAGCCCATCGGCAGCATGTGTTGGCCACCCTCGTACGCGACGAGGGGCACGCCGGCCTCACGGGCGGCCTCGGCACTGGCCCGCCAGGACGCGGTGGTGGAGTAGAGGTTGCGGCGCACGATCTCCTTGGTCTGCGCGAAGAGGGACGCGGGCCAGACGCCGGGGTTGGTGCCGAAGGCGTGCGAAGCGTAGATGTCGCCCTGGGTGCCGTAGCCGAAGTAGTTGGTGACGGCGAGGACCTCGGGCAGGTGCGGGTCGATCTCCCGCGCGGCGTCGAGGGCTCCGGTGCTGAAGGTCGAGTTGGCCACGAAGCTGGCGAGCACGTTGATCAGGCGCTCGTCGGGTTCGCCGAGGGCGCGCCACTCGTCCTCGAAGGCCTTGATCGCGAGGCCCTGCAGGTGTCCCGCGCCCCACGCGTGCTGGTCGCCGGTGACATCGGCAAACGGCACGCCGAAGTGGCGGGCGGCGGCGAGGCGGGCGGCGTTGAGCTGTGGGAGGTAGGGGCCGTAGCCGTTCCAGATCTCGTTCGAGTATTCGAACCAGACGCGAAGCTCGGGATCGAGGCGGAGGGCGCAGAGGTCGGCGAGCTGGCGGATGAGCTCGGGCGAGGCGATGTGCGGCACCTGGATCCAGAGGTCCTTCCGCACCTCGTTGCAGAGGTCGATCATCCACTCGAACGGTTTGCCGAGCGCCTGGCGGTAGGCGGCGACGGGGTAGCGGTTGTAGCGGGAGTCGATGGTATTGAATTCGCCGAAGCAATACTCGGGGGCGGCCCGGTCGCTCCACTCGAGCACATCGTGTTTCCAGTTCTCCCGGTTGATCTGCTGCCAGCCCATGAAGCGGAGCACGCCGTAGTTGGGGGCCTCGGTCAGATGCGCGAGGAAACGCGGATGCCACATCGGCTCCGGTTCGCCGGGCAACGGCTCGAGGCTGCCGGCGATGTGGCCTCGCGCGAGGTCGGAGGCTGGCGTCAGATCGAGTCCGGCACCGTCGGTCCGCGGGGCCCAGAGGCGCATGTTGCGCACGGGGTTGGAGGCGTCGGAGGAGTTGATGAAGACGATGACTCCCTTGGTCGGATCTGCGATGAGTTTCACGATACGCCCGCCGGTCTGGTCGTCGATCAACATCGTCTCGTTCTGGCCGTCGTTGCGGGTCGACAGGAGCTCGACCTCGCCCGAGCCGTCCCATGTCAGCACGTACACGCCATGCAGGTAGGTCTGGGTGTCGGCCTCGAGGTTCTCGCTGGTGAGGTAGCTCGCCTCCATGCGCATACTGCTCCCGGCAGGGAAACCGATCGGCCAGCCGCCGGCATCGAGCTGTACGGTGTTGGCGAGCTCCCGGGCCTCGGCGGCGGTGGCTCCGGGGCGATAGATCCAGGCCTCGGCGGTGCGCAGCATGTTGGCGAAGGCCCACTGGCGCCGGCCGTCGGCGATGTTGATCTGGAGCGGTGGCAGACTGGTCTCGGAGAGAGGCGTCTCCCAGCCCGGCGCGCTCGGATCGAGCACCTGCACCGAGGCGGAGGCGGTGGGCGCCGCGAGCCCGGCGCGGCTCACGTTGCACGCGAGCGTGAGCGTACCGGCGGCGCCGGCGGAGAAGGTGATGCGGTTCGCGCCGGTACCGGCGGTCACCGTGCCGCCGGCAATGCTCCAGGCGTAGGTCGCGCCGGCTTGCGGCTCCACGCTCGCGGTCAGCCCGGTCGCGCCGGCGGTGGTGAAGGCTGGTGCGACGATGCGGACCGGCAACGTTCCGCCGTTGACCGCCACGGTTGCGGAGTAGGTCGCGACGACGGAGCCGGAGGTGCTGTCCGTGAGCGTGCAGGTGAGCGAGACCAGACCGGGTGCGTCGGCGACGAAGTGGATGTCGGCCGCGCCATCGGGCTCGGTGAAGCTGCCACCGGAGATCGTCCACGAGTAGGATACGCCGATCTGCGGGACGACGGAGGCATGGGTGTTGGTCAGCGCGGTCGTGGTGGCGGGCACGGCGATGCCGGTGTTGGGCAGCGCGGTGACGCGCCAGAAGGAGCGGGCGGGTGCTGCCGGGGACAGATCGAGAACGGAAACGGCCAGTTCGGACCCGTTGCCGAGGTGGTTGCCGGAGAGCGTGCGCCAGACCTCCAGATCGGCCGAGGCTTCGAGGAAGTAGTGGGCACCGTTTTCACCGGTCCAACGGAGCACGAGCGCGCCGTTTTCCTGGCCGAGGTGGACTTGGGGTGGAGTGACGACCTGGCCGGAAAGGCGAAGGACGGTGGCGAGGAGCGCGACCGACAGCGCGAGCGCACGCGACAGTTTGTTCATATCCGGGTTGGGAAGCCGGTATCGCATCCGGCCGCCTCTCCGGGCTCAACCCGGCGAGCTGCGAAAAATGGTAAACTCGGTGGTGCGTCTCAGGATCCGAGGATCGCCGGATGCAGTGCCGGGATCGCGGCGACGACCAGGCCGCCGAGCAGCGCCAGCAGCAGGGTGCCGACGACGTAGGCGAACGTCAGCCGGCGGCCCACGATGCCCAGCGCCATCGTGATGGTGGCAAGGCAGGTGCCGACCGATCCGAGCATGAACGTGAACGCCGGCCCGGGCCCGACGCCGAGGGCGAGCAGCGAGCGCGTGAGCGGCGCCTCGCCGCCGTCGCACACATAGAGTGGGATGCCGGCGACGAGCGCGACGAGGTAGGCGAGGGGGCCGTCGCCGTATTCGGCGATCCGTGTCGGTTGGACGAAGGCGGTGAGCACGGCGACCAGGGCGAGGCTGCCGACGAATAGCGGCACGAGTGCGCGGAGGTTGGCGAGCAGTTGGCGGCCGAAGCGGGCGAGCGGCGGGCGCGACCTGGTGCTGCCGCACGCGCAGCCGCAGCCGCCGTCGCAGTGCTCCTTCTCGGCTTCGGCGGATTCTTCGGTCCGATCAGCGCCCGCTGTGTTCGCCCCGCCGAAGGCGTTGGCCAAAGCGCCGAAAAACAGGGTGAAGGCGACGGGCAACACGATGCGTGCGACCGCGAAACCGATCCCGATCAGCGCGGCGGTGAGGGCGATGGTGTGCGGGCTGATCAGCGGCGCGATCAACAGGAATGCCGCCACGGTGCCCAACGGCGCACCGCGCGCCCGCAGCGATTTCGCCACCGGCACCGCGCTCATCGCGCAGCCGGGCAGGACTGCTCCGGCCAGAGTGACCAGCAGCAGCGAGCGCGGTCCGCCCACCAGCCACCGGTCCGACCAGCTTTTCGGCAGGAACACCTCGATCAGGGTGCCGAGCAGGATACCGCCGGCGAAGGGCAGGGCGGCGTCGGCGAGGAGGTCGACGAAGGTGGTGAGCACGGCTTCCATGTGGGTGGGGCCAGAGGTGCGGCCGCGTGGGCGGTTGTCAACCGGCGACCGATTTCCGCCGGACCGATGCAGCGCAAAATGGATCGTCCGCTCTATACGTGACGATGCAGCCCCCACCGCAAAACGCGTTTTGCCCCGGACGGGAAAAAACAGGGCAGATGCTGTTTCCTAGGAGACGAGAGTCGAGCGTCGAGTGGCGAGCGCCAATCCAATTGTGAACAAGGCGATTGTCCGAGGGGGCTCTCGATCTGCCTCCGAAACTCCGGCCCTCGACGCTCGCCTCTCGAGCGCATCATCACGGCTGAGGGCGTGCCGGATTCCCCCCGGCCGTGCGCAAATCCTACATACGTTGCCCCAAATTGGGAACTACTGGCGAGGATCGTCTCTGTTCATGTCTCTCCCCCGGTCGCCCTGCTAGCGCTGGTCGTGGCACTCCGAACTCCGACCCGACTGGGTGAACGCGGCGTGGCTGTGATGCAGGAGAATGCACCGGTCCCAGCCGAGACCGACCAATGTGTGAACCTCGCGGTGGTGCAGATGCCACAGCCGTTGGCTGACATCTGCGCGACGCCGGGACAAGGTGGGTTGGTCGACGGATATGCCAAGGTGGAGGCGAACCGGCAGGTGTTCTTGGCTGAGGCCGGAGGTCTCTGGCGCGCGTTCTAATGCCGTGGTGAACTGGATCGGCGGTCGCCGACTCGGGGGCGCGGAACAACGTGCAGCGCGGCTGGGACGGCGACGGCGCGGGTTCAACGGTGCGCAGCGTGTCGCCCGAGCTCCCGCGAGGGTTCGCCGCCGCCGGCGGGGATGGACGATACCGGACTGGAGCGAGGTTCACGGAGCGGAGGGAGGAAACAGGGCTCGTGACAGATCGCAGGCTCGCAGCTCGGCGTAGATCTGGCGCGAGACGTGCCGCTGGTTCAGAGATCGAATGCCGAGTGCAAAGTTTGACCCTTTAAATGCTGACCCCTGCTTTGGCTTCGCGCGCTTGGGGGATTCGGCCTCCCGCGTTTTCATCCCGATGGGGACGATTGAACAATTTGGATGAGAAGCCGAGCGGCGGACGGAGTCGGCTTGATGGGGTGGCCCCGGTTGTATTGAGCCCGGGGCAGGGTCTGGGTTCGGATTGCGGAACGCGCGGTACGGAATGCGACGAGCGCAGAAACAGGCCTGCCGGAAACATACCTGAACTAATCAAAATGATTACTTTAAGGATATTGCATGCCGCAGATCACTCCAGACTCACTGGATCGCGCCCTCGGCGGCGCGGATCGGTTCGCTCACGGCCAACCAGGAGTGGTTCAAGGTATGGAGGGGAATCGATGCCGATTTCCCTCCACCCTCACCCGGCCTTCGGCCACTCTCTCCCAATGGGAGAGGGGCTGGAGGTGAGGGAATGAAGGCGAAGCCGAGTTTAGAGCTGGAGATCTTGGTTGGCGGCGTTTTCGACCGGCGGCGTTTTCTCGATCTGATCCAGCACTTCGTCGTCTACGAGGAGAACCCCGACACGGGCGCCATTCACAAGATCATTGCCGGCTACCACCAGTTCCACGCGGTGAACGCCGCGGTCGAGGAGACGGTGCGCGCGAGCGGGATGCGAGAGGCTGGTGCGGTCGGCGAAGATCCAGGCACGTATTGGTCGGGCCGCATGCACGGTGGCAAGGCGGGCGACCGGCGGGCGGGCGTGGTCTGGCACACGCAGGGCAGCGGCAAGAGTTTTTCCATGCTGTTCTATGCGGCGCGGGCGATCCTGCACCCGGCGATGCAGAACCCGACGCTTGTCGTCCTCACCGACCGCAACGACCTCGACGACCAGCTCTTCGGGCAGTTCCAGCGGTGTCACGAGATTCTGCGGCAGATGCCGGTGCAGGCGGAGAGCCGCGAGGCATTGCGCAAGCTGCTCGCGGTGGCGAGCGGCGGCGTGGTGTTCACGACGATCCAGAAGTTTCTCCCGGCCCAGGGCGAAAAGATGCCCTGCCTGAGCGAGCGGCGGAACATCGTGGTGATCGCCGACGAGGCGCACCGCTCGCAGTACGACCTGATCGACGGCTTGGCGCGGCACCTGCGCGATGCGTTGCCGGGGGCGTCGTTCATCGGGTTCACCGGTACGCCCATCGAAAAGACCGACGCGAACACGCGGGCGGTGTTCGGCGACTACATCTCCATCTACGACATCCAGCGGGCGGTGACCGACAAGGCCACGGTGCCGATCTACTACGAGAGCCGCATCGCCAAGCTCGGGCTCAACGCCAGCGCGTTGCCCAAGCTCGACGCGGAGTTCGACGAGATCACCGAGGGCGAGGAGCAGACCAAGAAGGAGAAGCTCAAGACGAAGTGGGCGGCGTTGGAGGCGCTGGTGGGCGACCCGAAGCGCGTCGCGCTGATCGCGGCCGATCTCGTGGCGCACTTCGAGAAGCGGAGCGAGGCGATGCACGGCAAGGCGATGATCGTCTGCATGAGCCGGCGCATCTGCGTGGATCTCTATGCGGCGTTGATCAAGTTGCGCCCGGACTGGGCCAGCGCGAAGGACGACGACAGCGAGGCGGAGAAGGGCAAGGCGTGCGTGGTGAAGGTCGTGATGACCGGCAGCGCCGACGACGGCCCGGAGTGGCAGCCGCACATCCGCAACAAGGACAAACGGCGTCAGCTGGCGAACCGGTTCAAGGACAGCAAGGACCCCTTCCGCATCGTGATCGTGCGCGACATGTGGCTGACCGGTTTCGACGTGCCGTGCCTGCACACGATGTATGCCGACAAGCCGATGCAGGGCCACGGGCTCATGCAGGCCATCGCGCGCGTGAATCGCGTCTTTCGCGACAAGCCCGGCGGCCTCGTGGTCGACTACCTCGGCCTGGCCGACCAGCTGAAACATGCGCTGGCCACCTATACGGAGAGCGGCGGCAAGGGCGATCCGACCTACGACACGCGGCAGGCCATCGCGGTGTTGCTGGAGAAACACGGCGTCGCCTGCGACCTGTTGCACGGATTCTCCTGGGCGAAGTGGACCACCGGGAAGCCGGCAGAGCGCTTAGCCCTCATCCCGGCCGGCCAGGAACACATCTTGGAGCAGGAGGAAGGGAAGAAGCGCTGGGTGCAGGTAGTCACGGAGCTGTCCCGCGCCTTCGCGCTCTGCGCCTCCAGCGACGAGGCCACGGCGATCCGAGATGACGTGAGCTTCTTCCAGGCGTTGCAGGCCGCGCTCAACAAGCAGAGCGGGCCGAGCCAGAAGACGCCGGAGCAGATCGACGCCGCGGTGCGGCAGCTCGTGAGCAAGGCGATCACGACCGACGGGCAGGTGATCGACGTCTTCACCGCCGCCGGCCTGCCCAAGCCGGACATCAGCATCCTCTCGGAGCACTTCCTCGCTGAGGTGCGCGGGCTGAAGCACAAGAACGTGGCCGCCGAGCTGCTGGAGAAGCTCCTCAAGGACGAGCTGAAGGTGCGGGCGCGGACCAACCTCGTGCAGAGCCAGCTCTTCTCGGAAAAACTCAAGAAGACCCTCAACGCCTACCACAACCGCGCCATCGCCACGCAGGAGGTGATCGAGGAGTTGATCAACTTGGCGAAGGAGATCCGCGAGGACGACACCGCCGCTGACCGCATGGGCCTCTCGAAGGACGAGAAGGCCTTCTACGACGCTCTCGCCGCCAACACTTCGGCGGTGCAGGTGATGGGCGACGACAAGCTGAAGGTCATCGCCACCGAACTCATCACGAAGGTCCGCCAGAGTGTCACCATCGACTGGACGCTGCGTGAAAGTGCCCGCGCCAAGATCCGCGTGATCGTGAAACGCATCCTCAACCGCTTTGGCTACCCGCCAGATCTTCAGGACGAAGCCGTGAAGATCGTCCTAGCCCAAGCCGAACTCCTCTGCGCGGATTGGGCGGCGTGAAGGGTGCCGCGCCATGATTCTGCAGCAGTGGCGCGACGAGTTCGTCAACGAAGTCTTTCGCTCGGCCGGACTCCCGCTGCTCCACGTGCCCGCGCAAGCGAGCTACAGCGTGGCCGAGTTGAGGGCGGCTGTTACGAGTGCCCGCCGCCGCGATCCGCCCCCGGCAGCGAGTTCTGGGGCTGCCCAACCTATCCGCGCTGCAAAGGCGTTCTGAAGATGGTTGCCGGATCCAGGTCTTGAGAAGGTGCTCGGGCCCCGGAACTTTTGGTGAAGGTTAGGGTGTGTCTTTGAAATATCGCGGTCCGGCGTGAAACAGAAGACGGGGCGCTGCAACGCCACGCCGTACCTTCTACAGCTTCACCCTGCGGGCCGGAGAACATCGCTGCCGCGCAGCGTTGGGACCGGCCGGCAGGGCCTCGGCCCAATCTGCCGCTCCCGCCTTGCGCTCCAACGGTGTTCTCTCGGTGACGGGCCTCGCAATTTCCCGGATACGCCCTAACTGCTCCTTGCTACAGTCTGTCACTGAAAAACGGTAGGTTTTTAAATACAAAACCCGCTATCCCATAGGAGATTAGCGGGTTGTGAGCTTGGAGGCGCGGGCCGGAATCGAACCGGCGCAACTTGCTGTCACCGAGGTAGTGGTACGGTTTACCTATGAAAAAGTGACGTTATCGGACGGTATTGACGCAATTGTCTTTCTACGTTTTTCTACGGTCGAAAATGGCTTCGGTCTACAAACGCGGAGATTCGGGGTTCTGGTGGGCGTCATTCAAGAACCCCAAAGGCCGATGGATCTGCAAATCCACGAAGACCCGAAACGAGTCGGAGGCACGCCGGTTGGCGTTTTTGTGGGAGGGCGCTGGGGCCACGCTGGCGGTCGACACGCCCGCCGGTGCCCAGCTCGACCGGGTGGTTCGAGGGCTCTTCGAACAATTTACCGGCCGTCGACTCGCGCCGAATCCGACGCGTGAGTTTGTGACGGCCTGGCTTGAGCGTCAGAAAGTGACGAAGAAGCCGAAAACCGCCGAACGGTATCGGAAGCCAACCGAGGATTTTCTCCGCTTCCTCGGTGACCGCGCCAGCCACGACATCCGAAGCATCGGAGTTGGTGATGTCCAAGAGTTCCTCGACCGCGAAGTGAAGAAGGGGAAATCCAACGTGACGGTGGCGCTCAATGCGAAGGTGTTGCGCGCGATCTTCAACGCGGCCCTCCGTGCCGGAGCGATCGAGAAAAATCCTGCAGGAATGCTCGAGGTTCCCGAGGTGGTGCATGAAGAGCGCGAGCCGTTTTCGGTGGCGGAAGTCGAAGCGTTGCTGGCTGCGGCGAAGGGCACTGATTGGGAGACCGCCGTATTGCTTGGGGCGTTTGCCGGGCTCCGGCTTGGAGATGCGTGCAACTTGGAGTGGACGGTGGTCGACCTTAACGAAAGCGTTCTCCGCTTCATGCCGGAGAAGACGGATCGGAAGAAGAAGACGTTGGTGATGCCACTCCATGGTCGTCTCCGAGGGCACCTTCAGGCGCTCGCTCCCAAAGAGACAAATGATGGTGCCAAGAAGCTTTGCCCGAAACTGGCAGGTCGAGAGGTTGGAGGGCGTGCGGGTCTTTCGGCGGAGTTCATCCGTGAGGTAATGGGGCCTGCGGGAGTCAGTACCAAGAACACGGTGCCGAAAGGGGCAGGGCATAGCGTTGCCAAGAAAAGCTTTCACAGTCTTCGCCACTTCTTCGTGTCTGGGATGGCCAATGCCGGTGTTCCGTCTGACGTGCGCCGCAAGCTTGCCGGTCACGCCGACGAGCGTCAGACCGCGCGCTACTCGCACCTAGAACTCAATACGCTTCGAAAGGCTGTGGCAAAACTGCCGACAAAGAAGAAGGGAAGCGGCTGAACGGGAGCCGAGCCCGCCTTGAATCCCGTCTCTGTCGCCGTGTGGGTTTGGGGTGTCCCGTGTTTTGGGTAGACCCAAGTGGTTGAGGACCGTCCCAGGAGACGTTCTTTGGTTTCACTCCAAAGAACATTTCATGAACACGACACAACTGATACAGATCGGACAGCCTTCCGTCTTCCCCGAGTTCCTCCCGATGCCTCGTCCGGGGCAGTATTGCGAGGGCCTCGGCCGAGCCTACCTCTACAAGCTGGCCCACGAGGGGAAGATCCAGACTGTTTCCCTTCGCGAGCGCGGAAAGGTCCGTGGAAAACGCCTGATTGTCGCTGAAAGTCTGCGTTCGTACTTGCGGTCGCAGATCGAGGTTCGAACCGATCAACACGGACGTGCGGTTGCGTCATGAACGCTTTCGGTGGCTCCACCTTTCACATCGCTGCTTCGGGGCCCCGTCGTTCGTGCCGGTCGAACCGCGAGATCTGGTCGGCCTAGCAGCGCTGGGCCTGCTTCACGAAGCGGTCGACCGCTTCGTGCGATGGCGAGGAGGACGCCGGTGGCGTTCCTCCCTTTGGGGGCTCGGCCCTTTGCTCAAGGGATCGCTCCCGTAGAGAATGGGGCAGTCAAGATACCCCGAATACGGTAGGCGGTTCCAGCTGGAGAAAACACCGTGAGCGGTGCCGACAGTGGCCGCACCGTGGGCGGTGCGACCTCATTTGGGGTCGCCGCTTGCGCTGGCTTTGGATCCTGTTTGACGTAACACGTCAGCGTTCCCCCAGTTGATCCCCTGCCGCTTTCTCCGCGATCCAAGACTATGAAGCCCGCACTGTTCCGCCATCGGAGGATGACTGGTGATTGGCGACGCGTTGTTGGTGGCATCGCGGTAGTGCTGGGCGTTTTGTGCGCGATCGTGCCGGTTGCGCGCGCCGAGGTGAATTCATGGTGTGGCGTGCCGTGTACCCGATTCCACGCATTCGACGAAATCGAAGGTGTCGAATCGGGTGCGGCGTTCTCGTTCGACCGCTTCGGTCGGGTGACTTTGACCCAGAATGGCCGGTGCGTCGTCTTGAACGACGAAGTATGGCTGGATGTGTTGGATGACCGGGAGGCCCGGCCACAGGTGCGGCATGCCTTTTGCGACGAGGAGGGCGACGCGTATTTCGGCGGGCTCGGGACGTTCGGGCGGCTGGTTCCGAAACGTGGCGGGTTGCTCGTGGCCGAATCGCTGCTGCCCGAGTCGTGCCCGGATTGGACGCGCTCCATGGAGTTCACCCGGTTCCTTTCGAATGCAAAGGGTGTCTGTTTTGGCGGCTTTGCCGGTGTCGCATTCCGGGAACGGGACACGGGGCGAATCACGTTTCTACCTGTGGCCGGGCTGGCTGCGCTTTTCGCGGTCGGTGACCGGATTTTCGTTTCATCCCACGGGGGGGGAGTGCAGGAGGTCGACGTCGGGACAGGTTCGTTGTTGCCGCCGGAACTGAATCCGTTTGCCGGACGCGTCGTTGAGGAGGTGGCGTCCCTTGGGCCTACTCGGGTGATCGTATCAACCAGCGACCGTCGATTGTTGCGGTATGTCGACGGAGTTGTCGCGGCCCTCCCGGGCGAGATGGGCAAGGAAATGGGCGGGCGCATCACCGCCTTGACGGCCATGCCCGGTGGCGAAGTCGCCGTAGCCGTTCTCGGCGTGGGGCTGTATCTCATCTCGCCGGACGGGGAGATCCGCTCGTTCCTCTCCGATTTGGAATATAGGGACATCAAGGCGCTGGGCTCGAACGAGCCCGGGGTGCTTTGGGCAGTCAATCGGGGTGGCCTGCTGAAGGTGCTGTGCGGCTATCCTGTCACTCATTTCAGTCAAACGAACGGGTTGCCGGTATTCTGGCCTCAGTTTCTGTTCCATCGCGACCGGCTGCTTGTCGCTTCAAGCGGCCATTTGTACGAGGCCTACGAGTCGGCTCCGGGCGCTCCGACCCACTTTCGCTGGGTGCCCGAGCAGCCGAGGCAAGGTGTCTGGGGGATCGCAGTTGCGGGCGATTCACTGCTGGTTGGAAATCGTGATGGAGTCTGGGTGAGCGAAGCTGGCGGGGCGTTCGAGCCTGTGCTCCAAGGAATGGAGGTGGATCGTTTGGCGATGGTCGAGAGCGGCCGGTGTGTGGTGGTGGGGATGAAGGCGATCGCGGTGTTGGAGCGTGATGGGCAGGGTGGGTGGCGTGAATGTGCGCCGCGTGTGCCAGGGATAGGATACCCGGCCCTCGTTCACAGCTCGTCGCGCGCAGTCTGGGTGGAAATCGGTGCCAATGCCGTCGGTCGCATCGAGTGGGAGGCGGGGCACCTGCGGGCAGACGTGATTCGTACCTTCCCTTGGAAAGACCCCCGTTGGGTCCATGTCAGCGTGGTGGGCGAGACGATTGTCTTGAGCGGCCCGGAGAGCGGGCGGGTTTTCTGGGATGAACGTACAGGCATGCTTCAAGAGCACGCGGAGATCGAGTCGGTGCTGAGCCGATTGGGGCGACAGTGGCCGGCGCGGATCGTGCTCACCGATGCGGGCGAAATTTGGACGTCCCATGTTCGGGGAATCAGCCTGTTCCGCAGGCGGGCCGATGCATGGGTCGAGGATACATCGAGCACTTGGCTCGTTGATTGCCCGATCCCGCGGATTGCGGTGGTCGGCGGACGGGGCGTCTTCTTCTCGAACGAGTCCGAAGTGTACTCGGTGGCATCGCCGGTGCGCAGCGATCTGCCGGAACGTGGGCGGTATTCACCGCAGGTGGTTGGCCAGCTCGCTCCCTCGGGCGAGGGCGGGCTTTGCGATTCCGACGGCGTACGCAACGGTGCGGTTTTGCCGTTCGATCGGAACGGCATTTCGCTGCGACTGTTCTCCGGGAGCTATGCGGCCCGGCGTCCGCCACATTTCGAACTCAGTACCAATGACGGGCCGTGGGTACGGATGGATGGTTCGTCCCTTTCCATGTCGAATCTTCGGGAGGGCGCGTATCGGCTGTCGATCCGGCTGGCCGACAGTAGGGGAATAATCGGCACGCCGCTGTCGTTGTCGTTCTCGGTGGCTCCGCCGTGGACCCGCACCGGGCCGGCCTATGTGCTGTACTCGCTGGCGTCGCTCCTGGTCGGGGTGCTGCTCGTGCGCTTTGCTGTCCGGCGCTCCCGCCGTCGTAACGAAGAACTCAAGGTGCTGGTCCGCGAAAAGACTGGCGCGTTGGAAGACGCCATGGTGCGGCTCGAGCAGGAGGCTCGGAATTCGGCGACACTGGCGGAGCGAAACCGTCTTGCCGGGGAGATCCACGACACACTCGAACAAGGCCTGACCGCGCTTGGGCTTCAGCTGTCCTCCACGTCCCTCCACCCAGATTGTCCGGGGACGGTGAAGGACGGTTTGGCGATCGCCCGGAACATGGTGGCGTTCAGCCGCGACGAGGTCCGCAACGCGGTCTGGGACCTGCACTCGCCGGGCATCGGTTCAGGGGGGCTGGTTGTTGCGCTGGGACGGTTGATCGAGCAGACCATTCCGGCCGGGATCGAAGGCACTTTGAACATCGATGGGCCCGTGCGGGACCTTGGCAGCAAGACCGAACACCATCTCCTGCGGATCGCCCAGGAGGCGGTGGCGAATGCCGTGAAACATGCAGCCCCGGGCCGGATCGAGGTCACGTTGCGCTTCGACGAAGACGCCCTCTCGATGGTTGTGCGAGACGACGGCAAGGGGTTTGTTCGCGAAACTGCGCGCGCGATGCCCGTCGGGCATTTCGGACTTCGATTTCTCGAGGAGCGGGCGGCGAAGCTCGGAACGGTGTTGGAACTTTGTACTAGCCCGGGCGCGGGAACGACGGTAGCGGTCACCGTCCCCCTTCCCATGAATTCCCCGAACCCATGACGACCGCACAAAAGGCGGAAAAGCGGATACGCATCTTGATCGTGGACGACCACGTGCTGATGCGCATCGGGTTGACCTATTCGCTCAACCAGCAACCGGACTTCGAGGTGGCCGGCGAGGCGGGCGACGGTGCCGCCGCCCTGCGAGTCTACCGCGAATGCCGCCCGGACGTGGTGATTCTTGATCTCCGGATGCCCGGCGAGGGTGGGCTGGAAACCATTCGGCGGATGCGGCGTGATTTTCGTGATGCGAGGATTCTCGTCCTCACCAACTACGGCTCGGGCGACGAGATCGAGGGCGCAATCAGGGCCGGCGCACTCGGGTTTCTCCCCAAAGACAGCCCGCTGGAGGAATTGGCCGGGGCGATCCGCGACGTGGCGGCCGGAAGCCAGCACATCGCAAGTGCCGCATCCGCGCGGCTGGCCAACCGGATCGCCTCCCAACTCTCGGATCGTGAACTGGAGATTCTGCGGCTGATCGCCAAGGGTCGCAGCAACAAGGAGGTCGCGGCGGCCCTGCAGATCGCCGAACCGACGGTGAAGGGGCATGTCACCAAGCTTCTCCTGAAGTTGGGTGTCGCGGACCGGACCCAGGCGTTGGTGGCCGGATTCAAACGCGGCCTCATCCACCTCGAGTAGAAATTCTGTTCGGGAGAGGCGGAGCGGCCATCCTTCGCGCTGTTCTGCGGAATGGGAGCGTGGCGGTGGCGCAAAAATGGGCGCGGAGTCCGGCGGAACGGCATCCACAAGATAGTGGAAAGCAACGAGAACGGGTGGAGGACCAATACCTTGGTATGGTGCGGCGCGGACCCATTGGCACCTTGCTTGACCATGGCGTGCGCTGGTTCGGTCGGTTGTCCCCGCGCCAGTCTTCCCGATGGACCGGCGTGCCACACAGCCGGCCGGTTGTACCCGAAAAGTGCGACCAGTCGGCATAGACCCCGAACAAGCCAACCCTACATCAATGATCAATAGATACCCCCGAACCCGCGAACTTCGCCGCCTTGTCTCCCTGGTGGGAGCGACCGCGGCAACCGGCCTTGTCGCCCAGTCGGCGCCTGTTGCGGCCGACGCCCCCTCCGCGGAGGATGTGGTCGTCCTCAGTCCGTTTGAAGTCAGCGCCACGGCCGACACCGGTTATGTGGCCACGGACACCCTGGCCGGAACCCGTATCCGGACTTCGCTGAAGGACGTCGCATCGGCGATTTCGGTCATCACCAAGGAGTTCATGGATGACATCGGCGCGACCGACAATGCCACGCTGCTCCAGTACACCGCCAACGCCGAGGTCGGCGGCACCCGAGGCAACTTCTCGGGCCTGTCGATCGGAAAGACGACGGCGGCCGATTACACGCCGATCTCCAGCTCGCAGCGAATCCGCGGTTTGGAGTCGGCCGACCAGACGATGGATTTCTTCAAGACCAACGTCGCGTGGGATTCCTACAACATCGACCGCATCGACATCCAGCGCGGCCCGAACTCGATCCTGTTCGGTCTGGGAAGCCCTTCCGGCATCATCAACGCCTCGACCCGGAATGCCGCATTCTCGAACTCGGGAAGCGTGGAGGCGCGCTATGGCTCGTATGGTTCGGCGCGTGCTTCGATCGATGTGAACGAGGAACTGATCGATGATGTCCTCGCCGTCCGCATCGACGCGTTGTGGAACAAAGAGAAGTACCAGCAGGATCCCGCCTTCAAGAAGGACCGCCGCATCTACGGCGCCGTGCGCTGGGACCCGAAGATCTTCGGCCCGGACTTCACCACGAGTTTCCGGTTGAAGGCGGAGTCGGGAAGCATCGACGCGAACATGCCGCGCCAAGGCACTCCGTACGACAGCATCACGCCTTGGTTCAGCTCCGATCAGGCGGGCAAGCTGACCATTGGCGGCTCGGGCAACTACACCGGCTATGATTTCGGCTCCGCGCCGACCGGCATCAGCCCCTGGTTGCAGTCGAAGCTGGGCCAACAGTCCGCCGGCTATCTTGTCGATGGTGCCACCGGAGCGACGAACCGCGTGCTCGGCGGCTACATCAACGGCGGATTTCTCAACAACGACGGCTCCGTCCGTGGTTGGAGTGCCAATGCGATCGGACAGAAATACTCCGACCAACTCTTCGGTCTGAACAGCTACTCCGCCTATGCAGTGGCGGCGAAGCTGCCGTACGATGCCCAGTACAAGGACCGGATGCTGACGGACTCGTCGGTTTTCGATTTCTACAACAACCTGATCGATGGACCGAACAAGGGCGAGTGGGCGGACTGGACGGTATACAACCTCTCCTTCTCCCAGACCGCCTGGAAGGACCGGGTCGGCTTCGAACTGGCCTACTTCAACCAGTCCTACAAGACCGGCGGCTGGAGCCTGCTCGGCGGAGCCCCGACCATCCAGGTGGACATCACCAAGGAGTACCAGGACGGCAGCACCAATCCCTACTACGGGACCGCGTACGTCCAGGCTGGCACCGGCGGAACGGGTTCCTGGCACAAATACGATACCGAGAGCTGGCGGGCGTCGCTCTTCGCCGAGTTCCGTGCCTCGGATCTCTTCACCAAGGGTTCGTTCATCGAGAAGCTTCTCGGGCGCCACCGGTTCAACGGGGTGGCCAGTCGCGACAAGTTCAGCAGCGATAATCTTGGTTGGATCCAGTATTCGAACGACGACGCGTGGAATACCTATATCTCCGGCGACGCCAACAAGTCGTTCGACTACAACACGCCCTCCGCGTTCATCTATCTCGGTTCATCTCTCGCGAACAGTTCCTCTGTTTCAGGCGCCAAGATTCCACGAATCCGGGAGAAGATTGCGCTGACCGACAGCCCGATCTACCTGTTCGACTCCACTTGGAACGCCACGGGCGTGAATCCCGGGGCGGCGTGGACTCCGACCGGCGATTACCTCACCGAGCGTTACGGGGCCTCGGCGACAACCCAGGCGTCGAATCCCGACAACTATGTCGGCTGGACGAGCAGTCGCTCGATCGGGCTGAACAGCCACGATGCCGGCGACGATGTCTACAACTCGGCCTCGAAGGTCGAGCAACGGGTCAAGTCGTATGCGGGGTCATGGCAGGGATACCTCTGGAACGAGGCGATCGTCGGCACGCTCGGTTGGCGTTTCGACGAGGTTAAACAGCGCAGCGTGACCGCGCAACGGAGCAAGGTCGCCGGCGAGCACAGCCGTCTGGTCATGACCGACGACGTGTACGTGCTTCCGGATTACCAGGACAAGGATTACTACAAGGGCCATTCGGTGTCTGGTGGCGTCGTGCTCCACATCAACAAGGCGCTCCCGCAATCCTGGGAGCGGAGCATTCCGCTCAACGTCAGCCTGAGCTACAACGACTCCAGCAACTTCCAGGCATCCAGCTCCCGCGTCGACGTGTTCGGCGCTCCGATCGCGAACCCCTCCGGCGACACCAAGGAATACGGCCTGACACTGTCCACCAAGGACAACCGGTTCTACGTCCGTGGCATCAAGTACAAGACGAAGGTCGTCGGTGCGACCGAGTCGACCGACACCGGTTTCGCGAGCACCATCGCCTGGGGTCTGTGCTTCCGGAATATCTTCCTCTATCGGATGGGCGGGTACGACTGGAACAGCCGGGTGCTGGCCTCCGACAAGGGCAACCAGACCGTCTTCAACGGCGAGACCGTGACCTACAACACCCGCTGGTTCTGGACTCCCGCGTACGTCAAGGACGACCGCCCGGTGGCGACCGTCTATGCCGGTCAGGTCATCTATCCGAACGACACGATCGGTGCCTACGACTACCTCGAAACCAATGAGCAGGCCGCCGCGCGTCGTGACCAGGTCATCAACGCGTGGAACGAGATCCAGGGCTGGCTCGACGAGCGCGGCTTCTTCGAGGCGTGGGGCTACTCCCCAACCTCGCTCGCGAAACTTACCACCCGCTCGACCTACGAGTCGACGATGTCGGTCGGTGCCGATGGCAAGGAGGTCAACACCACCTGGGATCCGGATCCGAACACCGTGGTCGATTATCGCAGCCGCTGGCGCGCGCCGCAGGGCTTCGCTGTCACTTCGGATCGCGAGTCCGAGGGCTACGAATTCGAGGCCGTCGCGAACATCACCCCGAACTGGCGACTCGCCTTCAACGCCTCGAAGACGACCGCGGTCTACGCGAACGTCGGCGGTGGTGCCATGGGCGAGGTGTACGAGTACCTCGACTCGATGATCTCCGGTTTCGCCGGCGACGAGCGCCGCTGGAATGGTGATTTCCAATACGGCAACGAGATCCGCCGCGACTGGGCGAACTTCAAGTCCACCTGGGCCTACCTGAAGCTCAAGGAACGCATCGCCTCCTCCGAGCTCCGCAAGTGGCGCTTCAACGTTGTCACCAACTACAACTTCACCACTGGCTGGGCGAAGGGCGTGAATGTTGGTGCCGCGTATCGCTGGCAGGACAAGATCGTGATCGGTTACCCGATCTTCACCAACGACGAAGGGTATGCCGAGTACGACATCGAGAATCCGGTCTACGGTCCGTCCGAGGGAGGTCTCGACCTCTGGGTCGGCTATGGCCGGAAGCTCACGAAGAAGATCAACTGGCGCATCCAGTTGAATGTCCGCAACGCCTTCGAGAACGAGGGGCTGATCCCGATCAACGTCCAACCGGACGGCAAGACGTGGGCGGGCGTCCGCATCAAGCCGGTCCAGGAATGGAGCCTCACCAACACGTTCAGTTTCTAACTGCAGGTCAGTAGTAGTTAGGTGGCGCCGGTTCGCGAGGGGGTCTTGCGGCCGGCGCCTATCATTTTCCCCGGAGAACAGGGCGCATTACATCGATAAACCACACTTTCTCCGGTCCGAGCACCGCAACTTCCCCATGCGATTCAGCCCACGTATTCTTCCCCTCATTGCCCTCGCATTTTCCGTCTTCAACACGCCACTCCCGGCGACGCCGAGTCTTGGGCTTCCGGTCGACATCGTCACCGACAGCCCGGCACAGCCGGGGGCGTTCGCTCTCGTTGTTGGCGGGCGGGCGGCCCCGCTTTGGTGCGACCCTTCCGACCACAGCGGAGTGCGGCGTGCGGTCGGCGACCTCCAGACCGACATCGAGCAGGTGACCGGTCGGCGGGCTGAGGTCGTGGGCGCGTTGCCGTCGGGGGGCGAGATGGTTCTTGTGGGCACGATTGGTCGGAGCACCGCCATCGATGCGCTGGTCGCCTCCGGGAAACTCGCGGACGCCGACTTGCGCGGCAAGTGGGAGGCCTTCGTCATCACTACCATCGAAGCGCCGTTCCCGGGCGTCGATCGCGCGCTGGTCATCGCGGGCAGCGACAAACGCGGCACCATTTATGGCATCTACGAGCTTTCGGAACAGCTCGGCGTCTCGCCATGGTACTGGTGGGCCGATGTGCCGCCGAAGAAGCGAGCAGCGGTGTATGTGTTGCCCGGGCGTTTCACCGCGGGCGAGCCGGTGGTGAAATATCGCGGCATCTTTCTCAACGACGAGGCCCCGTGCCTGACCGGATGGGCCGCCGAGAAGTTCGGCGGGCTCAATTCGAAATTCTACACCAAAGTCTTCGAACTGCTGCTCCGTCTGCGGGCCAACTATCTCTGGCCGGCGATGTGGGACAACGCCTTCAACGAGGACGATCCGCTCAACCCGAAGCTGGCCGACGAGTACGGCATCGTGATGGGCACCTCGCACCACGAACCGATGATGCGCGCCCACAAGGAGTGGACAAAACGCCGTGCCGACTACGGCAACGGCAAGTGGAACTATGCGACCAACGCCGGCGCGTTGCAGCGGTTTTTCCGCGAGGGCATCGCCCGTAACAAGACCTACGAGAACCTCGTCACTGTTGGCATGCGTGGCGATGGCGACGAGGGCATGGTCAGCACCGGTGGGATCGAGTCTGACATCCGGCAGCTCGAGCAGATCTTTGCCGACCAACGGCGAATCCTGGCCGACGAGCTCGGCACCGATCCGGAACGGGTACCGCAATTGTGGGCGCTATTTACCGAGGTACAAAAATTCTACGAGGCCGGGCTCCGCCCTCCGGACGACGTGACCCTGCTTTGGACTGACGACAACACCGGCAATCTCCGTCGCCTGCCGACACCCGACGAGCTGGGGCGCAGCGGCGGCTCCGGCATCTACTACCATTTCGACATGCATGGCGGGCCCTACGCCTACCAGTGGATCAATACCAATCCGCTCCCGAAGATCGCCGAGCAGATGAACTTGGCGGCCGAGTACGGTGCGACCCGCATCTGGATCGTCAATGTGGGCGACCTCAAGCCGCTTGAATTGCCGATCGAGTTCTTTCTCCGCATGGCATGGAACCCGGCCGCGTTGAACAAGGATCGGGTTGCGGAATACACCCGCCGCTGGGCGGAGCGGGATTTCGGTCCCGAACATGCCGAGGAGATCGCCGACCTCACCGCGCGCTACGCGAAATTCAATGGTTGGCGAAAACCCGAGCAGATCACGCCTGCGACCTTCAGCCCGCTCTATTATCGCGAGGCCGAGACTGTGGAGGCTGCGTGGCGCGATGTCTCCGACCGGGCCGAGGCCCTCTATGCGCGGCTGCCCGAGGCGCAGCGCGACGCCTTCTACCAGCTCGTGCTGTATCCGGCCAAGGCTTCAGCGCTCGTCGCGCAGATGAACATTCTCGCCGGCCGCAACGCCCTCCACGCGAAGCAGGGACGCGCGAGCACCAATGCGCTGGCCCGCCGCGTGCGCGAGCTTTTCGACCAGGACGGTGCGATGCGCGATTACTACAACCGCACGCTCTCCGGCGGAAAATGGAACCACCTGATGGATCAGACCCATCTCGGACAATGGAGCTGGGAGCCTCCGGTGGTCGATGTGATGCCGGCGGTCTCCGAAGTGCGGGTCGACGATGTGTCTCGCGTCGGAGTCGCTGTCGAGGGCGACCAGAACGTCTGGCCCGATCACTATGGTTCCGCGGTGCTCCCGGTTCTGGATTCCATCAGCCAGCGTGGCTCGTATTTCGACGTTTTCGCGATGGGGTCGCGAGCGGTCGACTACGAGGTTGTGCCCGTGCAGCCTTGGCTGGTGGTCACCGAAAACGAAATCGGAGAACACGATCGGCGGTACATGGTCGGTGTCGACTGGGCGAAAGTACCGGAGGGAGCTTCGGTGGGCTTGATTCAGGTCGTCGGCGCGAGGACCGCACAGATCAGGGTTCCGGTGGTGAAGGCCACGGTCGAGCAGGCGCGGGCGGCGCGCGGTTGTTTCGCCAGTCTCACCGGACCGATTGCTTTCGCCGCTTCGGCGGCTGCGAACAGGATCGAGGTCGGCGGCACCCGATGGGAGACGGTTCCCGACTACGGACGCGGAGAGGACGCGGTGACGGTCTATCCGGTGACCGCGCCAAGTATTCTTCCTCCGGCGCCGGCACCGACCCTCGAATACCCGGTGTATCTTCCGAGGTCGGGCACCTACACGGTGACGCTTGTGCTTGGCCCGGCGATGGACTTCGCCCCGGATCGCGGTGTGCGGATCGGAGTCTCGTTCGGCGATGAGCCGGTGCAGGTGGTCGATCTCTTCGCCGACCGCGAAGCGGAGACTTTCCTCGGCCGAAACTGGGGAACGTATACCCGCGACAACGCCCGCTACGTCCGCTCGACCCACACGCTGGCCACCGACGGTTGGCATCTTCTCAAGCTGACCATGGTCGATCCGGCGGTGTTGGTGCAGAAAATTATCGTGAGCGACAAGAAACTGCCGGAGAGCTACTTCGGCCCGCCGGAATCCGGCCCGCTCGAGTGAACGGTTTTCGACCGTGGCCCGCGCGAACTCGCGCCTTCGAATCCCAATGAAATACGTATCCGCTGCGGCGTTTCTCTTCGCCAATCTCATGGTTTTGCCGTCGTTGCTGCCAAAGGTGCAGGAGGACGCGCTCCGCCTTTCCATCGACCTGGACGCTCCGGGGCGTCCGATCAGCCCCGATCTCGTGGGCGTCTTCTTCGAGGATCTCAACTATGCGGCCGACGGGGGCCTCTATGCGGAGCTGCTGAGGAACCGATCGTTCGAATACAGCGCTTCGGCCCAGGCCGACTGGGGACCCTACACCGGATGGGATCTTGTCCAGTCCGATGGCGGCAGCGGCAACCTGGGCATCGGCGACTACCGGCCGATCCATCCCAACAACCCGCACTATCTCATGCTCACGGTGCTGGCGCCGGGTGGGGGAGTGGGCGTGGTAAATCGTGGATTCGATCAGATTGCGGTTCGCGAGGGCGGCTCCTACGAGGCGTCGTTCTGGGCGTACCAAGCGTTCATGGGTGGGAAATGGGGCGGACCCGGCCCTCGGGTCGACCAGAACACCCCGATGCCGGTCACGGTAAGGCTCGAAGGGCGCGACGGCCGTGTGCTTGCTGAGGCGCGGATCGAGATCTCAGGCCGTGAGTGGACCAAACACTCGGTCATGCTGGAACCGGACGCCTCCGACGAGGAGGCCCGGTTTTTCCTGCTCGCCCACGCCGCGGGCGGCATCGCGCTCGACATGGTGTCGCTCTTTCCCGCCGACACCTTCCGTAACCGTCCCAACGGACTGCGCCGCGACCTCGCGCAGACGATCGCTGATCTCAAACCCAAGTTCATGCGGTTCCCCGGCGGCTGCCTCGTGCACGGTTCCGGCCCCCGCGACTACTACAACTGGAAGGACAGTGTCGGCCCGGTCGAGCAGCGTCGCGACAAGCGCAACCTCTGGGGCTACTACCAGACCCACGGCCTCGGATACCACGAGTTCTTCCAGTTCTGTGAGGACATCGGCGCGAAGCCGCTGCCCGTCGTCTCGGCCGGTGTCTGCTGTCAGCATGCCGGCGACTCGCCGGGGCGCGGGCAGGAAGGGCTGCCGCTCGACGAGATGCCCGCCTACATCCAGGACATCCTCGATCTGATCGAATGGGCCAACGGGCCCGCGGATTCGAAATGGGGCGCGGTGCGCGCTGCCGCCGGGCATCCGGCGCCCTTTGGGCTGAAATACCTCGGAGTGGGCAACGAGGACGCGATCACGCCGGAATTCCGCGAGCGGTTCAAAATGATCTTCGACGTGTTGAAGCGCCGGCATCCGGAGATTGTGGTCGTCGGCACGTCGGGGCCGTTCGCCGCAGGCGAGGATTACGAGAATGGCTGGGCGTTTGTGCGCGAGCAGGGTGTCCCGATGGTCGACGAGCATTACTACGTCTCGCCGCAGTGGTTCTGGGACAACCTTTCGCGCTACGACAGCTATGATCGCAACGGTGCGAAGGTCTACGTGGGCGAGTACGCGGCGCACGACCGGGACAAGAAACGGAGCACGCTGCGTTCGGCGCTGGCCGAGGCGGCCGGTCTTGTGAGCTTCGAGCGCAACGGCGATGTGGTGCGGTTTGCGTCGTACGCCCCGCTGCTTGCCCGCCGCGGCCATACCCAGTGGCATCCCGATCTGATCTATTTCGACGCCCGTGGCGTTTACCCGACGATCAACTACGAAGTGCAGAGGCTCTTCGGGAACAACGCGGGCGACACGCTGCTGCCGGCGACCGTCGAAGGTTTGCCGGAAGGAGCCCGTGTCACCGGGACCGTGGTACGCGATTCGGCCTCGGGCGATGTGATCGTGAAGCTGGTCAACGGAGACGACCGGGCGTATCTGGTCGCAATCGACGTCCGTGGCTCCAGCGGGGCCGAGCGGCGTCTTGTTTCAACCGTGCTGACTGGTTCCAGCGCCGATGCCGTCAATGAAGATGGGCGTCCCCCGGCGGTCGAAACGGAGGTGGTCGAATCGTTCGTCGGCGCGAACTTCGCGCGCGACCTGCCGGCGAACTCGCTCACCATCTTGCGGCTGAAATGACCGGCCCCTCCGGTGCCGTACCGGCGCTCGCCCGGATCGAGGCCACGGGAAACTTGGCCGACCGCTGAACCGCAATCTCTCATCGTGATGATATTCCCGAACCGGCTCCTCTTGTTGTTGTTCGCCGCGACGATGCTGCCAGGCGTTGCGAACCGGCTCGCCGCCGTCGATCCTGGAGGGTGGACCAATCCGCTCGTGCTTCAGCGGGCCGATCCGCACGTGCTCCGGCACACCGACGGTTTCTACTACCTGATCGCGACTGTCCCCGAGTACGACCGGATCGAGCTGAGGCGGGCGCCCACGCTCGCGGGGCTCTCGACCGCGGAGCCGAAGACGCTGTGGCGCCGCCCCGCGACAGGGCCGATGAGCGGCGTCGTCTGGGCGCCCGAACTCCACTGGATCGACGGCCGGTGGTTCATCTACTTTTCGGGGGGCGACGCTGCCGGCCCGTGGCATTCGGTGCGGCTTTTTGCGCTGGAGAATGCTGCCTCAGATCCGTTCCTCGGCGAATGGAGGGAGTGTGGGTGGATTGCGACCAGGTGGGACACCTTCACGCTCGATCCGACGACGTTCGAGCATCGCGGCGTGCGTTATCTCGTGTGGACCCAGCTCGAACCGGAACGACAGGGAACCAACATCTACGTGGCGCGCATGGACAGCCCGACGTCGCTCATCGGCGAGCCCACGCTGCTCTCGCGACCGGAGTATCCGTGGGAACAGCGGGTCTATTGGGTGAACGAGGCGCCTGCCGTGCTCGTGAGCCACGGCAGGGTGTTCATCGCCTATTCGGCCAGTGCGACCGACGCGAACTACTGCATGGGTCTGCTCACTGCCTCCGCCGATGCCGACCTGCTCGACCCGAAGTCGTGGACCAAGGCGCCGGAGCCGGTGTTCGCCAGCAGCGAGGCGAACAGCCAGTTCGGCCCCGGTCACAACAGTTTCACGACGACGCCCGACGGTGGCACCGACATCCTTGTCTACCATGCCCGCAATTTCCGGGATATACCGGGAGAGGCGTTGTCCAACCCTGACCGCCATACCCGTGCCCAGGTGTTGCATTGGACCTCCGACGGGCGCCCCGACTTTGGCGAGCCCGTGGCCGATGGCCTGTGCGACGCCCGCTGAACTAGAGCCCGCGTCCATAAGAGTATCCTAAAGATGAAATCCTCGATTTTCCTCGCCGCCATTTTCATGGCCCGGGTCGTCGGTGGCGCCGCTGTTTTCGGTCAGGCGCTCGAGACCGCCCGAGACACGTGGGCTGCCGACAACGGCAACGGCACGTTCACCAACCCGATCCTCTACGAGGATCTCTGCGATCCCGACATGATTCGCGTCGGCGATGATTTCTATCTCGTCGGCAGCACGATGCACGTGATGCCCGGCCTGCCCATCCTGCATTCAAAGGACTTGGTGAATTGGCGGCTCCTCGGCTACGTCTTTGATCGGTTGGAGATGGGGCCGGAGTACCGTCTCGAGGGTAACAAGGGCGCCTATGGCAACGGCATATGGGCACCGGTGCTCCGCTACCACGATGGTAGCTTCTACGTGTTCGTGAACGTCAACGACTACGGGCTGCAGGTCTTTACCGCGCAGAATCCCGCTGGTCCGTGGCAGCACCACAAGCTCGGCGGCAAGATCTACGATCTCGGCGTTCTCTTCGACGACGACGGCCGCATCTACGCGGTGCACGGCTACGACGAGGTGCATCTCATCGAGGTCAAACCCGACCTGAGCGGCTATGTCGAAGGCAGTGACCGCGTGATCATTCCCAAGGGGAACGCGATGGGCGAGGGGCACCACGTCTACAAGATCGACGGCCGTTACTACATTATCAGTGCCAACTACGCGCCGGTCGGACGCATGCAGTGTGCCCGCGCCGACCGCATCGACGGTCCGTACGAGACGGTGACGATCAGCATGCGCGAGACGATGGGGTGGCAGCGCGGCAACTGGGTGGACAATTTCGGCTTCTGGTCGCCCATCCCGGACCCCGGCGACAAGGTGGTAATCCAGACCTTTGGCGACAACGGCTTCGCCGCCGTGCCCCTACATCAGGGAGGCGTCGTCGATCTGCCCAATGGCGACTGGTGGGGATTCTCGATGATGGATTCGAAATCCCTCGGCCGCATGACCTACCTCTCGCCCGTCACCTGGCAGGATGGCTGGCCGTACTTCGGTCTGCCAGGCAACCTCGGCCGCTCGCCGCGCACTTGGTTTAAGCCGAACACCGGGACAAACACGCCGCCCACTCCGACCTACCAGCGCAACGACGACTTCTCCGAGCCGATGCTGCGACCGCTCTGGCAATGGAACCATGTGCCGGTTGATGCGAAGTGGTCGCTCACCGAGAATCCTGGGAAGCTGCGCCTGCACACGTTGCCCGCGGCGGATTTCTTCCGGGCGCGCAACACCCTTACGCAGCGCGCACCCGGCCCCGAGTCCACCGCGACGGTTGCGCTCGATGCTGCCGGCCTCAGGTCGGGCGACATCGCCGGGCTCGGCTTGCTCGCCGTTCCGTATTCGTGGATCGGAATCGCCCGCAACGAGGCCGGATTTGTCCTGCGCTGGTATAGCCTGCTTGCGAACCGTACTGAGGAGGTGCCACTCGCCGCGGGCCGCGCGTTGCTGCGCGTCGAGGGCAACTTCGACACCGACCAGGCGCAGTTCGCCTACAGCACCGACGACGGTGTGACGTTCAGAAGCATCGGCGACGCGCAGCAGCTCGGCTTCTCGATGAAGACATTCCAGGGCGTGCGTTATGCGCTCTTCGCCCACAACACCGCGGGGCGCGAGGGTGGGGTGGCGGAATTCGACACATGGCGTGTCTCCGAGCCGCTTGCCGACCGCTCGGCCAACGTGCCGCTCGGCCAGGTCGTCACACTCTGGAATCTGGGCAAAGACCTGCCCGCCTACGCCAATCCACTGGGCATGCTGCACTTCATCTGGCCGCAGGCGAAGGAGTTCAATGCCCCAGGCACCCGTTTCCGCGTGCATGATCGCGGGCAGGGCCGGGTCGCGCTCGAATCGATGGACGGAAGCGGTTTCCTCACTGTCGTTGGCGCCGGTTTGTCCGCCGACGTCCGTCTCATGAAGACGGAGACCAAGGACAGCCTCTTTCTCTGGCAGGATCTGCTCCGCCGACAGTGCATGCTGCTTTCGCTGAAGACCAACCGCTACCTCGGCCTCGACCCGGCGACCAACGAGCCCTACGGCGCCGACTGGCCCGGCACCCATCCCGACCGCAAAGATGGCACGGTGTTCGAGTGGCGCGATGCCAAGGAGAACTGAATTCACCCCAACTTATTCCCATGCGTATTCCATCTATTCTATGGTTCGGCGTTGCTCTGCTCGTCGCATCTTCCGCGACGGCACAGACGCCGGCAGCCAGGACTCCCGAGCCGTCCACCCCGACCCGCCGCGTCTTCCGCTACACGAACCCGATCACCCGCGATCCCGCGCTTTCGTTGCGCGACCACTGCATCATCAAGGTCGATGACAAGTGGTACTGTACAGGCACATCGAATCCCGTGTGGACCGGACCGAACCCTGGTGTGCGCCTGCTCGTCTCGGACGACCTGATCCACTGGCGGCACGACTCTTGGTTAATCGACGCGAGCAAGTTGCCGCCCGACTGCCCGTACAACGGGCGCTTCTGGGCGCCCGAACTCCACCGCATCAAGGGCCGCTTCTGGATGACGGTGAACAGCGGAAAAGTGACCGCCGAGGACCCGAAGGGAATGAAAACCCATGGCGTGTGGCTCTTCGTCGCCGACACGGTGACCGGGCCGTACTCGCTCGTGAAAGGACCGCTCACGCCGCAGTACAACAACGACGCCACATTGTTCGAGGACGATGACGGTCGGACCTATCTCTACGCGAGTGGCAACGGGCTCTGGCAGGCCGAGATCGATCTCGCCACCGGCAACCTCGCTGCGCCCATCGAAAAGTTCCTCGACAAGAAGCAGCCCGGTTGGCCCGAGTGGATGATTGGAGGGATCGAGGGGCCGTTCGTCGTGAAGCGGGACGGAACGTACTTCATGTTCTTCTCCACCTGGACCCGTGGCTACGAGGTCGGGCTGCTGAAGTCGAAGGGGCCGCTCGGCCCGTGGGAGCTGGTTTCCCCGGAGCCGATCTTCGGCACTCGCAAGAAGGGCTACCGCCCCGAATTTGCCGCCGAGGGCGGCTATGCCCATCTGCAGTTCACCGACACCGCGGATCCGTACTGTGAGACCGGGCACAACGCGCTGTTTGAGGGCCCCGACGGGAAACTCTGGAGTTCCTGCCATTACCTCATGGATGAGCATCGCCCCTATCCGTACTGCCCCCAGTTGGAGGATTGGGAGAAGTTGCCGCAACTCGGCATCGAGCCGGTCGAATACCGCGATGGCCGTTTCTGGATCCACGGGGCATCGTGGACCGAGCAGACCGTCGAGTGGGGTGCCTCGCGGTAGACGGGCGCCTGTTGTCGGTGCTGCCGTTTCCTGTTTCAGGCCGGAGTCCTTGGATGGCTCCGGCCTCTTTGTGCCGGGTACGGTTCACGAAAAGCCGTGCGCTCCTTGGGGGTGGGGCGCCCGCCCGCCGAACGCCTGCCGAGGTTCATCGGTTGGCAATACCTAGGTATTGGATCAGAGGATCCCTTTGGGACCTTGAGGCGGTGGTTGGTGGGCTCCTTCGTTTGAACCGCAACCGCTCGGTTGTCCCCCCGGCTCAGTAGTAAGAACAACCCCGTCGCACCTCGAGTGCGGCATCGTCCCCAAGCACTGCTGGCAAATGACAAACTATAGGAAATACCGCATCGCCGCGTTCGCGGCGTTGCTTTCACCTGCGCTATCGGCACAGACCGCCGTTGCCGAAGCCTCAGGCATCGCCCCCGAGGAACCGGATGAGGATGTAGTGGTCCTCAGCCCGTTCGAAGTGAGCAGCGATTCGGACCGTGGCTACGTCGCCACGCAGACCCTCGCCGGGTCTCGCATCAACACCAAGCTGTCCGATGTCGGCTCGGCGATCTCGGTCGTGACTTCGGAGTTCCTCAAGGACACCGGAGCCACCGACAACAAGACGCTCCTCTCGTACACCACGAACACCGAGGTCGGAGGCACCCAGGGCAACTTCAAGGGCATCTCCGGGAGCCAGAGCGAGGATGAGGGGGGCCGCCTCACCAACCCCAACGGCAACACCCGTGTCCGCGGACTCACGTATGCCGACAACACCAGGAACTTTTTCGGCAGCTCCATTCCGTGGGACGGGTACAACATCGACCGTGTGGACATGCAGCGTGGCGCGAATTCGATCCTCTTCGGATTGGGCAGCCCCGCCGGCATCATCAACACGACGACGAAGTCGGCCCAGCACCGGAACTTCGGCGAGATCGAGATTCGTGTCGGTGCTTTCGGCGCAAACCGCCAGTCGATCGACATAAACCAGGTTATTCTCCGGGATGAGCTTTCGATCCGCGTTGCGGCACTCCGCAACGACGAGAAATTCAAGCAGACGCCCGCGTACAGCCTCGATCGTCGGATATTCGGAACACTGCGCTACGACCCGAAGTTCCTCGGTCGCGATGGCCGCAAGACAACCGTGAAGCTGAATTTCGAAAACGGCACCGTGCGTTCGAACAACCCGCGCACTCTCACGCCGACCGATCATGTCACGCCGTGGTGGTCGCAGCTTGACCGGCAGGGCTACGACCCGAACCGGGTCCAGGACAGCGGGCGGTTCTACGAGGTCGCCAACGGTGTGCCCGTGCTCGACGGGTCCGGGAATCAGGTGTACTACTATCCGGGAGACGCCGGCCAGTACAACTCGGCCCGTTCGCCATCGGGAGCGAACCCGACCTTCGAGCCGTGGCTCGGTGCGCCTTCCTTCTACGGCGGTGTCTGGATGCCGGTCGGCGCGGGCACGGTTTCGCCATCCGCGTTTCTTCAGCCTGAGTATCGGACCGTCGGAGGGCTCCGCTCGACCGGTGCCATCGACGGGAGCATCGGCGGTCTTCCCTTCTCGCGGCGGGTGACGATTGCGACCACGGCATACCTGGCCGAACGTGATCCCAGTCTGCCCTATCGGTCTTGGGGCGTGTGGAAGTCGACAACGCTGTCCGATCCGTCGGTGTTCGATTTCTACAACAACCTGCTCGACGGCGAGAACAAGAAGGAGTGGCAGAACTTCAAGAACTTCAGCGCGAGCCTGACGCAGACATTCTTCCACGAGAAACTGGGCTTCGAGGCGGCGTACAGCATCGAGCAGTACCGCAGCGGTCGCTACTCGCACGGGGGCGGAGACCTGTTTGTCGACATCAACACCCACCTGATCGGGGGCGCGGTCAACCCGAACTACGGCAAACCGTACATCGAGAGCAGCTACACTTGGGGTAACGGCGAGTCGGCCAACACCTTGGAGTCCTCCCGCCTGAGCGCGTTTTTCGATCACGACTTCAACAAGGACCGCAACGGCGGCTGGCTGCGAAAGCTGCTCGGTCGGCACACCCTCAGCGCGCTCTACAGCCAAGACATGGCGCGCAACGACTCCCGCTCCTACAAACGCTATGGCACCGACGATTCGTTCGGCGCCCTGGTCGCCTTGAATCCGGCCACGGCGGATGTGCGGTACCTCACGTCCAACGATAGGGCCGTCACCTCGACGATCTACCTGTCCGACGTTTCACTCGCCACCGCCGCCACCTCGGCCGGCGTGCATATTCCGCGGGCGCAGGGGAGTGTCGAGATTCCCGCCACGGTGCCGTTCCGGTTCTTCGACGGCACCTGGAACGCCACCTCGGTGAACCCCGGCGACGAGTGGATCAACAGCTACAACGGGCAGTTGACCACCCAGTCGGAAAATCCGGAAAACTACGTCGGGTGGAGAACCACCGATGTCCGGATCCTCAGCGCCGAGAACGGCGACAAGGGGGCGCTGACATTCGGGGCGAACCTCAACCGCCGGAAGGTCGACTCCCGAGCCGCCGTCTGGCAGGCGTACTTCTGGGATGGCGCGATCATCGGAATGTACGGAATCCGACACGACAACGTGAAATCGTGGGCGTACACCGCGACCCGCGTGAACGATCGGGTCGATCTCGCGGCGATCGCTGCGGATGGCCATCCGCAATACTCGACGGTTGGTCGGGACCACGGTCTGTATCGCGCGAATTCGCCCAGTTGGAGCGTGGTTGCGAAGCTCAACAAGCTGCTCGGGCGCCATGGGGATCTCCTGCCCCTCAACGTGAGCTTGTTCTACAACGAATCGCGCAACTTCCAGGTCGCAGGAACCCGCAACGACATCTACGGCAACCCGCTTCCGGCTCCCTCCGGCGAGACCAACGACCGCGGCATCATGCTCTCGACCAAGGACGATCGTTTCATGCTCAAGATCAACAAGTATGAGACCACCGTCATGAACTCGGGAAATTCGGTGCTCAACAACTACACCTGGTTCCTGCTCGGCGGTGGAAACTTCATCATGCGCAACGAGGACCGCGCCGATGCGTACGAGTACCACCTCACGTCGGTGGGGGATCCGAACTCGGTCGCGGACACCGGCACGGTCACCGGGACTTGGACGTGGCGTTACACTCCCAGAACCGACCAGACTCAGGAGCAGGCCGACGCCGAGGCCGCCGCTGCCGTCGCCGCATGGCGCCAATACACCAACGAGCCGATCGTGAAGCGCATTCTCCAGGCGTGGGGGTTCAACGACTTCAGCGGGATCGCTCCGACGACGATGTCGACTCCGGTCTCCAACTTCACCGCCACGGAAGACCAGATCTCGAAGGGCTGGGAGTATGAACTCACCGCGAACCCGACGAAAAACTGGCGCATCACCGTCAACGCTTCGGACACCAAGGCCCAGCGCAACAACGTAGGCGGTGCGGCCCTGCAGGAGTTTGTCGAACTCACCAACCGGTACCAGAACGGTCCGATGGGCGATATCCGCCAGTGGGGTGGTGGCCAGAACAGCCTGCCGCCCGCCGGTCTCAACAGCTGGAACGGCAACTTCTATTCGAAGTATGCGCTGATGCGCCTGCAGGAGGGCACGAATACGCCGGAGATCCGCCAGTGGCGTGTGAACGTGATCACCAACTACAGCTTCACCGAGGGCCGCCTGAAGGGCTTCAACATCGGTGGCGGCTACCGGTGGGAGGACAAGATCGCGATCGGCTACCCCGTCCTCGAAAACGAGGACAAGACCGTGACGTTCGACATCGGCAATCCGTACTATGGTCCCGCCTCCAGCCATGTGGATCTATGGGTCGGCTACGAGCGCAAGCTCACGTCGAAGATCGATTGGCGTGTCCAGTTGAACATCCGGAATCTGTTCGATGGCAACGAGCTCGTTCCGTTGACCACGCAGTACGACGGCACCGTGGCCACCTGGGGCATTGCTCCGTGCCGGACCTGGACTCTGACCAATACGTTCCGGTTCTAGTTGGGCCGACAACTGCATCCACGAAGGCGGACCATGTGCTGGTCCGCCTTCTTTGTATGCGGAGTCGACAGCCGGCATGGCGAAGCGTGCAGGCGCGACCACCATTTCGGTAGTGGTGACAACGCAGGCCGTCTGGCGCCGAGGCTGGGCCGCGCGACCGTCCTGCACGCATCCGTGGCTGGCGCCACTTTGCGTCGAGAGCCACCGCGATACTGTGGCACCCGGCGCTCCGGCACGGGGAGTGCCGTTCTGGCGCTGGTGTTCGCTTCGGTCGGAGACGGCTTGGTTCCCGCGCTTACGGCCGCCTCTGGCGACTCGTCGTCCGAGCACGACCACTCGCCAGGATCGCGCCCTCACGGGCTCGGGACGCGACACCGGCGGCCTTGCCGCGCTCCCACCGGCGCCGATTCCTCTCTCCGCTTCCGCCAGCGCCGCCACTCCACCCCCGGCCTCCGCGCCGGACGCAACCGCTCGATTCGAAACGGGCGGGCTGCGCCCTTGGTTGTTGGAGAAACGGAAACCGGACCGGCTCCGGGCCGGGGCGAGATGGGCGTCCGGTAGCCCCGGCCTCCGTAGGCGGGGCGTGATGCCTCGTGGTCTCCTGTGCGGCGGTCTCGATGACGTGCCTGATCGGCCTACTTCACGAGCTCGATAATCGCGGCAGCGGTGTCGGCTTGGCGTCGACGGTCCGGCGTCGGCATGGTGAACTTCTTCGGTGTCGCGTTCTCTGGGCGCCCTGATTGCGCGAGGTGACGGTTGCGGTGGTAACTGTGAGCGTTCCTTGCCGCGAACGTTTGCGGCCCGGGCGGCATGTCCGCACGAAGCGGACCGGTTCCTTTTTCGGAGCGTTATAGCTCTCTCGGGCGGTACCTCCGGCCGTGCGCCCTGCGGGGCGGTCTAGTCGCGGGGCACCCCTGAAGGGAACCCCTCCACGCCTGACCTCGACACGGACAGCGGGCCCGGCGCTGCAGCGGGCGTTTCGCACCAGACCGGCGAAGGCACTGCGGCTGCGATTGGGACGGTGCCCGGCCCCGTCTCGTCGCCGTCGTGTCCATCGTCCGCTGGCACGGCACGTCCCGCGTCGCGTCGCGGGCCCGCACCGGCACCTCCGCCTTGGGGTGAGAGAGCAATCCCGCTCCTCTAAACAAAAAGGAACACAATGCCTACCAAGACCGCTTCCGCCTCGCAGCCCAAGAACGCCACCAACACCACCAAGCTTCCGGTGAAAACCTTCCGGCTCGGCAACATCAAGGCCGCCGTCTGGGAGAACGAGGCCGAGCAGAAGAAGTTTTACAACGTGACCTTCGCTCGGACCTACCTCGACGACGCCAAGAACTACCACGACACCGCCAGCTTCGGCCGCGACGATCTCCCTCGGGTCGCGAAGCTGGCCGATCAGGCCCACTCGTTCATCTTCGAACTCACCGCAGCGCAGAAGACCCCGCAGGCCGCCTGATCCTCCTGCCACGGCGGCCGGAGCCACCGGCCGCCTTTTTGCTGCCCTCCGCCGAACGAACCGATCACGGACAAGCCGGACGTAACCGAAAAACAACGATACGGAATCGTGGGTCAGCGCAGGACCGGCTCGATGAACTGTCGGATCAGGTCGACCACATCGGCGAACTGCGTCGAGGGCCCCGAGAGCCCGTTGCGGCGCAGGAGAGCCGTCCACTGCGTCTGCTTGGCCGGGTCGTTGGCTAGGGTCGTGGTGAAGGGCTCGGGTGGAATCGGCAGCGCGGAATTCCTGCGCGCGAAAGTGGCCTCGATCGCTCGCCGCAGGGTGGTTGCGTCGAATTCGAAGCGGCGGGAGAGGAACCACAGATCGTAGAAATCCTTCATCCGGGTATTCCGCGTGCCCAGCGTCACCAGTGCCTCGAATTTCTCGGCGACCACGGTGTAAACGGGATAGGTGCGAATGTGGGGGGCCGGGAAGTCCAGCAGGGTGGGGAACACCGCCGTCTCGGGTGCGGGTGTGACGGCGTCGCCGGCGCCCACATCGATCTGCACTGGAACCTCCGCCGTGCCGAGCATGCCCACGAGGCGCACCCGGATTCCGCCGTAGGTGTTGTCCTCCCGGATTTCCTCGGCGCGGACCGAGCGCGGATCGAAAACGAGGCCGTCGGCCGGCACGGGTGTTGTCACCACTTCCTGGAAAATTCCGGTGAGCTCCTCCTTTTCGGCAGGTACGAAACCGAGCAGGTCGAGATCGCGGGTGGGGCGGTGCGTGATGTCGTCCCAGACTGCGAACAGCATCGCCCCTTTCAGGAGGAAGCGATCAGCATGGCCGGATAGGCTGAGACGAAACAGCAGCCGCTCGATTCCGTAGCGGGCGAGCACCAGATTGAATTCCTCGCCGCGTTTCGCGGCGACGTTCTGGAGTCGCGCCTTCACCGATGCGGCACTGGTCTTGGGGCCGTTCATGGCAGCATCTCGATGTAGGGCTGGATCACGCGTTGGACCCGGCAGACTTCGGCTGCGCGGGTCAGCTCCGGCAGGGTGAAGCGCTTCTCCCTCCAGCCTTCCCGGAGCGCTTCGACCGCCACATCGAGGCCGTACTTGTTGCGGTACTTGAAGCAGTCGGCGACCGTCTTTGCCGGAGAGAACACGCGGATGCTGCCGCCGGAGAGGCGGTGTTCTTCGACGCCGAACGCGTGGGATGCCGTGGAGAATTTGCAGAACCGCAGCGGCAGTGATCCGGCCCGGGGAAAATTGGCGTCGCGCGGCACGGCGAGCCAAACCTGATGCGGCGACTGCGTGCCGATCCGGTGGAATTGCAGCGCGGAGAAAAGGCAGACGACACCGCGCGGGATCTTCTGGGCGGCTTGGACGAGCATGAGGTTCTGGTCGCCGTCGAAGGTCGCCGGGACGTAGAGCCCGCGTCCCAGCCGGAGTACCTGGTCACGACGGACGAGCCGGTGGAGGTATTCGCGGGGAAAGCCGGCGGCCACGAAGTCGCGCGCACGGAAGACACCGAACTCCTTCACCGTGTCTACGGCTTTCTGCAGTAGCGTGGATGTGTTTTGTTTAACACTCACTTGTTAGAAAGTGGAATGAAAACGCAACACGGTTGCAAGCCTTGGCTTGGGGGGCATGCTGAGGCATCCGGATGCCTCAGTGGACCGCAGTACCGAGAAATCGCAGCCAATTTGCTCGCTGCGCTCGGCTTCTTCGAGCGACTGCCAGCCGCTGATTTCCCCATTGTACACCCGGTCAAGGTAGTACGCTTCGCGTCTCCACCACGCACAAGGCAGGTCCGCCGCTTCCCCCTCGTTGGTCCCGCGGTGCTGGACGCGGCCTCGGTGCGGCGGACAGTGCTTTGACTTTCGGGTGTGGGGCGAAATCGCCAATCGGCAGTAGGCGATAAGGTCTCATTTTGTGACGCACGCCCCACGGTCCGAACGGCACAAGCCATGACCAACGATGACGTGTTCGGTGAAGTTGTTTTCTCGTACTCCCGTGCCCAGGCGATCGAGGACGGTGTTCTGGTCGACCTGAGCGACGTTGCTTCCATCAAGGAATGTTGGAGGTACCCGTTTGCGTGCACCTCGACGGTGTGGGCGATCATCGAGGTCGCCCTGCAGGAGGACGGACAGGACCTCGACGGGATTTGCCACGACATCTCCTGGATGGCCTTTATCGCGATCCGGGTGACAAAGGACCTGCAGGTGGTGCACTTCAAAGTGATCATCGCCGGAAAGAAGCACGCGTTGAAACTGCACTTCGGACCGGGCGATACCGCCGAACCGGTGCTCACCCTCATGCTTCCCGGGGAGGATTGAACACAGGGGCTTCGGCCCCTTTTTCTGCCCGTAAGTACTTCGGGCGGTTACCAGAAGGACTTACATTGTTCGTGCAGGCGCACGAGAAACGAAGCACGTAGGACATTCGCTGCTTGTTCGTCGTCTGGGCTCGCCGCCCGTTTCAAACCCGCCGAGAGAACCGGGAGACCGATATCTGCGAGTTTCTGCACCAAGGCTTCTGATTGCAGTGTATCGACGGGACGCTTTCCGGTGCACCCCGTCTCCGCTTGGGCCACCAGATGCGATCGTGCCATCCTCAACCAGCGATCGGTTGCCCACGATCTGCTTTCGTCCGTATCGTCTTCCTCAAGCTCCTTTTCGTTGTCTGCTGGAGAAAGCAAAACTGTGGGTTTAACGGGTGTCCGACCGGTGTTCGGAGCGGGCGGAGAGATCAGGAGATGGACCGGTTTCGCCGCGGATCCGACTTCGGGGAAAAGCGCCACCGGTTCGACCGCAAACTCGCCCGTAGCCCTGAGAAAACGCCCAAGAATTCTGACTCCCCCGCGCACCGGCGGCTCCCACTGCTCCAGTTGCTCGACCCCGTGTCGCGTCATGTCCGAGTACATCAACACGAGGTGGAGTTGCCGCCCTTCAGCGTCGAGAACTTGCCATGTAAGTCGCTGCTCAACGCGATCAAATTGCCGCTCACCCCATTGGGCTGGCGACAACAGGACCCAATCTGACATCGGGTCCGCGAGTTTGAGCCCAGTGGCGCTGGTTGACGTGATGTAGTCAGCCAGATCCTTCCACGACAGGAACACGCGTGCTCCGAAATCCGGTTCGTTCAATGAGGCGGGCCCCATCAGTGTTGCTTTGCATGTGGTCGAGGAAGAGAGCCGGCCGAAAGTGTTCCGCTTGGCATTTACCAAATGTACGCGGCTCACTGCCAAGGTGCGGATCGTGAGCTCATCTGCCCACGGACAACTGTTGTCGAATGCCGCGAGCGGATTGAAACGGGGATCGATGGAAACACAACGAGCCTCGCTCCAGCTCGCCCAACGTTTTTCGCCGACATCCCAGAACAGCACTGTGATTCCTCTGAATCCAGACCGTGTCTGCCACGGGAAAGCGGTTGTCCCGATCAGGTCCAAGGAACGTATCTCGACATACCCGGTCCGGTGTTGGCCTACCAAATGACCCGCCGGTGCGGTCCCGCCCTTCATCAGCGCAGCGACGAGGGCGTAAACGTTGGCCATGGCTTCCAACGTTCTTTCTGCGTCAGCCCGGCCGTGTCGCGTGGCAATCATGCCCAATTCGTCAGCCACGGTTTTCAATGCCCGCGCGAGACGGGGGAGGTTGGTCCCGTCAGCTGACACTGCCAGTGTCGCGAATCTCTCGGCACTACTTGCGCTGGCGTGGGACAAACCAGCGTCCACCGATAGCTCCAGCAGCGATTTTGCTGTGACCAACACCTCGGCACGAGTTCGCGGGGCGCCTTTCTCCTCTTTCAGAACGGCCTCCGTCGACTCTTCCGGCGGGAGGGTCTGCCCGTGCTTGGTTTTTAGTGCAATTACTGCGGCTGTGACGAGGGCCTTGCCGGTCTTGGTGTCCCCCCCGGTGACGATCGCACCATCCAGTCCTGTGCCGGCTAGAAAACGGCAGGTTACCCCGAGCGGATTCAAAAACACCAAGAGCGACGGACCTTCTTCGCTCATCCCGGCTGAGACCCCAGAGTCCAGCAGTCGCAAAGCGCTTCGCCATGCAGGAACTCCACACCACCGCTTCACGATCGAGTACTCGAGACGGAGCAATCCATCCGTTGCTCCGGTACGATCCACTGCAAGATCTGCCTGTGGTTCCGCTGCACGGTGTTCGTCCCCACCTTCGTCCACCAACTGTGCGGCCTTTCTCAGGAACAATCCCACCGTGATCAGGTGGTGGCAGCATCCTTGTGTTCCGCAGGTGCATTTTGCTTTTGCCGGTCCTTCGATCGGAACTGTGACGGTCACGCCGGAAACGTTGGCTGCGAAGACGAGCGGGCTGTCTTCTGCGATTTCACACACCGCGCCTTTTTCCAATTCCTTGGTGGCCCGTCGTAGCAGCCCCTTGCTGCCTAGTGCTTCCCACGAGGAATCATCCATCGCTGCCAACAACTGGGAAATGGCGCTCATGTGATGATTCGGGCCAACCAGTCCGCCAATTGTTTCGGCGTCAGCGCCGCGATGTCCATGCCTCCGGCCGCGAGTCGCTCTGCCATCTGGCGATCGTAGGACGGCCGGGCATCGGGTCCGAGCGCAGCCAAGCCCAAGAGTTTGACCCCTGCTTCACGCAGGCGTTCGACGCTGCCCAGCATTCGGCCGGCCGGCGCTCCCTCGCAGAAATCGCTTACGAGAACCACGATTGATCGGTGAGGGTCCTCGATCAGCGACTCGCAATACGTCATCGCCTGACCGATGTCGGTACCGCCACCGAGTTGCACGCTCATCAGTACTTCGACGGGATCATCGACGTGGTCGGACAAGTCGACGACCGAGGTGTCGAAAACCACCAGCTTCACGCGAAGCATCGGGAGTCCGGCGAGAATTCCGGCCATCACAGCGCTGTGAATGACCGACTCGGTCATGCTTCCGCTTTGGTCGACACACAGCACGATATGCCACGGCATGCGGCGCTGGATTCGCGAGAAGAACCGGAGGTCCTGCACGCCGAGCTTCCGCCGCTTCCGATCGTAGTTTTTCAGATTGCGGCGCACCGTCTGCCGCCAGTCGAGATTGGCGGCTGACTTCAGTGGGCTGTGCTGGAAGCGATTCACCCGCCCCGCCAACGCACGGCGAACATCGGCGTAGAGCTTTCGCTTAATCTCTTCGACGACGTGGCTCACGATCCGTCGCGCTTCGTGGAGGACATCCCCCTTCAGCAGGCCACGGAAGGTCAGGAGGGCTTTGAGCAGGTCGAGGTTCGGTTCCAGCTTCTCGAGCACCTGCTTGTCGGTGATCAGTTCGGTCAAGCCGTAGCGATCAAGGGCGTGTTTTTCGATCACCTCGGCCGTTTCGTTGGGGAACAGTTCGCGAATCGCGTGCAGCCAGGTGGGCACACTCAACTGGCTCGGGTCCAGCGATCCGGCTGATGGTCTAGTTCCCCGGCCTTGGTATTCGCGTCCGTAGAGGAAATCCAACGCCTGCTCCATTTTCTGGCCGCGCGCGTCGAGGCTTGCGCCAAGCCCCTTTTGCGCGAAGTGCCCAAGCACCAGACGCCACCGTTGGAGGGAATCGTTGGTCATGACGGCCCGACCTCCAGCCATTCCGACAGATGGTCTTCCTTCAGCTGCCCGATTACGGCCAGCGTGAGCTGTCTGTGACGCTCGAACTCGGCGAGGCTCAGATCCCGGGTGAAAAGGTCGCCGATTGTCGTTGCCCCGTGCATCTGGGCCACAGCGACTCCCACTTTGTCGGTCTCCCTCGGCGTCAGCTCTGCGAAAGCCAGCCGTAATTCGGGCAGGGCGCGGACAAAGTCCTCCTCGGCCCACCCGCCAAGCAATGCGTCGACCGCTTTCAGTACCGCCGGACTTTGCCACGCGATCTCACGGCACGCTTTGATGAGTCCCCGCAGAAATTCGATGCGACGGCTCCACTCCAGACCAACGGCATTGAGATAACCTGCCCCTTCCCGGGCAACCACGGCTTCGTCGACGCGCTCGGCCGCGTACAAAAGTCCCAGGGCCGCACCAGCGACAACCGGTTCGCAGACCGGATCCTGGCGTACTCGCGCGAGGCCGTTCCAGAATACATCAGGGTCGACGAGGTCCGGAACGGCCGCGAGGAGCGTCCGCATGGCTACGAGTGCCTGCAGTGTCTGGTCACGCTCATTGGCGGGACATGATGTTAGCGTCGGAACAAGACTCGTGGCCCGCATCAGGGCTGTGCGAACGAGGTCCGGCAGTTGAGGCAGATTGTGCGCCTCCAGCGGTTCTCTTGCCTGCCAGAGAAGGATGAACTGCTCCGACGCTCTCACCACACTTACGAACGACGGATCCTCCACCAGGCTGGCGGCAAGCAGGTCGGTCAGTTCGCCGCAGTGGGAGTGCAATCCCATGCGACAAGCGCGAGTGAGGATCTCGACCGCGGCAGCTGCGTTGCGTCCCTTTCCCTCAGCGGCGAGTTTCGATACCGATTCTTTCAATCTCGCGAGGGCCGCCTCCGCGACCGTTGCACCATAGACGGCGGCATCCACCAGCCCGCTTTCGGTGCGTGGTGTCCAAGCACATTCCCAGTGTTCGATGAGCCGCCCGGTGTCAGTGCCGCGAACGAAGTCAGGCCCGGCAATCAATCGGGCGAAAGGAACATTGATGAACTCCAGACTGTGGAAGAAACGACTGACGCGACGGTGCCGGGTCTTGCGGTAGAGTTCGAGTGCTACCTTGCGCCTCGCTCCATCATTCGCGCCAATCCGAAACTCTTCGGCGGTTCTGCGGAAGTCTGCCACGATGGGTGGCACACCGACATTCGGTGGCAACTCGCCGATAGCCTGTCCTGCCAGCACTTCCCGCGTCAGCGCGAGGACCACTGCGCCCTCGTCGGCGATACCGCCCTTGCAGAAGCATCCCCGGACACCATCAATCAGGTCTTCTCGCATCGGCCCTGGATGCCCCCGGATTTGAGCGAGCAGTCGTGCCTGGTGCAGCGCGGCGATCGTGTCGGCGGACGAGACCGCTGTTGCCAACCGGCGCCGCCGGGTCAGGCGTGCCACATCGACGAGAAAGCTCCCGGCTGCGTCATCCCAGCGCCTATCCTGCAACTCCCGCTTTTGTTCCCACACTCGTTGGTAGAAGTGGGGGGATGGCATCCCCGAACTGTATCCGTTGAGAGCGTCAAGCTGCGGAAAGCTGTAGCGGATGACAAAGTGCTGCACTTCGTCGGACGAAAACTCTGGCTGTGAAGCGTCCGCCGGGGCGGAGGCTGCGACCAGTTCGGGGAGCGCCACGGTGTGGAAGCCGCCGGTGACGACCAGCACCGGGCCTGTCTCCTCGTTGGCCGGCATTTTCAAGACGCGGCGGATACACGCCGCCATCCATCGTTCACGCGCGGTCGTGGCATCGGCTGCGAGTTCTTCGGGCGTGCTCTCGCGGCGCGCCATCCAGCAATAGGCGGCCAACTGGAGGGCGAATTCTTTGGGAGACAATCGGTCTGAGGTCGCTTCGAAGAGGTGGTCCCAGAGTTCGTCGAAATCACGGCAACCACACCGGACTGCCAACGCCTTCAGATAGCGGCTGCGCTTGAGGTGGCGTTCGTGAAGCAGTGTCTGGGCACGTGCTGTTGCAATGCCCCCTTCGTCCCGCTTCTCGGTCAACACCTGCGCTGCATAGTCGAGATCGATGAAGTGCAGCTTTGCGCCGATGGAGCTTCCGGCCTGCAACGCCACCCACTCGGGAGAGTATTCAGCGAACGGATAGTAGGCAGCGAACCGACCGGCGCCAAAATCGGGTTCACCTTCCTTGGGGCGGCCCAGCTTCCGCCCATGGTCGATGAAGGTCGTGTAGAATGCGACCGGGGGCTTCGTTCGTTGATCGAGGAGGATCGGCAGCAGTGGTTCGAACGATGAGGGCCCCTCGATGAGAATTGCGCGTGGGCGCTCAGTCCGGACAAACGTCTCGATTTGAGCGGCGCACGCCGGGCTGTGGTGGCGAACGGGGAAATACACCACGTCACGCTGCCACAGTGAACGCTCAAGCGCTCCAAGCTCCAAGTCGATGTCCGGCGACTCCATGGGGCCGCCCTACAAGCCGATGTGTTTGCGAGCTTCCCAGCAGGATTGCCACGCCTTGCTGCTCTTGGCCCGCGGCTTCACGACCGCATCGAAGTAGTGCCTGATCTTCTTGATGTCGTCCGGGTTGTCCTTGACCAGGGTTCCTGCGAGCTGCCGCGCAACGTGAGCCCCCTCCATTTTTCCCGCTCCGAAATAGACGGCATCCAGCCCTGCGGAGTATCCCACGGCGACCGCTTCCGCGGTCGACATGACCGTGGTCGGTTTCTCGATGACGATTCCGTCGTCGGTGCGCCCGGTTCGCAGGTCGTGGAATGTCGACACCAGCAAGTCCATGACATCCGGCGGGCAGGAAACCTGGAGATCCGAGTCGCGGAGGAGCTTCTCGGTCTGCTCGGTCACCAGCCGCAATTCCAGTGCGCGGTCCCCGATCGAGTGGACCGTCTCGAAGTTGAAGCGGCGCTTGAGGGCGCTCGACATTTCGTGGACGCCCCGATCCCGCAGATTCGCTGTCGCGATCAGATTGAAGCCGCGGGCGCCGAAAACGACCCCGTCATCGCCGGACAACTCGGGGACGTGCAGGACCTTCTCCGACAGAATGCTGACCAGGGTGTCCTGAATCTCCGGCTGGCATCGGGTGACTTCCTCGAAACGCACCACGGTACCGCGCTTCATCCCGGCGTAGATCGGGGAGGGGACGAGCGCTTTGGGTTGGGGCCCTTCGGCGAGAAGAAGCGCGTAGTTCCACGAGTACTTGATCTGGTCGTCCGTCGTCCCAGCCGTCCCTTGGATTGTCAGCGTCGAATCGCCGGAAACTGCGGCTGCGAGCAGTTCGGAAAGCATCGATTTTGCGGTTCCCGGCTCACCGACCAACAGCAGTCCGCGTTGGCCCAGAAGCGTAACGACACAGCGATCGATCAGGGCATCATCGCCGTAGAACTTCCGGCTGATCTCGACCGTACGTTTTTGCCCCTCGATCTCGTAGCCGAGCTTTCGCCCGTCGCTTCCGATGATGAAGGTCCTGACCGCCTTCGGTGAAAGGTTCCAGCCAGCGGGACGTGGTCCGTCGTCATTTGCTCTGAGCGCAGCCAGTTCGTCCGCGTAGGTGACTTCGGCGGGGGGGCGAAGAATCTTGTGGGGTGTCATTGGGGTTGATTCTGCCATGTTCAGTATTGGACGGCCTTTTCCCAATTCGGATCGAAACCCTTCCCGTCGGCGGCAGCTTGTCGGAAGTCATTCCAGCACTCGCTCACCAGTACGGCGGGGAGGTCGGACAATCGCATGCCACTGTCCCCGATGGATGCTTCCCCCTCACCGATTGGGCTGAAACACAGACTGATCAACGCGACGGGCTTGTTCTCTTCGGGTAGCGGACTTCCCGAGAAGTTGATGGTCGCCTGAATGCCGAGCCCGGGGAAGCGCTTGTTGTAGTCCATGAACCATCCGCCGTCCTGCGCTTGCCCGCGGGTGTAGCCGAGCTTCGTGAGCCGCCCACGGAGTTTGAAGTTGTCGACCACATGTCCCCGGTATTCGTCGATCTCCGCCTCGTCGCGTCGATCTGCGGGAATCACGTAGACTGGTTTGCCGAATTGCTGAAAGAGCGGCTCCACTTTGTAGTCAGCCAAGTGCGCTTTCCAGCTGTCGCGTTGCTCGCTGGTCAGTGTTGCTTCATGGGCCAGACGAACTCGGGCGGTTTCCGGAACCTCGACGGCATCATCGTCCGTGTTGGTGAGCGACTTGTCGGGGAGAGGCCGGAACGTCCCGGTGACCTTGCCGTCTTCAACAACACACCAGACCAGTCTCTCGCAGAAACGGGATACGATCGGATGTGAGAGGATGAAGGTCCGGAAATCGCCGAAGATCCATTCGCGCTGCGTACACATCGCTTCGTAGAGGCGTTCCTCCTGAAGCTTGAGCACGGTTTTCAGTTCCTTGCGCGTCGCCGAAAGCGCCTGCTTGGCTGCCTTGGCCTTCTCCTCGTCATCCGCCTTGTTGGAATCCGGCAGGGATTTGATTTCCCGTCCGTCGCTATTGGTGAGCGTCAATGTGAAATCCGCGGTCAGCCGGGCAGTGAAGGACCGCGCTCCGAAATCCAGCTCAAGAATACCATCTTCGTCCAATCCCGCTGTCGGAATCGTGCGATCCGCCAACTCGTCGAGAGTCCAGTTCTTTCGGTCGGCGAGCTGTTGGCAGAGGCGTGTGGCTTCTTCCTGGATCCCCTTCGTTCGGAAACGATTTCCAATCGCCAGCAGAACTTGGATCGCATTGGGGTCGTCGATCCAGGCCAACATCTGCAGCAGCGCTTTGGCCTGCGCACCGCGCATGCCGTAGTACTGCTTGATGTAGCGGTGAACGATCGGAGCAATCGAGCCATTGGCCAGTGCGCCGGCAACTGCGAGAACCCCCTTCGAGCTGATGGCCGAGCCCTTGCAGGCCGCAAGAAGTCCATTGTACACCGACCGGTAATGCTTCTGTTCGTCCCACGAAGCCGCGTATTGCGGATACTGGGCGAAGTACTGGGCGGTTTGCTTGGTTTGCGCTTCAGCCAAGCGGGCCGCCTCATCCGTCGTGTGTGCCGGGATCGTGTCCTGCGCCATCCACGCCTCGGCAATGAAGCGGCCGAGTTGATGGCGGTCGGTGGCGGCAAAAAGCCCCGCGTAGTTCCTGAGGAGCGGTCCCGGTTCAGGGTTCTTCAGTTTGAAGGCCTGTACGAGAAGCAGGCGCACCAGGTTCGGTGAGACCACTCCCGAATCGTCAGCCCAACGGAGGGCCGGCATTGACGTGAACGGGAACCAACTGAGATCGGCCGGGAGGTCTTTGCTGGCCTGTTTCTCGGCTTCCTTTTCGAGCCCTTTTCGGTCGATCAGCTCCCCGATCGGGATTCCGAACGATTCGAGTGCCAGCATCATCGCGCCTTGGGCGACCTCTTTCTTCTCCTTCTTCAGGGCTGCCAACAAGGCACTCTTCGCCTCTTGCGCATTGAGCCGGGTGAGCCAGCCCGCCGCTTCCGCTCGGACTTCCATTTGTCCACTTGCCAAACTCGCAATCAACCGGGCGACGGTGTCGGGTTCTCGGGAGAGGGATTCCTGCGCATCCAAACGCTCTGCTTTTGCCCCGGTGAGGGCGATCTCCCACAAAAGTGGCAAGAGCCGCTTGGGCGTTCGCGGGAACTTGCTCAATGCCGTAAGTGCGTTGCGTCTCCCATTCCGATCTTCGAACCGGGCCATGTAGCCAGTGGTCGTCGTCTCCGAGATCACTGCGCCCAGAGCTTCTTCGAAGAGCTGAAGACGCTCCGCAAAATAGGGCCAGATCCCCTCCGGCGGTTGTTGGAACAGAGCTACACGTGCAGAGTACGCGCTGTTGTATTGTCCCAGGTAGGCTCGGCCGATGAAGTTGGCGTCGTAACCAAGTGCCTCAAATATGGCGGCCACCTCCCGTAAACCGGGCCGCGGATGAATCTTCGAGTAGGCGGCGAACGACGCACTGCACCGACTGAACCAGTAGCGTTCGTTCGGTTGACCGGTCCAGATCACACACCAGCGCACAAGGTGGAGTGGTGTGAAGCTCGGGTGAATGGGGAACTCAAGGATCCGCTTCGTCCCTTCGCGCCAGCTTTGGGCGCCCGGAATTCGGACGCTGCGCTTTCGGCGTCGCGTCCCGTATTGCAGCTCCTCGAATACGGCGTCGACGAGGTCTTCGCTATACGACGCTTCAAACTTTCCCGCCCACCGTTGATGTTTGATTCGCTCATACGCCGCTAGTGCTTCGGCGTAGGCCTTCTCCAGACAGGCTCTCAGGTCATTGCGTAGCGATTCATCCAGTGGGGCGTCCAGCGAGACCGGCTGCAGCGGTGGCAGCGCCCAATCGTCTACAAGGGAGGCGGCGTCTGCTTCTGGTTCAGGTGTGCGCAGGATGTCGTCGAGAATCCCGATAACCTTCTTCGCCTTTTCTTCCGCGCGCCGTTCGCGCAGGAACTCGCGGGCCTCGTCACCAAAGATTCGATGGCAGGACTGAACAGCTATCCCCCTGGTTTCATTGTCCCCCTCGCGTGCATGACGCTCGAGCAGGGCTCGGAATTCAGCAGGGCACTGCCTGACCAAGGGTTCGGCGGCCTGTCGCACCTGCTTTGAGGAAACAACCATGAATCCGGCGATCTCATCCCTCCAGATCAGCGGGTTGGCGCGTGCCACCCCGATCGATTCGAGTACGTGGATCCTGACTTTGAATTCCGGGTGATTGAATCCTTCGCGGACTACTCCCGGGTTGCGTTCGAGAGCGTCCTTGAAGTCTGAAAACGATCGGAATGGATCGGCGTAGACGTTCCAGCCCCAACCCTTCGTGTCAGGGATTAGGGCGCCTCGTGTCACTTGAGCCGGATCCTGCTCGTTCGCGACGACCATGGCTTCCAAGGTCTTGAGCGTGACCGGTGGGCGCGGCTTGGGCTTCGACGACCACGAATAGCCAGATGTCCCTGTCACTTGGCGGAAGAACAGTTCCAGCCATTCGTAACCGTTCCTCCATGCTGCGATCGTTGGCTGGCCATAGGCGTGTTTCGACGGCGCCTTGGATGCGGCGAGGTAAACTTGCGCAAGACGAACCAGTGCCGGGGCCTCCCATGATCCGAGGCTTCCGATGAGTTTTCGGTGGGCCGCGTATTTCGGGCCATCCACCGACCAGACACCCGAGCACAAGACTCCTACCGTCTCGGCGAAGCCCGAAATCTTGGGGATTCTCCCCAAAACGTCAGTCGGCTCTCCGTTCGCAACAAATTGCGCAATGTCCCGTGGTAGTGACCTGTCGTCAGAGGATACGGGTGAAAACGCATCCAATACCAGTTCGTTCCCGTTTCCGTTAAGGACCTTCGCGAGTGTCTTCTTGAGATGGTCAAGCATTGGGGTGTTTAGGGGTGTGTATTGGAGCGGGAAATCGGGTTGTCTGCTACGATTTTCTGCAGCGGGAAGCAGGATCGTCACAATAGGCCAACTTCGGAGGCATCATTGGGCCTGCCGCAGCTTCTTGGGCCCAAATTCTTGTGGCCTTTGCGCTGTATTCCAATGCGTGTTTGGGGCGCCTGACTCCCGCGTTCTCGGTAGGAGCGGATTGGTGCGGTTTTCCCGTTCGTGGGAATGGTCATGCCGGCGCAGCGGCGCATTCCGCACCGCCAGCCTCAAACACGATCAACCCTCAAGCTGGCACCCGCCGGCCTTCTCCCATGACTCCAGCTACTGAACATGCCTTGAACGGTTCCTTGCTCGGTTCCCGCGTTGCGATCCAGGACTTCATCCCCGACGAACTCGTGCGGTTGAAACATGAACTGTTGCGCGCGGAGATCCGCCTGGCCAAAGCCAAGGCGTCCGCTGCCGGCGCCGAGGCGGACGTGAAGGTGCTCAGCGCCCGCCTGCGGGCCTTCACCGTTGCACGATCCTGAGCGAACTGACGTCGGTCTCGCTGTGCGCGATCTCTGCCTTTGCGTCCTGAGCGCCTCAGCCCGCGGCCTCCGGATCGCCCTTGGTCGCATGGGCGAATAGGTCCCTCAGCCGCCGTTGGAAACCTGGGCGGGTCACTCCATCGGGCGTGATGTGGACGTAGCCGTTCTGCACGGCGTAGTTGATCAGCGCGCCCTTCTGGTGGAGGTGCAGCTTCGCCATGATGGCCTTGCGGTGCGTGTTGACGGTATAGGGCGAGAGTCCGAGCAGGTCGGCAGCTTCCTGGTCGTCGCAGCCGTCGCCGATGACGGCGAGCACGATTTGCTCCTTGTTGGTGAGTTCATCGAGCGTGAGGTTGGCGCGGGGCCTGAGCAGCGCCGCGAAACCCGGGCTGGTGTAGGGCAAGTGCGCGAGCACTCGGTCGATCGCGACAGGGAGGTTCTCCAGGCCTTCCTCGATCCCGTCGTAGATCCCGTCGAAACGCATCTGGCGCAGCATCGCGCACGTCCGGCTGTCCTTGCGCGAGGTCACGACCAGGATCGGTTGCTCGCGTTTCAGAAACGGTTCGAGGTGTTCGAGCCCGTCCATGTCGGCGAGTTGCACCCCGGTCACGAAGAGATCGGGCGTGCGGGCCTGAATCGATTCGAGGGCGTCGAAACCGAGATGATACACGAGCACTTCGGCATTGTGCCAGTGCTCGCGGATGGCCCGGCTGATCAGTTCGCCGTACAGGCGGTCAGCTTTGAGGACGACAATTCGCAGTGCGTCATGCTTGGACAACATCGTCAGGGGGCGGGGGGCCTGAGCTGGAGTTGTAGACCATCGGACGTGGGGAGAAGGGAGCCGGTGCCGGTATCTCCGGCCAACAGCGCGGTCGCGAGGGCGTTGCGCACGAGCAGTTCGGTGGCGTCGCGCATCGGGCGGGCGCCAAGGCGCTCGTTGTAGCCGAGGCGGACCACGGCATCAGTGACGCCGGGCTCGGGTTGCAGAGCGAAGCCCCGGTCGGCCAACGCTTGGCATTCCTTGGCGACCATTCCGTGTGCGATCCGGCACTGGGCTTCGTAGTCGAGCCGGCTGAAGCCGACCGTCAGGGTGATGCGCGCGAAGATCTCCGGGCGCAGCTCGCGTTGGGCATCGTTTCGGACGAGCCGCTCCATCGTTTCGTGCTTCGACTTGCGCAGTGCCATGATGCGTTGCGCACCGATGTTGCTGGTGAGCACGACGTACCAATCGGAGAAGTCGATCACCCGGTTGCGGCCGGTGGTCAGGCGCGCGGCATCGAGGAGTTGGAGCAGGACATCAAGGATGCGCGGATGCGCCTTTTCGATTTCGTCGAAGAGCAACGTGCCGCGGCCGCCGCAGGCATCGAAACCCGCGGCGATGCGCCCCGGCTCGTCGGCTGTTCCGAGCAACAGGCCGAGTCGATCGGGTGTCTGGTATTCGGACATGTCCAGGCGCACGACGCGGTCGGGCCCGACCAGTTCCTCGGTGAAGCGCAGCGTCAGCTCGGTTTTGCCAACGCCGGTAGGTCCGAGGAACAGGAAGCTGGCGCGTGGTCGCCCGCGGGCGCTCAGACCCAACTCGCCGTGCTGCAGGCGTTCGGCGACGCGGTCGATCACCTGGTCTTGTCCGGTCAGGTGCGCCTTCAGGCGCGCCGGCAGGGCACGCAGCTGTTCGCGTGAGATTTCCATCATCCGCTTTTCCGTAACCTAGTTCTGGTTGTCTGTCGGTTGGCCGGCCGCAGTGGGTGCCCGTGGCGGGGCTGTCGCAATGGCAGCGGCCGACGCGACGCAGCGTTCGGCTTCGAGTTGTTCGCGCAGCACCTTCGCTTTCGTGCTCTCGCGAACGAGGACGCGATACTGCTCCTGCATCTTCTGGCCGGTCTCGGCCATGGTGTTGCGTAGTGTCTGCAGTTCGGCCGTCACGGTCCGCTGCGTTGCCAATACCGCGGCGAGTTCCGTGCTCGGCGGAAGCGGCGCGACACTCGTGCGTGCGAACGAATCCCGCGGGACGGTGGCGAGCCACGAATCGAACGTCACCGGAACGACTGTCCGCCGGTACAGTGTGTGCGCGTCGTGCAGCAATGTCGGATCGTCGGCATCGCGATACGGACCGATCGCATAGGGCGTGAATGCGACCTGGGTGACCGGTGCCACGGTGGCCGACGGATCTGGTGGCGGTGCATTGGTCGGTGGCGAGACAGTGCGCTCGATCCGGGCCGTGGTGCAGCCGGCCACGAGCAGAGGGAGGATCACGAAACGGGCTGGGTTCATCTCATCCTCGGGTTGGTGTTGTCGTCGGTGGGGAAGAGTTTTGCGGTGGGGGCGTGGGTTGAGTGCTTGTGGCGGCGACGGCGGCATTGCTGGGATCCACGGGACTCAACACGTACACATAGAGTTCCTTTCCGGCGGCGACGCGGACGAAGTACCCGTTCTCCTCGAGATCCTGCAGCGTGCGCTGCGCATACAGGTCGAACACGTTGCCGGCGCCTTCGCGCAGCCCGTTGGAGACCGATCCGGTGATCGTGGTACCGATCGCAGTCTGCGTACGGTCCTGCGTGCCGCGGGAGAATCCGCTCAGCGCCGCGGCGGCGAGCAGCTTGAGCTCTTGGAGATCGTCGCTGGCGAGGAGCCTTCCCTTGATTCCGGCCGAACCGTCGGTGATGCCGAATCCCGCGGTGCCGTGGTCGTATTCGCGATCCAGTGCCACGCCGGCGAAACGCAGTTCGCGCCCGTCCTGCCAGACGAAGCGCCAAGCCCCCGCCGTGGTGATGCGATCGCGCAGACGGCCCGCCGTCGCCGTGCCGTGCACGAGCGTGTTGGCGGGAATCACCAGGCGTCCGTTCTGCCAAACGTCCTCCAACAACAACGCGATGATGGGCGTTTCGAGGTTCGCGCTGTCGACCGTGTTCACGAGTTTGCACTTCAGCAGCGTGCCGAACGGGATGAAACGCTCGGGCTCGAGTGGCGCGGCATTCGGAGGGTGCGGCGGTACCGGTGAATAGCCGGCGAGCAGCGAGGCATAGCGAAGCTTGCGCGGTTTGGGCGGCGGAGGTGGGGCGGCGTGGACGTCATTTTGTGCCGGCGCTCGGATTATCTGAACGCTGGCAGGTGGCGGACGGAACGGCACGATGCCGTTGCCCGGTTCTGCGCTTTCGCCGGTATCGCCGGCGGATGGCCGCACCTCCTGTGGCAGTCCGTTTTCCAAGCCCTGATCGAGCGGGATCCGCACGCGGCCGAGTTCGACCTCGCGCTTGCGTTGGGCCTCGAGCGCTTTCGCCGCCTCGGCCTCGGAACGATGCCGACTGTAGAGCCAGAGCCCGATGAAGAGCACCGCGACGAAGATCACGAAGAGCCCGAAACGGCTGCGCAGGAAATCGGCGAGGCGACGCGGGTTCATGGCGTCTCGGTGGTTGGGGTGGCTGCGTTGGCCGCAACGGCCGTTTCGGCAGGTGCGGTGTTGATGAGGATCGTGAACGCGTTCTGCGCGCTCAGATCGTTGCGCGTGCCATCCGGCATCCCGATCACCGCGAATTCCGCGGGGGCGCTCTCACCCGGATCGAGATGTACCGGGCCGTTGGCGATTGCGTGGGCAAAGCGTTCCTGCCCGACCCGGGCGGCGAACGTTTCCGGCGCGAGGGCGAGCGGGTGGTCGCCGGTGTTGCGCAACCGCAGCAGAAACACGACGGCATCCTCGCGGGCGAAGCGGTAGACCTCGTCGACGGTGATTTCCAGATCGGGCAGGGTGGTGGTGCGTCGCGGCGTGGAGCGCGTCACGTCCGAGACCGCGTCTGGCAGCACACGGGCCAGCACCGGAAATGCGCGGGCGCGGTCGAGCAGGCTCAATCCGATGCGCGGCGAAAATCGCACTGCGGCGGGTGGACCGTCGACACGCCGGGCGGTTGGTGGTTCGTCGCGACCGAAGATCACGCTCGCCACCGAGTCCGTCTCGACGCTGTGCAATTCGACCACGTACGCGGCGCCTTCGAACATCAGGGTGAGCCGACCCACCGCATCGGGTCGCAGGCTTTGCACGAGGACGAAACTCCCGCCCGGGGCGTGGGTGACATGAAACCGCAGGGCCGGGTTTTCCTCGAATTCGACGGGGCCTTTGCCGTCGTCGATCAGCAGGTCGGCGCCGGCCACTGCGGTGAGCGGTCCGGGAAACACCAGGGTCGTGACCTCGCGCGAGACTGGGAGGTCGACGGCGCGGCGCGGATCAAGGACCAGTTCGCGGATCGGCTGGGCTTGCAGCGCCGAGGCGGCGGCAAGCAGGAGCGCGACAGTTTTCCACATACGGTTTCCTCATGTTTTCACGGGTTCGACTTGGAACGCCGCGACGGCTGTGGGAAACCGCCCGTTGCGAGTCAGGTCCGGATTGACCAAGAACTTGAAGCGTACCCGGTAATGTAGGACCTCGGTGATGGGAGCGCCCCGGAAGGCGCCCACGCGGATCAATTGGACCTCTGCCGCGGTATAGAACGCGTTGTCGCGGGCGCTGAGCACCTCAGGCGTGCCCACCTCGACTTTCTGGTGCAGGGACTTGGCCTCGAACTCGTCCTTGGAGCGCTTGAATGCCGTCTGTGCCGCCGCTGCTGCGTCGCGTAGGAAGAGCTGTTTGAACAACTCGGGGTTGTCGAGGCCCTGTGGGTTGCGTTCGAAGAGGGCCTTGCAGGCGAGCTTGGTCTGCATCGCGTGCAAATCCTTCGCCTGTTGGATGTCGACGACTGGTGACACGTAGTAGGTACCGAGGCTGTCGATCAGCACGACGTCCCGTTGGCGGGTGAACTTGTCGACCAGTCGTTGTCGGTCCCAGATCGACCAACCCCACGCGGCGACAGCGATCAGAAACCACACCAGGGGCTGCCGACGCTGGCGGTCGAAGATCGCCAGCAGGGACGAACGGGGCCGGCCGAACGGCGTGGGGCAGTGGCGGCCGTGGCATCCATGGTGTTTATCCTTTCCGGGGTGGAAGTTTGCCGGGGCGCGGCGGCGCTCCGCGCGGCCCCGCGTCGCTCGGTGCGAGATCTTCGTCGAGGAGATCGAGAAGGGATTGGGTGGCCTTCTGCTTGGCCGCTGTCGAACGGCGAATCGAGTTCGTCGAATCCTGGAGCGCGGCGATGGATCTGCGGTTGAGGTTAAGCATGGCTGTCGATGTCGATGGCGGCTTTGTTCGGGTCGGGATTGTGAGGCTGAGAGTCGAACCCGCTGCGGCTGCGTCGTGAACGCGCTGCGTATTCAGTGAATACAGAAGAGAATGCTTCGGATGCGTTGGCATTGTCGCGCTGGGCGGCCGCAGCGGCTTCCGAGGCAGCCGCGTGGCGTCGCATCAGTGTTCCGGCGTAGAAGCCGGCCATCCCGCGCACGACAGTGTTTGTCGTTTGGGGCGACCCGCCGCCTCGTGCTGCCGACTCGGAACCGGCGACAAGTGCGCCGGCTGCGATGACCCCGGGCAGCGCAACCCCTCCCGTTACCGCTGCGACCGATGCGGCCACGGCGCCCGACAGCGCAGATTGGGCAACGCCGCCAACACCTTGTGCGAGGGCGACCATCGGATTTGCACCCATCAGGAGAATCTTGGTGGTGACCCACGGCGCGAGGACCGCGCTGACGATCATCCATGATCCGATCAGCAACACGGTGAGGGCGGGTACAGCTAACGGTGACCCGGTCGCGAAAACAGGAACAAGGTTTGCGGCGGCAGCGGCTTCGAGCATCGCGTTGGTGATCACGGCTGCGAGGACCCATCCGAAGGGCCAACAAACCAAGGCCACGAGGCCGAGCAGGTATTTTTGCGCCACGCCGGCCATCGGTCGAAGCATGAAGAACGAGAGGAAGATTGGGCTAATCGACCAGCCCGTGGTGAGAAGTACGCCACCCAGCAGCTTCACGATATACTGGATGCCCCAAGCCACCCAGCCGAACAGCCAAAGGAAGGCATAGCAGAACGCGGTGCCCACTGACTCGGTTCCCCAGATGATGTCCCAGATACTGGTGTCCGGATTCGCGGGTGCTCCACCGGCCACGAACTCGACGAAGCGATCATCCGTGGCCCTTGGATCAATTCCCATGAAGCTCCCGAATGTCATTACGATGTCGTTCAGTCGAAGCAGCCACTCGCGAAGCATCAGTGTGGTCAGACCGATCAGGAACACTTTGGCCAGAAGCCAGAGAAAGGTAGTTCCATCCGGTCGGCTTCGCACACACCGGAAGACCAGCCCAGCGGTCACGATTCCGCTTCCAAGGTATGCACATCCGCCCCACAGGTTCGAAAGACCATCGAAGAACGCGGGTGGAAGAATGCTTCCGGCTGGTGCTGGCATAGCTAGATTCCTCTACGGCTTCGATTCCGTGGCTGGTGTTTTCGATTCTGGTTTCTCTGCCGGTTCGTTCTTTTTGAAGTAGTCCGGCGTCCGAAACGCTTTGGGTAGCGCGTCCATCTCCTTGCGCGCGGCTTCGGCGCGGGCTTTGGCTGCCGCCTCGGCCTTGGCGCGGCGCGCTTCGGCTTCGCGGTCCGTGCAGCCGCAGACGCACAGCACGGCGAGGGTGGCAGCAATCATCACGGGTAGTTTCATGGCTCCTCCTGGTTGAAACGTGGTTCCGGTATCCGGTGTGCCTACGGAGCCAAGCGACGTTCCGAGACGTACTGCAGCAGACACTCGTAGCTCGGTCTGAAAGCCGTCGTTACCTTGCGGGATTCCTCCTGTGCGAGATGGCTGCGCGCCTCGGCCTGGGCCTTGTCTTCCGCACTGGCCATCGCCTGCGCTTCGGCCGTTTTCACCTGCACCTCGGTGGCGCTCATCGCGACCTCGGCGTCGAGCGCGGCGAGTTCGCCGTATTGGGCATTCAGCAGCGAAGCGAGCTTCTGCTGCTCGGCCTCGGTTGTTGCGCCCTGCAACGCATCGCTGGTGCGCCCGATGGCGCGTTTGAGGTCGTCGCGGCGACGGTAGATGTCGTCCTGGACCGTACGGTATCCGTCGACCGAAGCCACGATGGCTTGGGGCTGTTTATAGACGTTTTCGTCGCGTTGGATCGTGCCTCCATCGAAGTCCGGAAAGTCCGAGGTGATCCCCCGGAAAATCCCATCGCGGGTGTCGCCGAACAGGCCGCGCCCGTCGATCTGGGACAGGGTTTGCGACCAGCTCTGGATTTGGGTGGGCAGATTGAGATCGAGGCGGAAGTCGGAGAAGCCGACCAGATTGCGGATCGAGGCCATGTCGCCCATGCGGGTGAGCTGTGTCTCCATCTGGCGGATCTGCTGGACCTGGTTGCTGATCTGCTCGGCCTGCTTCGCAATCTGCTCCGTCATCGCCGCGTAGTTGGTGATGCTCTGTTGAAGGTTCGCGAAGTCGAACACGGCCCATTGCGCGAACACCGGCGTACGGCTGATGAACAGCAGGGCGAAGAGGGGGATGCATCGGGTTTTCATTGTGGCTCCTTGGGCATGACCACACGAATCACGCGCGTGGTCGGTTCACGGTGGACGCCGTCCCGGTCGGACGCCGGAACCGGGATCTCGTAGTAGGTCTCGTCGTAGCCGTCCGAAGTGCGGGCGCGTTGGTTGTCGCGGGCGATCCAGTACTGCTGTTTCACCGCGTCGGACTGGCCCTTTTCGTAACCGGAGGTGAAGGCGTCGCGCTGGGCCTGATTGTTGAAGTGGTTGATGGTTTCGCCCACGACGAAGCCGGCCGCGGCGCCGATGGCGGCGTTGCGGGCCTTGTCGCCACTTTGGTGTGCGCCGACGAAGCCACCGGCAGCGGTTGTTGTCGCAGTGGTGACGAGATCGCGGGTCCGTCCCGAGGTTGTCGCGTTGGCGGTGGTGCAGCCCGGCGTGACGAGCAGGACCATCGCGAGAAGGGCGATGGCGAACAGGTACGGCTGCGAAAAGCTCAGGGTGTCGAGCAGGCGTTGCATGGTGTCGTCCTCATGGATTCAGACTTCCTCCACCGTCAGGCGGAGTTCGTGGTGTTCGACGACTTCCTCATGGTGCATGTCGCGGGTGAACTGGCGCGCGAGCGTGCGGGAGATCAGGTCGTTCGCTTCCATCCGGCCATCGAGGAAATCGATGACGTCCAGCCGGGTGCGCAGACGCCCGGAGTGTGGGAGTTGGTCGGCTTCGAGGATCCCCTCCACTTCGACGATCGTGTCGACGTTGTCCTGGATGGATCGTTCGCGTTCGCCGCGTTCGGCGTAGGGACCAAGCTGCTCGGCGAGACGGTCCTCCTCGCCGAGCGTGTAGCCGGCGGCGAGTGCTTCGTAGGCGGACGTGGCGACCAACAACACGTCGATAGTTTCGCGTGCGCCGGCATGATTGGCGGCATGTTCCTCGCGCTCGACGACGCGGTACAGGAGCGAGTCGTGTTCGGCGAGGACGGCGTCGATGGAGCGCACACGAAGCACCGATGGTGCGTTGGTCGCGGACAGTGTCGGTGTCCACGAGGGCAGGCGCATCAGTTCGCGGGAAGCCGGCACGAGTGCGCCGGGAGTGGTGAGACGGAGGGACTCGGCCCGGTATTCGCCGCCCAGGCGGGCAAGCTCGCGGGCCTCGGTCTGGATTTGTTGGCGGGTTTTCATGGCTCAGGCGTTGGCGATGATGGCTTCGACGATGTCGCCGTGGCCGCGCAGCGTCCGCTGGCGTTCGTCGAAGTGCGCGCCGGAGCTCGACGCGCAGTAGAGCATTTCCCGGGAGGCGACGTTGCGCATCGTCACGATCACGGGCCGGTGGTGGTCGGTGTGGTAGTAGGTGAATTGCGAGAACTTCGGGCCGAGCAGCTTCTCGGGCTCCGGATGCGTCATCACCGCATCCTTCACCGCTTCGGGAATCGGGAAGTCGTGCGCGAGGTCCTCGATGTCGGAGCGGTCGCTTTGGCGCAGCAGCAGGAGCATGCGGCTGTTGCCGAGCACGGCGCCGCGTATTTCCGAGGTGCGGAACTGTTCGTAGTTCTGGACGGTGGCGACGTTCCAGACGTTGTACTTGCGCAGCTGCTGGTACGATTCGCGCAGCACCTTCTTGCCCGAGGGCACCAGCGAGAACCGCGCGACCTCCTCGAAGATGTTCCGCTTCCGCAGCCGGCGGGGCAGCCGCATCATGTGCGAGCGGGTATAGTTCGCGATGAGGAAGGCGGCGGCGGCCTTCAGCTCCTCGGCGGATTCCGGAATGTACCCAAGTTCGAAATGCGCAATCCGGCCCGTGAGTTCGACGTTCGAAACCCCGTCGAACAATTCGCCGTAGCTGCCACCGGCCGACCACGGTTCGAGCAACGTGGCGAGGTACCGCATCTCCTCGGCGTGCGGTCCGGAGGCCTCGGCGGCGAGCAGCTCCTGCAGGTGGCCGTGCTGGGGTTGGTCGGCCGGTGGCAGCTGGGCAAAGACCAGATCGCGGAGCTGCCGCGAGCCGTCGGCGCTCTTCGCGTGGCGCACGACCTCCGCCTCGTCGGCCTGGGCCAGTGCGTTCACGGCCTCGTCGGGATGCGTTCGCTCGAACTCCGCGAACTCGAGGAACGCGTCGAGCTCGGTGGCCTGCGGCCCAAGCAGTTCGCGCCGGCGGGCGTCGAGCAGGTACGCGCGGCGGGCCAGCACGGCGTTTTCCTCCGGGTGACGGTTGAGGTACCAACGCGCGAAGTCGTCGTAGAGCCGGCCGATGCCGTTGGAGAGCAGGGCGTGGCGCAGCTTGTTGCGGTCTTCGTCCTGCGACTGACCGACCATGAGCATCGGCAACGCCGCCGCCGCGCTCAAATGCAGGCCGGACAGCGGCAGCCCGCGTGTGTCGAGGTAGTTGAGCGTGAGCTTGCCGTTGGCCTGGACGATGATCGGTGCCGCGGACGGATCGACGGTGCGCACGTAGGTCGAGTACGACTCGCCCTCCTCGACGATCATCGTGTACGCGTAGAACGGTTCGGTCTGCGTAAGGATGTCGATCACGTTGACGCTTTTTCCCGAACCGGTGGTGCCAATCACGACGGCGTTCTGCGGTGTCTGGCTGCTGCCTTCGCCGACGAAGGTTCGCCCGCCGACGAGATTGCCGTTGGGTCCCTCGTAGAGGAATTCGGCGTGGTCGAGGTGCCCGATGGGCGTGGACGAGAAGGGCAGGATGTTGGCAACGAAGACGTCGTCGTAGTCGTGCCAGAGCGCGTCGTAGCGGCTGAACGACCAGCCGGGCCACGTGCAGTAGAAGAAATTGCGGGCGGAGGGCTCGAGAGCCGGCTCGTAGGCTTGCGCGCGCTCCATGCTCGCGATCGCCGCTTTCAGGGCGGTGAGCTTGGCGCGAAGTTCCTCGCGGCTGCGGTCCCAGGCGCGGATGATGTATTGGAGACGATAGGGAGAGCTGTCGCCGTTGCTGTAGCGCGCGATTTTCGCGGTCTTGGTCCGCATCGCCGCCAACAGCTTCACCTTGCGCAGGCTCTCGTAATCGCCCTCCACCCGGTTGAGTTCCTTCTGCTCCTTCTCGATCAGTTCCTCCACGTCGACCGCCTGCACGTTGACGGTGATCGCGTACTCGCGGAATCCGAGCTTGGTGAGCGTATAGGCGATGCTCGGCCGCGTGCGTTTGGGCAGCGTCTTCAGTACGAGGATGCCGTGGTAATAGCCGTCGAGATAGAAACCCGTGTCGGGCTTCTCCAACGGGCGGCCTTCGCCGAGCCAGCAGTTTTCCTGCAGCGACTTCTCCTGATCGAAGAACTCGCCCGGATCGGCCAGCCGCTGGTCGGGTAGCGACGGATTGAGGAATTCGAGGTAGTGGAGGAAATGGTCGACGTTGGTCAGCGGGCGGACCTGCCCGCCGCTGCCGGCGAAGAGCGCCTGCAGGAACTGACCGGTCTGCCGGAACTGCTCCGCGTAGGCGCCGAGCAGCGCGTCGTTGGTGAGCTTCGCGGGTCCGGCGCCGTTGGGTGCTGCTTCCACCGGGATCGTGAAATACAGCCGCAGCCGCTCACGGCGCAGTGTGCCGTCCTCGCACATGCGGGTGTAGCGAACGAACCTCTCGTTACGCTGGCGCACGCTCCACGGATTGGTCGCGTGTCGCACCGTGTCCTCGCGGTAGCGTTGCAACGGTTGGCGGTAGTCCGAGTCGGTCGTCCACTGGATCTGCAGCCGCCATTCCGGACGCAACACGGTGAGCAGCGCGACCAGGTCGGATTCGAACGCGTTGTGGTGCACCGGGTCGGCCTGTTCGAGATCCGGCGCGATCACCTCGAACCCGCGGGCGACATAGCCGCCGCGTCGCAGCCCCTCGAAGACGATCATGTCCTCGCCCAGATACCCATCGACTGGTTCCACGCGCATCGCTCAATCCTCCCCGCGCTCGCTGAGCGCATCCTCCAGCATTTCCTCGGTCGTCGTGAGTTGTTCGCGCAGCCGCTCGTAGTCGCGTTGCGAAACCATCGGCTCGGGGTCGCGCCCGCCGCGAGATGCCTTCGACGAGACCGCTGCCGGTGCCGTTTCGTCCGGAGCCACTGGGGCAGGATCAGGTTCGGGGGCTCCGGAGGTGGGGTGGTGTACGGTGCGGCGCCAGACGACCCCGGCGGCCGGTTGCTCGGTTGCCCCCTCCGATCGGTCCGTTTCGTGGAACGGATTGACGCTCGGCCGAGCCCGGCCGCCGAAGGCGAAGTGCATCACCCCAGCCTCGACCAACACCGCCTCGAAGAAGTCGGTATCGTAGTGGGCCGGCCGGTTGTTCTTGAGGGCGAAGACGTACGCCATCGAGAGCCCGCAAAGCAGCATTCCGCAGAGCAGGCACAGCAGCAACGACACGCCGAGCCCCCCCCACAGCAGGATCACCATGAGGATCGTCGCTCCGGCCGAGCCGAGCAGGAACCAGCCCGAGTTGCCGGTCATGCCGAGGAATTCCCCGGACGATTGCGCGCCCTGGTGGGTGTCGTGTTCGTTGAGGTGGCCCGGATGCATGGCGGACTCCTGTGACGCGGGTTGTTGTCGCGCTCAGAACGAACCGACGTTGGCGGCTTCGAGCCCCATGCTGCCCCACATGGTGCGTACGATCGCGAAGGCCAATCCGCTGACCATGGCACCGGCGAACGCCCACTTTGCGATGGCCTGCCGCCCCATCATCATGGCGACGCCGGCCGCCACGATGCCGACCGCGGCGAGCGTGCCGCTCAGGTACATGATGATCGCGTTGCCGGATTCGGTGGCGGTGCGCAGGTCGACGGCTTGGGCCTGGGCGAGAGTTGGCAGCAGCAACAGGGCCCCGAGCGCGGTGAGGGCGCGGGAGCGGCTGCGCAGGATCGCGGAAGGGGTGGCCGGTTGGTTGGTCAGGTGGGCGCGGACCATGAGGGCCGCACCGAGGACGATCACCACATACGGGAAGGTGAGAGCGAGGGTTGTCATTTTCTCTCCATCTTTATGCCGGCGACTCGAGGCGCCGTTTCCCCGCATCCACGATCCGGAGTCCCGGTGGCCCGGTGGCGGATGCGGCGCTGAAGATTTGCATGTGGGACAACCTCGCAACGAACCCGTCCTACCGAAAATAGGGTAGAAGGTCTAATTCCGCAAATTAGGAAAACTTGTGGGAGCTGGCCCGGATTTCGCTTCCCGGGAGGTCGGGGCTTGTGCGTTCGCAGGTTGCGTTGTATCAAAAATGTCCCCGCAACTGCGCCCACCAGCCCCCGGCCGCACCAGCCCGCGCCGGGGGCTTCAGTTTTCCTCCCAACCGTGTCGCGAAATACCGTGCCGGCTCGCCCTTCAGAACCGCAGTGGCAGCTCGGATTCTCCGCGGTCAGGGGCCGCAAGGACCTGGGCATTCTCAGCCAATTGACACGGCAGGACCAAGGTGCCCCAATCACCCACTTGACCGAAAGACCGACACGCTTTGACCGCCTGACCGCATGGACCACCGCGGTGGCCTTGCTGTTCGCGAGCATGGTGTTTGTCGCGAGCAGAATCGGGAAACCCGAGCGCCCCTTCGGTTCGGAGACGCTGGCGTTCAAGAACTGTCACCTCGCCAAGCCGATCGTCTTCGCGACGAACGTGGTCGTTGCGAAAGCCGCGCCGTCTTCCGCATCGGATCGGACCTTTCACTTCTGCACCCTGACGGGGACCGTCCGGCGGTATCATGAGATCGCGGCGCGGACATGGGTGAAGAACACACTGCGGCACGTCGCTGTTCGCAGGTCCGCCCCGTCGCTGGTCGGAATCGTGGAACTGCGTTTGTAGAGGCTGCGTCGGCGGCTGGTCGGGGAGCTTCTCCGACTGGCGAATACATTCGACGCCTTGCGTGGGCCGCCGTGTCGGCGACCGCGCAGAACTCTGATCGGCACCCGACCACCTGCTTGGATTGGCAGGCAACGCCGGGGTGTTCGATCGAACAACAAACCCATTCAACAAATGCCTTCCCAACCCAACGATTCCTCAAACCACAAGAATACATCCAAACATGAAGACGGCGCCATCGCTGCGTGGTGCACGATCGGCGGCGCCATCCTCGGCGCGCTCGTCGGCTGCATCTTCCACAAGGCGCTTATCGGGGCGATCCTTCTTGGTGTCGCCGGCTGGATCGTCGGCGGTTTGATCGAGCGGGCCAAACGGTGACCGCTCCGGGCGCACGTTCCATGGGGGACGTGCGCCTATTTCTGCGTAACCGTACCGAGGCCGGAGATTCGAGCGGGGACACGCTCCATTTCCTCCGGCCTGTGCTTACAGCCCTAGCGGCAGCTCGGTCTGGCCCGAGGGAGAAACGATCTCCATCGCCAGAGCTACTCATTTTTCACGAACTTCGGCAAAGTTCGTTCTTCCAGCCGAATGCAGATGAGCTAACTTGTCGCCGATTCTTGGGCCCGGTGGAAGGCGAGTTGCGTCGATCGCTGGGGTCGCGAGGTGGAGTTCCAGCCAAGTCATTGTCCGCATACTTACCCCCACATGCTTCATATTTCGCGCTTCCTGCGCATCTCTCTTGTCGTATTCGCAGTCACATTGCCGCTGTGGGCGACATTTGACCGTAATGGTGATGGAATATCTGACATCTGGAGTGCGCTGCACCCGGTCGAGGACGGGGCGGATGCTGATTCCGATGGTGATGGCCAGACGAACCGGGCCGAAGCCGTTGCAGGCACCGCCCCGGGAGACGCTGCGGAGGTGTTTTCCGCGGCCCCGCACACCGACGGCGACGGCAATGTCGTGCTTCGTTGGGTCGGGGTGATCGGGAAATCCTACCATGTTGAATCTTCAGTTGACCTGCGCGATTGGCTCGCCGCCCCGGGGGAGTTCATCGGAACGGGCGCGGAACTAAGCATGGTTGTGCGCCCGGCCGGAGTCGTGGATACGGCTAGCCTGTTTTGGCGGATTGTTGTATCCGACCGCGACACTGATGGCGATGGGCTGAACGATTGGGAGGAGGCCCAGATTGGCACAGATCCGGCGGTGGCTGACTCCGACGCGGATGGGTTGCGGGATGCAGACGAGTTGGTGCATGGAACTGATCCAATGCGCGGGAGCAGCGCGAACGACGGGATCGCGGACGGGTGGAAGGTGTCGCATGGGTTCGATCCGAACTCCCCGACCCTTGGCGGCGAGGATCCCGACGACGACGGTCGAGACAATTTGACGGAGTACCAAATGGGCAGCGACCCGAATGACTTTTTCAATGGCGAGCTTCCTGTTGTATCAGTCTTGAGCGGGCCGAAACAGTCGCCAGTAGACGGATTCTTGGCCGAGCCGTTTGTGTTTCAAGTTTGCCACGCCGATGGGCTACCATGGGCGAATGCTCCGATCTCGTTAGATGTGGATTTCGGAAAAGGACTTTGGGCGATCGAAACCGCGCAGCAACCGCAGCGTCGCTTGCGGCTGCGTGTTGCGAATGACGGACGTGTATCGGCGCGGTACTGGTTTTCGCTGGCGAACCCGGTGGCGCCAGTGGGGGATTTGGCATCTGTGACCGCCGGATCCGGAGCGAACTCAGTGAGAGAGACGTTCCTTCCAGTCGATGCTTCAGTCGGCGTTTGGGATCTGTGGTATGAGGACTATGAGGTTGAAGCACGTTTCTGCTCAGTTGAGGACCGGCACATCGGATTCACTGATTTGACGTGGCTTCCTTACTCGAACGGACCGGCGCACGGTGAACACATACGGTATTTTAGGCGCCAGTATCAGCACTTCCGGATTTGGGATGGTGATGAGACCGGATATTACCACGATAATCAGGAAATCTCGGTTCTACAGTGCGAGGACGGCGTAAGTGTTGTTCTCGGTTCGACAAGTTTTAGGGATACAAAATACTCGAATCGCACAGGATCTGGTACGCTCCAACTGACTGTGAAAAATGGCGTTTCGCCTCGCTCGCACGTGGTAGTGAACGATCCGAACTCCGGCGACTTTGATGGGATCGTTACGCTTTCCCCGGGACCGAGAAGCTCTCCGTATGGTTCATACTATAATGAAGCGAATAAAAGCTACCTCCCGGATGAAGCACCAACGGAATGGAGTGCTGATCATGCCTTGTTTGGCTCGGGTTTGTTTGAAATTTCCCTATCGGAGGAAGATACGGAGTCCGATCTTCGGGCGCGTTTTGCGCGATCCAAAGAGATCGCAGACCGGATCGCTGATCTGCCGATGGGTACGGCGCGTTATGTCGAGAATGGAGGAGGGATCATCAAAGACACTTCTCAGCGGGGGTACCCCTTCTGCAGCTTGCTCTATCTGGAGTCATTCGATGACCTCGCTCAAGACGCGAATTATCAACGCTATGAGTTCAAGATATCCCTTCCGGAGGGCCGACGAGGACGGGTTCCCGGAGTGGAACTTCGTGCGCGGTTTGCGGTACTATTCTATGATTACGACGATCCCGAGGAACGTGCGGAGCCACGCGGGGTCTTCGAATGCGTGCTGAACGAGTCCAATAATTGGGAGTCGCCTGTCTTTTCGATACCGCCGGAGATTAACGGCTATACAGAGGTGGAACCCATTTGTTCTACGGTGGAGACCTCCGCGCCTTGTCGACTGATTGCCGTTGGTGGCACTGCCGCGCCAGCGGTTCCAGCAGAGTTCACGAACACTCGCCCTGTTTTTGTGAATTGCCCGGTTCTTCCAGTCCAAGCAGGTGATGCCCCTCTGCGTCCGGCGCTGGCTAACTCACTGACGCTGCAGCCGGTATTTTTGCGCGACGAGTTTTCGTTTCTCGATTACACGGATTTCGATATTTCGATCACTTGGGCGGTGACAGGCGATTCGACGGCACAGCTGAAACTTTGGCTCTGGCACGAAGATGGCAGTTCGCTCGGTATTTGGTCGGAGTTACCACTCGGGACAGAGCTTAAGCCGTATTTTGGATCGCCCAAAGATCACTTGTTCTTCCAAGCCGTAACCCCTGGTTGGGCGGTCGCGCGTTTTACGACGACGTTTGGGTCATATACGGTATCGGATGACATTCGTGTCGATGCGGCAGTGCCGATGACCCAGCTCGCTGTCGACGGCAATCGCGATGGCGAGATAAAAATCGCTTCCGAGGACGATTCCGACGCGACCTCCGCGCAGAAGCCCTTCCGATTCTGGATCAATGATGACGATGACGGAATAAGCCTTCTTCCCGACGACAAAGGCGACGAAGGTATCCCGGTCGTGACACCGGACTGCTCCACGAACGTGATTGGTAGCCAGCGTGGTCTTGAGGACTTCGCACGGTTGTGGATTTCCACCCAGGGACTGAATGCAGCCTTCACGCGTGGGGACATGTTTCTCGGCCTGAAATGGGAGGTCACCAGCGGTGCGCCGGCGATCAAAGTTTTTCAAGCGGTCGAGTCTGATGGTGGCGACGCGTATCTGAAAGATGCGTCCTCCGGTGGTGTCGCCGACCAGCAGACGGGAAAGTTCGCCCTGATCGACGAGCGTTACTCAAACGACGATCCGGGATCGTCCACGCACACGACGGTCGGTGGAACGGACGTCTTCGTGTTGCCCACATCGCTGTTCGCAAATCTGAGCGACGCACAGCCCAAGACATTCCTGCTGTTCGAGGGGTGCAGCGTCGGTGAAGGCCAGCTCAAGCTCGTGATCCTCGACAAGAACAAGCAGGTCATTGGCGAAGGTCCGGGCGTTTGGATGGATCTGTGCAACATCAAGTCGATGTACGTCCGCACCCACACAACGCCGACAGCCTCGCTGTTCGAGCCGCCGTACAAGAGCGACCATCCGAGCTATCTCTATGAAATCGAGGCGGATGGTGCTCTTCGGGTGAAGGACGAGAATATCGGGTATGCCAAAGGCGATGGCGAAGAGGCGGTCGGTGAGGACGGAAACCCGGTCGAATTCCCCTTCGTCCCGGCTTGGGATGAGGACAAAGGGAAGTGCGTGGTTTTCGTGCACGGTATTTCGCTCACGGTCGACGCGATCCGGGCGTACAGCGAATCGTTTGTGAAGCGGCTGTGGTGGGAAGGATTTCGGGGACGATTTGTGGTTCTGCGTTGGGGCACACCCATCGGGACTGACTTGGACCAGTTGCAGGTCAACGAGGGCCCTTGGGTTTTCAGCGACGGCGAGATGCGTTCATGGGCCTATGGCAATTCCCTGAAGAAGATTGTCGCCGATCTCCGGAAGGAACTCGGGGCTTCGGGAGTGCTCAGCGTCGCGGGCCACAGTCTTGGCAACGCCTGTGTCGGATCGGCGTTGAGGCAGGGCATGGTGATCGACAACTATGTGCTTATGGAGGCGGCCGTGCCGATGATGTGCTACCACGCCCCGGTGGCTGACCCGCAGAATGATCCACTACGCGGCTACTACCTTCCCATTCTACTCGATGCCGAAACGACTCTGATTAAGGCGACTTTCGAGAACTACGCCGAACTGGGGTATCGCGGCTACCTGCAAAGCATCGCAGACAATGTGAAACGTCGTGTGGTAAACTACCATAATCGCTCCGATTATTGGTTGGCGACCGGAGACAAAATTCTCGGGTTTTTCCCGGTCGACTGGGTCTCATGGCAACGGAAGTATAAGCCGTTCCAGATATCGTGGGCCATCGATCTCGACAACTATTGCTATGCCGGATGGAACGAGATCATTGACTCCGGTAATCTTCTCCCGTTGCGCCCGGTGCGTTCCCCTTACGAAGCCATGTCGTTCATCGCCCGATCGCGAACCCGAGCGGTGGGGGGCGAACCAGCCCCCGATGACTATGGCAATGGCGACCTCGACGACTATCGCGAGGGCGGCCCTGCGGGCTACCCGCTGACCTTTCAAGGTCAACGGCTTGACCTGAAGGCCGTGTACGGATTTGGCTCCGATCAGAAGGACCACAGCGGACAGTTTCTGCGTAACATCCAAGAGCTATACAGCAGGCAGGATGGGACCCGATTCGGCACAGCGTTCTACCGCCAATTGATGGAAGACCTTCAAGTTGTCCCCTAGGCTTTATGAAGACAAAATTGCGTGCGTTTCTAGTTTGTGCGATTGGAGCACTGGCGCTGGTCGCGGCACTTCTATGGCTGCCTCGGTGCGGGCGAGAAGGTGAAGCGGTAGCCAACTCTTCTGCGGTGACAGCGCAGCAAGCGAGAGCAAACCTTGCATCCACATTTTCGAGCGGGCGCCCCAAGTTGTTCAAGTCGCTCAAATACCCACCGGAGACGCCGGAGGAGAAGGCGATGTGGGATTGGTGGCATCGCATGGAAAAACGGGACTCGCGCTTCCAGTGGAAGACGCCGATCGAGTTTTATGGCCGCGTGCTGGATCAGCACGAACAGCCGGTGCCGGACGCGGAGATCGCACTTGGTTGGACAGCGAGCGGAGGCTCGAAAAATGGAAGCGTGCGGAGTGATACCAATGGCTACTTCGAGTTCACCGGGGAGAAAGGCAAATACTTGGACGTGAACGTGTCAAAGCCCGGCTATGTCGGCGGTAAGCAGGCTCGGAAGGGCTTTGAGTATGCGGCCTTCTTCGAATTCGATTTCCATGTTCCGGATCCGAAGCAGCCGGTTGTCTTTCGGCTGTGGCGACTTGGCGAACCCGAGCCGATGTACCAATGGTCGATGGGCAAGGATGTCGGAATCGACGACCAACCGATTTGGGTCAGTGCGCGAACAGGTAAGGTCGGCGCTGCTGGAGATTTGGGCGTATCGGTGTGGCGCTCGATCCAAGAGCGGCCCTCGATGACCCCTTTCGATCTTCGAATCACGCTCCGCGCAGCTCCCGGTGGCGGGATCGTTCAGAGCAAGGACGATTTGATGTACCTTGCGCCGGAGACGGGGTGGATGCCCGAGATCGTGATCTCGCATCAAGTCAGGCCACCGTGGTACGGCTCAGTCGTGGAGCCAAGGATCTATCTGCGCACACCCGACGGGAAATATGCAGCGATGCAATTGAAGATAGACCAATTTACGAAGCCCGGAGCAGGCATTCAGATCGTCGGCTACATGAATCCATCTGGCTCCCGAAACCTCGAATTTGACTACAAGAAGCAGATCAAGCCGTGAGTCGTCATTGGCCCATAGGTGGAGTGCAATGCCGCCGCGCGACGTCTCCCCTCGTTCGCAGAAGGGCATCACGTCGATCCTGGCGGCGAAGGGCTTGGTGGGGTTGAGTCCGGCGAAGCGTCCGGCGCGGTGCCTCCCAGTTTGATCGGTTTGTCGAGACGGACACAGCCGACCGCGATCAGCCGAAACTCGACGGGTTTGCTCAGGTCGATTCCCAGCAGCGCGGCGCTCTCGGCGAGAGCTTCGCGACCGCGGCCTTCGGCGGCGAGCTTGGCGACGCGAGCGCGGGACTCCGCATGAAACCGGTCGGTCTCGGGATCGCTCGACCAGTGGATCTTCTTTTTGCCGTGGGCCATGATGGTACGAGATCGGCACGCGGGGACCCGTTTGCGAGCGGCGGGAGTGTCGAGGCCGGAGCCGAATCCCTTGATCGGCTCAGGACTCCACCGACTCGCGGAAGGGCTTCACGTCGATCTTGGCGACGAAGGGCTTGGCAGGGTTCAACTCGGCGAAGCGTTCGGGAAGAACGGCGACGGCCCTCAAGCGGCTTTCGGGAGGAGCTCGTCGTCGGTCTCCAACCGCTTTCCGAATACGGCGACATCGGCCGTCGCAAACTCGAGTGTGAGCACCTGCGGCATTCCGATGGTGTTATGGCCGGGGGGGGAAGGACTCCGATATTACAGCCCCAGCGGCAACTCGGTCTGGCCGCGGCGAACGCCTGCCGGTCCGGGCTGTGGATACGAGAAGCGGATCTCGGCGATGAAGCTGTCGATCTGCCGTTCGCGGTCGCGACCCAGCTCCGGCTGGGCGCGGACCCGCAGGAGCGTGTGCTCCTCGATCGCTTGGAAGAGCGGCGCCAGGTTGTGGCCACGCAGCGCGACCAGCCAGTCGCCGATCTCCAGCAGGATCAGCTCCGGTTCGGCGTAGTCCCAGCGGGCGGTGACGTAGTGCAACCAGGGAAAGTTGCGCCGCTGCTCGTTGCCGTCGTCAAAGGTGATGTGCGTCGCATTCGGGGCGGTGTCGAAGTACAGCCGGGGTTTGCGCAGTAGTGCGGACGGGTTCATGGCGTGACCTTCTCTCCTTGGGTGGCTCCGAGATGCAGTTTGGCCGCGACGCCCAACCACGCCGCCCGGACCCGTGCGCGCAGACCGCGAATCGGGCGGGGCACGCGACGGAAGTTTTCGGCGAGGTGGTGGCGGCCCACGAATTCCGTGGCGAGTTCGCGACCGGCGTCCGGCCGCGTGAGACGTCGGAGGATGCCGACTTTGTTCGCCAGGTAGATCGCGTGGGCGCCGCGGTAGCGGGTGTTGCCGACGTAGAACTGCCGCCGGGCCAGCGACTGCGCGGCGACTTCGCCGAGCACGAGCAACGACTCCTCCGAGGTGCTGCCCTGGGATCGATACGAGGTGAGGGCGTGGCCGTAGGTCCACGCGGCGAAGTCGCGCGGCAATTCGCGGCCGTCGGCCAGCACGACCCGGTCGGAGGCAGCGTCGATCCGGGCGACATCGGCGAAGTCGCCGTTGGCGAAACCGGCCGCGTCGTCGCGTCCGCGGAAGAGCAGGCGGTCGCCGACGGCGAGCGGCAATTGCTGGAGTCGGCCGACGTCGTAGGTCGCGCGTTGCCGACGGGTGATCTTCGCCTCGCGTCCTTTCGCCCCGCGCACGCGCAGGCCGTTGGGCAGGATCGCGACGACCTCGGCCGAGGTGCCGCGTTTGAAGAAGCGGGAGTCGCGGGCGAACAGCAGCCGGTCACCGGTTTGGTATTGGTCCCAGTGCGCCTTCTGCTCGTCGGTCCACGTCAGCGGTTTCACCGCGTCGCGGACGATCTCCTCGCGGCCGAGCAGGCCGGCGTTGCGCAGGGCCGGCCGGAGCTCGGCGTGGAAACGCTCGATCTCCTCCCAGAACGGGATGACGACCAAGGTCTCGATCTTGCGTTGCCGGTTTTCCACGTAGTGCGCCGCCGCCCGGGCGAAGAGTTCGCGGTCGTTCGGCGCCTCGCGCACGAGGCCCTGACGTTCGGCGAAGGCGAGCGCCTCGCCGGCATCGCCGCGCGCGAGCAGGCGGCTGAAATGCCGGTCGGCCTCGCTGCGCTGGCGCAACACCTCGGCCAATCGCACGACCGGCAGGCCGGCGTGGTCGACCAGACTACGCATCGCGTCGCCGCGTTGGACGCTGTAGTGCTGCTTGGTGTCGCCTACCAGCAGCACTCGGGCGCGGATCTGTTGGGCGATCCGGGTGAGGTGATCGAGCTGCGCTGTCGACAGCAGTCCCGCCTCGTCGATCAGCAGCACGCGGCCGGCGGCGTGCGTCTGCAACGTCTCGCCCACCAGAAACCGCTGCACGGTGTCGGCGGTCTTGAATCCGCTCTCGACGAGCGCATCGCGCGAGCGGGTGGTCGGGGCGAGCGGCACGAAACGTTCGCCGCCGTCGAGCACGTGGGCGCCTTCGAGGGCGGTCAGCACGGTCGTCTTGCCGGTACCGGCGTCGCCGATGAGCACGCTCACGAAGTCGCGGTTGGCGAGCAGCGCAGCGGCGGCGCGGTGCTGGCCCGCGGTCAGGTGCTCGGGCAGGTGCGCGGAATCGCCGAGGGGAAAACGTTGGTTGCGGCCGGTGCGGGCACGCTCGACCGTCGCCGTCTCCTCGTTGTGGATCGGGCGCAATGTGAGTTCGCCTTCGCAGGAGAGCGCGTCGTGATGGTCGGCCAGCGCGGTACGCAGCTCCGGCCAATGATAGAAGTCGGGGTGCAGTTCGAGGGCGGCGTTGAGCACGGATGCTTCTCGCGCGACGCTCGCGCGCTCGAACACGTGGCGCAGCGCGGCCTCGAGTACGGACTGCACGGTACCGTGGGAATACTGGGCGCGAGGCGCGCGGCTGCGGGCTTCGCGCACCAGATCGTCGAGACGGCAGGCTTCGTCGGCGTCGAGCTGCGCGCGTTGCTGGCGGCGCACGTCGGCCGTGCTCGCTTCCGTGAGCTTGTCGGCGCGGGACTCGCGCACGAGCACCTCGACCTCGCGTTTCGTGGGCTTGCGCCCGTGCTCCGCGGCGAATGCCTCGGCCAGCCCGCGGACGTGGCGGGTGCGCTTCGAGAACCGTTCGCGCAGGTGCTCGACCCCGCGCACGGCGAAGCCATGGGAATTCATCTCATGGGGCTCGTAGCCGAGCGCCCGCAGCCGGCTCGCCAGTTCGCGGTACAGGACTTGGCGCAGGTACCTGGAGGCGCGGAGCATTTCCGCGGGCTGAAGCGCCAGCCATTCGTTGCGGGCGCTGTCCCAGGTCGCGTTGGCGAAGACCGCGTGCGCGTGCAACTGCGGGTCGAGATCGCGGCTGGTGTCGTGCAGGAAGAGCGCACCGACAAAGTTGCCGGTCAGGCGGTATTCTTCGGTGCCGGCGGCGCGGCCGCGGCGTTCCCTCACGGCGGCGAAGCGCTCCATCTCCTTCAATGCCACGCCGACCGACTCGGCGAACGCGGTGCGCACGCGTTCGTCGCCGCCGACCATCGCCAGCACGCTGACATCCTTCGGGGCCGACAGCTGCACGTCGAAGAACGCGACGCGGTCGGTCAGATGGCGGGCCGTGAGCGGCTCCCCGGTCTGCGGGTGGCGGTTCTGGCGGAGCGCCTCGAAGGCCTGGTCGGCGACATCGCCGACCAGATCGAGCGCCGCGGCACCGGCACCGATCCACTCGCCGCGGACCTGCTTCTCGCCTTCCGCCCAGTAGTCGTTCTTGCGGAGGTGGTGCCCGAGGTAGGTCGAGCCGTTGCGAATCACGCCGACTGTGATCATGGCCCCACCATCGCTCCGGATGGGTGTTTCTCTCAACGGCGTGCGTCTCCCGATTCCTGGGTAGGCCGGCTACCGGAGAAGGGGTAGGCGGCGGCGGTTTCGGCGGGCCGGGGGCTGCGACGAGCGGGCAGGGGAGCGCCCGGGTTCTGCGCCCTGTTTCAGCCAAAGACGCAATACCCTAAGGTTCGCCTTGGGTTTCGGTGTGTCCGGAGAACGGGCACGAACGGGCGGCGCGGACTACCGTCTTTTCGGTAGGGACCGGGACTAGCACTTCCGGCGGATCGGGTGTCTCTTTTCGCCATCGAAAACGCGATGAAACCGTTGCCGTCACCCGAGGTTTTGTTCCGCTCCTGGCTCCACCAGCCGCACGCGATCACGGTCGCGGCCTTCACGGTTTCGGCGGTCCTGCTCGCGGTTTCGGGCGGCCTGATTCTGCGGAATCTCCGCCACAACGAACCCGGTCTGCGTGCGCCGGTGGCGTTGGTGCTGGCCGTGGCGATTGCCGGCGCGGGATTGTTCGGGGCCGATCGGCTCGCGCGTCCGGCCGGTCTGATCGCCGGTGCGGTCAGCGTGGTGGTGGCGGCGGCACTGTTTCCCTTCGCCGATCACCGGCGTTTCGTGCGTAACCCGGCCGGGCGAGCCATCGCGGATCGTTGGCAGATCGTGCTCGGTTTTGCGGGCTTCCGGTGGACGCGTGACAAGGCCAACCGCCACTTCTTCTTCTCCGGCGACAGCGGTTCGGGAAAGACCTCGGGCATGAACCTGTTGCTTGCCGATCTGTTCCGGCGCAATCCGACCCTAGGCGGAGTCGTGATGGCGAACAAGGGCGACGAGTGGTTCTACCTCGAATGGCTCGCGAAAAAGTACGGTCGCACGGGCGATTTGATCCGTCTGCGCCCGCGGTTGGTTGGCGAGGATCGTCTGCCCTCGCATCGCCTCAACGTCACCGGCGATGCCAGTCTGCCGTTCACCACCCGGGCGCGCATCCTGGTCGACACGGCTGCGGCGTTGAATCCGAAGGACGAAAAGAGCTTCTTCAAGGTGAAGGGCGCGGCGCACATCGGGCGCGCCTTCGAACTGCTTGCCGACATCGGGCGGCCGGTCACGGCGACCAATGCCTACGACCTCCTCACCTCGGAGAAGGAACTCCGGGCTGCGTTGGAAAAGCTCACCCAAACCGAACCGACCGAGCGACGCATTCGCCTCGCGGAGGCCTTTGAACAGAGCTACCTCAAGCACGAGGCCAAGGAGCAGCGTGCGGGTGAAATCGGCACCTCCCAGAACTACCTCGAATACTTGGGTACTCCGGAAATCGCCGAGATCTTCAGCTCCAACCAGCCCGACACCTGCTCGTTGGCCGACGTCGACCGTGGGCGGATCTTCTGCATCGACGTGCCCCAGGACTACACAACGGAGCGTCAATACGTGTTCACGGTCGCGAAGTTGCTCCTCTACCGGCATGCGCTCCGGCGCTATTCGCTGCCCCCGTGGGAGAAGTACGCGCTCAACCAGCTCGTCTACGTGGGCGACGAATTTCAGAACGCGATCACGGCCAGCCACGACGGCACCAGCGACTTCAACGTCATCGACCGGCTGCGCGATTGCCTGCTCATGTTGGTGGTGTCCGCGCAGGCCTTCGAGTCGCTGATCCCGCCGCAGACCAAGGAGCAGGCCGAGGTCCTCGCCCTGAATTTGAAGAACCTCGTCATGTACCGCGCAGCGTCGGAGCTCGACGCCCTACGCTGTGCCAACGCGATCGGGCGCCATTTTGTCGAACGTTCGACCCGCACGGTGCACCTCGACCACACGGCGCTGACCTACCAGCGCGTGGAGGAATTTCGTATCAAGCCCCATGAATTCCGGAGCCTGCCCGACCACATGGCGGTGGTGCGCCATTGTACCAATGGCTACCGCAAGGTTTCGCTCCGGCCAAATTAACAGGGTGTGTCTTCAAACTGGAAATGCACTGCGTGAAGAAACCAATCGATCAGCCGCAAGGCGCAGCGCCTGGAGGTGGGCCGCGGCCCATGCCAGTCTCTGCAACGCCGCGCCGATTCGATTGGAGCTTCACCCTTGGGGCTGGGGCGGAGCCGGTATGGGCGGCGTTGCGCGAAAAGGCAAGGGCTCCAGCCCGGTCCTTCTCGCCCGCCTTGCCCTCAGCCGGCTGCGCTCCCAGCGCGGTGCTTTCCCAGTTTGAAGACGCACCCTCATCCCTCCCACGATGAACCCGAATCCGAACCCGAAAGCCGAGATCGATGTGAAGACCCTACTGGAACTGCGTCAGGGGCCCGAGCCCGTCCAGACCATCACAGATCGACTACAGGCCGCCACCATGGGCCCAGCCGACCACATCCGCACCAAGCACGAGGTTAAACTCTTCGTGGAGGCCGGGGATGCCAAGGCGGCAGAGGCCTTGCTCAAAGACGTGCGCGAACGGCTCGCAGCCAAGCAGGCTGAAACGGTGCGGATTGGGCAAAGGCAAGGACAGAAGCACGCGCCGTAGGGTAGGTGGCGACGGCTCGGAATCCTCTCAGGTGAGGGCAGGGCGGATGGGCTTCCTCCCGACGGCGAGCGCACCTTAGGCGGGTGGCTCGTCCGCTCCACCTCCTTTGCGCTGTCGGGAGAAATGAATCTGTTTCATTCACGTTTCTTCGTCTTCTTCCCTTGCCTCGAATGTGTGGAGACGGTTGGGTTTTTAGCATACGCAAACCCATGCCCCCACCGGTCTTGAAAGTCCGCTTTCGTACCCTGAAATCTGCATCTTTGGCAGGTTGTGGCTCGTTTGTTCACGATGCCGAAATTCGCTGGTTCACACTTCGGTTTCGTGACTGCTCCCCGTGCATCGCAAATGGGGTAGGGCGCACCGGGTTTTTCTCCCAATTGGCCCGTTCCGGCGCCGCTGCCCCCCAAGGATACTGCTGCCGAAGGTGCTAGATGGCGAACTGAGCGCGAAACGCTAACCCTAGAAAGAGGACCCCTATGCTAGACGATTTGTCGTCCCTGAAAGACCCCGCCTTTGCCACCGCGCTAAATGAACTCAATGATCTTCTGACGCAGAGCGGAAAAGCTTTCCTGATTGGTGCGGGATGCAGCAAGTGTGCGGGCTTGCCGCTCATGGCCGAGCTAACCGCCAAAACCCTCGCGAGCGCAAAGCTGAGCGCGACAACGAAAACCATTCTCGCGTCGATCGAAGGACTCTTCTCCGGTGCAAGTGCGGCGAATATTGAGGACTATTTGAGTGAATTAGTTGATTTCGTCGCAATTGCCGAGCGTCGTGGTGCCCGCGGGGCAACGACGCACACTGCTCCACTTGGCGGAGTAGATTACACAGCCAAGCAACTCAAAGACGCGGTAGATGAAATCAAAGAAGCGATCGCCGACGAAATTGACGTGCCCGTGAAGATGGAGGTTCATTGGAAGTTCATCGAAGCAGTGCATCGGCTCTCGTCACGGCCAGGTAGGTCGGCAACGGCGCGTCCCGTCGACTACCTCAGCTTGAATTACGACACACTCCTCGAAAGCGCACTTGCACTTCAAAAGCTGCGTTACGCCGATGGAATGAATGGAGGCAACAGCGCTTGGTGGGATATGGCGACTTTTGACGCAGACGGTCTATCTGCCCGCGTAATAAAGCTTCATGGTTCGATTGATTGGAGTGAAATGTCCGGTGATCCACTGCCCCGGAGAATCGACAAGAAACTGACTTTGCCCGCAGGCAACGATCAGAAGGTCCTAATCTGGCCTGCATCCACGAAATACCGGGAAACACAGCGAGATCCGTATGCCCAGCTTTCAAGCCTTGCCCGCAGCGTTCTGCGCCCCCCGCCTGGCACGCAGACCGTGCTTACGATCTGCGGATACAGTTTTGGTGATTCTCACATCAACATCGAAATCGAGAGGGCAGTTCGTGAGTCCGGCGGTGAGTTGACTGTTGTTGTCTTCACATTCGACGAGGAGCCGACCGGCGACCTAAAGCGGCTCCATGAAGACAAAGGTATCAGTGACCAAATCCGAATCTACGCCCGCAAGGGATTCTTTCATGGCCCGAACGCAGTGAGATCCACAGTCGATTTGCCGTGGTCAAAATTCGAGAACATTGCCCGACTTCTTGGAGGCGAACGATGAGCACAGAAGCACACAATCCAAACGATCCCTTGGAAAACCTAGCGATCGGGACGATCATCGAAGTCGATGGCTCTCACATTGTCGCAGAACTGAAGCCTGGCATTACAGAACTGTCCCGTGTCTTTGGTGGCGACACCTATCCGATTGGGCAGTTTGGCTCTATCGTGAAGATCCACTTTGGTCGAAGGATAATCTTCGCCTTTGTGGGCCGGCTCAGGATGAAGGCCGAATATGAGCTTGAGCGAGGTATCGCGTCACAGGCGGCAGGTGACGAGCGGGTGATTGAAGCGGATTTATTTGGCGAAGGTGAGTGGCTCCAAGACACAGCCGCTACCCCAGTCGATTGGGCACTTAAGTTTGATCGAGGAGTCGCAACATATCCGTTACCGCAGCAAACCGTTTACCTCACACCTAAACGAGAGCTTCGTTTCATCTACGGTCACGGGAGAGGCCCCTCTGTCCATCTCGGCGAGCATGTCGGGACAGGCGGCACGAAGTGCTTTGCTGAAATGAATGAACTGCTCGGGAAGCACACAGCTATTCTCGGCTCCACCGGTGCCGGAAAATCAGGAACTGTTGCAGCGGTTCTTCACAGCCTTCTCGAGCGCGGGACCGAAGCGGGTTTGGCGAATTGGACGCCGCGCATCGTTGTCCTTGATCCACATAACGAATATTCAGCGGCATTCCCGGGACATCAGAAGCTGTCTACTGACGATGGCTCATTGATTCTTCCCTATTGGCTTTTGAATTTTAGCGAAACCGTAGCGCTGGTAATTGGGAAGACCGAATTTGTTGCCACCTCGCAGGCGAACATCGTGAAGACGGCTTTGCTAAAAGCTCGAGTGCAGGGCGCAGCAATCATAGGCTTAGATGCCACGAAGATTACAGTTGATTCTCCGGTACCATACAAGCTTGCGGCCTTCATAGCTGCGGTCGAAGCCGACAAACCGCCGCAAGCCAGCAAGCAGGACTCACACAATTCCATTTTGGAAAAGCTCGACGTTCTCGTTCGGGATGCACGAGTCACGTTTATGATGAGGGAGTGGAGCGGAGCAGCGCAGGATCCATTTCCGTCAATCCTGAAGCAGCTTGCCAGTGACGGTAATCAGCCTCGAATCGTCGATCTCTCAGGTGTTCCGAACGAAGTCGCCGGTGTTTCAAGTGCTGTCATCGCCAGAACTCTCTTCAACTTGAAGGTATGGCAGTCTGCTGATGAGCGCCAGAATGATCCGGTCTTGCTGGTTTGCGAAGAGGCACATCGTTATGTCCCGAATCGAGGGGAGGCTCAATATGAAGCAGCACAAGAAGCTATTCGGCGTATCGCGAAGGAAGGCCGGAAGTATGGTTTGGGGCTGCTCTTGGTATCTCAACGACCGAGTGAAGTTGAGGCGACTGTACTGTCTCAGTGCAACAGCTGGATCATTCTTAGAATTACCAATGACGCTGACCGCGAGCATGTCAGAGCGATACTGCCGGACTCGATGGCTGGGCTGACAAAAATGCTCTCCGGACTGAGGCGCCAAGAGGCGATCTTCGTTGGCCAAGCAGCAATTCTTCCGTCGAGGATTCACATCCGAACGCTGACGGCGGAGCAGTTGCCGAGGTCGAACGACATCGATTTTGATATGGGTTGGCAGGCTCCTGCCATGACCGAAGCACAACTCGGGACGATAGCGAACAGGTGGCGGTATCAAACGAAGTGAGCCCCCAACCGTACTATAGGCGATGAATCACTCAGAAAAACTCGCTTTGCGTATCACCGTTGCGTCCAACGGATCTGCTAATCGCGCGCCTGAAAAGTTTGATGTTACGGTGGACACGTGGGCTAGGAAAATCAATGACGACGGACGCCTAAACTTGTTCCAAGTGGTACGGCTGATTCGGAAGCTTTTGCGGCCACGCAAGGAGAGCACCGGACTTGCGACTCTGCTTGGCGTTGTACTAGTCCTGATTCAGGTCTTGCGCGCTGGTTATCTCCCAGACTTTGACTGGGCGTCGGGTGCTGGTGCCATCGTCTTGGCGTCTGTTTTCGCCGTCGCGATTTTCCTTATAGCGTATCTTGCTTTGCTGGCAGCAATGCCAGCTGTTCCTCTTGCGGACATATCAGCCCCCCTGATTGTAAGGTATGTCACTTGGGTTTTTATTCACCTTACGGTTGTTGTTGGAGGCTCTGTTCTGATAACCGTTCTCGGAAAATGGGACAAAGTGAACCAAGTACTCGAAGGCAGTTGCGCAAAGTGGGTGGTAGTTGCGGGGTTCTTCGTATTTACGTTCGTGGTCGCGTGGTTCGCACTCCCTGAGAAGGTGGCAGTTGACGGTGTAGAGAAACGCCTCGATTTCGCTACGCGATATTTTCTGCCATTTGTTGGTCTAGCCGTGGCTCCCTGCGTCTATCTGCTGCTCTACTTCGTGCTGTTTAGGTACCGAGATGGTAGCATGTCAGGCGACTTCCTTTTCGTAGCGCTCCCAGCAATTCTGATAGCAACGATGATGATTCTTGTCCTCTGGCGTCCAAGGCAGCTTATGTTTTATTATTTTGCCGGAGGTTTTGTGTTCTGTGTCTTGTGTAGACCGGCTTCCGATGTCGCATTCTCTGTCCTGGGTTTGGGCAATTGTAGAATTGAGTTTTCTCTAGACGACCCAAAGTATTCCCGGGATCTTGAGAAGGTAGGCATTGGGGAAGTCGAGGCAGGCTCAGGTGTGTATTCTGCGTGGCTTCGTCTTCGGCTCGGGACTGAGTTCGTGCTATCAGCCGGGGCTGATGGATGGGGCCGGAGTGGGCGGGTTGTGAGTATTCCGCGGACGGCGATACGCGGTGTGTTGATCCAGAACCGCGTGGCCAGTAATCCACCCAAAGCAGCGTCATCGCCACGGATGTCGAACCGCCCTCCGTGTATGGGACCGTCTCCATGAGCCTCAACGGATCCATTGTTGATGACGCCGCACTCCAATGGTTCGGGGAGCTGGGCAATGCGGTCGGGCACTGGCCGCAGCTCGCGCCGAGTCGAGCGTGGGGCCGAGTAACAAGTCTTTAGTACCGGAAGCATGTGAGCACACCCCACCCCTTTTCCCTCCGCATCTTCGTCGCCGACGGCGATCCCGACGGACTGCGACTGGTCGAGCGCTCGAACTGGGTCGGCAAGGCGTTGGTGTTTCCGCGGAAGCTCTATCCCGAGGTGCGCAACCGCGCGGAGTTCCAGCAGACCGGCGTCTACCTGCTGCTTGGTACCCGCATCGATTCGGATGTTGAAATGCTCTACATCGGCGAAGGCGATCCGGTGCGGCCGCGACTGGAGGACCATTTTGCAAAGAGGGACTTCTGGGCGCGGGCGGTCTTCTTCGTGGCCGGCATGGGCCAGCTCAACAAGGCCCACGTCCAGTTCCTTGAGGCTCGATTGGTCGCACTGGCGAAAGCCGCCAAGCAGGTGACGCTTGACAATGGCAACACTCCAGCGGAGCCCTCGCTCTCTGAAGCCGACCGGGCCGACATGGAGGTGTTTCTGCAGAACATGCTCGGCATTCTCCCGGTCCTCGGCGTACACGCCTTCGAGCAGGACACTGGTGCCCAGGCTCGCACCGGTGGCCCCACGCTGACCTGCCAAGGCAAGGGCATTACCGCCACGGGCGAGGAAACTTCCCGCGGCTTCAAAGTCTTTGCCGACTCCTTTGCCGCCAAGGCCGAGGTCGCTTCGCTGAAGGATCACTTCCCTCGCGTCTGCGAGCACCGCATCGAGCTTCAGAAGAACGGCGTACTCGTCCCGGATGGGGACCGTCTCCGCTTCACGCAGGACTTCACCTTCACATCACCGTCCCTCGCTGCCGCTGTCGTCTTGGGTCGCACTGCCAATGGCCGCATCGAGTGGAAAGCCTCCAACGGCCAAACCCTCAAACAACTCCAAGAAGCCCAAGCCGCGGAGTGAATTGCGCTCAAATGGACTGCTCGTTTACAGACAATCACGGTTACATCATCTGCGAGGTCGCGTCGCGTCCCAACCCGTTATGCGGGGCTGGTTGTTTTGAGCGCCCCGTGTTTCTTGTGTATCTAGAGCTTCTCTTGCGGGGCCCGCGAGAGATCGGTCGCGCCGTTTTGTTCAGTACTTTGCAATGTCGATTGTCGACAGATGGGAAAACCCACTTGGCTGAAAGCCGTACCAATTTCCTCGGTCAAATTGTTACAACCGGCGATCAGCGGCTGAATCAATCAGCGACTATAGAGATCCCAATCGGGCGCGACTGCCTGGCGAATATTGAAGCGAATCGCGGGACTCAGGATGTGCTCTTGCACCTTGATCTCGAACTCGCGTTCGAAGAGCTCGTTCAGAACGGCGAGACTGAAGAATTTGATAAAACGGTTCCAGTATGGGGGCTCCTGAAACAAAGTCGGAGCGTAGCCCAGATGCGTCTCGATGTGCCTCGATCAAAGTGGCTAGAGCACGTGCTGCCGCAGACACAGTTTGGACGGTCATATCTGATTGAGCTTCCTGTCCTGCCAATCGCCTCGGTTGCCGAGTGTGCGAAAGCTTTCGAGGCACTGAAAAAGGCGCAGGAGCACCACAAGAACGGCTTCTACGATGCATCGGTGTTCAATTGCCGACAAGCGATCGAGAGTCTTTCGACGGCCCGCCGTGAAATTGCACCAGGCCAATCGGCCCCTGTTTTGGATGAACAGTGGAAGACTCGCTTGGGCGGTAGCACCTATACCTGGCTCAATGATGCGTTCGGCGCACTGAAGCGCCCGGCGAACGAGATGGCGCATGGCCGATCGAGCTTTGATCAGTTTGAATCGCAGATGGTCCAGATGCTTACCACGGCTCTAGTTGCATACGCAGCGCGGTCGGCTTCGAAAGAGGAGCCACTATGATTGACCCGATGGTATCGCTCGCGTTCGCGGTCCACTCGAACAAAGGGGCTCATGCGCTTTTGCTGGGGTCCGGTGTATCTCGTGCCTCTGGAATCCCCACTGGTTGGGAAGTCGTGATCGACCTAATCCGTAAGGTCGCCGCACTCGAAGGAGAAGATTGCACGGGTGAACCTGCAGATTGGTTTAGGCGTACCCGTGGTGAGGAACCCGATTACAGCAAGCTGCTCGACGCAATCGCGAAGACCCCGACGGAGAGGCAACAGCTGCTCCGTGGGTATTTCGAGCCGACAGCCGAAGAGCGAAGCCAAGGGCTCAAGCTTCCGACCAAGGCGCACAGGGCGATCGCGGAGCTTGTGGTGCGTGGGTACGTGCGCGTCATCGTCACTACGAACTTCGACAGACTGATTGAGCGGGCACTTGAGGACGTAGGCGTGACTCCAGCCGTGATCAGCACGGTTGATCAGCTTAAGGGTGCGTTGCCGCTTGCGCATTCCGGTGCTACGGTTGTCAAACTCCACGGGGACTACCTCGACACACGGATCAAGAATACGGAAGCCGAGTTGACTGCATACGACACGGCGCTTGATGGGCTTCTGGACCGCATATTGGACGAGTACGGGCTAATCGTGAGTGGCTGGTCCGGGGATTGGGATTCGGCCCTCCGCGCCGCGATTGAGCGCTGCCCGAGCCGGCGGTTCGCGACATATTGGTCGACAAGATCGCCTCTGAGTGAAAAGGGCCGGAAGCTCGCTGACCACCGCAAAGCGGTAGTGATCCAAATTGGAGGCGCTGATCAACTTTTCGAGGGAGTTCTGGAGAGGGTCCAGTCGCTCGAAGATCTGGCAGCACCATATCCGTTGTCACCGAAGATGGCCGCAGCCACCGTGAAACGTTATATCGTTGATCCAGCGGCCAAGATCAGGCTTCGCGACCTTGTCCACGAGGAGACTGAGGTACTCGCGCGCGAATTAACTAGTGCGGGATCGTTTCCAGGCACGAACTCGCAAGACCATCCTGCGGAGCTTCTGTCGCGAATGCGAAGGTACGAAGGCCTATGCGAAAAGTTGGCATCCGTGCTTATTACAGGAGGATATTGGGGCGAAGGTAGCCATGACAAACTTTGGTGTGGCTGCCTGCAGCGAATTGTGAATCTCCCGAGCGATGGGGATGGTTTGGACTATTTAATCAAATTGCGGAAGTATCCCGCCTTGCTGCTTCTGTATTCATATGGGATATCTGCGATTGCGGCCGGAAGATATGAATCGTTAGCGGCTTTGTTGCATGGTGTTGTGGTGAAACACCAAAATGTGAACGAGTTCTTGCTTAAGAGGCTTAACACTTTCTCCATTATGGAGAACCCAATCGGACACTTGCTTCCAGGTATGGAGCGCCACTACGTGCCGTTGAGTGATTACCTCTTCGATCATTTCCGAAGTCGGCTTGTTGAGTACCTTCCGGCCGATGGAGATTACCAAGAAGCGTTTGACCGTTTCGAGTACATTGTTGGGGTTGTGTATGCAGCCACGCAAAAGCGGGAATACAAAGAGGGGTGGATCGGGCCATATGGTTGTTTTGTTTGGCGAGGACGGGACTATGGGCCGTACCTGCCCGATGTTGTTGCGAAAGAGGTCGAGGAGGCAGGCAGCGATTGGCTGCCGGCGAAAGCTGGTATATTCGGCAGGGAAAATGATCTCCCGCGGGAAGCAGTCGTTCGGTTCGGGAAGTACTTGAAGGGCCTTTCCATAAACTAGTTCCCCATGCCCCTCAACGAATCCACCGTCGAAGACGCCGCGTTAGGCTGGTTCTCGGACCTCGGCTATGCCGTGGGCCACGGACCGGAGATGGCTCCGGGCGAACCGGCGGCGGAGCGGACGTCGTTTGGCGAGGTGGTGTTGGTGGAGCGGCTGCGCACGGCGATCCACAAGCTGAACCCGGGCGTGCCGGCGGATGCGCAGGAGGAGGCCCTGCGGAAGGTGCTGCGGCTGGCGACGCCGTCGCTGGTGCAGACCAACCGGGCTTTCCATGCGCTGCTGCGCGATGGGGTGGATGTCGAATACGCCCGGAAGGACGGCACCCTGAAGTACGACAAGGTCGTGCTGGTCGATTTTGCGAACGAGACCGCCAACGACTGGCTGGCGGTGAACCAGTTCACCGTGATCGAGGCGGGCCACAATCGGCGTCCCGACATCGTGGTGTTTGTGAATGGTCTGCCGCTGGGCCTGATCGAGCTGAAGAACGCGGCCGACGAGGATGCGACGATCTGGAGCGCCTACGCGCAGTTGCAGACCTACAAGTCCGAGATCCCGTCGCTGCTGCACTACAATGCCGTGCTCATCGTGAGCGACGGGTTGGAAGCGCGGATCGGTTCGCTCACCGCCAACCAAGAGTGGTTCAAGGTGTGGCGGACCATCGGCGGAAAGGACGATGCACCGAAGGGGACGCTCGAACTGGACGTGCTGGTGGGCGGGGTATTCGACCAGCGGCGTTTCCTCGATCTGCTGGCGCATTTCATCGTCTTCGAGGGCGACCCGGACAGCGGTGCGGTGCACAAGATCATCGCTGGCTATCACCAGTTCCACGCCGTGAACGCGGCGGTGGAGGAAACGGTGCGCGCGAGCGGCATGGCGGCGTTGACCGGGAAGATCGGTGAGGCGCCGGGCACGTTCTGGTCGGGGCAGATGCATGGCGGCAAGGCGGGCGACCGTCGGGCGGGTGTCGTTTGGCACACGCAGGGGAGCGGCAAGAGCTTTTCCATGCTGTTCTACGCGGCACGGGTGGTCCTGCACCCGTCGATGCAGAACCCGACGCTTGTGGTGCTGACCGATCGCAACGACCTCGACGACCAGCTCTTCGGTCAGTTCCAGCGGTGTCACGACATCCTGCGGCAGATGCCGGTACAGGCGGAGAGCCGCGAGGCATTGCGGAAGCTGCTCGCGGTGGCGAGCGGCGGCGTGGTGTTCACGACGATCCAGAAGTTCTTCCCGGAGAAGGGCGAGAAGATGCCCTGTCTGAGCGAGCGGCGGAATATCGTGGTGATCGCCGACGAGGCGCACCGCTCGCAGTACGACCTGATCGACGGCTTGGCGCGGCACCTGCGCGATGCGTTGCCGGGCGCGTCGTTCATCGGGTTCACCGGCACACCCATCGAGAAGACGGACGCGAACACGCGTGCGGTTTTCGGTGACTACATCTCGATCTACGACATCCAGCGGGCGGTGGCCGACAAGGCCACGGTGCCGATCTACTACGAGAGCCGCATCGCCAAGCTGGGCCTGAACGCCGCCGCGCTGCCGAAGCTCGACGCGGAGTTCGACGAGATCACCGAGGGCGAGGAGGCGACCAAGAAGGAGAAGATCAAAACCAAGTGGGCGGCGTTGGAGGCGCTGGTGGGCGACCCGAAGCGCGTCGCGCTGATCGCGGCCGACCTGGTGGCGCATTTCGAGAAGCGGTGTGAGGCGATGCACGGCAAGGCGATGATCGTCTGCATGAGCCGCCGCATCTGCGTGGATCTCTATGCGGCGCTGATCGCCCTGCGCCCGGACTGGGCCAGCGCGAAGGACGACGACAGCGAGGCGGAGAAGGACAAGGCGTGCGTGGTGAAGGTCGTGATGACCGGCAGCGCCGACGACGGCCCGGAGTGGCAGCCGCACATCCGCAACAAGGACAAGCGGCGTCAGCTGGCGAACCGGTTCAAGGACAGCAAGGACCCCTTCCGCATCGTGATCGTGCGCGACATGTGGCTCACCGGTTTCGACGCGCCGTGCCTGCACACGATGTATGCCGACAAGCCGATGCAGGGCCACGGGCTCATGCAGGCGATCGCGCGGGTGAATCGCGTCTTTCGCGACAAGCCCGGCGGCCTCGTGGTCGACTACCTTGGCCTGGCCGACCAGTTGAAGCACGCGCTCGCCACCTACACGGAGAGCGGCGGCAAGGGCGATCCGACCTACGATACGCGGCAAGCCATCGCGGTGTTGCTGGAGAAGCACGGCATCGCTTGCGACATGCTGCACGGCTTCAGTTGGGCGAAATGGACGACTGGCAAGCCGGCAGAGCGGTTGGCGCTCATTCCGTCCGGGCAGGAACACATCTTGGAGCAAGAGGAGGGGAAGAAGCGCTGGGTGCATGTAGTCACGGAGATGTCCCGCGCCTTCGCCCTCTGCGCCTCCAGCGACGAGGCCACTGCGATCCGTGACGATGTGAGCTTCTTCCAGGCGTTGCAGGCGGCGCTCAACAAGCAGAGCGGCCAGAGCCAGAAGACGCCGGAACAGATCGACGCCGCGGTGCGGCAGCTTGTGAGCAAGGCGATCACGACCGACGGGCAGGTGATCGATGTCTTCACCGCGGCCGGTCTGCCCAAGCCGGACATCGGCATCCTTTCGGAGCACTTTCTCGCGGAGGTGCGCGGCCTGAAACACAAGAACGTGGCGGCGGAGTTGTTGGAGAAGCTCCTCAATGACGAGATCCGGGTGCGGGCGCGGACCAATCTCGTGCAGAGCCAGCTCTTCTCGGAAAAACTCAAGCGGACCCTCAACGCCTACCACAACCGCGCCATCGCCACGCAGGAGGTGATCGAGGAGCTGATCAAACTGGCGAAGGAGATCAGCGCCGACGACTCGGCGGCCGAGCGGCTTGGGCTGTCGAAGGACGAGAAGGCCTTCTACGACGCGCTCTCGACGAACGATTCGGCGGTACAGGCCATGGGCGACGACAAACTCAAGGTCATCGCGGCCGAGCTGATCACCAAGGTGCGGCAGAGCGTCACCATCGACTGGACGCTGCGCGAGGGCGCCCGCGCGAAGATCCGCGTGATCGTGAAGCGCATCCTCAACCGCTTCGGCTACCCGCCCGACCTCCAAGACGAAGCTGTGAAGATCGTCCTAGCCCAAGCCGAACTCCTCTGCGCGGACTGGGCGGCGTGAATACTCACAACCGAGAACTATGGGCTCACCAGAGAACCAAGAACCAGTGGAGACCAGCAAAGACTCACCTCCCCCGCATGGTCAGAGCAAGCCACTGCATGAACGCAGTTGGTGGAAGGTCTATTTTGGAGGTTCAGGGCTAGTTCCGATACTGGTTCCGATCGGATTCGGTTTCGCGGGCTTCTTTTTTGGGAAAAGCGAATCAAGTGCAGCCTTCGAGCGTGAACTGTTGGCCCAATCGGCGATGTTCCGTAGCGAGTTGAAGGTCCGGAAAGCAGAATGGGACGCGTTGACGACCGAGAAGCTCACCACGGCGAGTCTCAGGGCTGCCGAGCAGCAGAAGCAGAGCGATACGCAGTGGGAGGCGAAACTTCGCGAAGCCAATCTTGAGGCGACCGCTCTGCGCCACCGCCTCGCTATCGTGTCAGCGCCGCTTCGGGCGGATTTAGCGCAGAGAATCATCTCGGTTGATGGGTTTTTCCTCACTGAAGCTTCTGCGCGGGATTTGGTTTCTGAGGACGGCTATGTTGGAAAATGGGAGTTTATGGCCCCAGATTTCGAGCGAAGAGGGTGGGTGCCTACGTACGAAGTGTCTCTGCAGCAAATCGAGGATTTCGTTAAGAAAGGACAGCTCAGTCTAGGTCCACAACCGGACGAGAAAGAGGCCTCCGATCCTGAGTGGCAGCGCGTATTCTGGGGCTTTATCAATCAGAATGCCACGCGCTCCGCATTCGTCGGAGTTGGGCGAATAGAGCGGAATAGGTTCAACCCGATGGTCGAACGAGCATCACAGGAAGACGGATCGAAATTACCTGTTGGATTTGAGCGATGCCCAGCGGGAGTGTTTGCTTCCGGTGTCGCGTTGGCGGGTTTGCTCGACTCAGAGGCACAGCTCCAGGAAGTGACCGACTTCTCCGCGGAGCGGAATGGGTTTCATCTCGTTTCGATTTCGAAGCGGGAGGGATCGACAATTAGGAGCGAGTACTTGCTCCTCGAAAAGGACGATGTCCTGTATCTCGTATTCAGCATTTTCGCGACCGAGGACGCGATTGACCCAATCGTAGCTGAGGCCCGCGAATGGATGAAGGCTGTTCGCATCGTTGGGCCGATTCGCTGAATGGGTTGATTTTCGGGTATATCGTTCATTGCGAAGCGACACCGAAGCGGACACGTCGAGTACGAAGTTAAAACCATTTGGACCCTGTCAACGGAGAGCTCTGTCCCGTCCGTCGTGCCCATATTGTATGGGCGGTCAAGGTTGTCCGCTGCGCGGCTCCACCACGCGCGAACGTTCCGCTTTGTTGAGTGCGAGCGCTCAACCCCTCCACTTCGTTCCGGGGCCAACGCTGCGCGTTGACCATCTCCGCCCTTCGGGCTCCGTCCCCTCGATTGGTCCCGCGGCGCGGGACACGGCCTCGGCGCTCCACCCAGCGCTTTGACTTCCGCCCACCCCGAGCGGGCGTTGTCCGCGGCTGCAGCCGCGTCCCCTTCGCGTTGCTCAGGGCTGCTCCGCTTCGCTCCACGACGCCATCTCCGTGCTGGCGCACTTCGTCACCATGCGCGTTTACGAAGCCAAACTGGTCTACTCACTCGTTTCTCTCGGGGAAGAGATCCAAATCGAAAAGCCCGACCAAGTGGTGGAATACCTACGATCTGCCTTCGAGGAAAACCCGGTGCAATACCTACGATCTGCCTTCGAGGAGAACCCGGTGCAGGAAGCGTTCTACTGCCTCTACCTTGACCGGCGGAATCATCCGATTGGCCGGCACATGGTCTCGCTGGGAACGGCGACCTCCACGTTGGTCTCCCCGCGCGAAGTGTTCCGCGGAGCGATTGTGGCGGGAGCGGTGGCCTTGTGTGTGGCGCACAACCACCCATCGGGTGATCCGGCTCCGAGCAGTGCCGATCTGAAAGTCACCCGCATGTTGAGCGAAGCGGCCCGGTTGCTGGAGATCGCGCTGATCGACCACGTTATCGTCGGCGATCCGAAAGCCGACCCGGCCGGCCGTGGTTACTACTCCTTCCGCGAAGCGGGCCTCCTGTGATGCCTGATTTTTCTCCCCAACGTGGTTTCAGGGGCGGAGAAAATGGGTGCAAAATGGACGTGGATGACGCCCCTGACGCAGGTGGACCTTTCTACGTTTTTCTACGGTTTTGCTGTATTTTACCCAATACAAAACCCGCTTTCTCATTCGAGAAGAGCGGGTTGTGAGCTTGGAGGCGCGGGCCGGAATCGAACCGGCGCATAGAGGTTTTGCAGACCTCGGCCTTACCACTTGGCTACCGCGCCATGCCTCAAGCAGGGCGGCAAGATTCCGGGCACGCCGCGGCGGTGCAAGTCCTTTTTCAGCGAAGAATGCCGGCCGCCGGGCGTCGTGCCAAGGGCGGCCGGACCGTTTAGCCGTGATGATGCGGTCGAGAGGCGAGCGTCGAGGGACGAGCGCCAAACTATCGGTGGCGAGTTTCCATCATGAGTGCTTCGCTCGATCTCCTCTGTGATCGGCGCCTCGACACTCGTCATTCGTCACTCGACCGAATGCTCACGGTTTTGCCGGACGGTCGTCAACTTATGCGGTCGGCGCAGCTCGCGGCTTGCCTCCGGGGCGGCGGGTCTAGTTGATGGGCGGGAGTGAAGCAAAGCATCGTCACCCTCGACATGGAGGGCGTCCTTACGCCCGAGATCTGGATCGCCGTCGCAGACAAGACCGGGATTCCCGAGTTGCGTCGCACCACGCGTGACGAGCCGGACTACGACAAGCTCATGCACTACCGGCTCGAGATTCTCGACCGGCATAGCATCACGTTGTCGCGCATCCAGGAGGTGATCGGCACGTTGTCGCCGTTGCCCGGTGCGCTCGAGTTTTTGAACACGCTGCGCTCCGAGGTGCAGGTGATCATCCTGTCCGACACGTTCGAGCAGTTCGCCCAGCCGCTGATCAAGCAGCTCAACTGGCCGTCGCTGTTCTGCCATCGGCTGGTCGTCGACGACGACCGGATCGTGGGCTACAAGCTGCGCATGCCCGACCAGAAGCGGGAGTCGGTGAAGGCGCTGAAGGGGCTCAACTACCGTGTGATCGCGGGTGGCGATTCCTTCAACGACACCACGATGCTCTGCGAGGCCGACTTCGGTTTCCTCTTCCACGCGCCGGACAACGTGATCGCGCAGTTCCCGCAACTGCCCGCGATGCACAGCTACGACGAGTTTCTCGCCCGGATCCGCGAGAAGATCGCGCTGGCGTAGGCGTGGGGTGGTCGACGCCGATCGAACCCCCCGGTTGCTTTGAGCACCGGGGTTTTTCGTGGTGTTCGCGCACGGTTTGCCGGGTCGGCGCCGCGACAGATGCGCGGTCTGGCGGTTGTCCACTCCGGCGTATCCATCCCGAGCTCGTCGGACCGGTCGCGCTTGATGAAGCCGGAGGTGGCGGCCGGCCGCTCGGCGATGCCGCATGGACCCAACAAAAAGCCCCCGGGGGAACCCGGGGGCGGAGAGGGGGGCGATGACGGCCGCTCAGAAGCGGGTGGAGAAGCCGGTGCGGAAGGCGGTTCCCGCGCTCACATCGATGTCGGCCACCTGCTCGCCGATGCGCAACCGCAGGTCTCGGGCGTAGCTTTCGTGGATGGCACCGAAGAACAGGCCGGTGCGCTGGGTCATGTGCCATTGCAGCTCGCCGGAGGCGAAATAGCCCACGGTGCCGGTGATGGTGGCCTCGTTGGTGCTGCTTCTCGTGTCGATGCTCATGTATTGGTTGAGTATCGGGTGCAGATAACGCTCCTCGAAAAGCAGGCGGGCGCCGAGCACGGTTAAGGTGATGCCGGCACTGGCCCGGGCGGAGAAGTGCTCGCCCAGTTTCATGTCGATGTAGGGGCCGAAGCGGGCGGTGAGGAAGGCTCCCTTGACCTGCCATGTACCCAACACGTCGATGCCCTCGGTGATGGTTTCCGTGCGGCTGAAGGGAGTGTCGGCCAGGCGAACCGAAATGTCTCCCCAGCGGACGATCGCTTTGCCGTCGGCACCGAGGATGACCTGGCTGATCATCACGGGATCGCCCTTCTTGTAGCTGCCGTCAGTTGCGTCCTGCTCGTAGAAGACGGGATTCCCGTTGGCGTCCTTCTTCTGCACCGTCTCGGTCGGGTTGTACCAGTAGGGACCGGTGGCCTTGGTCGGGGAATAGGTGACGGTGCCGTCCGAGCCCGTGGTCGCCGTCAGTTTGGTGCCGCCGAACGAATAGAGGTCGGTGATCGTGTGGAGGTTGGATTTTACGGTACCGCTGGTCTTCGCATTGAGGTCGCTCAAGCCGGCGCCGAAGATCAGGCCCCAGGAGAAGCGCTTGGTCGCCCCGAGTTCACGGGAGATCTCGACATCCCAGCCGACGGATTTGCTGCTGTCGGCTTCGGCGGTGGCCCCGCCGCTCCTGATCGAGTTGTTCGCAAACGCCAAGGCGTGGCCATTCGGGTTGTTCGGATCGATCATTACCTGATCGCTGCTGGTGAACGCCCAATAGTTGGTCTTGTTGTCGTTGGGATCGATTTGGTTGCCATCGATGTCGACACTGTAGTTGGGCCCCACGTAGCCGTTGTCGTAGTTGCGGCCGTACTTGGCGACATAGGCCAAGGCATCCTTGTACTCCTGGGTGTCCTTTTCTGCGGCCGTGGCATTCGGGTTGGGCCCGGGATAATTTCTCGCCGGCATCGAGCCCAACCCCGAGAACTTGATTTTGGCCTTGCCGGTGACGCGCACGCCGACGGAGACCTGCCATGGCGGCGGACGGTATTCCACCGGGATGAAGACCGCTTCCTCGGATTCGGTACGGTCGTCGTCGGCCGGCTTCGCCTGTTGGGCGTGGAGGGGCTGACTGGCGAGGGCCAGAGCAAGACTGAGAAGGGGACCGGAGTACCGCAGAGGCAGGGCGGGCTTAACCATTGGTGTTGGGTGTACGGAGTCGATTTGCGCGGGTCAAGTGCCGCGCTGGGACTGGGGCAAAAGTTCTCCGTTTGCACAAGTACCAAGCGCGCCTCCGGTGTGAACACCGAAGAAGAGAATGGTTCCTTTATGGCCGCACAAAACCTGTGCGTGGGCTCCCATGCGGAGCCGAAAGCCTTGGCGGCTTTCGCTACGCGCCAGGGGAACCTACCGGGCGCCCAAGATTGCCTCGATCCGGGCGAGTTCGTCGGCCGAGAAGTCCAGGTTCTCGGCCGCGCCGACGCAGTCCTCGACTTGGGTCGGCTTGCTGGCACCGATCAGCACGGTGGTGATTGCGGTGCGGCCGAGCAGCCAGGCGAGCGCCATCTGCGCGAGCGTCTGGCCGCGCGCGGTGGCGAGCGCGTCGAGTTGGCGGGTCCGGGCGAGCACGGCGTCGGTCACGTGTTCGGGCCGCAGGAAACGCGGGTCGTGGCCGGCGCGGGAGTCGGCGGGGATGCCGTGGAAATAACGGTTGGTCAGCAGCCCCTTCGCGAGCGGCGAGAACGGGATGCAGCCGACGCCCTCCTTTTCCAGCAGCGGCAGCAGGTCGGGCTCGGGCCAGCGGTCGAGCATGCTGAAACGCGGCTGGTGGATCAGGCAGGGAGTGCCGAGCTCGCGCAGGATCGCGAAAGCCTTGGCGGCCTGTTCGTGGTCGTAGTTGGAGAGGCCGACGTACAACGCCTTGCCGCTGCGCACGGTGTGGGCGAGGGCGCCCATGGTTTCCTCGAGGGGCGTCTCCGGGTCGGGCCGGTGATGGTAGAAGATGTCGACGTGGTCGACGCCCATGCGGCGCAGCGACTGGTCGAGGGAGGCGAGCAGGTATTTGCGCGATCCGAAATCACCATACGGGCCGGGCCACATGTCGTAGCCGGCCTTGGTGGAGAGGATCAGTTCGTCGCGGTGGTGGACGAAATCGGTGCGCAGCATGCGCCCGAAGTTCTCCTCGGCGGAACCGGGCGGAGGGCCGTAGTTGTTGGCCAGATCGAAATGGGTGATGCCGAGGTCGAAGGCGCGGCGCACGATGGCGCGGGCGTTTTCGTAGGAGTCGGCGCCGCCGAAGTTGTGCCAGAGCCCGAGGGAGATGAGCGGCAGCTTCAGGCCGGAGCGACCGCAACGACGATAGAAGGCGGGGTTCGCGTAGCGCGAGGCGGAGGGTTGGTACATCGCCGCTCAGGGATACTCCGATCGCTCGCGGGCGGAAGACCGAAATCGGCCTGCGGCGGTCCCCTCGGCCGAACGATGCATCGGGTCAGGGTGCGGGCGGGTGGCAGGGATCGCAGGCAGGGACGCCTGCGCCACGGGTTTGCCTGCCGGATGGTGGAGCGTGGCGCCGGTCTCCGCGCTCACCGCACGAACGTCGCCTTCACCCGTTTGGATACCAGATAGTACGGGATCCAGAGGGCGGCCGTCGCCACGCCCTTGAACGCCCCGGCGATGGCTTCGAAGCGGTCCTTTTGCTCGATCCCGGGGAGCTGGTGGGCGGCCACGGCGTCGGCGATCATGATGACGATGTTGCTGGCCAGAATGAAGATCATCACCTGCGGGAAGCGCCGGCGTCGGGTGACGAAAAGATAGGCGGCGAGCAGGAACGCCATCGCGATGAGCAGGTTGGCGGCGGCTTCCCCGAGCAGGGTCGGCGCGAACAACGGGTGGTAGTTCGGTTGGCCGGGAGTCGTCAGCGGCAACCAGACCTGAAGGTTGAGGACGGGGGGCAGCGTCTGGGTATTCATCCAGATCATGCGGCCGATGTTCACGACGAGGCTGATCGCGACGAGGATCAGCCAACCGCCGATGCCGCGCAGGTCGGGTTCGCCGGGGAGCGGCGGGAGCGGGGGTGGGGCGGGCGGCGCGGGGCGCGACAGGCGCCAGCCGAGGTACAGCGCGACGGGGATGGCGAGTGCGAGAATCATCGCGCTCGGCCAGTTCAGCGAAAACTCGGGGGGCGCGCCGGCTGCGGGGGCGGTTGCCTCCGGTCCGGAGACTGGATCGGTGGCCGGACCGTCGGTCGATGGCGCATGGAACGTGAAGGTGTGCGCGATCCTATTCCGGATACCGACGACCTGGGCCGCATAGTCCCGGCATTGCTCGGCGGGGATGTGGTCGGCGGTGCTGCGATAGGCGTATTCGAGTTCGAACCGGTTGCCGCGGGTCTGGGTCCTCTTGGAGAAGACGAAGGCCGGGGTGCGCTCGATCCAGGAGATCGGGTCCCCGCCGACCGGTTCGTCGAGATCCAACACGATGCGGTTGCCGATGTGGAAGGGGTGGGCGAAACCCAGCGGGGTGCGCCGGTGGGTGCTCGCGGGGGTGTCTACCCGGTCGTTGAGCGCGAGCGGGACCACTTCGCAACGGTAGCTGTCGTCCGCGGGGTCGTGTTTCCAGAAATCCGGGACGGTGTACCGCTCGTCGATCTCGATGCGATTGCGTTCGCGATCGTCGGTCCAGGTGGGGGGCGCATCGAGCCGGATGGCCGGGAAGAGCTGCGCGTAGCGATTGAGCCGATCCTTGCCGACGCGCTCGGGCGTGTTGTCGGCGAGGTAGGAGCGGAACGATACGGCGGAGGGGCCTTGGAAGGTGCGGTGCACCCGCAGGGAAACGGGGGCGCCCTTGGCGGTGCTGGAGTAGGCCTCGGTGATCTCGAGTTTGGCGATCGATTCGCGGGTCGGCGTGACGGCGACGAGGCGGTCGATCCCGGCGCGCAACGGCAGCGCCCATCCGAAGGTGGTGACGTTGCGCTCCTCCAACGGGCCCGCCTGGTAGGAACGCGTGGGGTCGAGCCAATACTCCTTCCCGGCCAACTGCAGATGCACGATGACGTGGTCGAACAGATACGGCGAGGGCAGCCACCGGTCGAGGTTGGCGCCGGAGTCGGAGTCGACGAGCGCGGGGGCCGCATCGAGCCCGAGCCGGCGGAGGAGCACGGTGAGCAGGTAGGCCTTGTCCTTGCAGTCGCCGAAGCGCTGGGCGTAGACATCGGCCGGCGGGTGCGGCCGGTGGCTCGATTCGCCGAGCGACATGCTCAGGTAGCGGATCTCGTCCTGCACCAGCTGCAGCGCCGCCACGGCCCGCTCGGCCTCGGGTTTTTTCTCCCAGGCGGCGACAAACGCTTCCACCTCCGAAGGGATGGGGGTGTCCATCGGGTAGAGCGAGCAACCCCACTCGGCGACGGCGGCCCAGTCCGCGTACTCGCTGACCTGCAATGTCGGGTATTGGACATGCCACTCCGGAGCGTCGGACTCGTAGTCGAAACCTGGGATTTCGCGCCGGTCCCAGGTCCATTCCGCGAGGCCGTCGTGCGGGTCGATCGCGGGCGGTTCCTCGCCGCCGCCGACGATCCGCCAACGCAGCGGGCGGTCCGTGGGCGCGAGGAGGCGCACGCGCATGCGTTGGATCGGCGAGGTCACCTGGAGCGACCAGCTGTCGGTGTGGCGGCCGGCGAAGACGGGATTCTCGCCCTGGATGGTGAACGCGTAGTCGAGCAGGTCGCCCACGCGCAGGTCCTCGACGATCACCAGCGCGGTGAGCCGGCCGTTGTACAGGCCGGATTCCGCCTGGGTCTCGCGGTGGAGCAACTTGACCTTGGCGGGGTCGAGGCGGTCCAGCACTTCACCGTCGCGGATGATCCGCACGTGGTGGAGGAAGAGGGTCTGGTAGCTCGGTTCGAAGCCGACCCGCAGTTCGCCCGAGTTGGCCCGTCCATATTCGGTCAGCACGCGGGTGGCGATTCGCGTGTAGCTCTCCCGGGTGCCGACATGGGTCTGGTAGTCGCACAGTTCGTAGGCGAGGCCGGATGCCGGGGGCGTGGCCGGTGCGGGTGATGCCGCGAGCTCGGCCGGCGTCACCCAGGGCGCGCCGGGCTCATAGCGGATTTCCGCGGCGGCGTGGAGCGAGAGGGCCAGGGGCAGGCCGCAGAGAATCAAGCCGACCAGGCGGCACAGGTGGGGAAACGACATGGTGCGACTCCAGTTCCTCGGAACGCATGGCCCGAGGCAAACCGTTTTCGCGGCACCTGCCTGCGGGCAGGGAGGTGCCCCTCCTTCGTCCAATTGCAGGATACGCTCCGGCGGGCGGGGCGGCTACCGGCCCATGCCCGGGAAGCCGCCACCCTGGCGTTGCATGGCCTCCATCTGGCGCATCATCTTCGCGCCCTTCGCCCCGCGCATCATCTTCATCATCTTCTGCATCTGCTGGAACTGTTTGATGAGCTGGTTGACGTCCACGACCTTCACGCCCGAGCCGTTGGCGATGCGCAGGCGGCGGCTGCCGTTGAGCACGTTCGGATTGCGGCGCTCCTGCTTGGTCATGGAGAGGATGATCGCCTCGGTGCGGGCCATCTGCTTCTCGGCACCGTCGTCGAGCTTCACGCCGCTCATGCCGGGCAGCATGCCGAGGATCTTGTCCATCGAGCCGAGCTTCTTGACCTGCTGCATCTGCGCGAGGAAGTCCTCGAAGGTGAAGTCGGCCTTGCGGAGCTTTTCCGCCATCTTCTCGGCCTCCTTCTGGTCGATGACCTCCTGGGCCTTCTCGACGAGCGAAACGACGTCGCCCATGCCGAGGATGCGCGAGGCCATGCGGTCGGGATGGAAGATCTCGAAGTCTTCGCTCTTCTCGCCGACGCCGACGAATTTGATCGGCACGCCGGTGATGCTCTTCATCGAGAGCGCGGCGCCGCCGCGGGCGTCGCCGTCGAGCTTGGTCAGCACGAGGCCGGTGAGCTGGAGGGCCTCGTGGAAGGTCTTGGCGACGTTGATGGCCTCCTGGCCGAGCGCGCCGTCGGCGACGAGCAGGACCTCGTCGGGTTGGATACGCGCGCGGAGCTGTTTGACCTCCTCGATCAGTTCGTGGTCGATCTGGAGTCGGCCGGCGGTGTCGAAGATGATGGCGTCGTGGCCGGCGGCCTTGGCGGCGGCCAGCGCGGTGGCGCCGATGGCGGGCACGTCCTTGGAGGCGCGGTCGCAGAAGAAGCCGACCTCGTTGGTCTTCGCCAGCATCTCGAGCTGGTCGATGGCGGCGGGGCGATAGACGTCGCACGCGACGACGGCCGGGCGGTAGGCCTGTTTCTTGAGCAGGCGGCCGAGTTTGGCGGAGGTGGTCGTTTTGCCGGAGCCGTGCAGGCCGACCATCAGGATCTTCAGCGGGCGTTGGGCGGAAAGGGCGGTCGAACCTTCGCCGAGCAGGGTTACCAGCTCGTCGTGGATGATCTTCACGACCTGCTGGCCGGGGGTGACGCTCTTGGTCACCTCCTGGCCGACGCACTGGGTCTGCACGTGTTCGACGAACTCGCGGGCAACCTTGAAGTGGACGTCGGCGGAGAGGAGGGCGGTGCGCACTTCCTTGAGCGCCTCGGCCATGTTTTCCTCGGAGAGCTTGCCGACGCCGCGGAGGTTGCGGAGCGCGCTGCCCAGTTTTTCGGTGAGAGATTCGAACATTGCCGGGCGAGTGAAGCGGTTGGCGGGCGTGAATCACGCTCATTTTTCCGGAAGGGGGCGAATCCCGGCGAGAGTGGCGGTGCGCGCGTATTCCCAAATGAATCCTGTTGATCGGCACGCACCGGTCACTCCAGCGTGGGCGGATGGATCTGGGAACTCTGCAAACCTATCGGCATTCGGGGAAATTCGGGCTCCACGCCCTCTTGTTTGTGCCGCTCGTCGGCGCGTTGGTCGGTTGGCCGCTGGGCATGGCCTACGGCTATCTGGTCAAATGGATCCCGTTCGTGTACCTCAACGCCCTGATCACGGTCGGCTACGGATTGGCGCTGGGCATGGCGACGGTCTTCGCGCTGAAGAAGTGCCGGGTGCGCAATTCGCTGGTGGCCGGCGTGCTCGCCGCGGTGGTCGGCTTCGAGGCCAACTATCTGCAGTGGAACGGGCACCTGCACGCCCTGCTCGACGGTGCGCCGTTGCTGGTGGCTCCGGCGATGCTGCGCGAAGCGATGGCGTTTCTCTACGAGAACGGCTCGTGGGGCCTGCGCAGCGGCGGCAATGTCACCGGCGCGATGCTCGGTCTGGTCTGGTTGATCGAGGCGGGCGGGATTCTCGGCCTCACGCTGGTCGTGGCCACGAGTGCGATCGGCAGCACGCCCTACTGCGAGAAGAGCGGCAGCTGGCTCGATGATGAGAAGAAGTTCGATACGCTCGCCGCGATCGACGACGCGCAGGAGCGGGCTCTCTTGGCCGCCGGTGACATCGCGCCGGTGATCGCCGGCCGGCCGCGCGCGGAGGGGGCGACGGCCTTCACCCGGCTCACGCTCAAACATTCGCCCCGGTGCGAGGACTTTTTCACGCTTAAGGCCGAGGCGGTGACGCTCTCGACGAACAAGAAGGGCGAGGTCGAGGAGAAGACGCAGAGTCTCACCCAGGACCTCGTGCTGCCGCGCGAGATGCGCGAGCTCGTCGAGGAGTTCGCCAACATCACGCCGACGCCGGCCGCGGATGCCGCCACGGCGGCGGCACCGGGCGCCTGAGGAGTGCGGGCCAGCACGCCGAACACGCGCCGATTCCAGACGCGGCAGGACCGCAGCCGATGGGGGGACGGTCAGCCGGAAACGCGTTCGAGGCGCACGCGTTCGACCTCCACCGGCGCGTGGAAGAGGCGTCGGCAATGGTCGGCGAACCAGTTCGGGTCGTCGGTGGTGGTGATGCGGCAGCCGCCGCCGTGGCCGAGCCGCCGCTCCTGTTCGGGATGGCGGGCGAGCCAGTCGGCGAGGCGGGAGGCGACGATCTCGCCCTGGGCCAGCACTTCGATTTCCGGCGGCACGATCTTCCGGATACCGGGGAGCAGCAGCGGATAATGGGTGCAGCCGAGCAGGAGGCGTTTTGGGGGGCGCGCTCGGGCCAGCAGCGGATCGAGATAGCGGTGGAGGAAGTGCTCCGTGCCGGGGCCCTCGGTTTCGCCGGCCTCGACCAGCGGCACCCAGAGCGGGCAGGCCTGCTGGACCAGCTCGAGCTGCGGCGCGAGTTTGCGCAACTCCATGCCGTAGGAGTCGGAGGCCACGGTGCCCTCGGTGCCGAGTACCGCGACGCAGCCCGTGGCGGGGGAGGGCGGCGTGACGCCGGGGATGGTGCCCGGCGGTAGGCCGGCGAGCGCCTCGGCCGACGGTCGCACGACGCCGAGCACGCGGCGGTCGGGTCGGTGCGCGGGCAGGTGGCGTTGCTGGATCGTGCGCAGGGCGCGGGCGGAGGCCGTGTTGCAGGCGAGGATGACCAGCGGGCAACCGGCGTCGAACAGCCACTCGACCGCTTCGAGCGTGTAGTGGTGGATCACGTCGAAGCTGCGCGCGCCGTAGGGCGCCCGTGCGTTGTCGGCCAGGTAGAGGTAGTCGTAGCGGGGGAGCTGTCGCCGCAGGGCCTCGAGGACGGTGAGGCCGCCGAATCCGGAATCGAAGACGCCGATCATCGGGGGCGGAGCTTGGGCGGGATCGTGGTGATGGGAAACTGAAACTTCGTGCGTGTTTTCCGGGCCGAATCCCTTCAAGGTGCGCGCATGTCCTTGGCGATCGGAGCAGTCGATCCATCCATCACCGCAGGCGCCGGAGTGCTCCTGGCGTGGGGGCTGTTGGACTGTTTCTTCGGTTACAGGATTTTCCGGGTGGCGGTGGCGCTGCTCGGTGCGCTCGTGCTCGGGCTCTTCGCCACGAGCGCGGTGGGTCAATGGGTCGGCGGCGGGGAGGTGCTGTACTGGGTGGCGTTCGCGATCGGGGCGTTGCTCGGCTTCGTGCTCTCGTTCGCGTTTTATCTGGTGGGCGTCTTTCTGGCCGGTTTTTCCTTCGGCTATGTCGTGGCGATCGGTCTGGTGCCCTTCACGGGGCCCGCGATGACGCTGCTTATCGGTGCCGTGGCCGGTGCGGTTTGCGGCCTGTTGGCGATGCTGCTGCAACGGCTGCTCGTGTCGGCGGCCACGGCCTTCGGCGGCGCGTTTCGCGTGGCGCTCGCGCTCGCGTTCTTCATCGACGGGCTGGACTGGCAGTTCTACCTGCGCACCCCCGATCAGATCCCCTCGCTGCTCGTCGGCCGCTGGTGGGTACCGTTGCTGATGTTCGGCCTCGGTCTGTGCGGTTTCCTCGTGCAACTCCGGAGCGCTCCGGCCGAGCAGGGAAAAAAGACCGATCGTTGAACGGCGCTGCCGTTGGCGGGGGGCCGTTTGCCTTTTGGCAACCCTCGTGCACGTCAGCGGTCGCACTCGTCTCGCTTTCTCCATGAAACGTCGGACTCCTCTTCTCCTCGCCGCCGCCACGGGTCTCGGACTCGTGGCCGTGCTCGCGGTCTTGCGCCTGCCCTCGGTGCAGCGCGCTCTCGTGCTCGCCTCCCTGCCGGAGCTTCCCGGTGCCACGGTCGCCCTCGACCGTGTGTCCGCCGGCTTCTCCGGGGCGGAGCTGCGCGGGCTTGTCTTCGAAAACGAGACGCTGCGGCTGCGCGTGCCCGAGTTGGCCGTGCGCTATTCCGGGTGGGCCCTGCTCACGCGGCGCGCTGTGGAGGTCGACGAGCTCGGGGCCAACAACTGGGAGCTGGTGTTGAAGGAGGGCGCGAGCACCGCACCCGCCCCGACGGCGCCGGAGGGCGCAGCCCGGGCCTTCGCCGGTTTCCTCGCTCCGTTGCAGGTGCCCGCGGGCACCCGCGTCGACGGGGTGCAGCTGGGCGGTCGTGTCCATGTTTCACCCACGCAGGTGCTCGAGGTCTCGGTGCAGGGTCGTCTGCTCGTGCCGGGCGAGGCGGCCGCGACCGACCTGCATCTGGCCTGGAGCGACGGGAGCGAGACCTCGCCGTGTCCGCGGCTCGACTGGGTCGGCCAGCTGACGGTGAAGGCGGGGCCGGAGGGCGCGGTCGAGGGGCTGCTGCTCGACGGTTCGCTCGCCGTGCCGGCCGCGCAGGCGGGGGCGCCGGAGCGCGGTTTGGCGACCCGGCTCGAGGTCGGCCGCGACGCCGCGGGAGCCGAGACGCTTGGTCTGTCGGTGCGTCTTGCGAACGAGAAGGATGAGTCGCCGCCGCTCGTGCAGGTGGAGGTGAACCATCGGCCGGGGCAGGGGCGGGTCGAGGGCGGGTGGAAGCTCGGGCTGCGGCGCGAGCAACTGGCCGGGGTGGCCGACATCGACAAGCTTCCCGAGTTCGCCGCCGAGTCGCGCGGCACCTTCGGCGCCGAGGTCGGCACGGGCGACTTCACGGCCGAGGGCGGTGCGACGGTATCCGCTTCGCGGTTTCAACGCTGGCGCCGCGACCTGGCGGGGATGGGCACGCTGGTGGGGAATCTCGACTTCGCGCTGGAGCGGCGCGAGGGCCGGTTGCGGCTGGGCCGGGCCGTGCTGAACTTCGACGGCGATGGACAACGCGTATTCACGTTCACCGCGCTGCAACCGCTCGGCTACGATGTCGCCGCGGGGAAGGTCGATTTCGCGGATCCGGCGCTCGATCTCGCGAAGCTCGAGTTCGCCGGTTTCCCGCTGGTCTGGCTGCAACCGTGGCTCGGCGAGCTTTCGCTCGGTGGCCGCATCACCGGCGGCGATCTGCGGCTCAAGGGCGCGGGTACGAACTGGATGGTGGAGACGGCGAGCCCGTTCGCGTTTTCCGACGTGCGGGTGGGGCTCGGGCGCACGCCGTTGGCCGACCGAATCGGCGGCACGCTCGGGCTCAAGGCCGCCGTGGCCGACGGTGGCGTCGCGGTGGAGCGTTGTGCCCTGGCGTTGCAGTCCGCTGGCGGTGCTCCCTTCGACACCTTGGGGGCCACGCTCTCCGGTTCGCTCGGATCCGACGGCGTCGGCACGATCAGCCTGCCGCTGGTGCTCGCGAAGGACGGGCGGCGCACCGATCTGGCGCTCGCCGGCGACTGGTCGCTGGCCGCGGGCGGCCGGCGGGCCGAGCTCCGCGTGACCGGCGAAACGGTGTATTTGAACGATCTGGGCGCGCTGGCGGCGCTCGTGCCGACCTCGACCGAGGAGCCGTCGGCCAAGCCGGCGACCGCCGCCGCCAAGCCGACCCCGGCGACGGCGCCGAAGGATGAGCGGGCGTACTGGGCGGGCGTTTCCGGCAAGGCGGTCGTGGAGATCAAGAAGCTCGTGCTCGAGTCCGAGAGCGTGAGCGGTCTGCGGGCGTCGGTCGTCTGCGACGAGACACGGCTGGCGCTCGAGCGGCTCGAGGGCCGCACCGGCGCCGCGGCGCTCGAGGCGAAGTTCGGCGTCGCCTTCGACGCCGCCCGGGACCGGCCCTACGTGTTGCAGGGCAGTTGTGCGTTTCCCGGCTTCGACCTGGGATCGTGGATGCGCGCGATGACTCCCGGCGAGGAGCCGGCGATCGAGACCGTGCTCGACATCAACGCGAAGCTGGACGGGCAGGGCGCGACTCTGGGCACGTTGGTCGACAGCGTGCGCGGCGAATTCGTGCTCAAGGGCGGGCCCGGCGTGCTGCGGATCAAGGACGAGCGCGTGCAGGCGGCGAGCGAGCTGGGCGGGCTGGTGCTCGGCCTGCTCTCGAAGAACAAGCAGCAGAAGCCGGCGGTGCTGGCCGGGTCGGAGCTGCTCGCGGAGATGCGCGAATTCCGCTTCGAACAGTTCACCGCGGCGATCTCGCGGGGCGACGACATGGATCTCCAGTTCAAGACCATCGACGTGCGTTCGGCCGAGAAGCGCCTGAGCGGCAGCGGCCTGGCCAGGCACATCGACGGCCGAACTGTCGCCGAATATCCGATGCGCCTGGAGATGACGCTCGCGGGCAAGGGCAACTTCGGGGTGCTGCTCGACAAGGCCAGCCTGCTCGACGGCACAAAGGACGAACTGGGCTACTTCAAGATGCGGCAGAGTTTCGTGGTCGGGGGCACGGTTGGCGAACCCGACTGGAAGAAGATGCTCATGATCTTTTCCGCGGGCATCGGCGCCGGTCTGCTGGGCGGGCGGTGATCCGAAGCTGTGGGCCACCGCGGGGAGGTGGCTGGATCGGGAAGGGCCAGGTCGGCGCCCTGGCCTACAGCCGAACCGGCCGGGTCGGCGCCCTGGCCTACAGCTCCGGAGTTGCGCGGGCGATTTCACTGCGGCAATTTCCGCGGCCATGCCGCACACTCGACCGACCGAATTGCTCACCAAACGCCTCGGCGCCCGCGTCGTTCGCACCGACGAAAAATCGCGGTTCGCCGGTTCATTCGACGGCAGCAAGATCGCGTTCGACTGCGATGCGCTCGTGCAGGTGCGCAAGGATGCCGATGTCGGTGTGGTGCTCGATCTGGCCAACGAATACTGCGTGCCGGTGACGGTGCGCGGCGGAGGCACCTCGCTCACCGGTTCGGCCTCGCCGCGCTTCGGCGGCTGGGTGCTCGACCTTTCGAAACTCGCGAAGATCCGTGTCGATGCGGAGGCGGGGCTGGTCCGCGTGCAGGCCGGGGCGAAGGTCGGCGACGTGCAGCGCGCGGCGGCGGCGGCCGGCTGGTTCTACCCGCCGGACCCGTCGTCGAAGGAGCACAGCACGATCGGCGGCAACATCGCCTGCAATGCCGGCGGCATGCATGGCGGCAAGTACGGCGTGACGCGCGACTATGTGCTCAGTCTGACCGGTTATCTGCCCACCGGCGAACGCGTGCAGTGGGCCGGCGAATTCAAGAAGTGGTCGGCCGGCTTCAACCTGCGCGATCTCTGGATCGGCAGCGAGGGCTCGCTCGGCGTTGTCACCGAAGCGGTGCTACGCCTGATCCCGGCCCCGTCGGAGCGTTGGACGTTGCTGGCGGCTTTCCGCCACGAGGCGGCGGCGTTCGCGGCGGCGCGGGCGTTGATCGCCTCGCGCGTGCAGCCGGCGATCCTGGAATTTCTCGACCGCGCGTCGGTCGGGTGCGCGGAGAGCGCTACGGGCAAGGCGGTCTTCGCCGAAGCGCCGAAGAAGCCGGTACTGCTGCTCGAACTCGCCGGCACGAAGGCCGAGGTTGAGGAGCAGCGCAAGGTCGTGCTCGCCTGGGCCGAGGAACACGCGGTGGTTTCCCGCGCGGCGCGCAGCCGCGAGGAGGCGGAGGAACTCTGGTCGGTGCGCCGCAAGTGTTCGCCCGCGATGTTCGCCCTCGGCGACAGCAAGCTCAACGAGGACATCGTGCTGCCGTTGAAGAGCTACGCCGCCTTCGGAGAATTCCTTGAGCGGCTCAAGAAGCGTCACCGTCTGGCCATGCCGACCTTCGGCCACCTCGGCGACGGCAACCTGCATGTGAACATCATGTACCATCGCGCCGACAAACGGGAGAGCGGCGCGGCGGTGAAGGCGGTCGAGCAGCTCATGCGCGGCGTGAAACGGCTCGGCGGTGCGATCTCCGGCGAGCACGGTATCGGACTCGCGAAGACGCCGTTTCTCGCGCTCGAGCACAGCAAACCCGCGATCCGCGCGATGATCGCGGTGAAGCAGGCGCTCGACCCCAACGCGATCATGAACCCCGGCAAGCTCTTCACCCGCTTCGAGGTCTGGAAGCACAAGCGCGTGAACGTGACCCTGCCGTGGGATCACAAATGAGGTGAGGCGGGCGCTGGCCGCGTGCCGCGGCCGGCGAGGTTTCGAGTTTCGCGTTTCCGGTTCCGGGGCGGGGCGACTCGCAGGCTGTTGATCGACGCGGTGCAGGACGGCGCGGCCGCTCGTTCGTCGCGAACGTTGCGGCGTCAGCAGGGTGACGTCCTACGCGCTCACGCCAGATTCTCCGTCGCCCGGGCGACGCGGAAGCTTTCGACGACCCAGGCGCTGAGGACCTTGTCGGGTTGCTCGATCACCTCGCGGGTGATCGGAAAACGGTTACGGCCGGTGTTGCGGCCGACGAGCTTCAGGCCGTGGTGGAAGTCGTGGAACTTCTCCTCGCAGAGCGCGCGGATGGTCTTGTCGGAGGCGAGGCTGGCGTCGATGAGGGCGTTCACGGCGTCCTCGGCGAAGAGCAGGTCGAAGCCGTGCTCCTGGCGGAAGCGCGCGGCGAACGCGGTGATCTCCTCGCGGAGCACCTCGTGCTGCCGGTCGGCGTTTTCGCGGAGCAGCTTGTGCAACGCGTCGCTCGGGTGGGCGACGGTCGACGCGTCGATCGCGAAGGTCTTGATGGCGGTGGAGGGCAGCTCGAACTTGAAGTCGCGGAACGTGCGCTCGAGGACTGTCATCAAACCGCGGGCACCGGTGTTCTCGGTGGCGGCGCGCACGGCGACCTCGTGCACGGCCTCCTGGCTCATCTGGAAGTCGATGCCATAGCCGGCGAAGTCGGCGCGGTACTGCTGGAGAATGCTGCCTTCGGAGGTGAGCAGGATCTGTTCGAGGTCGGGGACGCCGAGGGACTTGCAGGCGACGCGTACGGGGAGGCGGCCGATGAACTCGGGTTCGAAGCCGTAGCCGATGAGGTCCTGGCTGGTGACCTGCGCGAGGAGGTCGTCGTCGGTCTTCTGGGCACCGCGGGCGGCGCCGAAGCCGATGGCGTTGTCCTGCACGCGGCGTTTGATCTGCTCGCCGAGTTTGTCGAAGGCGCCGCTGACGATGAAGAGGATGTGTCGGGTGTTGATCTTGCGCGGGCGCGGTTTGCCGCCGCGTTGCATCTCCATCATCGCCTGCATCTGGCCGAGCAGGTCGGTTTGGCTGTGCAGGTTGACGTCGGTTTCCTCCATCAGTTTGAGGAGGTTGACCTGTACGCCGCGGCCGGAGACATCGCGGCCTCCGGTGGGGGTCGCGGCGGCGGCGATTTTGTCGACCTCGTCGACGTAGATGATGCCGTACTGGGCGAGCTCGACGTCGCCGTCGGCGCTCTTCACGAGATCGCGCACGAGGTCGTCGACATCGCCGCCGACATAGCCGGTCTCGGAGAACTTGGTGGCGTCGGCCTTCACGAAGGGCACGCCGATGAGCTTGGCGATGCAGCGCATCAGGTAGGTCTTTCCGACGCCGGTGGGGCCGAGCAGGATGATGTTCTGTTTGGCGTAGTCGCGCTCGCGCAGCTCGGGGTGGTCGAGGCACTGACGGACGTGGTTGTAGTGGTCGCAGATGGCGACGGAGAGGATCTTCTTGGCGTCGTCCTGCTGGATGACGAAGCGGTCGAGGTGGTCGCGGATTTCGCGGGGGCGGAGGTTGAAGGAACGGATGCGCCGCAGGACCTCGGCGGCGGCGTCCTCGGGCGGCGGCGGGTGTTTGGCCGAATCTCCGTTGGTGGGCTGGGGCGGCGGCGCGGCGGTGGCCATCATCCTGCGCACGGAATCCTGGACACGCGGATCTTTCAGGAGCTCCTGCACCTTCTCCTCGAGTTCCTCGAACGGGGTCTTCGGGCCTTCGTTGTTCATGGCGGAAGAATGTCTCCGGCTTTCGGGTTGACGCAAAATGACGTCCAGCAATAGCTTACCGCGCAATCTACACCGAAGGACTTTTAGTCACAGGAGACACGCACCATGTCGAACAACCTCACCAAGCGCGAGATCGTTCTGGAAATCTACGAGAAGACGGGATTCCCCCAGAAGGAAGTGCAGCAGTCCGTCCAGATGGCGCTTGATATCATCCAGGACGCGCTCGCTTCCGGCCGGAACGTCGAGCTGCGCAACTTCGGCGTCCTCGAGGTCCAGGTGCGCAAGGCCCGCATCGGCCGCAATCCGAACAAGCCCGAGACCGAGGTCGTGATCCCGACCCGCGCCGTGGTGAAGTTCAAGTCGGGCAAGATTCTCAAGGCGAAGCTCAAGAAGCTTGAGCTCGCGAAGGTGGACAAGCGCGGCATCGTGCCGCCGTCCGCCTAAGGAGCGCGCTTCCCACATGGCCCAGTTCCAGACCCTGCCGGGGTTTCGGGAGTTCTATCCCGAGGAGACCGCCCGGCGTAACCACCTTTTCCGCCTTTGGCGCCAGGCCGCGGTCGCGGCCAATTTCCTTGAATACGACGGCCCCGTGCTGGAGCCGCTCGAGCTCTACAAGGCGAAGTCGGGCGAGGAGATCGAGCAGCAGCTGTTTGCGTTCACCGACAAGGGCGGGCGCGACGTGTCGCTGCGTCCCGAGATGACTCCGACGCTGTGCCGCATGGTCGGCGAGCGGGCCGGCGCGATGCGGCGGCCGATCAAGTGGTTCAACATCGGCGAACACTATCGCTACGAGCGCGCGCAGAAGGGCCGCCTGCGGGCGTTCTTCCAGTTCAACGCCGACCTGCTCGGCGAGGCCGGCCCCGAGGCCGAGGTCGAGTTGATCGCGCTGCTCATCGCGTGCATCGGAGCCACCGGGCTGACCGAGCGCGACTTCTTCGTGCGCCTGAGCGACCGCAACCTCTGGTTCTACTACCTGCAGGCGATCGGCTACACCGAGGCGCAGGTGCCCGACGTGCTCGGCACGATCGACCGGCTCGAGAAGCAGGGCGACGACGCCTTCAAGTTCTTCGAGGAGAAACACGGTCCGCTCGCGCCGGACAAGCGCACCGAGATCGCGTCGTTCACCAAGATCAAATCGCTCGCCGCGCTCGAGGAGCGTCTCGCTCCCGTGACCGCCGGCGGCGGCGCCGCGGCCGAAGCGCTGGCGGCGCGTCTCGACGATTGGCGCACGCTGCTCGGCGGGCTCGACGCGATGGGTCTGGGCGAGTTCATCCAGGTCGACCTCGGCGTGGTGCGCGGTCTGGCGTACTATACCGGTTTCGTCTTCGAGGCTTTCGACCGCAGCGGCGAGTTCCGCGCGATCGCGGGCGGCGGTCGGTACAACAATCTCGTCAAGAAGCTCGGCGGTCCGGACCTGCCGGCGGCGGGTTTCGCGATCGGCGATGTCGTCATCACCGAGATGCTGAAGTCGAAGAGCCTGCTGCCCGAGATCGTGTCGGCGCCGGATGTGTTCTGCATCATCGGGGGACCGGCCGAGCGCAAGACCGCGTTGGCCGACGTGCGTGCGCTGCGTGCCGCCGGCTACCGGGTCGAGTATCCGCTCAAGGACACCGGCTTCGGCAAGCAGTTCAAGCAGGCCGACCAGCAGAAGGCCCGGCTCGCCATCATCTACGGCGGCGACGAACTCGCCCGTGGTGCGGTGAAGATGAAGCTGCTCGCCGATGCCACCGAGCGCGAGATCCGCCACGACCACCTGCTGCAGGCGGTCGGCGAGCTGCTCGGCAACACCTGATCGGATCGGGGGGCGGGAATCGAACCGATGGAACCGGTCGGTATGCTCGCCGCCAAATCATCGCTTCTCGGCAGCGCGCTGCGCATCGGCGGCGTGCTGATCGCGCTCTACGTGCTTGTCTGCGTGGGTGCGCGGCTCGTTTCAACCGGCATGCTCTTCCCCGCACCGTATCCGAGCTACGGACCGAAGATGCGCGGGTTGACCACGATCCGCGGCGAGAATGGCGCCGAGTATGCGGCGGTGTACCTGCCGCATGAAAAGGCGAAGCAACTGATCCTGTTTTTCCACGGCAACGGCGAGGATCTCGGCAAGGCGTTCGGCCGGATCGAGGGTTTGCACTTGCGTGGCTTCGCGGTGCTGGCGGTCGATTATCCCGGCTATGGCATGTCGCTGGGAAAACCGACCGAGGAGGGTTTCTATGCGAGCGCCGACGCGGCCTTTCGGCATGCGACGGAACTGCTCGGTTGGTCGTCGGATAACATCATCGCCCACGGTGTTTCGCTTGGAGGTGCCGGCGCGATGTGGGTCGGCTCGCGACGCCCGGTCGGTGGTCTGATCATGGAGAGTTCGTTCATGAGCGCCTACCGCGTGATGACCGGTTCGCCGATTGTCCTGGGAGATCGGATGCCGAACCTCAAACGTATGGCGAGTGTGCGCTGTCCCGTTTTGGTGATCCACGGCATCGACGACCGCCTGATCTCGTGGGAGCACGGGCGGCGTCTGTTGGAGGCCGCGCCTGAGCCAAAGCAGCATTTCTGGGTGTCCGGTGCGGGCCACAACAACGTGATCTCGACGGCGAAGGATGCTTACTGGCGGTCGATCACGGACTTCGCCGCAGGTCTCGAGTAGGTCTTGCGTCGGAAACGGCGCGAGCTTGCCCGTGCCGGGAGGGCGTCGGCCTTCGCGTCATCCCCGGAACAGCGTGCCGGCGCGTTTTCCCAGCAGCAGGCCCAGCGCGACGATGGTGAGGGCGAGGAAGGCCATGGCCCACGCACCGAGGGCGGAGGCGAGGAAACGACCGTCGCCGAGCAGCTGGAAGAGTTCGTAGATCGCCTTGGTGATCGGGAAATACGCCTGTTTCTGGGCGAGGATGATCGAGTCGGAGACTTCGAGCATCGCGAAGGCGAAGGCGAGCAGACCGCCGGCGATGAGGTTGGCGGAGATCAGCGGCAGCGTGATCCGGCGCAGCGCGCGCCAGGCGGTGGCACCGAGGTTGCGCGCGGCCTCCTCGAGCGTGACGCTGGTCTGCTCGAACCCGGCCGCGGCGGCGCGCACGACATAGGGCAGCCGGCGCACGGCGTAGGCGACGACCAGCAGCACGGTCGGGTTTTCGACCGGGTCGAGGCAGGCGAACAGGCGCCCCTCGCGCGTCATCGCGAGATAGCCGAACGCGAGCACCAGTCCGGGCACCGCGAGCGGAAGCATCACGAGCGTGTCGAGAATCTTGCGACCCGGCAGGCGGCTGCGCACCACGACCCAGGCGATGGCGACGCCGAGCGCGAGATCGAGCACGGTGGCGAGGGCGGCGTAGTGCAGGCTGTTGGCGATCGAGGGCACGGTGAGGTCGTGCCCGAGCGCGAGGGAGAAGTTCTCGAGCGTGAAGCGCTCCGGCAGCACGGTGGCGTACCAGTCGCGCGAACACGCGACGAGCACGACGCCCACGTGGGGCAGCACCGCGAGGAGCAGCACGCCGACGAAGGCGAGCGTGAGCGGCAGCCCCCGCCACCACGGCAGGGCTCGGGCCGAGCCGGTGGTGGTGGCCTTCGCCATCATCGCGTGGCCGGTGCGGCCGAACACGCCGCGGCCCAGCGCGTAGAGCAGCGTGCTCGAGAGCAGCAGCAGGGCGACGAGCGCGTACGGCGCCGGGTTGCCCGTCATCTCCTTGAGCAGGGCGAAGAGCTGCACCGAGGCGACGCGGTCGTAGTCGAAGACGAGCGGGACGCCGAGTTCGGTGAACGACCAGATGAAGACGATCGTGCCGCCGGCGAAGAGGCCGGGGCGGATCAGCGGCAGCGTGATGCGGCGGAAACGGCGCCAGCCGGTGCAGCCGAGGTTGGCGGCGGCCTCCTCCATCGCCGGGTCCACGTTGGCCAGGGCGGCGACGGCGTTGAGGAAGACGATCGGGTAGAGGTTGAGCGCCTCGGCGAGGGCGACGCCCCAGAAACGCGCGTGGGCCAGCCAGTCGACGGTGTTGCCCTCGGCGAGCAGACCGATGTGCCAGAGCAGGGCGTTGAGCGCGCCGTATTGGCCGAAAATCTGGCGCAGGCCGATGGCGCCGACGAAGGGCGGCAGGATGAGCGGCACGAGGATCAGCGCGGAAAGCGCGGCCTTGCCGGGGAACCGGTAACGGTCGGAAAAATACGCAAGCGGGAGCGCGACGAGGAATGTCAGCGCGGTCGTGGCCGCGGCGAGCAGGAGCGAGTTCAGCAGGCCTTCGCGGTAGAGCGGGTGGCCCAGCACGGCCGCGACGTGGGCGAGCGTGAAGTGCCCCGCGGAGTCGACGAAGCCGCCCTGCACGATCTGGCCGACCGGCCAGAGCAGGAACGCGCCGAAGAAGGCGAGCGTGCCGAGGAAGACGAGGCTGGCGATCCAGCGGGACATGCGGCGGGGAGTGTCGTTGGACCGGGACCGAAGGCAAAGGGGATTCTCGGCCCGGGACCGGCGGCCGATCTCCTACGGCTGGTGACGGGCCACCGTGGTTCGTTCGCGCCGGAGCAGCCAGGCGGCGGCGGCGAGGAAGGCGAGGTCGCGCCCGAGATAGGGGAGGTAGCCCGCGCCGCGGACCGTGGCCGGTTGGCCGAAGCAGCCGCAGACGATGTCGAGCTCGCGCCACCACGCCTGGCCGATGGCGGCGAGAAAGACGCCGGCCAGGGCGAGCATCAGCCAAAGGGCGGCGCGGCGATGGCGCGGCCAGAGCACGGCCGCGCCGGTGCAGAGCTCGAACCACGGCAGCCACAGCGCGACCAGCGCGGCGACGGATTCGGGCAGCATGCGGTAGGTCAGGATGGCCGCGTGGAACTCGGCCGGGTCGGCGATCTTGGGGACCGCGGCGCCGATGAAGACGCCGGCGAGCCCGAGGCGGAGCAGCCAGTCGAGTTGTCTCATCGGCGAGCCTCCTCCCAGGCTTCCCAGCCGTCGTGGAGCACGCGCACGTCTTCGAACTGGTATTCCTGTCGCAGTTTGTCGGCGACATGGCGGCTCGTGCCGCAGGCACGGTCGTCGCAGTAGACGATCACCGGCATGCCCGGTTGCCAGCGGGCGACGATCTCGAGGATCTGCTCGTCCCAGGCCTCGAGGGTGAGCGGCAGGGCCTCGGGAATGTGGTCGGCGGCGAACGCGGCGGCGGGGCGGGCATCGAGCCAGAGCACCGGCGCGGGCAGGGTGCGCGCCGTGGCGAGCGTGATCTCGTCGGCGCGCGGGGCGGCGGCGAGCAGCGCGCGGGCGTGCGGGTTGACGGCGAACGCGACGGCGGCGAGCAGTGTCGCCGCAATCAAAATCCCGAGCCAACTGCGCCGGAGCGGGGCCATGGTCACATCGTGCGGGCGACGACGGTGAACTCGCGTTCGGCCTTCTCGGGGCCGATCAGTGCGCGGATGCGGATCGCGGTGTAGTTGCGCTCCTCGGCCGGCGGGGTGACCTCGATCTCGAACGAGCGCTCCGAACCGTCGAGCGCACGGCAGGCCACGGCGAACCCGGGGTTGTTGCTGTGCACCTCGGCGATCTGCGCGCTCTGGCCGGCGGCGAAGGTCATGCGCATGCGTTTGGGCGTGCGGGCTTCGGCGCCCTTCCAGAAGACGTACCGCAGGTCGAAGGAGACGAGCGGCTCGATGTCGGCGACGAGTTCGAGCCGGGTGGACGAGCCGTCGTCGGCGGAGACCTCGATGGGGAGGCGGTTGAGGCCTTCCTTGTTGCGCGGCTCGAAGCGGACGGCGAGTTCGCCGCGTTCGCCGGGGGCGAAGGTGTTCTTCGCCAACGCGGGCACGGTGCAGCCGCAGCCGGGATGGATGCCGGTGATCGTAACCGGCTTTTCGCCACGGTTGACGAAACCGAAACGCACGTGGCCTTCCGCGTCGGTGGCGCGGATCTTCAGCGAGGCCTCCTTGGCGTCCCACTGGAGCTCGGCGGCGGCGGGCAGGGCGAGCAGGGTGGTGGCCAGGAGCGAGAACAGGGCGGCGCGACGCATGGCCGGATCTCAGTGCCCGAGGCGGCGGTAGTCCAGCACGGTGTGGCTGATCGCGCCCTGTTCGAGGGCGGCGATGTCGGTGAGCGGCTCGGCGGGCGAGAGGTCGCGGCCGGGGGTGAAGACGAAGCGGTGGGCGCCGTCGGCCTCGGCCGGCCCGAAAAGGCGCGGCAGCACGTAATGCGCGGGCACGGTGCGGCGCACGGGCGCATCGACGTTGCCCGGGTTGGGGAAATTGAGGTTGTGCACGCAGAACGACTCGGGCCCGGTGCCGGCGATGAGTTCGGGGGCCAGGCGCGCGGCGTGGGCGGCGGAGATCTTCAACGTGGCGCGGATCTCGGCGGAGGGTTGGCCCTCGTGGGCGCGGATGTGCGCGAACTCGGCCATCGGGATGTCCTGCGAAACGGCGACGGCGGGCAGGCCGTGCAGCGCGCCTTCCCAGGCTCCGCCGATGGTGCCGCTGGCGATGATGAAGGCCAGCGAGGTGTTGCGGCCGACGTTGATGCCGCTGACCACGCCCTCGATCGGTCGGCCGTCTTCGGGCAGCAGGTGGGCCAGCGCGATATTCACGCAATCGCTCGGGGTGCCGTCGACCGACCAGGTCGGGCAACCGAAGCCGCGGTCGACCTCGATCGACTTCACCGGCCGGTGCCGGGATTTCGCGGCGCCGATCCAGCTCTGCTCGCCGGCCGGAGCGGCGACGACGAGGCGGTGTCCGGCGGCGCGCAGGGCGTGGACGAGTTCGTGGAGGAAAACGGAGTCGAGGCTATCGTCGTTGGTGACCAGCAGGTGCATGCGAAGACGCAACGGCATGGCAGCGCGGGCGCGGCGATGCAGCGAAAAACGGCGGAGAATTCCTCAACTCGCGATGCGTTCCGGGGCGCTTGTCCCGAGCAGGGCGTGGACGCGCAGCAGTAGCTGGTAGGGGCTGAACGGCTTGGGCAGGAAATCGTCGGCTCCCGCGGCCAGTGAGATCGGGCGGGTTTCGTCCTCGCTGCAGGCGCTGACCACCAGGATCGGCAGGCGCGGTTCGTCGTCGGCCCGACCTGCGCGCAGGGTTTCGCAGAGGCTCAGGCCGACGATGTCGGGCAGCATGATGTCGACGATGACCAGATCGGGCTGGCGACCGCGTACGGCGCGCAGCGCGCTGGCGCCGTCGGGCGCGATGGCGACCTCATGTCCGGCACTCCGGAGGGTGATCGCCATGAGTTCGGCGAGATCGGCGGTGTCTTCGATGATAAGGATGCGAGGCATGGAGGCTGCGGACAATCGGTCACGCGCACAGGTTCCTGCAACCCGACCAGGTTACATCTCGGCAACAATGGGCCGCGTGGCGCCGCGGCACCGAAGGAGGCTAGGCGAGTGCGCAGAAATCGAGGACGCGCGGTTGCACGAGGCGCTCGAAGTCGCGGTAGTGCATCTGGATCAACTCGGTGTGGGTGCCGGCGTTGAAGGCGATGAAGTCGTCCTCGGCGAGTTCGTCGGCGACATAGACCGGGATGCCGAAGAGATTGCCGAAGGGCGGCATGGCGCCGGTCTCGCATCCGGGGAAGCAGGACCGGAAATCCGACTCGTGGGCCATCTCGATGTGCACGGCGCACGCGAGTTCCCCGAGGACCCGGACGTCGACGCGGTAGCTGGCGGGCAGCACGGCCATCGCCAGTTCGCCGTCGATCATGACCATGACGGTCTTGGCCAGTTCGCGGCCGGAAATGTGGCTGGCGGCGGCGATCTCCTGGGCGGTGAAAGCGGGTGAGTGCGAGATCACGGTGTAGCGGATCTGCTCACGATCGAGGTAGTCGCAAAGGGCTTTGAGGACCATAAAAGCTCCTTTCCGTGGGGGTTGGAGGGTTGGCGGATGCGGGCGTTGGGCCCGGCTGCGGGTAAGGTAGTCCTTCGGGGGGCGGGCGTCCATCGCCGGAGGCGGAAGTTGTTTCCCGGGCTTGCCCCGCGGGCCCCGACGCAACCATGCTGCGGCCCATGACTTTTCGTGCGAAAGCAATGGTGGCCGCGCTGGTGGCCGCGTCGGCCGTGACCGGGCTGCTGGCCCGTTCCGGATTCAACTGGGATGAGCTCGAGGCGATCGATCTGAAGTGGCCGCAGGCCACGGCGACCTCCACCGGCCTGCGCTATGTGGTGTTGCAGGAGGGCCGGGGCGAGGCGCCCAAGGCCGGCGACCAGGTCTCGGTGCTGTACAAAGGCATGTTCTTCAACGGCGAGGCCTTCGACCAGGCGCAGGACCCGGCCAAGCCGTTCGTGTTCCGGCTCGGCCGCGGCCAGATCATCAGCGGCTGGGAGGAGGGCATCGCGATGATGCGCGTCGGCGAGAAGCGGATACTGCTCGTGCCCTACGATCTGGCCTACGGCTCGCGCGGGCAGCCGCCGCGCATCCCCCGCCGCACCTCGCTGGTGTTCGAGGTGGAGATGCTCAAGATCGAACCCAATCCCGCGCTGGCGTCGTCGAAATGAAACGTCGTCTGCCCGTTCTGGCGATGGCCGCCGGTCTGCTGCTCGGCTCCGGTTGCACGCCCAAGTCCGAGGAGCCCGGCCGGGAGGGGCCGGCCCGCGAGGCGGAGGCGGCGAAGGTGCCGCGCCCCTCGAAGGACCATAGCTGGACCGGCGAGGAGATCGTCTTCCTCAAGGAGAAGTTCGGCGAGCTCCAGCACTCGGCTTCGGGTCTCTATTTCAAGGTTCTGCAACCGGGCGAGGGCGAGGAGAAGCCGCCGCGGGGCAAGCTCTGCGCCGTGCGCTACCGGGGCACCTTTCTCAACGACAAGGTCTTCGACGAGCGGCTGAAGAGCCCGTTCAAGTTCCGCGTCGGCATCGGTCAGGTGATTCGGGGCTGGGACGAGGCCGTCGCCGACATGCGCCGCGGCGAGAAACGCCTGGTCGTGGTGCCGTATTGGCTCGGCTATGGCGAGCAGGGCAAGGTCCCGTACATCATGCCGCGCACCACGCTGGTCTTCGAGATCGAGCTCGAGGGGTGGGAGACCACCACCGGGATTCCCGTCGCTCCCGCCGCCCACTGACCCGCCGACTTTCCCGGTACCCAGCCTGCGCCATGTTCGACATTCAGTATCATTTTTTTCGCGATATCGACCGCCGCGGGGTGGCCGAGGGGCTCACCGACGAGCAGTGCGCGAAGATGGTGGAGCTGAAGCGGCGCGCGATCGACTCGGCGCTCAACCGCAGCAACCCGCTGGTGGCGGAGGTGCTGGCCGGGCGCACGACGTTCGTGGCGACCTACGACCGGTTTTCCCATGCGTTCCGCGGTGTGCGGCGCTTCGTGCCGAAGGGCGACGACGCGGAGTGGAACGAGCGCCTCGAACAGCTCGCGCGGATCGTGCCCAATGTCCGCCATTTCCGGCGCCGCAGCCTGCTGGCGGCCGACAATCCGCTGGGCCTGACCGCCTACGGTGCGGTGGCCGGGGCGGCGGTGCGCGTGCTGGTGGCCGCGACGGCGGAGAACGACGATGCGCCGCTGCTCCCGTGGGCGGAGGCGCCGGCGAGCCTCGTGGGGGCGATGGCGGTGCTCGGTTTCGTCTTCGGCACGGCGGCGATGTTCAAGTATCGGATTCGCGACTATGGCCAGATCCATGCGCGCGAGGCGGCGAGCTACATGGATCTGAACTACGGTTTCTTCATCGCCGGCGACACCCGCGGCTGGATCGAGTGCCTGCGGGCCGAGGCCGGCGCGGCGCGGGCGAAGCTGGCCCGGCCGGACTGAACGCGGGCGCGGCGGTTTACCCCCGTGGCGCGCTTGCGGGCCGACGTGGCCGACGTTCTAGTGGGCGCCTGCGATGACGCCTGCGCCCACTCCTGCCTCCTTTCTCGTTTTGCTGTTCGACGCTTCGAATCTGGCGCTGCTGCGTCGGGCGGCGGCCGACGCGCCGTGGGCGGCGACCGCTTCCGGGGTGGGCCTCGAGGGCCGGGCGGTCGCCGGGTCCGCGCTCGAGGCGCTGCGCGCGGTCGCCGGCGACTGTGCGGCGGTGGAGCAGGTGGCCATGGTGGGAACGCAGGCGCTCTTCTTCGCGCTGGCGGAGAACTGCCGCGGAGGCATGCCTGGCGGCCCGGGCGAATGGGCGCGTTTCTCCATCGAGCAGATCGTGGCGCTGGCGCGGGAGGGGCGGTTGTCGGAGTCGCTCGCGGCGGTGCTGCCGGCCGTGCGCGAGCATTCGATCCGAATTCCGTATCTGAATCACAGCGACAACGACTACATCTATCGTTTCCGCACGGAGAAGCAGCGCAACCGTGAGGTGTACCGCGCCGAAGGGACGGGCGACCTCTACCGCAGCCCGCTCTGCGAGGCGATCAAGCGGCTGCGCCGCACGAAGGAGCGCAGTTCGGACGCGCCGGCCGAGCTCGATTTCGGTGCGGTGCGGTATGTGTTGCCGAGCCATTTCGGCTTCTGCCTCGGCGTGCAGAATGCGATCGAGCGAGCCTACGAAACCATCGCCGAGAATCCCGGCCGACGGGTGTTCATGCTCAGCGAGCTCATCCACAACCCCTTCGTGAACGACGACCTGCTCGCCCGCGGCCTGCGTTTCCTGCAGAGCGACAAGGGCAAACCGCTGGTCGATGCCGCGACCGGGCGCGCGATCTGGGACGAACTGCGGCGCGACGACATCGTCATCATTCCGGCCTTCGGCGCGACCGACAATGACAAGCGCCGGCTCATCGAGCGCGGTCTCGAGCTCAATCGCCACGACGCGACGTGCATGCTGGTCGAGAAGGTGTGGAAGGCGGCGCGCCGCTACGGCCAGCTCGGCTACACCGTGATCATCCACGGCAAGCAGGAACACGAGGAGACGAAGGCGACCTTCTCGAACAGCGCCCGCCACGCCCCCTCGCTCATCATCCGCGATGCGCACGAGGCGGAGACACTCGCCGCGGTGATCGCGGCCGGCGACGAGGCCACGGCGCGAGCGTTGTTCGCGGCGACCTTCGGCGGGCGGCATTCCGAAGGCTTCGATCCGGTCTGCGACCTGCAACGGGTGGCGGTGGTCAACCAGACGACGCTGCTGCGCAACGAGACGCTCCGCATCATCGACCTGCTCGAACAGGCGTTCGCGTGTCGTTACGGGGTGGATGCGGTGCGGGACCACCTGTTTTCGGAGAGCCGCGGCGACACGCTCTGCTACGCCACGCAGGTGAACCAGGATGCGCTCGCGCGGGCGCTCGAACAGCCGCTCGATGCGGCCATCGTGGTCGGCGGCAAGAACAGCTCCAACACGTTCCAGCTCTTCCGTCTCTGTGCCGAGAAGCTCGGCGACGCGGCCTTCTACATCCAGTCCGAGCGCGACATCGTCTCGGCGTCGGCGATCGAGCATTTCGTCTATCCCTACCGGCCCGCCGATCCGCGGGGCGGGCGAACCGAGCGCCGAGCGTTTCTTCCCGACTACCGGCCGGCCCGGCTCCTCATCACCGGCGGCGCCTCGTGCCCCGACGGGCTCATCCAGCAGGTTGTCACCCGCATCAACTCATTCTTCCCTGCCGCCGAGTTGCGCTCGGTCGAGCAGGTGTTGGCGGATCTGGCGCCGGGGGCGTAGCCCCGGGGCGGGGTTGGATTAAGCCGGTTGAGTCGTCCGGGGCATTTTCGGCGGTCCAACTGATACTTCCGCCGGACCGTTGCCGAAGCGGGGTGGGTGTGGATCTTCCCGCCTCCCCCCACTGCGCAATGTCCATGCAACGTCTCTTCCGGCTTCTCGCGATCGTCGCCTCGCTTCTTCCCGCCATGTCCCCAGCCGAATCATCCCTATCGTCCCCGCCGCCGGCGCCGCTGCAGTCGGCCTATTTCGGCGGTGGTTGTTTCTGGTGCCTCGAGGCGTATTTCGAGACCCTGCCCGGTGTGCAAGCCGTGGTGTCGGGCTACGCCGGTGGGCAGGTGGCGAACCCGAGCTACCGCGAGGTCTGCGGCGGGGGGACCGGCCATGCCGAGGTGGTGCGCATCGATTTCGATCCGGCCAAGATCTCCTACGCCGTGCTGCTCGAAAAATTCTGGCTGATCCACGACCCGACCACACTGAACCGGCAGGGGCCGGACGAGGGCACGCAGTACCGCTCGATCATCCTCCACGTCGACGACGCCCAGCGGGCGGCCGCGGAGCTTTCGCGGGCGGCGGCCCAGGAGCACCTGCGCGACCGGATCGTCACCGAGATCGTGCCGCTGGCCCCCTTCTACGAGGCGGAAAGCTACCATCAGGACTATTTCCGCCGGAATCCGAACCAAGGATACTGCCGGGCGGTGATCGCACCGAAGCTCAAGAAGCTCGGGGTGAAGTAGCGCCGGCCGCCCGGCCGGGCCCGCGCCGCCGGAGTCGCCGTGCCGAAGCCGCTCGCAGGAGCCGGGGGACCGCAGGCGGCGACGCCTGCGCCACGGTCGAGCGGACGAAGCTGGGCACTATTTCACGGATACGAACGGATCGCGCCAGGCGGCGCGGTGATACGCTCAGTTGCCGTGTTCGGCGAGCCAGCGCTCGGCCTCGATGGCGGCCTGGCAGCCCATGCCGGCGGCGGTGATCGCCTGGCGGTAGACGTGGTCCGCGCAATCGCCGGCGACGAAGACGCCCGCGACGCTGGTGCGCACCTGGCTGCCGCTCTCGGGCACGATGTAGCCGGCCTCGTCGGTTGCGACGGCCGTGGCGAAGGCCTTGGTGTTGGGCTGGTGGCCGATCGCGACGAAGATGCCCTTGCAGGGCAGATCGGAAAGGTTGCCGGTCTTCACATTCTTGAGCTTCACGCCGGACACGTTGCCGTGCAGATCGCCCACGATCTCGGCAACGACGGAATCCCAGGCGGTCTTGACCTTCGGGTGCTCGAGCAGGCGCTGCTGCATGATTTTCGAGGCGCGCAGTTCGTTGCGGCGGTGGACGAGGGTGACCTTCGACGCGAAACGGGTGAGGAAGAGCGCCTCCTCGCAGGCGGAGTCGCCGCCGCCGACCACGATCACGTCCATGCCGCGGTAGAAGGCGCCGTCGCAGGTCGCGCAGGTGGTCACGCCCTTGCCGCCGAAAAACGACATCTCGTTGTCGAGGCCGAGCATGCGCGGAGCGGCGCCGGTGGCGATGATCACGGCGCGGGCGCGGATCTCGCGCTCGCCGGTGCGCAGGATCTTCTCCTCGCCGGAGAAGTCGACGGACTCGACCACGCCGCTCTCGTAGCGGGCGCCGAAACGGGCGGCCTGCTTGCGGATGTTGTCGGTGAGGGTGTAGCCGTCGATGCCGTGTTCGAAGCCCGGGAAGTTTTCGACCTCGGAGGTGGTCGTGAGCTGGCCGCCGGGCTGAATGCCTTCAAGCACGAGCGGGGCGAGACCGGCGCGGGCGGTGTAGACCGCGGCGGTGAGACCGGCGCAGCCGGTGCCGATGATGACGACGTTCTCGAGCGAGGAATCGGTGGACATGGCGAAAGAGAAAGGGGCGGTTGCGGACCCGACGCAACGTTTGGCCGCGCGGCGCGGCAAGTGCAAAGAGCCCGGGCCGGCAACAACCGGGTGCGTGAACCGGGATACGCCGAGCGATCCGCGGGCGGTGGGGGCCGAACGGTGGGGCGATGCGTCTTCGCGCCGCTTCGGCTCCCTCGCGGAAGAGGTTGCCGGCCGCCGGACTGCGCCGCTCTATCGAGGGCATGGCTTCACTTCCGGTACTGGTCGACACCCACGCCCATCTTGATCGTTTTGTCCACCGCGGCGATCTCGCGCCGGTGCTGGAGCGGGCCGCCGCGGTCGGCGTGGCGCAGATCGTGACGATCGGAACCGATCCGGAGGACTGGGCTCTCTACCGGGAACTGGTGCCGACCCTGGGCGGGCGCGTGGCCTACACGGCCGGGCTGCATCCGTGTTCCGTCGACGAGGCGTGGGAGCAGGCAGTCGGGCAGCTCGCCGCCTGCTTCGACGGGCCCGCGGCGGCGGTCGGGCTGGGGGAGTGCGGGCTCGACCGTTTCCATCTGCCGAAGGACGACGACACGGCGGTGGAGCGGATCTTCGCGTGGCAGAAGGCGGCGTTCCGGGCCCAGCTCGAAATTGCGAATACCGTGCGCGGGCCGGTGGTCGTGCACTCCCGTGGTGCGTTTTCGGAGACGGTGGAGACGATCGACGCCTCGGGCCTGGACTGGTCGCGGGTGGTCTTCCACTGCTTTTCGGAGGGGCCGGAGGAGATGGCGTTGCTCGCGGCGCGGGGGGGGCGCGGTTCGTTCACCGGCATCATCACGTACCGGAGCGCGGAGAATGTGAGGCAGGCGCTGAAGGTGCAGGGATTGGCGCGCAGCATGGTCGAGACCGATTGCCCCTATCTCACGCCCGAGCCGCACCGTGGGAAACCGAACGAACCGGCCTTGGTGGCGCTCACGGCGCGGAAGGCCGCCGAGGTGCTCGGGGTGAGCTTCGAGGAGTTCGCCGAGCGGTCGACGGAGACGGCGCGGGCGTTTTTCGGCCTGCCACCGCTGTGAAGGAGCGCGGGGCGGCACTCGGCCTTCCGGGCTCAGACCTCGTCGAACTTGCGCAGGAAAAGCGCCTCGAGTTCGCCGATCATCGCCGGGCCATCGGCCCCGGTGACGATGAACTTCAGCGAGGAGCCGCGACCGGCGGCGAGCATCATGAGGCCCATGATGCTCTTGCCGTTCACCTGCTCGTCGTCGCGCTCCACCAGCACGTCCGCTTTGAACTTGTTGGTGATTCTCACGATCATGGCCGCCGGACGGGCGTGGATGCCCATCTTGTTCTGCACGGTCAGCACTTTGGTGTGCTGTTGGGCAGCGGAGGCTTCGGCGTTTTCCATGTGGTGAATTCTTTGCGGTTGGCGCGTTGAAGACGGATTCCCTATGAGTCGCCGGACACTGGCAACGCCAAAAATTTCAGCCGACCATGAGCGACCTCGCGATCATCGTGCCCTGCCGTCTCGAATCGACGCGCTTCCCGCGCAAGCTGCTGCATGCGATCCGCGGCGTTCCGCTGGTGCGCCGGGTGGCGCAACGGATCGCGGCCGAGATGCCGGAGCTGCCGTTGTATTTTGCCGTCGATGACGCGTTGCTGGCCGACGCGCTCGAGCCGCACGGTTTCCGGACGATCCGGACCTCGGCCGCGCACCAGAGCGGCACCGACCGGCTCGCCGAGGCGAACCGCACGATCGGCGCCAAGTATGTGCTCAACGTGCAGGCGGACGAGCCGCTGGTCAGCCGCGCGCAGCTCGAGCTGCTGGCGCGCCTGGTCGTGGGCGAGGCGCCGATGGCGACCTTGGCGACGCGGTTCCACCGGCCCGAGGACTTCGCCAACCCCAACCAGGTGAAGGTGGTGCTCGGAGGGGACGGTCGCGCGCTCTATTTCTCGCGCTCGCCGATCCCGTTTCCGCGCGACCGTGGTGGCGTCGTGGATGCGGCCTGGCTGGAGGCGAACCCGTGCTACAAGCATCTCGGGCTCTACGCCTACCACGGGGATTTTCTGGATCGTTTCGCGGCGTTGCCGGCCGGGCGGCTCGAGCAGCTCGAGAAGCTCGAGCAGCTGCGAGTGCTGGAGAACGGCGCGGCGATCGCGGTCGGGATCACCGCGGATCCCGGCGTCGGGGTCGACACTCCGGAGGATGCGGCGAGATACGAGGCGTTGCTCGACGGCGCCGGGTGCGCCGGCACGGGGTGAGCGCGTGGCTGGGGCGGGGGTGTAGTTGGATTTTCGGACTGGGGGACTCTCCCGGTCCGGGGGGGCGTTCGTACCCCATTTTCGGATCGGGAGTGCGATTTCCGCTAAAGTCGTCTGCGGGGGCCGCGATAAGCGCGTCGCCCGAGCGGTGAATCGCTTGGGCGCTCAAATCGAATGAACAAGAAATCCATCCTGAAACTCGCCCTCGTTGCCATCGCTCTCTTCGCCTCCTCGGCCGTCGCCCGTGCCGAGAGCGCGTTCGACGAGGCTCCCACCCCGGTCCGCACCCAGGCGCCGGCCTATCCCGATTCCCTCCGCCGCGAGGGTGTGTCGGGCATGGTCAGCATCAACGTGACGGTCGACGAAAACGGCAACGTCGTCTCGACCTCGGTCAACAAGAGCAGCAATCCGGCCTTCGACGCGCCCGCGCTGGCCGCGGTGTCGCAGTGGAAGTTCAAGCCCGCGAAGAAGGCCGGTCAGGCCGTCGCGGTGTCGGTCGTGTTGCCGGTGCGTTTCAACGCCAACTGAACGTCGCCGCTCGGCCAAGTCGCCGCATCTCCCCGGCGGGTCGTCGCAAGGCGGCCCGCTCGTTTTTTTTCCTGTCGCGCACATGGCGATATACCCGATGGCCGGGGGGATTTTCCCCTCAAGTGCGGCAGGGCTGAGACGATGAAAGACCAAAACGCCCATCTTGTGCCCAACCCCACTTCCACGATCATGAATGTTCCTGCCTTCTTCCGGATTCTGTTCTCGGCCCTTGCGATCTTTGCGGCCTCCGCGGTCTATGCCCAGGACAGCAAGTTCGACGAACCGCCGATGCCGACCAAGACGGTGCCCCCGCGTTATCCTTCGGAACTCAAACGCGAGGGAATCAGTGGCATGGTGACGATGTCGATCACCGTCGACGAGAAGGGCGCCGTACAGAACCCGATCGTGAAAAAGAGCTCCCGTCCGGAGTTCGAGCAGCCCGCCATCGACGCGGTCAGCCAATGGAAGTTCGAGCCGGCCAAGAAGGACGGCCAGCCGGTGGCCGTGCAGGTCGTCGTCCCGGTGAAGTTCTCCGTCAATTGATTTTCCCCCGCCAACGCCCCGCAAAGCTATGAACAAAACTCATTTCACCGTGGGCCGGCGCATGTCCGCCGGTCTGGGCATCGTCCTCGTGTTGCTGGCGATCCTCGCCGGCACCGCCTATTTCGCGTTGGGGCGCTCGGGCAAGGCGATCAAGGTCACCGCCGACGGCGCCGAACTGGCGTCGCAGGCGATGGAGCTGGATCTGACGATGAAGGACCTGCTGCGTTCGGTCAGCGCCTTCCAGGTGAGCGGAGATCGTGAGGACGTGGATACCTTCAAGGCCCAGGCGCAGACGATGCGCAGCCTCTTCGACGAGCTCAATGGCCGCGAGATCGATGCCGAGACGAAGGCGTTGATGGCGGAATCGCAGCAGCTGTTCGGCCGTTTCGAGACGCAGTTCCAGGAAATGGTCTCGTTGCGCGGCGAGCGCGAGCGCTTCGAGACCGCGATGCATCCTTCGGCCGAGGCGATCCAGAAGGCGCTCCAGCTGGTGCTGGTGAAGGCGCGCGACAGCGGCGACATGAGCGCGTCGTTCAAGGCGTCGTCGAGCCTGCAGAACTTCTTCGAGGGCCTGATGCGGGTTAACCAATTTTTGCTTACATCGGATGCCGTGCAGGCCAACGCCGCGAGCCAGTCGCTGGCGAAGCTGATCGAGGGGGCCAAGGCGATCGACAAGGAGATCGCCGAGATGGAGGAATTCGACGCCACCTTCAAGGATCCCGAACGCCGCAACGCGCTCAAGGCCGCGCTAACCGAGTCCACGGCCCTGCAGCAGGGCCTCGCGAAGGTCCAGGAAGGGGTAGCGCGCAGCCGGGTGCTCTACGAAAAGGAGATGCGGGCGCTGGCTGGAGATTTCAGCGACCGGATCCTCCGCCTGAACGACAATCTCGCCCAGCGGCGCCAGACCTTGCAGCAGGACTCGGCCTCCGCCCAGGTGCGCAACGAAAGCCTGGTTCTCGCGCTCAGTCTCATCGGCATCGTGTCCGGAGTGGTCGCAGGGTATTTCATCGTCCGCAGCGTCACCAAGCCGATCGCCCATGTGGCGGCGGTGCTGCGCGAAGGCAGCGACCGCACCGCGGCCGCGTCGCGGCAGGTCAGTTCCGCGAGCCAGGCCATGGCCGACGGCTCGTGCCAGCAGGCGGCCTCCCTCGAGGAGACGAGCTCCTCGCTGGTCGAGATGGCCAGCATGATCAAGCGCACCGCGGAGCACACCGAGAACGCCCGCCAGATGGCCGGCGAGACCCGCCAGGCCGCGGACCATGGCTCCGACGACATGCGCGCGATGAAGGAGGCGATGGACTCGATCAAGTCGGCCGGCGCCGAGATCACCAAGATCATCAAGACCATCGACGAGATTGCGTTCCAGACCAACATCCTGGCGCTCAACGCCGCCGTCGAAGCGGCGCGTGCGGGCGAGGCCGGGGCCGGTTTTGCCGTCGTCGCCGAGGAGGTCCGCAACCTGGCGCACCGCAGTGCCGAAGCCGCCCGCGAGACCGCCGCCAAGATCGAGAATTCGAACCAACGCAGCGAGCACGGCATCCGCCTGAGCGAGCGCGTGGGCAACAACTTCAACGAGATCACCCAGCGGGCCCGAAAGCTCGATACGATGATCCAGGAGATCGCCGATGCGGCCAAGCAGCAGAGCCAGGGTATCGAGACGATCAATGCCGAGATCTCCCGCATCGATCACATCACCCAGGCGAACTCGGCCAGTGCCGAAGAGACGGCCAGTTCCTCGGCCGAGCTCCAGTCGCAGGCGGATCGTCTCCGCGATGCGGTCGACGAGCTCAACCGCATGGTGCATGCCGATGCCGAGGCCGCGATGCACCACGCTGTCGAGGTGCCGGCGCCGACCACGGCGAAGCGGCCGGTCGACAGGCAGACCGCTCCGGTGGCGAAGGCCCCGGCGGCGAAGTCGCCGACGGTGAAGGCACGCACGCCGGCGTCCGGACTGAAGGCGGCGGCGAGTCCCGTGAAATCCTCTGCCGGAGAGAATCCGGACAGTTTCTTCCGCGATCTCTGATTCCGAGCGTTCCCCGGTTTCGTGGAAGTCCCCAGCCCGCCCCCGGTCCCCGGGAGGCGGGCTTCGTTTTTATGCGGGTTGGGTCGGCGGCGATACGGCTGCCGCCGGCCGGAGGCGAGTGGGCCGAGGCTCGGGCGCAAACGCGCGGCGACCGCGGTTGCAGGCAAGAAAAAGCCCGGAAGTCGCAGGGACATCCGGGCGGGGAAGGGAATCGGGGCGGGGCTCAGATCTTGCCCGCCTTGCGCGCCTCGATCAGGCGATGGAAGTCGAGGAAGAGCGGATCGGCGTCGTTCGGGCCCGGGGCGGCCTCGGGGTGGTATTGGACCGAGAATACAGGCAGCTCCTTGTGGCGAAGGCCCTCGACGGTGCCGTCGTTGAGATTGATCTCGGTGACCACGGCGCCGACCTTTTCGAGCGAGTCGGGATCGGCGGCGAAACCGTGGTTCTGCGAGGTGATCGAGACCTTGCCGGTCTCGATGTTCTTGACCGGCTGGTTGCCGCCACGGTGGCCGAACTTCAGCTTGAAGGTGCTGGCTCCGAGCGCATGGGTGATCATCTGGTGGCCGAGGCAGATGCCGAAGGTCGGGTAGAGCGGGATCAGTTCGCGCACGGTGCCGTGCACATAGCTCAGCGCCGCCGGATCGCCGGGGCCGTTGGAGAGGAACAGTCCGTCGGGATCGAGCTCCTTGACCTGTGCGGCGGTGGCGTTGGCCGGCAGCACATGGACCTCGAACCCGTGGCGGACGAGCTTGCGGAAGATGGTGTGCTTGGCGCCGAAGTCGAAGGCGGCGACCTTGAAGCGTTTGGCCGGCTCCGGATGCGAACCGAGTGTGGTGCCGACCGGCAGGTACGGGGTGTTGGTCGGATCGTCCAGCCGCCAGATGAACGGATCGGCGCAGGTGACGTCCTTCACGTAGTCGGCCCCGACGATGCTCTCGCGGGCCCGGGCGCGGGCGACGGCCTCCTCGGGCGAGAGGTCCTCGGTCGAGAGGCAGCAGCGCATCGCGCCGTCGACGCGCAGCTTCTTGGTGATGGCGCGAGTGTCGACATCCTGCAGGCCGGGGATGTTGTACTTGAGCAGGTAGTCGTGCACGCTCATGCGGCTGCGCCAGTTGCTCGTGATCGGGCTGAGCTCGCGCACGACGAAGCCGGCGACCTTCGGGCAATCCGACTCCTCGTCCTCGGAATTGATGCCGTAGTTGCCGATCTGAGGCGCGGTCATCGTGACGATCTGGCCGAAGTACGAGGGGTCCGTGAGGATCTCCTGGTAGCCGGTCATGCTGGTGTTGAAAACCGCTTCGCCGGCGATCGTGGCGCGAGCGCCGAACGCCAAGCCGCGGTAAACGCTGCCATCTTCGAGTGCGAGAATTCCGGTGGGCCGAGTGGACATCGGGGGGTCACGGAAAGGGGTTTCGGTGACCCTGCCAAGGGTTTTCTCGCCGACCTTTTCCATGACCGGAAAACTCCGGCTTCCCGTGGCTTCGGGCCTGCGGCGGCACACCGGATCAGTGGGGCAGGGAGGCGTCGTGACGGATCGGTGCCGGTCGAGTCCGGGCCGGCGAGGCAACGCGGCTGGGGTGCTCCGGGCCGGTGCCGAAGCCGGCGCTCGCCGTGCTTTCGCGATGGCCGAAGACGGTGAGCGAGAGTTCGTCGGTGCAGTCGTTGAGCGCTCCAACCTGGGCGGCGAGCTCCTCGACGGAGGCGGCGGACTCCTCGGCCGTTTGACAGGTGCGGGCGCGATCCTAACGTCCGCGCCACACTCACATGTCCTACACCGACAACCGCGACGACTGGACCACCGGACAAGGGCTTTGGAGCCACGTGCCGGCCGAACAATGGAACGACTGGGCTTGGCAATTGAAGCATCGGATCACCTCGCTGGAGGCGCTCGAGGGCCGGATGGAGCTCACCGCGGAGGAACGCGCTGGTTGCGAGCATGCGGGCCACAAGCTCGCGATGGCGATCACCCCCTATTTCTTCAACCTGATCGACCGCAACGACCCCGATTGCCCGGTGCGCAAACAACTCATCCCGCGGGCGGGCGAGACCGTGGTTTCGGCCGAGGAGCTGATCGATCCGGTGGGGGAGGAGCACACGATGCCGGTGCCCGGCCTGGTTCATCGCTACCCCGATCGCGTCCTCTTTCTCATTACGGATCGCTGCGCCTCCTATTGCCGCTACTGCACCCGTAGCCGCCTGGTCAGCAATGCGCAGGACTACAACTTCCATCCCGAGTACGAGCGGGGGCTGCGCTACATCGAGGAGCATCCCGAGGTGCGCGACGTGCTGCTCAGCGGCGGCGATCCGCTGCTGCTCTCCGACCGCAAACTCGACCACATCCTCGGGCGCCTGCGGGCGATCAAGCACGTGGAGTTCATCCGCATCGGCTCGCGTATCCCCGTTTTCCTGCCGCAGCGGATCACGCCGGAGCTGTGTGAAGTGCTCAAGAAGCACGGGCCGATCTGGATGAGCATCCACGTCAACCATCCGAAGGAGTGCACCGCCGACCTGCGCGATGCCTGCGAGCGCCTCAGCTTTGCCGGAGTGCCGCTGGGCAACCAGTCGGTGCTGCTGCGCGGGGTCAACGACGACGCCGAGGTGATGAAGGCGCTCGTGCACCGCCTGCTGCGCATGCGGGTGCGCCCCTATTACCTCTACCAGTGCGACCTCATCACGGGGAGCGCGCACTTCCGCGTCGATGTGCGCAAAGGGCTCGAGATCATCCGCGCGTTGCGTGGCCACACCAGCGGCTATGCGGTGCCGCAGTTCGTGATCGATGCGCCCGGCGGCGGTGGCAAGGTGCCGATGAATCCCGAGTACCTTGAGCGCATCACCGACGACGAGGTGGTCTTCCGCAACTATGAGGGCGAACGCTACACCTACCCGCTCCGCAATCGCCCGCCGGTGCGGCCGTTGGAGCCGGTGCCCGAGGAGGCCCACGACAGCCGCTGCCGGTGCCGCGAATAGGGCCGGAAACTTTTTCTTTTTCCGCGCGTTTTTTTCTAAAGTCCCAAATCCGGTGCCCGATAACACGGGCTGTAGTTCTCGCAGTTTGTTTGTGTTTAGGGTTTGCACGGGCCGCCGACGCCCCTAGGGCGCGGCGGCCTTTGTTTTGCCCGGATTTCTCGGCGGAAGGCTTCGTGTTGCCGGTGCTTGCATGCGCCCGGGCGCGCAGGCTCAATTCCGCCCATGATTTCCTTCAGCGAGGCCAAGGCGGCCGCCCGCCGCAAGAAGCGGCCCTCCGAACGCGTGCTGCACCTGCACCTCGCCTTGCGCGACCTCGAACCGCGGATCTGGCGGCGCATGGTCGTGCGGGAGTCCATGTGGCTCTCCCGCCTGCACGATGCGATCCAGGTGGCGTTCGGCTGGTACGACTACCAGATCCATCGCTTCACGGTGAACGACATCCCGTACGGCAACCCGGTGCGGCGCGCCGACGAGACCCTCGTCGAGGACGATCGCGATTTCAGCCTCGCCGACCTGCAGATGGCGCCCAAGGAGACTTTCCTCTACGAATACCTCTTCGGCGAGGGCTGGGTGCTCGACGTGCGCGTGGAGAAGGTCGAGCCGGCGCAGAGCGGCACGAAGTATCCGTTGCTCATCGACGGCCGGCACAACGGACCGCCGGAGGACTGCGGCGGTCCGGCGGGCTACAAGGAGGTGCTCTATTCGCTGAAGCACCCCGACGAGCCGCTCTCGAAGGAATGGCTGGCCTGGCTTGGCGAGGGCTTCGACCCCGACGAGTTCAACCTCGAGAAGCTCAACAAGGCGTTGTCGAAGATGCCCAAATAGGCGCGTCGCCATGGCCCGTCGAAAAGCTCCCGCCCGGCGTCGGGCCCGCCCCCTGCGCCTCGTTTTCTGGCTCAACCTGCTCGTCGCGTTCGCGCTGGGCACTTGGTATCTCGTGCAGCCCGCTCCGCGGCAGGCCGAGGTTCGCCAACTGGTCGGCGCTGCGCTCGAGCGCGACAAGCGTGTCGGGCCGCTCGATGTCGCCCGCGACATCTGGGAACTCTACTATGGCGACCAGTTCGTGGCCGCCGCGGGGCTCCGGGCCGATGGCGGGGCGGCGCTCTTCGCCGGGGGCGCGCGCATGGCCGACGGCGCGGCGGAGCGGGTGCTGGTGAACCGGGGCTATGTTGTTGGATACAGCGAGGCGCGCCGCAGCCCGCTGTGGGCGGCCTATCGGGTCGGGGATCTCGCCCGCATCCCCGAGCCGCCGCCGCGGCCGGAGCGTTTCGAGGTCGACCGGCGCACCGTCGCGCGGGTGCGGCCCGAGGACTATGCGGGGAGCGGCTACGACCGCGGGCATCTGGCGCCCAACTACGCCATCGCCACCCGTTTCGGCGCCGCGGGGCAGGAGGAGACCTTTCTCATGTCCAACATCGTGCCGCAGAAACATGCGCTCAACGCCGGTCCGTGGAAGGAGCTCGAACTGCGGGCCGCGACGAGTTACCCGGCGCGGTTCCGGGAGATCTGGGTGATGGCCGGCCCGGTGCTCGGCGCCTCGCCGCAGACTTTACGCGGCGGCGTGCCGGTGCCCGAGGCCTGTTGGATGGTGCTGCTCGACGAGCACGAGGGGCGCCTGCGGGCGATGGCCTTTGTCTTCCCTTCGGAGACGCCGGCCGATGCCGCGCCCTCCGCTTTCCTCACCAGCATCGATCGGATCGAGGTCCGCACTGGGCTCGACCTGTTTCCGGAGTTGCCCGACGCTGCCGAGGCGGCACTCGAGGCGCGGATCGCCCCGCGGGTCTGGTAGGCCGACCTCGAGCGCCGACGTCGTGCCGCGGAGGCGGGCGGTGGAAAGAGAAAAGCGCCACGGAGGCCGTGGCGCTTCGGGTCGATCGGAATCGGATGTTGGCTCAGTCGAGTGACGAGGGAGGAGCGTCGAGGGCGGGAGTCTCGGAGGCAGATCGAGAGCTCCCTCGGGCAATCGCCTTGTGCACAATTGGATTGGCGTTCGTCACTCGACGCTCGTCTCTCGTCTGCATCATCACGACTAGTAGCCCATGCGCTGGAGCTGCATGCCGAGCTCGGCCTGGAAGGCCTGCACGTCGGCTGGCGACGGTTTGTAGGTCTTGTCGGCGGCGTCGAGCATGAGGCGGCCGTATTGGTCCATCGCCCACTTCGCGGAGACGCCGTCGCTGAAGGCGACCGTGCCGCTGACGAGCGTGCCGGGGCGGGTGAGGCGATCGACGTCGACCTTCACGCTGCCGAGCCCGGCCGGAGCGGGGTCTTCGGGTGGAAGCTCTTCGTCGAACGGCGGCTCGTCGACGGGGAGGTCGGCCTCCGCGTCGTCGCCGCCGCCGGTGACGGCGTCCTTCAGTTTACCGAAAATACCCTTCTTGGGCGCGGCTTCCGCCTTGGCTTCGGGGGTGGCGGGCTTGGGCGGTTGGGGGGGCGGAGCGGACTTGAGCTCGAGACCGAGGTCGTCGACCAGGAAACGCACTTCCATGTACGTCATCGAGAGTTTCAGCTCGTCGGTGAGCTTGCGTTGGATCTCGGCGAGGGAGTTGCCGTCGGCGACCCACTGGGAAACGGCGGCGCGTTGTTCGGGTGAGAGAGTCATGGTCAGGTCGAAAGGAGGGCGGACTTTGCGGGTGTGGCCGGCGCTTGGCAAGCCGCCGGGGCGGCTGTCGTGGGGGCGGGGTGGGGCAAAAAAAAGGGGAGCCGGAATCGACTCCCCGCAGTGGGTGTATGGCGAAAGAAAGGTGAAGGCCCTACTTCGAGAGCTGGTTCTTGAGGAACTCGATCGTGGTGCGGTCCTGGTCGTTCTGCTCCATCATGGCCTCGACGGACTTGCAGGCGTGGATGACGGTGCCGTGGTCGCGGCCGCCGAAGTTTTCGCCGATCTCCTGGAGTGAGTGCTTGGTGAGGATGCGGGAGAGGTACATCGCGATCTGCCGGGGGATGGCGATGTTGTTGGGCCGGCGCTTGCTGAGCATGTCGCTGTGTCGGAGCTGGTAGTGGTCGGCCACGCGCTTCTGGATCGTCTCGATGGTGAGCTGGCTCTGCGCCTGCTCGATGAGCACGTCCTTGAGCAGCATCTCGACGGTGGGGATGTCGATGCGGCGGTTGGTGAGCGCGGAGTAGCTGGCGACCTTGATCAGGGCGCCCTCGAGGCGTCGCACATTCTTGGAGATGTGCTGGGCGATGAAGCCGATGACCTCGGCGGGCAGATCGGCCTTCAGCGTGGCGGCCTTCGTGCGCAGGATGGCGACGCGGGTCTCGAGGTCGGGCGACTGGAGGTCGGCGACCAGGCCCCACTGGAAACGGGAGACGAGGCGGCTCTCGAGTTTGGAGATCTCGTTGGCGGGGCGATCGCTGGAGAGGAAGATTTGTTTCTGCGCCTCGAAGAGCTCGTTGAAGGTGTGGAAGAACTCCTCCTGGATGCGCTCCTTGCCGGCGAGAAAGTGGATGTCGTCGATGAGCAGCACGTCGACGTGGCGGTAGCGCTGGCGGAACTTGGTCAGCGTGTTCTCCTGGATGGCGTGGATGAACTCGTTGGTGAACTTTTCCGAGGAAAGGTAGGCGACTTTCGCGTCCGGGTTGTTGCGGAGAATCTGGTGGCCCACCGCGTGCATGAGGTGGGTCTTGCCGAGGCCGGTGTCGCCGTAGAGGAAGAGGGGGTTGTAGGCCTGTGCGGGGGCCTGGGCCACGGCGATGGAGGCGGCGTGGGCGAACTCGTTGTTATGCCCGACGACGAAGTTCTCGAAAGTGTTGCGCGGATTGAGATTGGTCGTGATCAGACGCTCGTCGGCTCCGCGGCCGTTGCGGCGGCCGTGGTTGGTGGCGCGGGCCGGTTTGGCGGGTTCGGCGGCGGCCACGCGGTTGGTGGACGAGGCACCGGCGTCGGCCTTGCGCAGGGTGATGCTGATCATGCGGCCGGAGGCCATCCGGACGCGTTGGGTGATCAGGTCGAGGTAGTTGTCGTGGACCCAGATCGCGGCGAATTCGTTGGGGACGCCCAGCACCATCGAATCTTCGTTCGATTCGATGCAACCGATCGGTTCGAACCACATCTGGAAGACTTCGTCCGGAAACAGACCTTTGAGGTCGCATTTCACGGTTTCCCAGAGGTTCGCGGTTGTGTTGGCGGTGAGCATTTCAGTGTTGGTCGGCAAAGCTATTCACAATTGGGTTCGAGGGTGCTTTCGAGCGGCTCTGCTGTCGGTGAGGGCGAACGGGAACTTCGGGAAATGGGAGGAGCTGCACACCAGAGCCGACGCGAGGTCAGCGTGTGTTATCTAAAGTAATGGCGGGCAGTGCTTTGGGTTAGGGGTTGGGGCGGTTCCGGATTCGGGCGGACAGGAGAGTTGCCAAAGAGCGCTTCGAACGGAGTTCAGGCAGCGGAAACCGAAGAGTACCGCAAGCGCGGGCAACCCTTTCAAGGCCAACTTCTCCACATCTTGTTAACATCGTTTCTGTGACGAAATTTTCCCGATTTTTGTGTTGCCAAGGCTTCGCCAAAACTCGGTCCGGAAACGACCCCGACACCAGCCCGTTTCGGTTTTGCCACAATGAGCCGAAATGGGGTCCGCGTTACGGGGAAGTGACGCCGCGGTGTCGGTAAAATTCGACTCCGGCCGGTTTTTTTATTGCCCGATTTTAGGCGGGTTCAGGCCCCTGTTTCGGGGGCGGTCCATTTGCCATGTTCGCGGATCAGGTCGGTCAAACAGGCCACGGCCTCGTTTTCGGGGATGTTGAAACGCACCGCCTGCTTGCCCACGTAGAGGTTGATCTTGCCCGGGGCGCCGCCGACATAGCCGAAATCGGCGTCGGCCATCTCGCCGGGCCCGTTCACGATGCAGCCCATCACCGCGATCTTCACGCCCTTGAGGTGGCCGGTCGCGGCGCGGATCTTCCGGGTGGTCGACTGCAGGTCGAAGAGCGTGCGGCCGCAGCTCGGGCAGGCCACGAACTCCGTCTTGGAAATGCGGGCACCCGCACCCTGGAGCACGTTGTAGGCGAGGCGCAGGTCGGGTTCGAAACCGGCGCCCGACTCGATGCCGAGCAGGTCGCCGAGGCCGTCGCCGAGCAGCGCGCCGGCGAGGATGCTGGCGTCGAGCAGCGTGCCGAGGGGGCCGGCTTCGCCGCCGAGACCGTGGGCGGGGCGGGCGCGGATCCACAACGGCGCCCGGGAGCCGATCGCGCGGAGGCATTCGGCCAGTTGGCGGTAACCGCCCACCGGATGCACCGGATCGGCGGCGTCGCCGGTGGCGAGGAAGAACAGCAGGCCCTCGTCGCCCAGTGCGGCGAGCGCCGGTGCGAAGGCGGCGAACTCGGCCGGCCGCAGGCCGATGGCGAGCGACCAGCCGCGCCCCCGGGCGATGCCGGCCCATTCGCGCAACGCGGCCTCGTCGCCGCCCGCGAAGGGGCGCACGAGCATCGTGCCGGCGGGGAACGGCCGCTCGGCCATCGCCGCGGCGGGGATGTCGGCGCCCAGCTCGACCACCGGCGCGACCTTGGCCCGGTCTGCGGCGGCGGCCAGGGCGCAGGCGGCGGAGAGTGCGGACTCGTCGGCCACGGGCAGCACGATGCCCTCGACCGGGTTGTCCTTGAGGCGTCTGGCCGTGTCGGCGAGCAGGCACTGCAACGCCTCCGGCGTGGCGGTTTCGGCCGGGGCGCGCACGAGCACGCGCGGGGGCTGACCGGCGCCCGCGCCGGTGCCGCCCAGGCGGAGCAGGGTGGTCTCGCGGCGTTTGAAGGTGAACGGATCGATGCTGTCGGGCTCGGCCGCCTGGGCCGGGCGTGTCCACCGGGCCATGACCTTGGCGGCGAGCGCCCGCGCGACCGGGATCTCGTGGACCGAATCCTCGGTGAGCGAGACGCGGATGGTGTCGCCGAGGCCGTCGAGCAGCAGGCTGCCGATGCCGATCGCGCTCTTGATCCGGCCGTCCTCGCCGTCGCCCGCCTCGGTGACGCCGAGGTGGAGCGGATACGGCCGGTGGGCGCGGTCCATCCGCTCGACGAGCAGGCGGTAGGCCTGGATGACGACCTTCGGGTTGCTGGCCTTCATCGAGAGCACGATGTCGTGGAAACCGTGCGACTCGCAGATGCGCACGAACTCCAGCGCGCTCTCGACCATGCCCAGCGGCGAGTCGCCATAGCGGTTCATGATCCGGTCGGAGAGCGAGCCGTGGTTGGTGCCGATGCGGATCGAGCGCCCGAGCTCGCGGCAGCGTTTCACCAGCGGGGAGAACGACTCGTGCAGGCGCTGCAGCTCGCGCCCGTACTCGGCGTCGGAGTAGTCGACCACGGCGAACTTCTTCTTGTCGGCGTAGTTGCCGGGGTTCACCCGGATCTTCTCGACGTGCTCGACCGCCTCCATCGCCGCGGTGGGCAGGAAATGGATATCCGCCACGAGCGGCACGTGGGCGAAGCCCGCGGCGGAGAACTGCGCGCGGATCTCCCGCAGGCAGCGTGCCGCGGGCACGTTGGGCGCGGTCACCCGCACGATCTCGCAGCCGACCTCGGCCAGGGCGATCGACTGCCGCACCGTGGCCCCGACATCCTGGGTGTCGGACGTCGTCATCGATTGGATGCGGATCGGGTGTGGACCGCCCACGCCCACGGCGCCGATCATGACTTCGGTGGCGGGGCGACGGATCGTGGCGAAACGGGAGGCGCAGTAGGACATGGTGGTAGGGCCGGCATGAAGAACCGGACCGGGGAGCTGGGCAAGCATGCGCAGGGATGCGACCCGGCCGCGGTGGGGAACGGTCCGGATCCGGCGTGGGCTTTGCCGCTCGACAGGCTCGCTGGCCGGAGGTTCGCTGGCTCCCCGAATGGTCCGCCGAACGTTCGAGTGCTGCCCGTGGAGGGCGAGGGTGGCAGCCGGAGCGATTCTCCCGTTGCCCGGGTGGGGCGCGCCTCCGCTTGTCGCCGCGGCGGAAACCTCCGAGCGCTTCGTCTGGGGCGCGGTCGGAGCACTGGTGCTTTCCGGACTGGCGTTGGCCGGGTGGTGGCTTCGAAGCCGCAGCCGGCGTTTGGCCCACAGCTTGGAACCAGGTCGGCCTGCGATGCCGGTGCCGGGTGGCCCCTCGTCCCGGCAGGCCGAGGATCTGCGCCTGCAGCAATTGCTCGCGGCGGCGAACTGCCTGCTCTGGCGGGCCGAGGTCGTGCGCGATGCGCAGGGCGAACTGGTCTGGGACGTCGTGGCGCCGAGTTCCGCGCTTTTTCGACGCATCTTTGGTGAAGCCCCCGACGGGGTTTTCTGCCAGCTCGATTGGCATCGGGTCGAAGTGCCCGAAAACCGTTGGATCGACGAACGTTCGAAAGCGGCCCTGCTCGGCGGGCTTCCGGAATACCGGCAGGACTTTCGGGTCCTGCTCCCGGGGCGGACGCTCTGGTTGCATGAGGAGGTGACCGTCAACCGTGTCTCGCCGGAGGCGTGGCAACTGACCGGGGTCGTGGTCGACATCACCGAGCGGCGGGCGGCTGAGGAGGCGCGCCAAGCGCACCAGACCCAGCTCGCGCGGATTCTCGACGCCGTCGATTGCATGTTGTGGCAGGCGCGGGTGGTGGAGCGTGACGACGGGTGTCTGCATTGGTCGCTGCGCATCCCTCCTTCCCGCCTGTACCGCACCGTGTTCGGGGCCGATCCGGGCGATCCTCCGTTTTTCCTTTGGGAACGGGTGCTCGACCCGGCCACGGATCTGCAGATCGACGGCCGCGCCGAGCGCGCGATCCGAGCCGGCGAGGCCGGCTACATCCAGGTGTTCCAGGCGCGGGTCGCCGGCACCGGAATCTGGTTACACGAGCAGGTCACGATCGAAGCCGACGGGGTGGGCCAGTGGAGCCTGGTGGGTGTGATCACCGATGTGACCCGCCAGCGGGAGCTGGAGGAGGAGCGCTGGGCCCGGGAGCGGCAGCTCGAGAAACTCTTCGAGGTGGTCGAGTGCCTGTTGTGGCGGGCCGAGGTCGAGCTGCGGCCCGATGGGGACCAGGTTTGGCGAGTGTACGTGCCCGGTTCGGCGCTGTTCCACAAGCTCTTCGGTCCGGCCGAGCCCGATCCGGCCACGGCCCTGAACTGGGACGAGGCCGGAGTGGACGAATATCCGGCGATGCAGCGCCGCAGCGCCGAGGCGATTCGTTCGGGGGCGCCGGGCTACGAGCAGGAGTTTCGGGCCCGGGTCGAGGGCACCGTGTATTGGTTGTATGAACGCGCTTCGATCGTGCGCACCGCCGCCGACCGCTGCACGCTGGTCGGCGTCGTGGTCGATGTGACCGGCCTCAAGCGGGCGGAGGCGGCGTTGTCGGCGGAGAAGGAGCGGCTCGCGGTCACGCTGCGGGCGATCGCCGAGGGGGTGGTCACGACCGACACGCAGGGGCGGGTGCTCTACGCCAATCCGGCCGCGCTGGCGCTGCTCGAGCGAGACGGCGAGGACGTGGTGGGGCAGTCGCTCGCGGAGGTGTTCCCTTTGCAACTGGCCGAGAGCGGTCTGCCGGCGGCGTTGCCGGTGGGCCCGGTGTTGGCGGCCGACGTCGTGGTCGACCTGGCGCCGCGCTCGGTGTTGACGGGGGCGCGCGGCTCCGTGCGCCATCTCGAGGGCCGTTGTGCGCCGATCCATGCCGCCGACAGCAGTCTGGTCGGCACCGTGCTGGTGTTCCGCGACGTCACGGAGCGGGAGCGGCTGGAGTCCGAACTGGTGCGGGCCTCGAAGCTCGAGTCGGTGGGCGTGCTCGCCGGCGGCATCGCGCATGACTTCAACAACATCCTCACGGCGGTTATCGGGAATCTCGGTCTGGCGCTGCTGGAGGTGGACCGGGAGACCGAGCTGGGCCGGTCGCTGGTCGATGCCGAGCAGGCCGCGTTGCGGGCGCGGGATCTCACGCAGCAATTGCTCACCTTCGCCCGTGGCGGCGAGCCGATCCGGGCGGCGGTGCGTCTGCCGGAGGTGATCGAGGAGGTTGTGCGCTTCACCCTGCGCGGCGCGAACGTGCGGGCGGAACTCGATTTCGCGCCCGGGCTGTGGCCGGCCGATGCCGACAAGGCCCAGATCGGGCGGGTCGTGCAGAACCTGGTGATCAACGCCGTCCAGGCGATGCCGGGCGGCGGAGTGGTCGGTATCCAACTACGCAATGCCCGGGTCGGGGCGGGGGAACTCCCCCCGCTGGCCGACGGCGCCTATCTGCGCATCTCGGTCGCGGATACCGGGGAGGGCATCCGGGCCGAGCACCTGGCGCGGGTCTTCGAGCCGTATTTCACCACCAAGCGCACGGGCAGCGGCCTGGGGCTGGCGACGGTGTACTCGATCGTGCGCAAGCATCGGGGGCTGATCCGGGCGGAGTCGGAGGTGGGGCGGGGCACGAAGTTCCACGTGTATCTGCCGGCCGCGGAGGAGGGGCTGCCGTTGGAGGAGGCCGCCTCGCCGGTGCCGGCCGGGACCCTGCGCGGCCGGGTGCTCTTCATGGACGACGAGGAGTCGATCCGGAAACTGGCGACGGGGTTGCTGCGGCGCCTGGGCTGCGAGGTCGAGGTCGTGGCCGACGGGCGCGCGGCGGTGGAGGCGTATCGGGCGGCCGGGGCGGCGGGCCGGCCGTTCGACCTGGTCGTGATGGATCTGACGGTGCCCGGCGGCATGGGCGGCCTCGAGGCGCTGGGGCACCTGCGGGCGGCGGACCCGGGCGTGCGCGCGGTGGTCTCGAGCGGCTATTCGAGCGACCCGGTGCTGGCCAACTACCGTGAATACGGGTTCCGCGGCCGGGTGGCGAAACCGTACGAGTTGGCGGAGTTCGGGCGGGTGCTGCGCGAGGCGCTGGCGACCGGGTGAGCCGGCGTGGGCCGGCCGGTCACTCGCGCGGCGTGTTCTTGTGGATGATGTCGCGGAGCTCCTTGGCCTCGACCTGCCGCAGATCCTTGCCGCGCTGCTTGAGGTCCTCGAACGTCTTCACGACCGTCTCGGTCATGCGTTCGTGGGTCTCCTGCGAGCCGCCGACGAGCGTGAATTGCTCGCCCTTGGTGATGCGCTTGTGGCCGTCGTGATGGTCGAGACCGACGCCGAGCAGGTGGGCGTGTTCGGGCTTCCGGTCTTTCACGCGGGCGAGCCGCCGGAGGGCGGCAGGTTGGCGGGGATCGTGGGGGCCGGCGGAAGGTCGTGCTCGGCGGGCGGCGTTGCCGGTGCGGAGTCTGCCGTGGCGATTTGGATGGATTCGTCCACCGGAACCGGGGGCTCCGGGGCAACGGCCGCGGGCGGCAACGAACCCTCGGTCGCGGGCGCGGGTGGCGCCTCGGGTGGCGCCTCGGTCGGCGTGTTCTCGGCCAGCGGCAGCAGGCCTTCCTCGAGGGCCGCCTCGGGCGAGGGCAGGGGCTCGGCTTCGCGCCGCTCGATGAAGATGTCGTCGAAGTGTTTTTCCTGCGCGATACGGATCTTGTTCATGCGGGTCAGTTCGAGCACCGCGATGAAGGTGGCGACGAGGTTGCGCAGCGAGGTCTTGCCGGGCAGCAGCGAGGAGAAGGTGAAGCGCGGCTCGAAGGCGATGCGCTTGAGGATCATCTCCATCTGGTCGACGACGGTGAGGTTGTCGTCCTGGATGTCGCCGCTGACATGCCGGTCGGCGAGGCGGCGGAGGACCTGGTTGAAGGCGTTCCAGAGCTCGATGCGGTCGGAGGGGCGCAGGGGGCGCTCGGCGGCGGCGACGTTCTGCTGGATCTGCGCGCGCTCGAGCATCGCCTGGCGCGTGGTGATCATGTCGGCGATGCCGGTCGCGGCGTCCTTGAATTTTTTGTACTGAATGAGCTGGTGCACCAGCTCCCAGCGCGGATCGAGCTCCTCCTCGTCCTCCGACTCGGCGGCCACGGCCTGCTGGTTCTTGGGCAGCAGCATCCGGCTTTTGATCTCCATGAGCGTGGCGGCCATCACGAAGAACTCGCCGGCGAGCTCGAGCTTGAGCTCGCCCATGGCGTAGAGCGCCTCGAGGTACTGCTTGGTGACCTGCTCGATCGGGATGTCGTAGATATCGAGCTCGTTCTTGCGGATCAGGAAGAGCAGCAGGTCCAGCGGTCCTTCAAAGACCTGGAGCTTGATGCGGTAATCGGTGTCGGGGATGGGCGCGACCACGCGGGAATGCAGGCGCAGGCACCGCGCACGGGCAACGGTTTTTCTCGCAACGTTTCGCCCGGCCGACTTTCCGCGCCGGCGGGGCGGTCGGTGCTCAAGCGCTCGCCCAAGCCGCCGATGGGTGGTGTGCTCCCGAGTTCCGCCCCATGTCCTCAGCTCCCATTCCCGTCCTGATCGTGGACGGCGATCCGACCATCGGCGCCGTGTTGCAGGGATTGCTGCGCAACATCGGGGAGGGGGTGCGCTGCGACACCAAATGGGTCTCGACCGGGGCGGCGGCGCTCGAACAGGTCGCGCGTGGCGGCTGGGCGCTGATGTTGCTCGACTACCAGTTGCCCGACATCGACGGACTGCAGGTGCTCGATGAATTGAACAAGACGCCCGAGCGGCTGCGGCCGACGGTCGTCATGCTCACGGCCGGCGGCAACGAGCACGTGGCGGTCGAGGCGATGAAGCGCGGGGTGAAAGACTATCTGGTGCGCTCCGGCCTGCATCTTCCGGCGCTCCGGCGTGCGATCCTCGGTGCGCTCGATCGCCGCCAGCTCGAGGACCGGCTCGCGGAATCGACGGTCGAGCTGCGCCGCAAGAACACCCAGATGGAGGCCGACATGGCCATGGCACGCCAGGTGCAGGCGGCGTTGTTGCCGCACCAATACCCGGTGGCGCCGGCCGGCGTGAACGCCGAGAACAGTCTGGTGCGTTTCTGCCATCGCTGGATTCCCAGCAGTGCGGTGGCGGGCGACTTTTTCGCCGTGTTGCCCGTGATCCCCATGGGCGCGGCGGTGCTGTTGTGCGACGTGATGGGCCACGGTGTGCGGGCGGCTCTCGTCACGGCGCTCATCCATGGTCTGGTGCGCGAGCACCGGGCGCTCGCGGGTTCGCCCGAACGTTTTCTCAGCGAGCTCAACCGCGGGCTCCAGACCATGTTGGCCAGTGCCGGCGATCTTGTTTTCGTGACGGCGGTCTACCTCGTGGTCGACGTCGCGCGCGGCGACCTGCGTTTCGCCAACGCCGGTCATCCGCACCCGCTGTTGTTGCGCAAGACCGGCGAGGTCGAGGCGCTTTCCGTCGGTGCCGACGGTTCGGGTCCCGCGCTCGGCATGATTCCCGACGAGACGTACGAGGCGGCCGTGGTGCCGCTGAAGGCGGGTGATCGCCTCTTCGTCTACACCGACGGGCTCTACGAGGCGGCCGACGCCGCCGGCGAGGAGTTCGGGCCCGAGCGCTTGAAGCAGGCGATCGCCGGCTGTGCCGACCAACGCACCGTGCTCCTGCTCGATTCGGTGCTCGCGAAGGTGCGAGCCTTCGGTGCTGCGGACCCGAGCGACGGTTTCGCCGACGACATCTGTTTCCTCGGCGTCGACTTCGGCCCGCGCAGCGCGTTCCCGGCGTAGCGGGCGCGGCGGGGTCGGGCGGCAACCGAGGGGGCGTGGCGGGCGAAGTCGGGTGCCCAGCCGATGGGTACCGGGCGCGGCTTGTGGCCGGTGCCCCAATGGCGCGATCGCTGCGCGGGCCGCGGGCGGCGGGACTCGCTCGGCCGAAGTTCGCGATCATGGCCCGGTCCGGATGGGCCGTTAGTGTTGTTGACGCCCGCGCTGGGAGGCGGCGCAGTGTCGCGTTTTCAACCAACCCATTTCCCACGGCATGAAACCCAAGATCTTCGTCGACGGCAGTGAAGGCACCACCGGCCTTGAAATCAACGAGCGGCTCGCCGGCCGCACCGATGTGGAGGTGATCGCGATCGATCCGGCCAAGCGCAAGGACCCCGAGGCCCGCAAGGCGATGATCACCTCGGCCGATCTGGTCTTTCTCTGCCTGCCCGACGTCGCCTCGAAGGAGGCCGTGGCGCTCGCGGCCGATCGCCCGAGCGTGCGTTTCCTCGATGCCAGCACCGCGCATCGCACCAATCCGGACTGGGTCTACGGCCTGCCCGAGCTGCACCAGGGCAAGCAGCGCGCTGCGGTGAAGGCCGCGACGAAGGTCGCCGTGCCCGGCTGCCATGCGTCCGGTTTCAACCTGATCGTCGCGCCGCTGGTCGCGGCCGGCATCGTGCCCGCCGACTACCCGCTCACCTGCACCTCGCTCACCGGCTTCAGCGGCGGCGGCAAGAAGCTCATCGCGGCCTACGCCGAGAACGCGTCGGACGTGGCCGCGCGGCAGGCGAAGGAGTCGTCCCAGGATCAGCGTGTCGCGCCGCGGCCGTACGGGCTCGGACTCACGCACAAGCATCTGCCCGAGATGAAGCACATCTCGGGTCTGAAGCACGTGCCGAACTTCCTGCCCATCGTCGCCGACTTCTACCGCGGCATGGCGGTGTGCGTGCCGTTCGAGCGTCGCCTCTTGGCGAAGTCTCTCGGCGCGAAGGAGATCGCCGCCGCTTTGGCCGAGGCGTACGCCGGCGAGAAATTCGTGCGGGTGGCCGCCGAGGTGAATCCGTCGACCGAGGTCGACGAGGGTTTCTTCCGCACGCTCGCCTGCAACGGCACCAACCGCTGCGACCTTTCCGTCTTCGGCCACGAGGAGCAGATCCTCGTGATCGCGCGTCTCGACAATCTGGGGAAGGGTGCCTCCGGCGCGGCGGTGCAGTGCATGAATCTCATGCTCGGCTTCGACGAGGGCGCGGGTCTGGTGGCCTGACCCAACGATTCCGCCGTCGTGCAGGCCGGCGTGTTGGAGCGTGCTCCTTGGGCGCGGTCGAACCCGCCGGCCTACGCTTCAATCTTCGGCCTGGGCGTTCAGCCGCGATGATGCGGTCGAGAGGCGAGCGTCGAGGGACGAGCGTCAAACCATCGGTGGCGAGCTTCCATCACGAGTGCTTCGCTCGATCTCCTCTGTGATCGGCCCCTCGCCGCTCGTCCCTCGTCACTCGACCGAATGCTTGGCTCAGTCGACCAGCAGGGCGATCTGGCGGCCGGGGCCGTGCACGCCCTCGATGAGGATGCCCTCGACGTCGGCCGTCTTCGACGGGCCGGTGACCCAGATGATGTTCGGGTCGGCGGGCAGGCCGGCGAGGGCGGCGGGGATGTCGGGGAAGATCTGCGCGCGACGCAGCACCGCGACGTGCACCCACGGCGTTAGCGCGGCGAGCCGGCGCGAGGTGTCGCGATCGGAGAGGATCAGCGTGCCGGTCTCGGCGATCGCACCGGTGGCCGCAGTGATGCCGAAGGCGTAGTCGTCGACTCGTGACCGATCGAACTCGGTTTCGATCGTGAAGTCGGCCGGGAACGCGTCCTTGCACAGCGGCAGGAGGGCGGGATCGCAGTAGCCGTGTTTCCAGTTGTTGGATGCGAGCAGCTGCACGAGCTCGGCGATGCCGGAGATCGGGGTGCCGTTGACGGCCTTCATCCGGGTCGAGAAGAGCGACCACAGGTCGGTGGCGGCGAGGGCTTCGCGCAGGACGACGAGGTCGCGGTCCCACTCGGGCAACGGGGCGCGTTCGGCGAGCGGCGCGAGGGCCGTGCGGACGCGGTTGAGGATCTGTTCGCGGGAGTCGCTCATGGAGGGAGAAAGGGAGTGAGGGACTGAGGGAGAAAGGGAGTGAGGGAGAAAGGGAGTGAGGGGGCGGCCCCGGAGATGTATTTGACCGCAGAGAACGCAAAGACCGCAGAGAAGGGCGCGAGCAAGCTCGCTGGCCTACATAGGGCGTCGTGGTGTTTTCGGTGCCTTGGTCTCTTTGTGTTCTCTGCGTTCTTTGCGGCTAACCCTCCGATCTCCGGTTCTTCATCCAGCGGCGGAAGTCGCCGCCTTGCCAATTGGGGAGAGTGCGTTTGCCGATCCAGGCCTGCATCGCCGGCACGGGTACGAGCTTGTGGGGGACGACGTCGAGCATCTTGCCGCCGAAGAGCGCGGTCTTCCACACGAAGGGGCTGGAGGCCATCAGCGCCCATGCGCCCATCGGCGGCGTGGCGGCGGAGGCGAGCGAGGCGTGTTCGCGCTTGGCCTTGTCGCGCAGGCGCAGGAGCAGGTCGGGCAACGGGATGTCGACCGGGCACGTCTCCTTGCACGCGCCGCAGACCGAGCAGGCCTTGGGCAGGTCGGCCTTGTCGGCGAAGTGTTCGCCGGCGAGCAGCGGGGAGAGCACGGAGCCGACCGGGCCGGGGTAGACGCTGCGGTAGGCGTGGCCGCTGACCTGCCGGTAGACCGGGCAGACGTTGAGGCAGGCGCCGCAGCGGATACAGCGCAGGATCGAGCGGAACTCGCCGGCGAGCACCTCGCTGCGGTTGTTGTCGACCAGCACGACGTGCATCTCCTCGGGGCCGTCGGGCTGCGTGGCCGCCTTCGGGCCGGAGATGAACTCGGTGTAGACGGTGAGCTGCTGCGCGGTGGCGGAGCGGGCGAGCAGGTTGAGGAAGACGCCGAGGTCGCGGTCGCGCGGCACGAGCTTCTCGATACCGACGAGCGCGATGTGGCACTTCGGCGCCGCGAGCGAGAAACGCGAGTTGCCCTCGTTGGTGACGAGCACGAGCCGGCCACTCTCGACGGAGATGAAGTTGCCGCCGGTCAGGCCGACGTCGGCCGCGAGGTATTTGTGGCGGAGAAACTGGCGCGCGCGGCGGGTGATCGTCTCGGGGTCGTCGTTGTAGGCGCCGAGGCCCTCGCGCTCGAAGCTCTTGGCGATCTCGCGGCGGTTCTTGTGGATGATCGGGCGGACGAGATGGCTCGGGTGGTCGTGGTCGATCTGGATGATGAACTCGCCCAGATCGGTCTCGAGCGCCTCGATACCGCGCGCCTCGAGGTATTTCGCCAGCTCGATCTCCTCGCTGACCATGGTCTTGGCCTTGACCATCTTGGTGGCGCCGCGCGCCTGCATGATCTTGAGCACGGCCGCGCACGCCTCCTCGGCGTTGGCGGCCCAATGCACGTGCACGCCGTTGGCCTTCAGCTTGGCCTCGACCTGCGGCAGGTAGGTATCGAGATTTTCGACAACGTGCTGCTTGATCTGGCCGGCGAGACGGCGCAGCTCGTCGGGATCGGCGAACTGGTCGACGAGCAGCTTGGTCTTCTTCTCGTGGGTGGCCTTGGTGCCGAGGTAGACGGCGGCCCGCGTGTCGGCGGGCACCTGGGCCGTGAACTGGTCGATGAGTTGCTTGGCCATGGTCAGAGGAGTCCGGCGTTCTTGAGGGAGTCGCGCAGGATCTGGGCGACGTGGCGGGTGGCGATGGGCTTGCCCTGTTTCTCGGCGAGGCCGCCAAGGTGCATCATGCAGCTCATGTCGATGGCGACGAGCAGGTCGGGCTGCACGGCGCGCACGTGTTCGAGCTTCAGCGCGCCCATGCCGGCCGAGACGTTCGGGAAGGCCACGGAGAACGTGCCGCCGAAACCGCAGCACTGCTCGGCCTCGCCATGTTCGAGGACGGTGATGCCGTCGATCGAGGAGAGCAGTTGGATCGCGGCTGGGGCGCTTTCGGTGCCACGCGAATGGCACGAGCGGTGGAAGGCGACCTTGGCGTCGAACTTGCCCGGCCATTGCTTCACCCCGAGACCGTTGACGATGAAGTCGGCGAGCTCCCACGTGCGGCCGGCGAGCTGCTGCACGGCGGGCAGGTCGGGCTCCTTCTCGAACTCGAGCAGTGCGCCGTGGAAGACCATCGAGGCGCAGGAGGCGGAGGGCACGATCACGGGCAGGTCGCCCGCGAAGGTCTTCACCATGTGGCGCACGACCTTGCGCGAGGCGGCCCAGTCGCCTCCGTTGAAGGCGGGCTGGCCGCAGCAGGTCTGCGCCTCGGGGAAGTCCACCGTGCAGCCGAGATGTTCGAGCACCTCGACGGCCGCGCGGGCGGCGTCGGCATAGAAGGCGTCGCACAGGCACGTGGCCATGAGTTGGACACGTTTGTCGGCGCCGGGGAGCTGGCGGGCGGGAGTCATTTTCGGTGGGCGGTGCGCGGTGGGCCGTTGACGGAGGGTCGAAACGCTTGGCGCGTTTCGCTACGAGGATCGGAGGGAGGAGCCTGCTTGCAGGCGATTCCGAGCACAGATCGCCTGCAAGCAGGCTCCTACACTCGGAGAAAAGAACGGCGAAGGAAGGCCGGATCGCTGCTCTGGCGAGCAGCGCCACGGTTCGGAGGCTGAATGGCTTCGCCATCCAGCGACAAGAAGGTTCAACGCTTGGAGAGCACGTCGTTCTCGTACTCGGCGACGTTCTTGAGCCAGTCGGCGCCGGCGGGCACGCCGCTGCGGACGCAAAGCTCGTCCCAGACCGCGCCCCACGGGAGCGACTTGGTGAGCTCCATGAGGGCGAGGCGCTCGTGGCCGCGGCCGGCGGACTCGGCGGCCTTGAGCTGCTTGGTCGGGTCGAGCAGGCCGGCGAGAATCGCCTGGCGGGTGGCGCGGGCGCCGACGACGTAGGCGGCGATGCGGTTGATCGAGGCGTCGAAGAAGTCGAGCGCGACGAAGACGCGGTCCCAGGCGTTGCCGCGGGCGATCTCGAGGAAGAGGTTGCGCACGGCGTCGTCGAGGATGACGACATGGTCGCTGTCCCAGCGGATCGGGCGGCTGGTGTGCAGGAGGATGCGCGGGTGGAACTGCATCAGCGCGGAAACCTTGTCCGCGACGGACTCGGTCGGGTGGTAGTGGCCGAGGTCGAGGCAGGGCACGAGGCCGGCCTTCTGCGCATAGCTTGAGTAGAACTCCTGCGAACCGACGACGTATTCCTCGCTGCCGAGGCCGAAGAGCTTGCCCTCGACGGCGTCGACGCACTGCTTCCGGTTCACGGTCTTGTCGGCGAAGATTGCGTCGTAGGACTCGACGAGGCGGGCGCGCGGCGACCAGCGGTCGGCGGGGGCGTCCTTGGCGCCGTCGGGAATCCAGTGGTTGATGACACTGGGGGAGCCGAGCTTCTTGGCGAAGTGCGCGGCGATGTGGCGGCAGGCCTTGCCGTGCTCGATCCAGAATTTGCGCACGGACTTGTCGGCCGAGGAGAGGGTGAAGCCGGAGGCGGCCTTCGGGTGGGCGAAGTAGGTCGGGTTGAAGTCGAGACCGATCTCGGCCTCCTTGGCCCAGGCGAGCCAGTGGGCGAAGTGCTCGGGGGCAATCTCGTCGCGGTCGACGGCCTTCTTGCCGGTCTCGGCGTAGAAGGCGTGGAGGTTGAGGCGCTGTTTGCCCGGCAGGAGCGAGAGGGCGATGTCGAGGTCGGCGCGCATCTCGTCGCCGTTGCGCGCGCGGCCGGGATAACCGCCCGTGGCCATGATGCCGCCGCCGGTCACGCCGTCCTGCGGTGTCTCCAGTCCGCGGACATCATCAGCCTGCCAGCAGTGCAGGGAAACGGGGATGGAGAGCGCCTTCTCGATGGCGGCGTCGGTGTCGATGCCGAGGTCGGCATAGGCGGTGCGGGCGAGCTTGTAGGCGGCGGAGACTTGTTTGGCGGTAGGCATGGCGAGGGCGGAGATTTGAGATCTTGGATTTGAGAATTGGGAAGGGGGCGACGGGAAGCGCGGCGGTGGATCTGGAATTTGAGATTCGAAATATGAGATCGCAGATTGCGGAGCATCAGCTCCGCGGGGTGTAGGTGGTCTTTTCGAGCGTGGCGCCGAGGGCGGCGCGGAAGGCGGCCTTGTCCTTCACCGCGCCGAGCGCGATGAGCTGGCAGGCGATGTTGCCGACGGCGGTGCCTTCGAGGCTGAACGAGACAACCGGGATGCCCGCGGCGTCGGCCGTGGCCTGGCACATGAGCTTGTTGCGCGAACCGCCGCCGACGACGAGGATGCGCTCGAACTTGCGGCCGGTCATCTTCTCGAAGTTGGCCTTGGCGTCGGCATGGCCCTGGCCGAGCGAGTCGCAGATGAGGCGCAGATAGCCGGCGAGATCCTTCGGCGCCTTGGCGCCGCGCTTCTTGAGATGGGCGTCGATCGCGGCGCGCATCGAGGGCGGGTTGGAGAAGGCCGGATCGGCGACGTCGAGCAGGAGTTTCGGAGCGGGCAGGGCGGCGGCGGCGGCGTTGAGCTTCGCGCGCTCCTCCTCGGCTTTCGGGCGGTCCGGGAATTCCTTCATCACGCCCTCGAGCAACCAGAAACCGATGACGTTGGTCAGTGGGCGGTAGCGGCCGTCGCCGATGCGCTCGTTGGCCACGCGGGTTTTGAGCGCGCGCGAGCCGAGCACGGGCGTGTCGCTCTCGAAGCCGACCAGCGACCACGTGCCGGAGCTGAGGAAGAGGTCGTTGCCCGACGGGTCGGCCGGCATGGCGTCGTACGCGGCGGCGGTGTCGTGGCCGGGCACGACGATGACCTGGGTGTTCTTGAGCTCGGGCAGGCTGGTGACTTTCCCGAGGCGGGTGCCGGCGAGCACGGGCTTGGTGAACCAGCTCGTCGGGATGCCGAAGTGCTTCAGCGCGGCGCGCGACCAGTCGGTCGAGTTGACGTCGAGCAACTGCGTGGTGCTGGCGATGGTGAATTCGTTCTCCATGCGGCCCGAGAGGAGATAGTTGAAGTAGTCGGGCAGGAAGAGGCAACGCGTCGCCAGTATCTTGATCTGGGGGCAGGTGGCGACGGTCTCGGCGAGCTGGAGGCTGGAGTTGTAGAAGACGTTCGGGATGCCCGTGGCCGCGTAGACCTTCTCGAGGGCCTTCTTGTCGGCGTTGAGCTTCGCGAGGCCGGCCTGCGTGCGGCTGTCGCGGTAGGCGTGGGTCGGGAAGACGAGGCGCCCGGCGTCGTTGAGCAGCACGTAGTCGACGCCCCACGTGTCGACGCCCACCGAGGCGATCTGTGGGAACTGCGCGGCGGCCTTGCGCAGGCCGGTCTGGATCTCGAGCCAGAGTCCGGGCACGTTCCAGTAGTCGTTCGGGCCGACGGACTGGAAGGAGTTCGGGAAACGGTGGACCTCGGTCAGCGTGAGTTTCTCGTCGGCCCAGGTGCCGACGATGACGCGGCCGCTGGTGGCGCCGAGGTCGGCGGCGGCGCAATGGATCGGGGTGGAACGGGAGACGCGGGCTTTGGCCATACAGAAACTGGAAGTTCGGGGTACTGGTGGAAAGGGCAACAGTAGCAGGGAAGCGTTGCCGGGGGAATTGACGATTTGATCCATAGCATACAGGAGTTGCTCGGACAATGCCGCGCTCAGCCGACAGCTTCGCCCGCTACCGCATCCCGCACGCCGAGGCGGTGTGGTGGGGCGTGGGCGTGCAGGGCGGCGGGGTGTTCCGCGCGCCGGCCGGGTCGGTGTATCCGCCTGCCGGGCATCCTTCGGACCACCGTTTCGAATGGGATCAGGGGCGGGCGCTCGGGGCGCACCAGATCGTGTTCATCGCGCAGGGGCGCGGTGTCTTCGAGTCGCAGGCCACGGGCCGCTTGGAGATCGTGGCGGGCACGGCGCTCGTGCTCTTCCCGGGAGTGTGGCACCGGTATCGTCCGGACCCGGCGACGGGCTGGACGGAGAAGTGGGTCGAGTTCGCCGGCGCGCTGCCGCAGCGCCTGATGAAGGCCGGTGCCCTGACTTCCGAAAGACCGGTGGTGGCGGTCGCGCGCCCGGAGGTGTTCGAGGCGCGGCTCGATGCGATCCACGCGCAGTTGCGCGACGAACCGGCCGGTGGCGAGGGCCAGATGGCCGCCGAGACACTTGGCCTGCTCGCGCTGCTGGGCGAGCGGCGCACGGAGCCGATCGAGGCCAAACCAGTGGCGCTGGCGGTCGGGCGCGCGAAACGGTTGTTCGACGAGGCCGAAGCGGAGGTGCCGGCGCTGCCCGAGCTGGCTCGTTCGCTCGGCGTGGCGTATTCGAGTTTTCGGCGCGAGTTTCGCGCGCGGACGGGGCTCTCGCCCCAGCAGTACCAGTTGCGCATGCGGCTGCAGCGCGTGCAACGCCTGCTCGGCAGCACCGATCGCCCCATCAAGGAGATTGCCGACGCACTCGGCTTCAGCTCCCCGTATCACCTCTCGACCGCGTTCACCGCCCAGTTCGGGATTCCCCCGAGCGAATGGCGGAAACGGCTGCGTCAGGAGGGAGTCAGCTGACCAGGCGGAGGGTGAGCGGGTAGCGGTAGACGGCGCCCTCGGAGGCCTTGATCGCGGCGATGATCGCGAGCACCAGCGCCGCGATGCCGATCGCGAAAAGCAACGGGATACCGATCAGGATGAAGGCCAGCGGCGCGCAGCAGAGCGAATAGATGAAGACCGAGATGTGGAAATTGAGCGCCTCGCGGGCGTTCTCTCCGACGTAGTGCGACTCCTTCCTCATCACCAGATAGACCACCAGCGGGAGGATGATCCCCACTCCGAGGACGGAGGAGAGATGGCAGAAAATGGCCCAGAGCTTGTCGCTACCTTGGGATGCAGGGGTGGGCGGATTCGGGGGCAGAGGAGAAGTGTCCATGGTGGAACTTGGATAACGAAGACAACACCCGGAGCACGGAAAAGTTGCGACAGAAAATCGGGATCCGGAGCGGGTGTTTTCGGCTGTGTGAAAAATCCTGTGCGGTTTCGGCGGTGGCGGGCCTTGTTTCACCGGTTGCTCGGCGACACGGGGTATTCCGAGTACTCGGCGACGCTCGGACAGAACGATTCCGCGCAGGCGGTCGAACTCCTGGCCGCTCGGCCGTACGTCACGGACACCCCGCTCACCGCCATGCCGGGCGACCGCCTGGTGGAGATTGTCGGGAGCCGTGCCGTGGCACCGACGCGAAACGGCATGTTTGTGATGCCCGGCGACACCGATCGGCAAGCGGTGATGGATGATGCCCGGGACGTCTTGAGCCCCGATCAGTCGGCGGTGCTGCGCGCCATCGCCGAGGCCTCGCGCCTGAACAAACTCGGCTGCGCGCGGATGCTCGCACTGCAGGCCGCCCCGGTGCCGGGCAGGTGGGTTCCCACGGAAACGGCTTTCCTGCTACGCGGGGACTGCCACGCTGGGTGGCCATGTCGCCGCTTGCCCGGATCTGCCGCTTCGCGTTGGTCGGTTTGATCGTCCTCCCGCCAGTGCTGTCGCCACTTGCCGCCGCCCCGCTGCGGGTGTTGGTGCTGGGCGACAGCATGTCGGAGGAGTACGCCTTCGAGCTGCCGTTCTCCGCGCCCGACAGCGATCCGCTCGAGGCGAACATCGCCAACTGGATCGAGATTCTTGCAACGGTGCGAGGCGACGAGGTTTCGTTCGGACCGTATGCGGGGCATGTGGCCGCCTATCCCGACTACCGCGACGGAGGTTACGCGTGGAACTGGGCCGTGCCGGGTTTTCGCACCACCGATCTGGCGGAGCTGGTCGACCCGCCGCTGTTCCCGTCTTCCCCCGAGGAGGCTCTCGACTGGATCTCCTGTCCACGGATCCGCACGCAGCTGGCGGGCGAGGTGGATTGCGCGGTCATCTTTTGCGGTGGCAACGACCTCTCGCCGCTCTACGCCGGTTTGTGTACGGGCACGGTCGCCACCGATCGGCTCGAGGCGATACGCGACAACCTCGCGGCGACGATCGACTTCGTGCGGGCGGCGAATGCCACGCTGCCGATCGTGCTCGTCAACGCACCCGACATCGGCGCGACCCCGAGCGTGCAGGCGAAGGTGCCCGATCCGGCCCTGCGCGCGGTGGCGACGGTGCGCATCGCCGGGCTCAACGCGCTGTTGGCCGAGCTCGCCGCGGCCCGCGGGATCGCGTTGGCCAACAGCTTCGACCTGACCCGCCGCCTCGACGGGGCCGCTCCGTTGCAGCTCAACGGCGTCGAGTTCCTCAAGGCCGGCGACCCCGAAAACGCCCCTCGGTATCTTTTCGCCAAGGACGGATTCCATCCCTCGACCGCTGCGCAGGCGTTGTTGGCCGACGAGATCCTGCGTGCGCTCAACGGCCGTTACGGGTTTGGCCTGTCGCCGCTGGCCAACCGCGAGATCCTCGGCTCGATCCTCGGTCTCGACCCGGACGCGGCGTTCCTGGCTTGGCTGGCGTCGGCGGGACTGCCGCCGCCGACTCCGGCCGATGCGGACCCGGATGGCGACCGCCTGCCGTTGCTTGCCGAATTCGCCCTCGGCCTTTCCGCGCTCCAGCCGGAGGTCGCGTCGCGGGCGGTCTCCGCTGCGATCGGCACCGATGCGGCGCTGCGCGTCTCGTGGCCGACCGACCGGTCGGGCGGCTATGTCGTGCTCGTGCCGGAGTGGAGCACGGATCTGGCCGGGCCGTGGTCGGAAGTGCCGGCGGCGTGGTATTCCGATGCTGGGTGCGCCTGCGCCCTTCCGGTCTCCGTGGGCCCGCGGGCGTTTGTCCGCCTGCGCTTCGGAGTGCGGCCCTGACGAGCGCAGCGCCGCTCGTCGCCGGGCCGGAGGAGGTGCCCGGGTGGTGCGGGGGATAATAGTACAGGTCGGTGTTTTCGGCTGGGCGCGGGCCCGTGTGCTGCGCTCAAATGGGGGACCATGAGCAACCCCATCTCGTTTCGCGGCGCAGCGGTTCTCCTGCGCTCGGTGGTAATTCTGGCTGCAGTTGCGTTCACCGTCGGGCCCGGCGTGGCTGCGGATGGTGCCGACGGCGCCCCGGCGGGAGCGGCGGAGAAGTCCGCCCGCCCCAAGCTCGAGATCGGCATGTCCGCCGAGCAGGTGATCGCGGTGGTCGGCAAGCCGCACCGGGTCAAGAAAGCGCCGAACAAGGCGGAGCTGGCGGCCGAGATCTGGTATTATGAATACCGGATGAAGGCGGGCGTGCACGAGGAGGTGCTCGGCACGCGCGACGTGCCGTACGTGAATCCGAAGACGGGCGTCGAGCAGATCATCAAGGAGCCGGTCTACACGGTGGTCGACGACTACGTGGTCGAGACGACCGCGCTGGTGATGGTCGATGGCCACCTGACCGGTTCGAAACGCTACCGCAGCGTGTCGCAGGAGTACTGAGCCGTAGTCCTAGGAGACGAGAGTCGAGCGTCGAGTGGCGAGCGCCAATCCAATTGTGCACAAGGCGATTGCCCGAGGGTGCTCTCGATCTGCCTGCGAAACTCCGGCCCTCGACGCTCGTCCCTCGTCACTCGACTACGGCTCAGCCGAGAATGTGGCGGATGACGTCGGCCGCGGTGTAGGTGTCGGAGTCGGCCGGAAGGAAGCGGCTGATGAACGACACGTCGTTGCCGGCGGTGAGGATGGGCGGCTCGGCGGAGCCGTCGGCGCGGGTCTGGCCGAGGCCGGCGGTGGCGAGCAGTCCATTGCAGAGGCATTTGCGACCGGTCAAGGCCCCGGGCTCGCCCTGCTTGCGGATGAAATCGGCGTCGGGTTCGGCGGCGCAGCGGTAGCCGATCGAACCGTCCTGGCGGGCATAGGCCTCGCGCAGGTAGCCGAGGTCGCAGATGCGCGGCCGGGCCTGGTAGACGGTGTCGTTGGAAAGTGAATTCTCCATCTGCAGCACCTTGAAGGGGAAGCCGGTGGGCGAGGCGAGGGGGTCGGTGAAGACCCGGGCTTGGCCGGCGCGGGCGAGGCGGCAGACTTCGCGGCGCAGTTCGGGGCGCACGGCGGATTCCTCGCAGAAGGCGAAGGCGGTGCCGATCTGCACGCCGGCGGCGCCGGTGGCGCGGGCCTCGGCGTATTTTTCGGGGGTCGCGTAGGAGCCGGCCAGCCAGAAGGGCAGGCCGAGGGCGGCGATCTTGGGGAGCTCGGGCACATCGCGCGGGCCGTAGACCGGTTCGCCCTCTTCGCTCAACTCCATGGGGCCGCGGGGCGGGGCGTTGTGGCCGCCGGCGAGGTCGCCCTCGACGATGAAACCGTCGACGCGGCCGGTGGACTTGCGGGCCAACGAGGTGGCGAGCGTGGCGGAGGAGACGATGGCGAGGAACTGCGGGCGCGGGAGCTCGGGGGCGGTGCCGCCGAACAGCTCGGCGGGATCGAAACGGGCGAGCGTCTTGGATCCGGCGGGGGCACCGACGACGTCGATGGCGATCTCGGCGGCCTGGCCGGCGGCGTAGCGGTCGAGCACGCCTGGAATTTCACGGGGAATGCCCGCGCCCATGAGCACGTAGTCGACGCCACCGAGCATCGCGCCGTAGAGCGAGGTCAGCGTGCCGACCTGGATTTTCTCGAGCAGGTTGATGCCGACCGGGTTGTTGTGCCCTTCCTTGGCGAGGCGGACTTCGACGAAGTTCGCGACCACGGTGAGTTCGGCGAGGGCTCGCGAGGGATTGATGCCGGGCATCGCGACCGGCTTGAACGGCGCCTGCTCGGCTTTGCCGCCCGGGATGAAATAGGTTTCCATCACCCGTTCGGTGATTGCCGGGATCGGGAAATGCGCCATGGCGGCGGCCATGAGACCGCCGGGATCACCGGCTTGGAGACGGCGGGCGAGGACAACGGCGAGCAACGTGCCGGAAATGACACCGAGTTGACCGAGTTGGGCGACGGAACGAGCGAGGCGCCAGTTGGAGACGGCCACGCCCATTCCACCTTGGATGATCTGAGGATGGGACATGTTGGGCTTTGGGTGCTGCGCCGTGGGGGGCGAAGCGTGCGCGGCAGGGAGAATGGCCCAGATCAGAGCACGCGCGAGGCGCGTGTGGAGACGGAACCTTATCGACCGACGAGCGCCGGGCACACTGGGGGGCCGCCGTGGACAAGGGAAGCCGCAATTCACCGGTTCTTTGGAAGTCTTTTTGCCGCCCCGGGTCGCGAACCCGGAGGCTGGCATTTTTCCCGAACCGATTGGCGTGGGCCCGCCGCCGGCAGGGTCAGGGCACGGGAGGGGCGGCGCGTTCCGGCGCGACCGCGATCTTGTGCCAGTAGGCCCAATCGTAGCTGTAGGTTCCGTTGCACTGGGTCTCGAAACAGAGCGTGTCGCCGGGTTTCGCGGTGTAGCGGATCTCGCGTTTCTGCACGCCCTTCTGGTTGTCGTGGGTGATCGGGTCGAGCAGCTCGCGGAAGAGGACCCGGCGCGAACCGTTCGCTCCCTCGGCGGTGAGCAGGAAGATCACTCCGTCGGTGACGCCGTCGGGATGGGGGCTGCCGCCCGTGTCGATGCTGTATTCCCATTCGATGATCGCCGCGCCGGCCGGGGCGGGTACCCACAGCATCGCATCCGGGTGGGCGCCGACGTGGGGGCCGTGCGGGGAGCCGCCAAGCGGCATTCCGAATTTCGCCGAGAATGCGGTCGGTGCGGGCGACACCATCGGGAAATCGACGGCGGCCTTCTCGGAGGAGAGGTGGTGGGTCTCGGGGGGCACGTAGGCCGATTCGAGCGGGGCGATCCGCAGGTCCGGATAGTGGGCCTGGGCGGCGAGCAGGCGGGCGCGGATCGCGCGGTCTTCGCCGCGGGGAAAATAGACGTCGCCCTGGTCGTGGGTGAACGCCGCCGAGGACGACAGACCCGCGAGGTTGGTGATGCGGTCGCGCAAAGCGCCATCGTTGCGCGGGTTGCCGGTGAGGACCAGTGCGGCGATTTTTTCTCCGTCGAGGGCCTCGATGCGTTCCGCCACAAACGCCTCGTCGTACTCGCGGCCTTGCGGGAACATGAGTGCCCGGCGGTGGCATTTGTAGGGGATCGCCGAATTCCAGTCGGCGCCGACGATGATGACCACCCCGTCGGGAGGCGTGATGGCGCGCAGGGCGTTGGCGAGGCTGTTGCCGCCGTCGCTTCGCACCCGTTGCATGTCCCAATAACCGCCCGCTTTGAAGTAGTTGCCCAGGAGCGCCGCGAAAGGCAGGAGCAGGATCGTCGCGCGCACGGCGAACGGCCACCGGCGCTTCTCGAGCACACCGGCGATCGCGAAACCGAGGAACGCGAGAAACAGCAGGGCCGGTGCGTAGAAATAATAGTCCTGCCGGGCGTAGGCGTAGGGAATCGTGAGCGGCGGCACGAGGAAGAGCGCGAGGCAGACCACCGCGGCTCGGCGCTGTTTGCCCGCGAGCAGCAGGGCCCCGAGGGTCGTCAGCCCCAGCCCCCAAGGCGACAGCAGCGACGCGCTCCAACTCTCGGCCATCTCGCGCCAGGTGCCCGGGTCGAGGCGGGCGGCCAGGGAAAACGTCCCGTAGTTGCCGATCCCCAGCTCCTTCGAGGTGAGAAAATGGGTGGCCGGGTTCAGCTCCTTGATCGAGTCGGCGAAGCGGGTCCACCACACCGTCAATGCCAGCGGTGTCACCATCGAGCCGAGCCCCCACGCCGTGGTTGCCCACAGCCGCCGTGGTCCGCGCTTCTCGTTCCAATCCCGCCACAGGCACCATGCACCGAAAACCGCCGCCGGCACCACCCAAGCGAAGAAGGTCAGGCTCTTCATCGTGCCCGCGGCCGAACCGGCGAGTGCGATGGCCACCAGCCAATACCAGCGCCGGTCCTGCAGGAGCCGCACGAAAAAATAGAGGTACCAGACCGAACAGCACAACGCGGCCGACTCCTGCAGGAATGCCCGCGAATAGAAGATGTAGACCGGGCAGGTCAGGATCAGCGCGAGTGTCAGCCAACGACGGCTGCGCGCCATGCCGGCCCGGGCCAGGAGCAGGGCGACTGCCGGCAGCGTCAGATAGAAACAACCGATCGAAACGATGCGCGCGGCGACGAAGTCCCGGCAGCCCAGGGCGCGCTTCACGCCCACCACCGCCCATTCGTAGAGCGGGAACTCGAGGGGCGCGCCCCAGGGTTTGCCGAAGATCGGCGTCTCGTAGTTGGGTGAAAAGTTGTTCTGTTCGTCGATGTAGCGGGTGATGATCGCGGTCTGCGCTTGGCGAAACTCGTGCCCGATCAGGAACGCCGAACTCCAGTTGTAGCGTACCAGCCAAAAATGCGTCGCCAGCGCAACCAGCAGCACGACGCCGGCGAACCAGTGTTCGATCCGGCCGGTGGCGGGAGGGGCGGAATGGGCCGGGCGGGGCGTGGACTGAGGGTGTTGGGGGGACGTCGGCATGTGGCGACAAGTGCGCGCAGGGTTAACCATGGCCCATGCCCGGTGGTCAACCGGTCGCTCGGGAAAATGGCCTATTCCTTCGTGGCCTCGATCCGCAGCACAACCGGCCCGACCGCGTAATTGGGGTCGATCAGGAGGCCGAACCAGCCCTGCGCTCCCGGCGACCAGCCGTGGAAACGGTGCGCCTGCCCGGGGGCCGGCAGGCCCGCCTGTTCGAGGATCTGTACCCGATCTCCGGCGACCCAAACCAGACGCAGCACCGGCAGCTCCCCCTCGGGGGCGGCGAGCGTGAGCGCCCGCCCGTCGAAGGATGCCAGCGGTGTCTGCGCGCGGAACCAGACCTGCCCGCCGGGCCGCAGGAGGAGCCCGTCCGCCCGGATCTCCGCGCCGCGGGTGACGATGCCCTCGGGCCGCCAATCCCCGGAGATCAGAGCGGCGGCCGCGAGGGTCGGCGGCGTGGCATCGTCGTCCTGGGCGTTGGCGAAGAGACGTGGCGGCGGCCGGTCGTCGACCGGCCCGTGCTCGATGCGCGGCGCCTCCCAGCCGCTTTCGCCGCAGCCCTCCATTCCCGCTTCGGGGGCGACGGTGAACCGGACCCTGCGACCGGCGCAGTCGATCGGGATCGGCGCTTCGACACGTTCCGCCCCGGAGGCGAGTTCGAGGGTGGTCTCCTCCCGGAAGGGCCGCCAATCTTCGCCCTCGGCCAGATCGACGCGAAACCGCGCCCGCAGAGGGCGGGCGGTACCGGCGCCGGGGATGCGGCGGACGACCGCCCGGGCGTCGAGGCGGCCGGCGAGCCCGGTGAACTCGAGGCTGGCCGACCGCTCCACATCCCCGAACAGCGGCCGACCGCTCCCCAGTCGTTGGATACTGCAGCCGGGGGCGGCGACGAGCAGGGCCGGATCGTAGTTGCAGCCCAGGTCGTTGAGCCGGTGCAACGGGTCGTCGGGCACGCTCAGATTGGTGCGCAGTCTGTACTCGCGGATAAACCACCCCCGCAGCTGCGGCAGCTCGGAATGCGCGCGTAGGACCGCGTCGAGCTCGGGCGCGCGGTAGTCCCAGGGCACCGCGCCGTAGATCCGGCGCAGCCGCTCCGGCCGCACGATTTCCCGCGTCAGCAGGGCCGCCTCGCGCGGGCCCGCGGAGGTGCCCTCGGCATACCAGAGAGGAAACCCGGCAATGCGCACCGGCGGCCAGACACGGTCGAGCCATTCGGTCCCCGCGGTGAAGAGGACCGGATGGCGGCCGTCGGCGCGGGCCGGAGGCAGGTTGGCCCCCAGTTCGACGAAAGCCGCCGCGAGATCGGGCGGGATCTTCAGGCCGGCGATGTAGTGGAATCTCGGGTCCGTGTCGCCGGGGGCCACGTAGCTGCCGCGGCTGGCCGGGGAGTGGCCCAGTTGCGAACGCTGCCCCTGCCACGCCGAGATGCCGGCCGCGAGCCCGAGGGCGGCGACCGGCAACGCGACCACGAGACCCGCGCCGCGTCCGGCCGGGCGGAGCTCGAAGCCGAGGGCGAGCGCAGTCGCCAACGCCAAGGCGCCGCCGAGTCCGACGTGGCTGATCTCGTGGTTGGTCGCGAGCAGGGCCAGCGCCGCGAGCGCAAAGCCGCCGGTCGACACCAGCAGCAATACCCGGTCGAGGGCGGCACGGTGCCGCCAGCCCCACGCTGCGACAGCGAGAAACAGCGCGACACAGACCGCGCCGATCTGCGGCACGAGCGACGGGCCGTAGTAGTCGTGGCGTGGTGTCAGGTAGAAACTCCAGGTTGCGAGCGCGCGCAGGTAGGCGGCGCGCTCCGGGCCCGCCAGCCCGAGGACGTTGCGACTCCATTCCGCGGGGCTTGCTCCCGTCAACGTGAGCTCGAGCCCGAGGGGCAGGGCGACGCCGGCGACCAGCACCAGACCGAGCATGCCGAGCGCCCCGGTGCGTCGCGGCGGGTGGAGGATGGCGGTGCGGAGCGCGAAGAAGGAGCAGGCGGCGAGGGCGACGAGCTGGAAGCTGATCTTGTTGAGGCCGCCGAGCGTGAGCGCGACGGCGAGCAACAGGTGCCATCTCCAGCTCCGTGCCTTCAGCGTCGGCGCGATCGCCGCCGCCCAGGCCGCAGCCGCGAGGCAGAGCACCCCGAGCGGGTTGTACCAGAGGATTGTATGTTGGGCAGCGGTACAGGCGACGAGCGTGCCGGCGAGCGCCAGGGCCGGCATCGCCGGCCACCGCCGCCGGAGCAGCGTGGCCAGGCCGAGCGTGGCGCCGAGGATCAGGGCCAGGCCGCCCCGCGTCAGCCCGAGGTAGGTGCCGCCCCCGAATGCCTCGATGCCGCGGCTCAGGTGGAGAAAACCGGCCTGGATCGGGGTGATGAAATCGGTGTAGGGCTTCTCCCCGGCCCCGATCCGGCCGATCGCCGACATCACCAACCCGTAGTCCATGAAGTCGCGCAGATGGTCGTGGTGGCGCCACCAGGGCAGGGCGCACAGCGACGCGACAACAGCCGCGGCGAGCAGGAAGACCGGGTGGCGAAACTTTGGCGACAAGGGCGGGGGCATGCTCCGGTGGCGAAGGCTGGGCCGCCCCCGTGCCGCGGCAAGGGCTTTCGGGTGGGGCCTACTGCGCGGCCGCCGTCGCTCCGCCGCCGGCGAGTCCCCGCCGCTCGAGCAACGGGGCGATGTCGGGGTCGCGGCCGGCGAAGGCGCGGTACAGGTCCATCGCGGGGGCCGAGCCGCCGCGCGAGAGCACGTGGGCGCGGAGCCGATCGCCGTTGGCGCGCGTGAGGCCGCCGTTCTCCTTGAACCATTCGACGCTGTCGGCATCGAGCACCTCGGCCCAGAGGTAGGAGTAGTAGCCGGCGTGGTAGTTGTTGTTGAAGACGTGGGAGAAGTAGGTGCTGCGGTAGCGCGGCGGCACGGGCGCGAAATCGACGCCGGCGCGGGCCAGGGCCTCTTGTTCGAACGCGGCCACGTCGCCGGGGAACCGGTCGGGCGCGAGCTGGTGCCAGGCCTGGTCGAGCAGGGCGGCGGCGAGGTATTCGGTCGTCTTGTACCCCTGGTTGAAGCGTTTGGTGGCCTCGAGCTTGGCGAGCAGCTCCTCGGGCATGGGCTCGCCGGTCTGGAAGTGTTTGGCGTAGTTGCGCAGAACCTCGGGCCAGGTGGCCCACATCTCGTTGACCTGCGAGGGGAACTCCACGAAGTCGCGCGGCACCGCCGTGCCGGCAAAGCGCGGGTAGCGCACCGCCGAGAACATCCCGTGCAGCGCGTGCCCGAACTCGTGGAAGGCGGTGACGACCTCGTCGAAGGTGAGCAGCGTGGGCTCGCCGGCCGCGGGCGCCGCGACGTTGAGGTGGTTGGCGATCACCGGGCGGGTGCCGAGCAACGTCGATTGCGGCACGTAGGCGCTCATCCAGGCGCCGCCGCGCTTCGAGGGGCGGGCGTACCAGTCGACGATGAAATAGGCGAGGGTGGCGCCGTCGGCCTCGCGCACCTCGAACACGCGCACGCTCGGCTCGTAGACGGGCAGGTCGGGCCGCTCGTGGAAGGTGAGGCCGTAGAGCCGGGTCGCGGCGAAGAACACGCCGTCGCGCAGCACGTGCTCGAGTTCCAGGTACGGGCGCAGCCGGTTCTCGTCGAAGTCGTGGCGTTCCCGGCGGAGCATCTCGGCGTAGTAGTCCCAATCGGCCGCGGCGAGCGTGGCGCCGGGGTGGTCGCGGGCGAGCAGGCGCTGCAGATCGGCGGCCTCGGCGCGGGCGTTGGCCACCGCCGCCGGGGCGAGGCGGCCGAGCAGGCCGTTGACGGCCTCCGGCGTGCCGGCGGTCTGGCGCTCGAGCATGAAGGCCGCGTGGGTGGGGTAGCCGAGGATCGAGGCGCGCTCGGTGCGCAGGCGCACGAGCCGGAGCACGTTGTCGCGGTTGTCGAACTCGCCGCCGCGGCCGCCGCGGGCCATCGATGTCTCCAGAATCTCCTGCCGCAGGCCGCGGTCGGAAAGCGAGGCGAGCAGCGGCTGGCCGGTGGTGTTGCGCAGGCGCAGCAGATGCTGGCCGGGGTGGCCGGCCTGCTCGGCCGCGGTGGCGGCGGCGGAAATCTCGGCGGCGGTGAGGCCGGCGAGGCGGGCCGGGTCGGTCACGAGCACGGCCGAGGCGTTGACCTCTTTGATGACGTTCTGGCCGAAACGGGTCTCGAGGCTGGCGAGCTCGGCGTTGATCGCCTTCAGGCGCTCCTTCTGCGCGGCGGGCAGCGCGGCGCCGGCGCGCACGAAGTCCTCATGCGTCTTTTCGACCAGCCGGAGCGATTCCGGATCGAGGCCGAGCTGCGCGCGTCGGGCGAAAACGGCGTCGACGCGGGCGAACAGCGCCGGGTCGAGCAGCATGCGGTCGCCGAGGGCGGCGAGGCGGGGGGCGAGCGCCTCGTCGAGGGCTTGGCGCACGGGATTGGTGTCGGCGCCTTCGAGCCCCGAGAAGATGCGCTGGATCCGGTCGAGCCGGGTGCCGCAGCGTTCGAGGGCGACGATGGTGTTCTCGAAGGTGGCCGGCTCGGGGTTGGCCGTGATGGCGTCGACCTCGCGCTCGTTTTCGGCGATCGCGAAGTCGAAGGCCGGGGCGAAGTGCTCGTCGCGGATCAGGTCGAAACGCGGGAAGCCGAACGGCAGGGCGCTCTCGACGAGCAACGGATTTTCCGGAGGCGGGGACACGGGATCGGCCCCGGCACAGGCGAGGCCGCCGGTGACGGCCGCGAGGGCGAGGGTGCGTTGCAGGAACCGTGGGGAGCGCAGGGTGGGGATCGGCATGGGCGGGAGAATGCTGGTGCAGGCTCCCGCTGCAAGAACTGCGCCGCGGCGTAATCAGAGTGCCGCGCGGATCGCGGCGATCTGCGTCGCGTAGCCGGCCTCGTCGAGCAGGCGCTTCTCCGTGGGCATCATCTCGAAGGTCGAGCCCCACGACGTGCCGCCCTCGTACTTCGGCACGAGATGGAAGTGCAGGTGGGGCAGCTTGTCGGAGTAGGCGCCGTAGTTGATCTTCTTCGCGCCGGTGGCGGCCTTGATCGCCCGGGCGGCGCGGGCCACATCCTGCGTGAAGAGCGCGAGCTCCTCGGCCGGCAGCTCGAAGAGCTCGTTGACGTGCCCGCGATAGGCCACGACGCAGCGACCGGGGTGGGTCTGTTCGCGGAAGAGGTAGAGCGTGGAGGCCGCCAGGGGGGCGATCTCGATCATGAGGTCGTGAAGGCGCTGGTCCTTCCGGCAATAGAAGCAATCGGGTAACTCGGACATGGCGACACGTTGGGCGGGGCCGCGGGCGCGGGCAACCGCGGCGTTGCGCACGTTGATGAATCAGCGGCCGAAGACGCCGAAGAGATAGGCGTAGAGCGCCATCTTGCCGCGCATCGTCTGGCGGGGCGTGAACTCGCCGTTGGCCCAGCAGTAACGGGAGTTGAAATACGACTCCTGCTGCGGCCACTGTTCCCAGGCGGGGTGGCCTCGGTCGGTGAACCAGCGCGGGTTCGAGCCGTTGTAGGGCCCGCCCCAGGGATCCATGTTGTTGTAGGGCGTGTGGCCGGGATGAAGGCCCGGGGTGCCGTCGTTGCGGCCGGAGGTGTAGCAGTTCACGTAGCTGCGCGGGCCCAGGCCGGTCATCTCGATCAGGTTCGACGGGTTGCGCCCGAGGCTCCAGTCGGCCTCGAGGATCAGCGTGCGGGCGAGGCGGTCCTTCTCCTTCGGATCGGCCGCGAACGCGTGGGCGAGGATGGCGATGTCGAGCGGCTGCGCCGTGCGCCAGTAGCTGTGCGTGGATCGTCGCGACGGGCGCTCCTCGGCGGGGCGCACATGGGCGTCGAGCGCCTGCTTGCGCAGCGCGGCGCGCAGGTTCTTGGCGAGCTTGCGGTGGTGCTGCGGGTGCGGGGTGTTGAGGTAGGCGGCGGTGGCGAAGATCTGCGACCACTCCTCGCCCTGCTCGATGTTGCGGGGCCCCCGGGCGCACACGCTGTCGGCGGCGACGACGTCCTCCCACTCGGTTTCGCCGGTGACGTTGTAGAGGAAGGCGGCGGCCGTGATGCGGAAGTCGCGACCCCGCATGTAGGCGTCGCCGATCTCCTGGCGCTCGTCGAGTTGTTGGCGCTCGGCGGGTTGGGCGGAGGCGAAACGGTAGGCCTTGATCGCCTCGTCGCGGTAGCGGGCCATCAGTGCCGAGTTTTTGGCGACGCGGAAGGCGTCGGCCAGCATGGCGCAGTTGGCGGCGTTGGCCCACGCGGCCATCGTGGTGGCGCCGGCCTGGAACATGGTCGAGTGGTCGCGGGTGGGGTTGGTGAGGCCGTGGCAGTAGGCGTCGCCGTCGCGCAGGCTCAGCCAGAGGTCGACCTCGTTGCGCGCCTCGTCGATGAGGTCCGGGATGCCGTTGCCGCTCTCGCGGATGTCGAGGTTGTCGTGTCCGAGCTTCCCGTTGGTGAGCAGATAGGGCAGCAGCAGGTCGTAGATGTTGGAGACGTGGCCGAGGTGGCGGTCCCAGTCGAGCGCGTCGGAGTGGCCGCCCTGCGCGATCGTGGTCGTCGGGTTGCCGGGCAGGCGGTGGTGCCAAAACAGCGATTCCTCGGGCAGCTTGAAGTGCGGTTCGTCCCACGTGTCGCCCTGCCGTTCCTTCCACACGCGGTCGAAGGGATCGAGCGAGGTGAGGTAGATCGTGAAGCCCGCCGGTTCTTCGCCGGCGAGGAAACGCGGCTGTCGCGGGGTGGGCGTGATGCCGGCGGCCGGTTCGCCGATGCGCATGTAGTAGTAGCCGCGCAACGAGGTCTTGAACGGCTCGAACAGCGCGTCGTCGCGGATGGCGAATTCGGCGCTGCAGCCCACGCCGTCGACGACGAGGCGGTAGGTGCCGGGGCGCGTGAAGTCGGAGAAGTCGACGTTCCAGACGGCGGAGCCGGTGAGGTTGCGTTTCCCGGCGTCGTCGGCGCTGCTCTTCCGCCAGAACTTCACGGTGCCGGCGGGAAAGTTCTCGCGGGTCGCCACGTCGTGCAGCCAGGTGCGGCGACCCTCGAACGGGGCGTAGTCGCGCGCCCCGCCGTCGCCGAGCCAGAGATACAGGTCGGCCGCCTTGATGCCGCTGTCCGGCGTGTAGCCGGCGAGGTTGACATGGATCGCCTCCGAGCGGGACGACTCGAGGTCGAAGGTGAAGGCGGCTTCGGCGGAGTCGGATGCGGTGGCCGGCGCGATGGCGAGCGTGTAGCGGGCGCCGGGTTTGAGGGGGTGCGGCAGGCGCAGGAAGAGCCAGTGGTCGAGGCAGTAGTCCCAGTTGTGGGTGGTGTTGAGCACCTTCGACTTGCGGTGCACGGCGGTCGGCGCGAGGCCGGCGGGCGCGTAGCGTTCGTCGTCGGGCGAGGTGAGTATCCACGACCCGGTGTCGGTGGCCGCGGCGATGTCGAGGGGGGCGCCGAAGGCCACGAGTCGGTCGGCGTCGGCGCCGAGGGAATGGCCGGCGTTGGCGTCGGGTCCGGCGCCGTCGTCGCGGAAGACGACCTCGCCGTCGCGGAAATGGAGGAGGAGAACCTGTTCGTCGACCGGGCCGACCTCGGCGAGTTGGGTGGCAAAAACCACCGAGGGAAAGGTGACGGCGAGGGTCAGGAATGAGGTGAAAGCCCGGCGGAGAGTCGTGGGTGTCATCGATGGATTCGGGGGATTCTGCAGGGTGGTGGATCGGTCGGCATCTTCAACTCCCGAACGCCGCACCCCGATGCAACGATCGTGGACAAGTGGCATGAGCCGCCGGACATTCCCCTCGTCGGACCGCGGGCGCGCCGGCGTACGGGAACAACGGAAAAGGGCACCGCGAGGCGGCGCCCTTCGATGGATCGCGAAACAACGCGGAACGGGGATCAGTCGGTCCCGGCGGTGTGTTTTTTGCCGAGCAACGCGGTCTGTTCGCATTCGCCAAGGATGGCGATGGCGGAGTCGGCGTCTTCGGCGCGCCAGAGCTGCGCGAGCAGGTCGGTTTTCTGCACCATCAGGCAGAGGCGGGCGAGTGTGTGGAGATGCAGGCGGTCGTCGCCGCAGCAGATCAGGAAGAACAGGCGCGTATGGCCGCCGTCGGAGGCGCCGAAGGGGATCGTGGCGATCGTGCGGCCGAGCATGAGAAACGAGCCTTCGTACTGGTACTCCTCGTGGTGGCGGGCGTGCAGCAGGGCGGCGCCGCCGGGCAGCGCCGTCGAGCAGAGCTCCTCGCGGATCTGGATGCTTTCGAGCAGGGATTTCGGGTCGAAGACCCGGCCGGTGCCGGCGGCGAAGTCGACCATGTCGCGCAGTACGGAGGACTTGGTGCGCGAGGGCAGCTCGAGGTTGATGTAGTCGGTGCGGATCAGCTCGGGCATCAGCGCATCCTCTTCGCGGATGCGGCGGACCTGCGGCATCGTCTGGTCGTGGAAGGCGCTGAGGCGGCGGTCGGGCAGGCCCATGATCCGGCGCGAGGCCCATTCGTCGACGTCGCCGCGGAGGAAGATGGGATGCTCCCCGCGCATGGTGTGGGGCATGTCGGCGGTTTTGAGGAGGCGCACGACATCTTCCGGGGTGAGGTGGAGATACTCGGCGACCTCATCGAGGGTCAGCATTCGATGGGGCATGAGGCGGACGAAGTTGAAGCGACCGCGCGCGGAATGCAGCGAAAATGTTCATGGCGATCCGGGGACTCGCGCGGCGGGGACGCAGCGGAGAGGGCCGGGCGTGGTCGGTCGGTGGACGAGGCCGAGTCCCGCGTCGGTGACAGCGGCGCCGTGGCGCACGCCGCGCTCGACATGCTGCGGTGGAGCGTGCGTCTTGGTCGGCGTGACCGCCACCGCCCAGAACCACCCGCTCGCGCCGTTGCCCGGCCCGTACGATGCCGACGCTGCGCTCGACCGTTTCCTCGCGGTGATGGCGGAGCGCGGGCTCTCGCTCTATCCCGAGCAGGAGGAGGCGATCCTTGAGCTGTTCGCGGGCAAGAACGTGATTCTCAATACGCCCACCGGCTCGGGCAAATCGCTGGTGGCGGCCGCGCTGCACTTCAAGTCGCTCTGCGCCGGCGAGCGTTCGGTCTACACCTGCCCGATCAAGGCGCTGGTGAACGAAAAGTTCCTCTCGCTCTGCCGCGACTTCGGGCCGGACAACGTGGGCATGATGACCGGCGACGCCTCCGTGAACCCACGGGCGAAGGTGCTGTGCTGCACCGCCGAGATTCTCGCCAACATCGCGCTGCACCGCGGCCACGAGAGCGACATCCGCGCGGTGATCATGGACGAGTTCCACTACTACTCGGACCGCGAGCGCGGCTATGCCTGGCAGGTGCCGCTGCTCACCATGCCCGGCGCGCGTTTCCTGCTGATGTCGGCCACGCTCTCGGCGACGACCTTCTTCGAGGAGGAACTCGCGCGGCTGACCGGCATCGACTCGGTGACCGTGCGCGGCGACCGCCGGCCCGTGCCGTTGGAGTTCGAATACTCGGAGACGCCGCTGGCCGAGAAGGTGCAGGCGCTGCTCGATGGCAACCGCGCCCCCGTCTACCTCGTGCATTTCACGCAGCGCGCCGCCAGCGAGGCGGCGCAGGACCTGATGAGCCTGAACATCTGCACGCGCGAGGAGCGCGCGGCGCTCGGCGCGGAGCTGGAGGCGTTCAAGTTCAACAGCCCCTACGGCAAGGAGATCAAGCGCTGGCTGCGGCACGGCATCGGCGTGCACCACGCCGGTCTGCTGCCGAAGTACCGCGTGCTGGTCGAACAGCTCGCGCAGCGCGGCCTGCTCAAGGTCGTGTGCGGCACCGACACGCTCGGTGTCGGCATCAACGTGCCGATCCGCACCGTGCTCTTCACCCAGCTCTGGAAATACGACGGGCAGAAGTCGGCGATCCTCAGCGTGCGCGATTTCCGCCAGATCTCCGGCCGCGCGGGCCGCCGCGGGTACGACGATGTCGGCTACGTCGTGATCCAGGCGCCCGAGCACATGATCGCCAACAAGCGCGCCGAGGAGAAGGCCGCCGGCGATCCGAAGAAGGCGCGCAAGCTCGTGAAACTGCGCCCGCCGGAGGGCTTCGTCGGCTGGGACCAGAAGACGGTCGAGAGGCTGCGCACCGCGCCGGCCGAGGTGCTCACGTCGCATTTCGACGTGTCGCACGGCATGCTGCTCCAGATGCTCGCGCGCGACGGTGACGGCTGCCGCGCGATGCGGCAGCTCATCCGCGACTGCCATGAGACCGCGCCGCGCCGGCAGTACCTCGGCAAGAAGACCTGGCAGCTCTTCCGGTCGCTGATCGAGCGCAAGATCGTCGAGTTCGTGCCGCCGCTGCCCAACGGCCGCAAACTGCGGGTGAATGTGGAGCTGCAGGAGGACTTCTCGCTGCACCAGACCCTGTCGCTTTGGTTGCTGGATACGCTGCCGCTGCTCGACCGGGCGTCGCCCACGTATGCGGTCGACGTGCTCACGCTCTGCGAGGCGATCGTCGAGGATCCCGATGCGATCCTGCGCCAGCAGGTGAGCAAGCTGAAGGGCGAGCTCGTGGCGGAGCTGAAGGCGGCCGGGGTCGAGTACGACGACCGCATGGAGAAGCTCGAGCAGGTCGAGTACAACAAGCCGTTGCGCGAGTTCGTGTACGACACGTTCAACCGCTTCGCCGCCGCGCATCCCTGGATCGAGGGCGAGAACATCCGGCCCAAGTCGATCGCGCGCGAGATGTTCGAGCGCTACCAGTCGTTCGGCGAGCATGTGCGCGACTACGGCCTCGAGCGCATGGAGGGCCTGCTGCTGCGCCATCTCTCGCAGACCTGGAAGGTGCTGTCGCAGACCGTGCCCGAATCGTACAAGACCGAGGAGGTCTTGGAAATGGAGACCTACTTCCGCGAGCTCATCCGCGGCATCGACTCCTCGCTGCTCGAGGAGTGGGAGAAGCTGCGCAACCCCGACTACGTGGCCGAGGAGGTGGGCGACAAGCCCGCGCGGCCGAGCAGCTACGATCTCACGCGCGATGTGCCCGCTTTCCGGCGACAGATCCGCGCGGCGATCTTCGCCTTCCTGCAGGACGTGCTTGTGCGCGACTGGGAGGCGGCGCTCGACAAGGTGGAGACCGGAGACGGGAAACTGCCGGAGACCGGAAAGGACGGGACGGAGCGCGCAGGGCTGACCGCGCGGCAGTTGGAGGATCTCTGGGCGCCGTATTTCGAGGCGCGCGGGCGTTTCCGGCTGGATCCGGCGGGGCGTGCGCTCGGGCACACGCACTGGGTCGAGGAGAACCGCGAGACGGGCGAGTTGACCGTGGCGCAGGTATTGATCGACCCGGAGGAACAGAATGACTGGGAACTGAAGTTCACGGTGTTGCTGGCCGAGTCGCGCGCGGCGCAGTCGGTGGTGTTGCGCTTTGGCGGCCTCGGCCCGGTCGGCGCGTATTGAGGAGGAGGGAACGGGCTTGCGGCGAAGGCGGCGGCGCCGTTTGCTCGCGCTCCGGTCGGGGCGGCGAAACGCATTGTCGCCCACCGGTGCAGTTCACCCGAATACACCTACCATGAAGAAGCTTGGAACTCTCGCCCTCGCGTTCTCGTGCCTCGCCGGCGCGGGGTTCGCCCAGACCGAAGTCGCTGCTCCGGCGGCTCCCGATGCCGCGAAACTTGTCTTGGCGCACGATGTGATCAAGGCCACGCAGGCCGACCGCATGATCGACGGCATCTCCGCCCAGATCAAACAGATGACCATGGCGCAGACCGCCCGCATGCTGCCGCCCGAGGCCACCGAGGAGCAGAAGGCCAAGGCGCTCGCGGTGCAGGGCGAGATCATGGACCTCGCGATGGCCGCGACGAAGGACATGATCGGCAAGCTCGATGGGATCTATGCCGATGTCTATTCGACCGGTGAGCTCGAGGCGCTGAAGGCGTTTTTCACCTCGGCCGAAGGCCGTTCGATGATCGAGAAGCAGCCGGTGCTCATGCAGAAGATGATGCCTTTGATGCAGCAGATGCAGGCCGAGCTGATGCCGAAGATCAACGAGATCATCGGCAGGGCGAAGGCCGAACTGACGCCGCCGAAGGCGCCGATCTCGGCCACCACGCCGCCGATCGAGGTGCCCGCCGTGGCGCCGAAGCAGTAGGGCGCAGACGTTTTCGTATTTGCCGAGCCGGGATCCTGTGGGTCCCGGCTCTTTTTTGTCGTCGGTTCCGGCGCCGGGCTGCGCGATCTCGAAGCCGAATCGTCCAGGCCGTGGTGCCGTCGTTCGAGGCTTGGTGGCCGGGGGCGATGGGCAGTTCGTTGGCGAAACTGCTCCGCCCGGTATTGCCGCTCGGGCGCGCGGCGCCTCGGAGGGAGCATCTCCGCGCCGGGTCGGGCCGTTCGCCATTGGTGGTTGCGGAAAATCGGATGGTGAAAGCTCGTTGTCGCCAACAAACAACTTCAAGACTCGGGCTGCGATCGCGAGCGGGAGAGCGGTCGGGGCCGGAGGCGGCGGGGGCGAAGGCCGACCGGGGGGCGCGAATGAAGGCCGTCGATATTAGTCGGTGACGGGGTCCGGGTCCTATTCGGGCCCGAGTCGGGCGAGTCCGTCGACCGCGCGCGGGTGGTTTGGGACGATGCGGAGCGCCGTCTCGAAGGCGTGGCGGGCGGCATCCTTGCGCCCGGCCCGGAGGAGCATGTCGCCGAGGGCGACCTGCGGTTCGGCCGACTCCGGCCGGAGCATCGCGGCGTCGCGGAAGGCCGCCTCGGCCTGTGGCCAGTTCCTGGCATGGGCTTCGATGCTGCCGGTGGTCATGGCGCCGGCGAAGGGATCGCGCTTCGCGATCTCGGCGGCTTGGGCCAACGCCTTGCCGTGCCCGCCGCCAGCGATCGAGGGCGCCTTCTCGTAGAATTCGGCCAGCCCGCGACGGTATTCGATTTCTTCGGGCGCGAGTTCGACCGCCGTCTCGAGCGCGGAGCGGCATTTTCGGGCGAGCCCGAGCTGGCGGAAGATCGAGGCCTTGCCTGCCAGTTTGCCGTAGGCCTCGCCGAGGTCCGCCCAATAGAGCGCGTTGGCCGGTTCGAGGCGGGTGCAGCGTTCGTAGTGGGCGGCGACTCGTTCCCAATCCTTCGTCCGCTTGGCGAGGCGGCCCAGATAGTATTCGGCGACGGCGTCGTTCGGGTTGGCGGCGAGGATCGCCGCGAAGGCGGCTTTGGCGTCGGCGTCGCGCCGTGCGGTGTAGTGCGCGTGGGCCGATGCGAGTTCCGGGCTGAGCAATGCGGGCTCGGCGGCCCGAGTGGAGGCCAAAATGGTCAAGGCCAACAGAGGGACGAGGATCGGGAAGTGGACGCGGCGCATGGGTGCAGCAGAACGAAGATTCCCGGCCGACTGAAGGCAGAAACGGGTCCACCGCAGGGCAGCGCGGCAGCCTTCCGACCGTTTACGTTCACGGCCGTGAATGTAAACGGTCGCCGATGCAGGGTGGGGCCTGGGGCGCAGGGGCGGTTCCCAGAGGGGAGAGGGCAAGTCGTGGACCAGGGCTGGGGCGAGCCGTATAAGTTCACGGCCGTGAACTTATACGGTTGATGGGCGGGGTTTGGGGCCGCCGAGTGAGCCGCCGAGTGGGCTTTGGGGTGGGGCGCTGTTTGGTTTGCAGGGGGTGGGGCGCTGGCGGGGTGGTGGGCGTCCGGTTGCGCAGAAATCGTTTGCAGGGGCGCGCAGGGGAACGATGCTTGCGCGCCATGTTCACGGGAATTGTCGAAGAAACCGGCCGTGTCGTCTCGTTCGAGCACCTGGCCTCCGCTTGGCGACTCGTTGTCGAAGCCTCCACGGTTCTCACCGGTACCCAGGTCGGGGACAGCATCGCGGTGAACGGCTGCTGCCTGACCGTGGTCGCCAAGGACGCCGATCGTCTCGGCTTCGACCTGCTCGAGGAGACGATCCGCTTGACCAACATTTCCCGAGTTCCGGTCGGCGGGGTGGTGAATCTCGAACGTAGCCTGCGCCCCGACAGCAAGATGGGCGGGCATTTCGTGACCGGCCATGTCGATTGCCCCGGCGAGATCCTCGTGCTGGAGCCGCGCGGCGCCGACCGCTACCTGCGGGTGCGTTATCCGGTCCAGCATCGCGGCTTGCTCGTGCCGAAGGGCAGCATCGCGATCGACGGCGTCTCTCTGACCGTCGTCGAGGTCGTGGATGACTGGTTTTCGATCTGGCTGATCCCACACACGATGGAGGCCACGAACCTCGGCGGGCGGGTCGCCGGCGACCAGGTGAACCTCGAGTTCGACATGCTCGGCAAATACGTCGACCGGCTCATTTCCCTGCGCGAGGAGGCGAAGCTGAGCCCCGGCGAAAGCGGCGCCCCGGTGCGGCCGATCTGGCAGAGCTGACATGGCGCTGCGCGAACAACTGCTGGCGGTCGCCGACGAACTGCGTCGCCGCAAGGCGGACGGCGAGAAGACCGTGCCGATCTCCGAGGAAACGCTCGCGGCGCTTCGTGACCTGGTGGCGCGCAAGGCCTCGCCCGGGCTCGGGAGCGAGGCCACGGTCTCCGAGGTTCGGGTACCGGATGCGTCGCCATCTCCCGCCGCCGCGGCGGCGGAGCCGGTCGGTCGGGCTGCACCGGCCATGCCGACGGAGCGCGTTCCCGAAGCGGCCCGCGCGGACGCCTCGGCTGCGCGCGAGTCGCGCCCTGCAGCGGCTCCGGGCCGGGGGGCGTTCGACGGCGACGATTCGCCGACGGCGAAACCGGGGCTCAAAATCGCGCCGCAACTCGGGGCGGGTGCGATCCCGCCGCCGCAGCGTTTCACGCTTCCCGAGGGCGACAAGCGGGCGCGCTGGGAGTGGTTGAAGGCTCACGTGGAAAACCACCCCGTGTGCCGGGCGCATGTGCGGCCGGGCAAGAAGGTGGTGCTCGGCTCCGGTGCGCTCGACGCGAAGGTGTTCTTCTGCGGCGACGCTCCGGGGCCGGAGGAGGAGCTGGAGGGTGAGCCGTTCGTGGGCCCCGCCGGACAACTCCTCACCAAGATGATCAAGGCCATGGGGCTCGAGCGCGGCCAGGTCTACATCGGCGCCATCATGAACTGGCGCCCGGAGATGCCCACGCCGCCGGGGATCGAGCAGGCCGGCAACCGCCCGCCCTCGCCCGAGGAGATGGCCTTCTGTCTGCCGCATCTGCAGGCGCAGCTCGAGATCGTGCAGCCCGACGTGATCGTCGCCCTCGGGGCGACGGTGGCCGCGGGACTGCTCGGCGCGGGCAGCTTCAAAACGCTCGGCGAGATCCGCGGGCGCTGGCACACCTTCGCCGGGCGGCCCGTGATGGTGACCTACCATCCCTCCTATCTCCTCCGCAACAACACCAACCGCGCCAAGCGCACGGTCTGGGAGGATCTGTTGCAGGTGATGGAGCGCGCGCAGTTGCCGATCGGTGAGCGGCAACGCAACTTCTTCCTCTGAGCATGAATCCCTCGCAACTGCCCGCGGGCGACCGCGGCCCGGAGAGTATTGAAACACTCGGCACAAAGGCGCCGCGCCGCGAGCGCGTGGCGCTGATCGTGGCGCTGGCGTTCGCCGCGTTCTCGGTCGGCCTGGCGGTCGCGAAGGCGGAAGGCGACTTCGGGTTCGACTACCAGGAGCTGCAGTATCGCGCCCGCACGCTTGCCGCCCGCCCGCACGCGCCGCAGGAGGGCCGGGTGCCGGCCTGGCTGCTGCCTCCGGAAATCAGCTACGACCAGCACCGCGACATCCGCTTCCGGACCGATCGTTCCCTGTGGCGCGAGGACCAGTTGCCCTACCAGGTGCAGTTCTTCCATCCCGGCTGGCTCTTTCACGAGACGGTGCAGATCCACGAACTCGACGGAAAGCGCGAGATCGCGTTTCCCTTCAGCCGCCGCTTCTTCGACTACGGCAAGAACCATTTCACCGAAGCGATCCCGCGCGACATGGGCTATGCGGGTTTCCGCGTCCACCATGCGTTGAACAAGCCCGAATACCTCGACGAGCTCGTGGTCTTTCTCGGGGCGAGCTATTTCCGCGCGTTGGGTCGGGGCCAGCACTACGGGCTCTCCGCGCGCGGTCTCGCGATCGACACCGCCGAGCCGGGCGGCGAGGAGTTTCCGGTCTTCCGCGAGTTTTGGCTGCAGCGGCCCGAACCCGATGCGCCGGAGGTGGTGGTGTACGCGTTGCTCGACAGCCGCCGGGCGACCGGCGCCTACCGCTTCGCGATCCGCCCGGGCGACGACACCGTGATGCGCGTGAAGGCGACGCTGTACCTGCGCGCACCGGTCGCGCGGCTCGGCCTCGCTCCGTTCTCCAGCATGTTCTGGCATGGTGAGAATTCGGGCACGACCAACGGCGACTACCGCCCCGAGGTGCACGACTCCGACGGCCTGTTGGTGCACATGGGCAGCGGCGAGTGGCTCTGGCGCCCGCTGGGCAACCCCGCGAAGGTCGAGACGGCGATGTTCTGCTCCGACCACCTGCGGGGCTTCGGCCTGCTGCAACGCGACCGCGATTTCGACCACTACCAGGATCTCGAGGCGCACTACCACCAGCGGCCGAGCGTGTGGGTGGAACCCGTGGGCGACTGGGGCCCGGGGGCCGCCACCCTGATCGAGATTCCCACGCCCGACGAGACGATGGACAACATCGTCGCGTTCTGGACGCCCAGGACCTCCCCCGCGGTGGGCGAGCCCTACGAGTTCGAATACGACCTGCACTGGCTCACCGACCTCGGGAAGCGTCCGCCGGCCGGATACACAGTGGCGACGCGGCCGTCGACGGTGATGGGGCGGCCCGACCTGAAACGCTTCGTCGTCGACTTCGGCGGTGCGGTGCTGGCGAAGGCGGCGGACGGTGTGACGGGCGAGGTCTCGGCCGGGGAGGGCGCGACCGTCGAGGGCGTGGTGGCGCAGCGCAACCCGTACGACAACACCTGGCGGCTCGCCTTCGAGCTCAAGCCCGACGGCACCGGCCGGCCGGTGGAGCTGCGGGCGTTCCTGCGGCGGGGCGACGATGTGCTGACGGAGACCTGGACGTACCTCTGGCACCCTTGAGCGACGAGAACGTCACGCCCGCGGTTGTTCCCCGCGATTCCGCCGGTGGCGCCTCCCCCGGCGGTTTCCAGCCGCGCACGGGCACGCTCGAGCAGTGGAACGCGGCGTATGTGCGGGTCGAGGACTACCTGCGCGCGCACCGCATCCACAACCGGCTGCATCAGAGCCGGGTGATCGAGCTGGTGCTGGAGCGGGCCGCCCGGCGCCACGAGGCGGCGCCGGCCACCGATCCGGTGACCTGTGCGGCGGAGGAGATCGACCGGCTGATGCAGGAATGGTTCGCGGCGCAGTTGGCCGGGGCGGACCGGGCGCACGACCGGTTGGCGGCGCAGGCCCGGGTGGCGATGCTGCTCGCGGACCTGCCGAGCCGTTGGCCCTACGCGTTTCTCGACCAGGCCGCGACACCGCCGGAGGCGCGGGTGGCGATGGAGAAGAGCGCGCTGCAGGCCGGGCCGGACATGGCGGTGTCGAGCATGGTTCCGCGCGACATCGATCTGGGCACGCTGCCGGAGGTCGCCGGCGGCACGCTGGAGACGTTGGAGCGCTGGCCGATCGTGCGGCTGCTCGTGCTCTGGGCGCTGTTCGCCGCGGTGATGGCGGCGCTGTTCGCGCTCACGCGCTGATCCCATGCCGGAAACCCCGATCCAGCTTTTCGAGAGCGAGCGCCGGAATCCGCGACGGGTGGCGAAGCGCCGCTTTCTTTTCTTCACGACGATCTTCCTGCTCACCTCGCTGGCGGGCTGGTTCATGGCCGACCTGCTCTGGAACAGCGGGAGCCGCCCGGGCGAGATGACGCCGTTCGAGTGGGCGATGCTCGGGCTGTTCCTGGTGCTTTTTGCACAGGTGGCGACCGGCTTTACGCATGCGCTCTTCGGCTTCTACGTGCTGAACCGAGGGGGCGACTTCCGGCGCATCCAACGTTCGCTGCCCGAGCACGATCCGGAGGCGCCGCTCGGCCCCACCGCGGTGGTGATGCCGGTGTGCAACGAGGACCCGAGCCGGGTCTTCGAGGGGCTGCGCGTGATCTACCGTTCGCTCGAGGAGACGGGGCGGCTGGCCCATTTCGACTTCTTCATCCTCAGCGACACCGGCGACCCCAACAAATGGATCCAGGAGGAGCTCGCCTGGGTGGAGCTGTGCAAGCAGGTCGGCGGGTTCGGCCGCATCTTCTACCGGAAGCGCCGGCAGGGAATCAACAAGAAGAGCGGCAATGTCGCCGACTTCTTGCGACGCTGGGGCAGCCGCTACCGCTACTTCGCGGTGCTCGACGCCGACAGCATCATGACCGGCCGGGCGATCGTGCGTCTGGTGCAGCTGATGGAGCGCAACCCCGACGTGGGCATCCTCCAGAGCGTGCCGCGGCTGGTGCGCGGCGAGACGTTGTTCGCCCGGTTGCAGCAGTTCGCCAACCGCCTCTACAGCCCGGTGTTTCTCGCCGGCCTGAACTACTGGCAGCAGGGTGAAGGAAATTTCTGGGGACACAACGCGGTCATCCGCACCGCGCCGTTCATGGAGCAGTGCAGCCTGCCCGACCTGCCGGGCAGCGAGCCGTTCGGCGGGCGCATCCTCAGCCACGATTTCGTCGAGGCCGCGCTGATGGTGAAGGCCGGCTGGAGCGTGTGGCTCGCCTACGACCTCGACGGGAGCTACGAGGAGGGGCCGCCGACCGTGATCGACAGCGCCAAGCGCGACCGCCGCTGGTGCCAGGGCAACATGCAGCATTCGTGGCTGTTGTTCGCGAAGGGGTTTCGGGCGGCGAACCGGGTGCACCTGCTCATGGGCATCATGGGCTATGTGGCCTCGCCGCTGTGGCTGCTCTTCCTGCTGCTCAGCACGATCCATGTCTTCGACCAGGTCCGCGCGGGCGGCAGCGGCGGCGTGGGCGAGCTGATCTTCGAGCACTGGGGCTACTATTTCGAGCTGCCGCAGACGCTCGCCCTCTTCGGCCTCACCCTGGTGATGCTCTTCCTGCCCAAGGTGCTCGGGGTGGTGGTGCAATGGCGCGCGGAGGGCCGCCAACCGCTCCACGGCGGACGCGTGCGCATGGTGGTCGCGGCGCTGGGCGAGACGGTGCTCTCGTCGCTGCTCGCCCCCGTCAACATGCTGTTCCATGCGAAGTTCGTTGTCTTCATCTTGTTGGGACAAGGGGTGGGCTGGGTGACGCAGCGCCGCGATGCCGAGGGCAACGACTGGCGCGAGGCGATCCTCACGCACTGGGGACACACGGTCTTCGGTCTGGTCTGGGGCATCTCGACCTACGTGATGATCCCCGGCTTCTTTTGGTGGCTGAGTCCGGTGCTGGCCGGGATGGTGTTGTCGATCCCGCTGTCGATCTTCCTGGGCAGCGAGGCGGCGGGGCGGTTCGCGCGGCGGCTCGGTCTGTTCCTCTTCCCCGAGGAGTCGATGCCGCCCTACGAGTTGCGGCGCCTGGAGAAGAACCTCGAGGAGTGTTACCGGCACATGCGCCCCATCGAGGAATTGCGCGGCGACTACGGTCTGCTGCAGGCGGTGCTCGATCCGTACATCAACGCGTTGCACGTCTCGCTCCAGCGGCAACGGCGTCCGGCGGAGGCGACACGTGCGTACTTTCTGGTGTTGCGCGAGCGGCTGCTGCGCGAGGGGCCGGGCAAGTTGAGCGCCAAGGAAAAGCGCGGGCTGCTGCTCGACCCCGAGAGCATGACGTGGCTGCACAGTGAACTGTGGCGACGTCCGCAGGGCGAGCTCGCCGAGTGGTGGCAGTTGGCCGTGCGGCAGTACAACGTGCTCACCGCGCAGCCGGTCACGGCGTTGTACCGGTAGGGGCGGATGCCGTCCGTCTGCCTGTTCCGCACTGTGGCGCCGGCCGTCGAGGCCGTCGAGGCCGTCGACGGAGCGCAGCGGAACACACTTTGACGAGTTCCGCCGCATCGGTCTGCGGCAGCATCCTGCGCTCGGTGGGGGAAGCATCCGTGCCAGCACTCCGGACAGCAAAAAGCCCGCGTCGGCGACGCGGGCTCGAAAGTGGCGGGACCGGCGGGAATCGAACCCACATCTGCGGCTTCGGAGGCCACCATTCTATCCGTTGAAATACGGTCCCGGATGAAGTGCTGCGGATTTCGCGGCGCGGACCGCGGTTTGGCAAGGGTCTTTTGAACGCTGCGACAAGTTCCTGCGCGGCCCCGGCGCAGGGGGCGTGGGCCGCAGGTCAGGCGTTGTGGAACTCGGCCAACATTGCGGCGGTGTCGGGGGCCTTCATGAGTGCTTCGCCGACCAGAATGGCATGGGCGCCGGCTCGTTTCGCCCGGCCGGCCTCGGCCGCGCCGAAGATGCCGCTCTCGCTCACTTTGATGATACCGTCGGGGACCTGCGGTAGCAGGCGCTCGGTGAGGCCGAGGTCGGTCTTGAAGATCTTCAGGTCGCGGTTGTTCACCCCGACGATCGTCGCGCCGTGCGCGACGGAACGGGCGAGGTCGGCCTCGTCGTGGATCTCGAAGAGCGCGTCGAGGCCGGCGGCGCGGGCGGCGCCGTGCAGGGCCTTGATCTCCTCGTCGTCGAGGGCGCGCACGATGATGAGGATCGCGCTGGCGCCGGCCTCGCGCGCCTCGGCCACCTGCACGGGGTGGATGAAGAAGTCCTTCCGCAGGCGCGGCAGGGCGGGGCCTTGTTGCGCGAATTCGCGCCCCACGAGGCGCAGATCGTCGAGCGATCCGCCGAAGTACTTGTTGTCGGTGAGGACGGAAAGGGCATCGGCGCCGGCGTCGCGATATTTGCGCGCCTGGGCGGCGGAGTCGGCCGTGGCGGCGATGGCGCCGGCGGAGGGCGAGCGGCGTTTGATCTCGGAAATGACGGCGAGCCGGCCGTCGGCGCGGTGCAGGGCGGCGGCGAAAGAAAGCGGCTTGGGGAGTTTGGCGTCCAGCGTGGCCAGGTCGGATTCGAACACCGGGCGCAGCAGGGGCGCGATCTCCTGCCGTTTGTGGGCCATGATCTCGGCAAGTTTGTCGCTCATTGCGGGGGCGATAGCGGCAAAGCGGGGCCGCGGGTGCAAGCGTCCTTTGCGGTGGGTACCGCCGCGCTTCGGGCCGGAATTTTCGTGCGCCGGCGGGCCGGCTGCTTTGTGCTGACGGGCAACATGAGCGCCGTTGAAGAACTTCGCCGCACCGTCGCCCGCCTGCGTGGGCCGGGCGGGTGCCCTTGGGACCAGGAGCAGACGCACCAGTCGCTGGCGATCTGCCTCGTCGAGGAATGTGCCGAGCTGCTCGACACGATCGACCGGTCGGACATGGAACACATGCGCGAGGAGCTCGGCGACGTGCTCATCCAGGTCGTGTTCCATGCGCAGCTGGCGGAGGAGAAGGGGCTCTTCGACCTCGAGGCCGTGGCACAGGAGATCAACGACAAGCTGATCCGCCGCCATCCCCATGTCTTCGGTACGGGCAAGCTCGACACCGCCGAGCAGGTGGTCGTGCAGTGGGAGCAGATCAAGGCCACGGAAAAGAAGAACGGTGCCCAACCGGTCGCGACAGGCGTGTTCAAGCGCCAACCGCCCGGCTTGCCCACGCTCGTCAACGCGCTCGAGGTCTACAAACAGATCCACAAGAAGCGGCTGCCCGCCGACGGCCTGATCGACGAGACCGCGGTGGCCACGCAGGCCGCGGGGCTTTCCGAGGCGGAGGCGGGGCGGCGTTTCTTCGAACTCGTCGCCGCATGCCGGAAGGCCGGCATCGATCCCGAATCGGCGCTGCGGCGCGAAACGTTGCGCCTCACCACCGAGATCGAGCGGCGCGCGGCGGGGAACTGAGGCGGCCCGACGACGCCCTGTCATGATGGACGAACCGGCCCCGGACTCGCTGCCGCCCGCTGTCGCCACGGAATGGTTGCAGCCTTGGCTCGACCATCTCGCCCTGGAGCGGCGGCGTTCGGCGTACACGGTGCGCAACTACCGGCAGGCCTTCGAGGACTTCCATCGCTGGCTGCGGCGCAGCGCGCTCGACGGCCGACCGTTCGACGGGCTGGGCAACCGGGAGATGCGCGACTTCGTGATCGAGGCGCAGCGGCGTTTCGACCGGCGCACGTTGCACAACCATGTGTCGGGGTTGCGCTCGTTCTATCGTTTCTGGATGCGGCGTGGCCGGCTGGAGAAAAATCCGTTCACCGGTGTCGCGTTGCCGAAGATGGAGAAGCGGCTGCCGAAATTTCTCACCGAGAAGCAGGCCGACGGCCTGCTGACCGCCCCCACGACGCTGTTGGCCAACGGCGAACTCGAGCCGTTTGTGGCCTGGCGGGATCGCCTCGTGCTCGAGCTGCTCTACGGCGCCGGGCTGCGCATCAGCGAGCTTTGCGGGCTCGAGTATGGCATGATCGACCTGGAGGACGGCGTGGCCCGCGTGCTCGGCAAGGGCCGCAAGGAGCGCCTCTGCCCGATCGGCGCGGTGGCGCGCACGGTGTTGGAGAAATTTCGCGACGAGCACGCTCCCGCCAAGGGCTACCAGGACGCGGTGATCGTCGACGAGGCGGGGCGGCGGCTCGCGCCGCGCGCGGTGCAGCTGATGATGAAACGCTACCTCGCCGCGTGCGCACTGCCGATGGATCTGAGTCCGCACAAGCTGCGGCATTCCTTCGCCACGCACTTGCTCGATCGCGGCGCGGACTTGCGCCTCGTGCAGGAACTGCTCGGGCACTCCCGACTGTCGACCACCCAGGTCTACACCCACGTGACGATCGCGCGGCTCAAGGACATCTACCGCCACGCGCATCCGCGGGCGTGAACGAGCGGTGCGGCGCCCCGCCGGACCAGCGCGGTGCCGCCTCGGCTTACCTTGAGAAGACGACGGTACGTTGCCGAGATGGCCGCCGGTCGCCGTCGCGGCGCTTCCAAGCTTCACAAAAAGCTAATTGCAAACATATCGTAATGACCCCTCAATTTCCCCTCGAGAGCGTTGCAGCCGACCACAAACATATCGTAATGACCCCTTATTTCCGCGTCTTGATCGCGAAATCCGTGAAAACGGAGCTACACGCTCAACAAATGTCCTATTATGTACTGAAGCACACCCGTTTTGGACCGAACGGTCTTCGGGTTTTGAAGCCGCAGCAAAATTGATACCTGGAGACCGACTACATCTAGTGAACGGAGAGTTTGCTGAGGTCGAGTCCGTTGATTTTCTTTCAGCGCCCGATGGAGGCACTTATACTACGTACAACTTTGAAGTTGCCGATTTCCATACCTATTTCGTTGGGAATTATGGCGCGTTGGTGCATAATAGTGGACGCACTCCCTGCGAGAAGGCGTTGAGTATTTTTAAAAAGTGGGAGGAACAGAAAGGGGGAGATATTTGGACGGCTCTAAAGGAATATGGAGTCTTCGTAAAGGCGGCGAAATCCCGAGTACGAGCCTCTGACATCAAGGTATTGAACGAAGTCCGCCGGAGGCACTTCGCCGAAGGCGAACTGTTCCGCCCGCTCTGGGAAGTAATCGCAGGACAGGATCTTGTAGCCGGAAGCGCAGGTAGTTCGCGCAAACTTGCAAGCAATATCTGCAAAGCGTTTGGAATAGAAAATGAGAGCTGGTTTGCCGCCCATCACATCGTCCCGAAAGGAGACCAAAGTGCAAAAGCGAAGGCACTGAGGGCAATTTTGGAGAAATTCAATGTTCACATCGATGAGGCCGCGAATGGTACGTTTATGGTCGCACAACAGACATACAACGATTTCGAGAAACGGGGTCTGGTAGATATACTTGACGGCCTTGGGCCGAAGCATAAGAAACATACACAAGAATATGTTGCGGCGGTATTTGAACGCCTGAAGGATTTCCAGAATATTCAGGCAAGTGCGGAAAATTCGAATTTGTTGCGCCGGGAGTTGCAAATGATAGCAAAAGACCTAATCAACGGAGCATTTGAATGGTGAAAATTGTATATTTAGTTGATCTCGATCCTGGATACTTCGCACTAAATGCATGCGAAGAATCGCAGTGGAAAGGAATGTTCGAACGATTTCGGCCTGACGTAAGGGTTATTGATAAATGGGCGCGGACTCGTTTCTATGCCGATGATCCTTTGGCAAAAAAGCAGGGCGATTTCTGCGGCTTCGGATTTTCCGGCTTCTTTGGAATTCGCGAGCCAGTATTTATGAGTAAGCTAGGGCTAGCAATGGGTGAATGGGGGGAGTTTTTGGAGGCCGAACTCGAAGATCCTCGAGAGAAGTTTTGGATCTATAACCTACTTACTTGCTACAATTGCCTTGATACGGAGAATACGGTTTTCCGAAAGGCGCCTCGATCAGATGTTGTTCTTGGTATCGAAAAATATTCTTTCAAATTCGAAAGAATAGGGTCTTCATTATTTAAGATCCCTGAGTTTCCGTGCTCGCATATCTTTGCGGCAAGTGGCCTTTGTAATGATGATGATTTCGTCGAAATCTATCGGAGCTGCAACTTTACTGGACTTCGTTTTGAAGAGGTGTGGAGAGATGTATGACAGTACCGAAGGGAAGTGACCTGTCCCCCTTCGGTACGATCGGGGGACGGAAAAAGGGGGCATTACGTTATCTTTGCGGTCGATTCGGAGAAGCGTGTCAGGCATCGAATCGTAAGCGCCCGACGGGGTGCCACGTAGGCAGAGGTGCGCGAGGGCGGTATGATCGTGGCGATGAACAAGCGCACGATCGAGACGGAGATCATCGAGACCGGGGAGCAACGCGGCGGACGCGGTCGGCGGATCACGCCGGCAGCGCGTCGGGCGGTCGGAAACAGGGGTCAAACCAGAATGGCGCTAAGATAAGGGGCGTCATCGTTGGTTTCGCGAAGGGGAAACGACCATGCGTTTTCTGGGGCTGGTAAGGAACTGATACGACTTGGGACGGCGTTTTCGCGCGCGAGGTTCAACCCGGTTTGGGCGATCTGGATTCTGGTCTGCGGCAATGACGCGGAGCAGTTCCTGTCTCGCTCGTTTGAAGACGAACATCGCGGGGGCGAACAGCGGCGTCCACTGTCTGAGTGTGTCGACCGTTCCCTTGAAGCTGAGTCGTGGAAGATCGACACCGTGGGTCCACGAGGCTTCGAGCATGAGCGCACGCACAAGGTTGTGGGCGATCACCTGCATCCAGACCTCTTTCTCGACCAACTCCGGAGTCTGACAGCGCACCACATCGAGGCCGAGGGTGGTCTTGATGTCGCGGAAACACAGCTCGACGGTAAGCGCCCGGCCGGGTGCCTCGTAGGCAGAGGCGTGTGTAGGCGGTAGGATGGTGCGCGATGAACAAGCGCGCGATCGAGACGGAGATCATCGAGACCGGGGAGCAACGCGACGGACGCGGTCGGCGGATCACGCCGGCAGCGCGTCGGGCGGAGTATGTGGAGGCATACCGACGCAGCGGTTTGACCCAGGCGGCGTTCGCACGGCGCGAGGGGCTGCGGTACCCGACGTTCGCGCATTGGGTGCGCAGCCCAAAAGGGTCAAACCCTTATGTCTGTGGTATTCTCAACCCGACCGAGTAGCGTGCTCCGGTGATGGGTACGATCCGGGATGATAGGTAACACTTAATCCGGGCTGATGGGTTACACATAGGGCGCGATGCCCTGGAACGAAGTAACCCACATGGAAGAACTCATACGATTCGTCACGCTGGCGCGTGGCGGGCATTTCACGATGACCGATCTGTGCGAGCAGTTCGGGATCAGCCGGAAGGTCGGCTACAAGCACTTGGCGCGATACCAGGCCGAAGGTTTGGCGGGGCTGAGGCCGCGCAGCCACGCGCCGAACAACTGTCCGCATCGCACCGACGAGGCGTAGGAATTAAGGGGTCATTACGATAAGTTTGCAATCGGAGGCCGGATGGTTTGAGTGGCGGGCATGGTACGCAAACTTCGACTGGAGGAGGAGGGCGGGATCTATCACGTGATCAACCGCGGCAACTACCGGCAGTGGATCTTCCGGGAGGATGGTGCGAAGGCGGCGTTCGTGAAAGCGATGGGGGAATGCTGCGAACGGTTCGGCTGGGAGCTGCATGCATACTGCATCATGGGCAACCACTTCCATCTGGCCGTCGAGACGCCGCGGGCGAACCTGAGCGAAGGCATGCGGTGGCTGCAG
>JAEZUE010000008.1 GCA_023443455.1 Verrucomicrobiota bacterium
CCGCGGCTCGGCGGGGACGCCTCGCCCTACCGCGGTTGTTTTTGCTGTTCACGTTTTGCATTCGACGTTTCCGGCCAACCGGCCCGGAGCAGCACGAGCTGGATGCCGGCGAACGCAAAGTCCGCCAGCGGCACGCTGAGCCAGCCGGTGCCGAGCCGGTCGAGCGCGATCTGCGCGAGGCAGAACGATCCGGCGGCGAGGCGGAAGAGAATCGTCACGCGCCAGATCGAGCGCAGGAATTCCGTGTCGCCACGTTTCCACCACCGCAGCAGCGCCCAGAGGTAGCTCCAGCCCACCGCGCCGACGAAGGCGCCGACGAACGAGATGAACAACAGGTCCTGCCCGAACTCGGCCTCGGCGCCCATCGCGGCCAGCGCCGAGGCGGGCGCGAGAACCAGCCAAGGGCCGGTGACGGCATCCATGCCGCCGGCGACGGCGGTGTAGGCGGCGGAAAGTTGGCGGCGGCGTGCGGGTGTCATGGCGTGAGGTTGGGCGCAGCGGCCGGGCGGCGCCACTGTGCAATGAGCCACCAGATGCTGGAGACGGTCATGGCGGTGCCCGCGGCGAGCCGGACCGCGTAGACGAGGCGGGCGGTTTCCGTGCCGCCGAGCACGAGCCAGGGGTTCGCGCCCTCGAACCAGCCGAGCGCGAGCAGCACGGTGACGTGGAGCGTGGTGGCTAGTTGCCAGAGCCAGAACGCGCGGCGGTCGCCGAGGGCGGTCGCCACGCGCGTCGACACGCCGAGTTGGAGGAGGAAGACCATGCCGATGCTCGTGACGAGGCCGGCCATCGCGAGGTGCGCGTGGGCGACGAGGCCGTTGGTGAACTTGAGGCGTTCCGAAAATCCCGGAAGAAAAGTCACCCAGCCGTCGGCGACGAGGAAGGCGCCCCAGGCGAGCGAGGCGACGAGCCAGCGGTGCGACTCGGTTTTCCACGCGAAGCGGCGCCAGTCGCGGGCGAGCAGCGGCGGCGCGAGGAAGAGCAACGCCAGTGCCGCGATCTGATCGGGGCCGTGGTGCGAGGCGTGGCCGTGGTCGACAAAGGCGAATACGACGAAGGCGCCGCCGAGCGCCGGTCCGGTCAGCCGTGAGCGACGCCTGCCGGGCTTGAGCGGCAGTGCCACCATCCACGGCATCGCGGCATAGATCGCGATGAGGCCGAGCGTCGATCCGTAGAGGCTCACGCCGGTCGCACCGCCGCTGTCGGGATTGACCGGTGGGAACGTGTGCGGGTCGGCCGAGTAGTGCATCACGATCGGTACGAAGAGCAGGGCGAGAAGGAGGGCGAAGCGGACGAGCGACGAGCGACGAGAGTCGAGTGGGAGATTTGGTCTGTGGTGGCTCGCCGCGAGTCGCGCAAACGCGTGGTGGGCGAGCACGGCCCAGAGTACGCACAGCGCGAGTGGGAAGGCGATGCGCGCGGGGCCGCTCCAGTCGAGGAAGAGCTTGCCGCTGGCCTCGCCGCGCAACCACGAGACCGCGCCGAAGAGCAGCGCCGCGCTCCAGGCGCCGAGGGCGAGCAGGGTGTGGCGGTTGGCGAGCGGGCCCGGGGTGAGATAGGCGCGCAGCAACAGGCCGACCAACGGGAGGGCGCACCAGCCGTAGAGTTGGGCGTTGTGGTGGACCGGCATCCAACGGCCGTAGGTCAGCGGCGCGAGGATGTCGTTAAGATTTGGCCACAGAAGCAGCGTGGCGAGCAGGATGCCCACAAGATTGGCCGCAACCAGCCAACCGATACTGAAACGGGCGACGAGATCGGGAAGGCTGAGGAGGAAAACAGGAGACTGGAGAGCGGAAACGCGGTCGAGAGCGTGGGCGGGCGAAAAGGTGTTTTCCGAATGGAGCGGAAGGCACGGCGAGCCCTCCGGGTGAGCCGCGGCTCGGCGGGGGCGCCTCGCCCTGCCGGACTGCCCGCGTCTCGCGCGGAGACTGTCGGTCGTTTCCATTGTTCAGGGGCGCAGCACGCGGCCGTGGGTCACGCGCAGGATGCGGTCGCAGGCCTCGGCGAAGCGTCGCTCGTGGGTGGCGACCAGCAGCGCGGCGCCTTCGCGGCGCACGAGATCGCGCAGGAGATGGAAGACCTTGGTCGCGGTGTCCTCGTCGAGCGAACCGGTGGGCTCGTCGGCGAGGATGACCGCGGGCCGGTTCATCAGTGCCCGGCAAATGGCGACGCGTTGGCGTTCGCCGCCGGAGAGGTCCTGCACGCGGTGGCCGCGGCGGTGGGCGATGCCGACGGCCTCCGTGAGCTCGTCGATGCGCGCGGCGGTGTCGCCGGCCGGTCGGCCCGCGGCGAGGGCGGGCAGGGCGCAGTTTTCCGCGACGGTGAGGTCGGGGATGAGGTTGTGCAGCTGGAAGACGAAGCCGAGGTGGTGGCGCCGCAGGCGCACGCGTTCGGCTTCGCCGTCGACGGGGCGGCCGAGCACCCGCACGGTCCCGCGGTCGGGCCGGTCGAGTCCGCCGACGAGGTGGAGCAGGGTGCTCTTGCCGCTGCCGGAAGGGCCCCAGAGTGCGACCATTTCGCCCGGGGCGACGGTGACGTCGGCGCCCTCGAGCACGGAGACGCGGCCGTGGTCGAAGGCCTTCCAGACGCCGGCGACCTCGACGGCGGGGCCGGAGGTGTTGGAATCGTGGTTACTCATTGGCCGGACAGGGCGTGGCGCTGGCCTCCGGGCCGGCGGTTTCGGGTGGTGTCGGGGAGCGGGCGAAATCGGGGGGCGCAGGCAGGGACGCCTGCGCCACGGTCGGGCGAGCCGGACAGGGTGTGTGTGGCGTCATTCATAGCGGAGGGCCTCGGCGGGTTCGATGCGGGTGGCGAAGGCGGCCGGGTAGAGCGCGCCGGCCAGCGCGGTGAGCAGCGCGGTGCCGACGATGCCGGCGAGCACGAGCGGGTTCACGACCGCCTGCACGTAACCGTGGAGTTGGGGCACCTGTTGGATCGCCGCGAGCACGGCGAAGCCGAGGGCGAGCCCGACGGCGCAGCCGGCCACGGCCATCGCCAGCGCCTCGATCACGATCAGGCGGGCGACCTGCAGCTTCGAGAAGCCGCAGACGCGGAGGATGGCGATTTCGCGGATACGGGTGAAGACGGACATGAGCATGGTGTTGGCGACGCCGAGACCGCCGAGCAGGAAGGCGCAGATGCCCACGGCCCAGCCGGTGAGCTTGAGGATGCGGAACTGCGAATAGCCCTGGGCGAACTCGCGGTTCTCCAGCGCGATGAGCTTCGGGTAACGGCGGGCGATCTCGGCCTTGAAGACCGCGGCGCCGGTGGTGTCGGCGAGTTTCACCGCGATGATCGAGCAGAGCCCCTCGCGGTGGAAGAACTCCTGCGCGGTGGCCAGCGGGAGGAAGACGCCGCCGTCCTCGAAGCCGTTGGCCGTGCGCACGATGCCGGCGACGCGGAAGGTGGTGTGGCCGAGCGGGAGCGGATCGCCGAGGGAGACCTCGAGGAAGGCCGCGGCGCGTTCGCCGAGCACGGCGCCGCCGGTCGCGCCGAAGCCGGCGGCGTCACCGGAAATCCAGGTCGCTCCGGTCAGACGGGGGTTGTCGTTTTCCACGCCGAAGCAGGTGATGATCGGGTGGCCGGGGGCGGAGACGATGCCGAAGAGCACGGGGTTGGCCGCGGCCACGTCGGGCAGGGTGCGGATCTCGGCGGCGGCCGCGGTGGGCACGCTGCTGAAGAACAGATCGGAGACGTCGCGCTCGAAGACGAGCACCTGCGAATCCGTGTCGAGGATGCGCTCGAACATGCCGATGGCGCCGAGCACGATCGAGAGGATCGTGAGCATGGCCGCGCAGCCGAAGGCGATGCCGGCCACACCGATGCCGGTGCGCACCCAGTGGCGGCGGAGGTTGACGCGGATGAGCGCGGAGAAGGTCATGGACGAAGTGCGAGGGACGGTGGGGCGGAGGTTCAGAGCGGGTCCAACGCGGCGGAGAGCTGGCGGTGGAAGAGCTGGAGCACCGCCCAGAAGCGGCCGACGGCGACGAGGTCGCCGATGGTGCCCGACGCGAGGCGCTCGAGGCGGCGCAGGCGGTGCACGGCGTCGTCGAGGCCGGTGGCGAGCCCGAGATTCGGGCGACCGAGGGTGGCGTCGCGCCGGTCGGTCTTGGATGCTCCGGTTGCCGCGGCGAGGCGCAGGTCGCGCAGGTCGTCGAGGCCCTGGTAAAGGAGGCCCCAATACACGGCGAGGCGGCGGAGGCGGCGCAGCTCGAAGGGCGACGAGCCGCCGGCGATGGCGGGCAGCTCGAGCGCGAGCCGGAGCATCGCGGTGGTCTTGCCCACCGCCGCCCGACCGACGGCCCGCGGGGAGCACGGGCCGTCGGCGAACGCCAGGTCGAGCGCCTGGCCGCCGAGCAGTCCGGCGGTGCCCAGGCACACGTCGAGCGTATTGGTGGTTTCATTGCGCAGGTGGAACGGCAGCGCAGCCGTGGCCTCGGCTACGAGGGCGTAGCCGCGATTGATGAGGGCGAGCGCGCCGAGGATGGCGGGCGCCTCGCCGTGGAGAACGTGGGCGCAGGGGCGGCCGCGGCGGGTGGTGGCGTCGTCCATGCAGGGCAGGTCGTCGAGCAACAGCGAGGCGCTGTGGTAGTATTCGACCGCCGTGGCGAGTTGGCCGGCCGTGGCGTCGTCCAGGTTTTGGGCACGGCCGAGGGCGAGCACGAGACGCAGGCGGAACAGCGAGCCCGGGTGGGCGAGGGTCTCCTCGAGCACGCCGCGCAGGCGCGGTTCGACGCCGGCGAGGGCCGGGGTGTGCATCCGGAGCAGTTCGGCGGTGGCGACGGATGGAGGTTCGGCTGCGGCGTGGGCAAACGTCGGCATGGTGTCACTCCTTGGCGGTGGAGGCGGTGAGCGAGAAGCGGATCGCGACGACGGGGTCGACGGTGAGGAAGCCGAACTTGCGGATCTTGGGCAGGCCCCAGTCGCGGTGGTCGATCCGCGTTTCGCCGGAGAGAGACCAGCCGGCGGCGTCGCGGGCGATCTTCACGGGGAAGGCGATGTCGCGGGTTTCGCCGTTGAGGGAAAGCGAGCCGCTGGCGGTGTAGGTGTCCGGCCCGGAGGTGGGCTCGAGCTCGAGGAGCAGGAAGGCGCCGTCGGGGCTCCGGGCGGTGGCCCAGGCGAGCATCTCCCGGTCGCGGGCCTTGTCTCCAGTTTTCAGATCTGACCAGGCGAAACGCACCGAGGCCGCCGCGAGCGCGTCGCCCGCCGGGGTGGTCTCGAGGGCGACGTCGGCCTTGGCGAGACGGCCGGTGAAGCCGTGCATGGTTGCGCGGGCCTCGACTTCAATTCTTACAGACGCGGGGTCGACGGAAAGCGGGGCGGCGAAGGCGAAAACGGGCAGCGCGAGAAGCAGCGCGAGCGAGAGGCGGCGGAGGAGCATGGCGCCGGTTGTACACCGGCCAGATGAACTCAAGATGAAGCCTGCATGAATTCGGATTCATCCGAGCGCCGGCGCGGGCGGGTCGCCGTGGGGGCGGGTCGCCCTGTTGCCTAGCCGAACAGTGCCGCCAGTCCCGGTCGCAGGGCGAAGGCCTCGCGCACGGCGGCGAAGCCGTCGAGCAGCTGCGCGGGCGAGCCGCCGCTCGGGAAGACGAGGTCGAGGGTGGCGCCGGTGCAACGCACGGTGGCCTCGACGCCGGGCACGGTGAGGGTGCATTCGCCGCAGTCCGAAGGGTAGGCGACCGCGAGGCCGTCGGCCGTGTCGAGGGCTTCGGCGGCATCGATCACCGCCTCGACGCTCACGCCTTTGCGCAAAGCGAAGGCGAGTTCGGTGAAGACGCCGGAGAAGACGGCGTCGAACTCCGGTCGCCGCACGACGGCCGCCTGCCGCAGGCTGTGGAGTGTGTGGGAAATCCGGTAACGGTCGGGTTCGGCGTCCTCGAGCGCGTAGGCGATCTCGAAGGTGAAATCCTTCGCGCCGAGCACGGCGACGGGGCTGGAGACGGAGAGGGAGATCTCGCGGCGCTTGTAGCCGAGGGCGGCGCGGGTGCGTTGGAAGAAGTCCTCGGCCTGTTCCTCGAGTTCGCCGGCGCAGAGTTTGGCGAGGAAGGCGTTGGTGGTCGCGGTGGCGGCGGTCGGGAGCGTGTGGCGGCCTTTCTGGAATCCGCGCAATGTCTTCACTGCCCCACCCCCGAAGCCGGCGAAGCCCAGGCTGGCGACGATGGAGGAGGGGATTTCGGCCGGCATGGCGCGGAGCGAAAGGCGCCCGGCGGGTGCGCGCGAGCCGGAAACGTCGCCGGTGGGGTGGTCGCAGGCCGGAGCGGGCGGCATCGGCCCGAGGGCAGTTCCAGTGTTTCCCCTACGGCGTGCGAATTGCGGCCGCCGTGGGGCGCGGGCAAACTCGCGGCCACCATGAATACCTTCGGAGTGGGCCGGGTCTGGGCGGCGGTGGGCGCGTGGCGGTTGTTCGTGCGCTGTCCGGTGGGGTTGCCGTGGTTCCGCTTCCGGCGGGATCCCGGCGAGCACGGGCAGTTGTTGTGCCGGGTGCAGGAGCGGGAGCGGGAGCGCGTGGCCGGCCGCTCGCGGACGAAGGCGGCGCTCGCGGTGCTGTTGTGGCTGGCGCTCGGGGTGCGGGAGCTGTGGCGCCACCACCGGCAATACCGGCATCTGGCGCGCGGCGACCCGTCGGCGCCGGGACCATGGGTCCGGCTCGGGCAGGCGATCCGGGCGTGGCTCGGCGACAACATCAGCCCGCACGAGTATTATCGCTACCGGCTCTACCGGCGGGAGAACTGGATACGGCGGTCCGCCTATTTCCTGGCGTGGCAGAGCCATCCGTTGCTGGTCGAGCTCGACGCGGCGAGGGCGGGCGAGGTGGCGCGCGCGAAGGACAAGCTGTGTTTCTGGCAACGTTGCCGCGAGCTGGGCTTGCCGACGGTGCCCGTCGTGGCGGCGGCGCGGGCCGGGCGGCTGGTCGAGCCCTTGGGGCGGGAGCTGCCCGCGGAGGATCTGGTCATGAAGCCGGTCGACGGATACGGAGGCCTCGGGGTCGAGTTCTTCTTCCGGGTGTCGTCGCTCGAATCATGGACGGATGGCACGCGGGGCTTCACCGCCGGGGAGTTGTTGGCCCGCCTGTGCGAACGTGCCGGCGCCGGTGGTGCGATCCTGCAACCGCGGGTGGCGAACCATCCGGCGACCGAGGTGATCTCGAACGGCTTCCTCGTGACCCTGCGCCTGGTCAGCGGACGTTTCCCGGGTGGGGCTCCGTTCCTGGTGGCGGCCGCGTGCCGGATGCCCGCCGGAGCGGGGCGAGTGGCCAACCTGAGCGGCGGCCCGGTGGTGGCGGCGATCGAGCTCGAGACGGGACGGTTGGCGGCGGCGGAACGGGCGTTCCCCGGTGAAGGACTGTTCGAGTTGCATCCCGATTCGGGCGGGCGCATCGCCGGCCGGCCGTTGCCCTTCTGGGAAGAATCCTGCGAGCTGGTGCTCGAGGCCCATCGGGCGTTCGGGGCGTTCCCGAGCATCGGTTGGGACGTGGTGCTCACGCCGGACGGGCCGTTGCTGCTCGAGTTCAACACGCTTTGGGCGCCGTCGATCCTGCAGGTGCACGGCCACGCACCGTTGGGCTCGACGTTGGCTTCCGCCTGCCTGCTCGCGCATTGGCGTGCCCTGCGCGGAGAGGGTGGGCAGGGTGGCGCGGGGGCGGATGCTTCGGTGGGGCGTCGGGCGGCGGCTCGCCGTGCCGTGCCCGCCTAGTTGCTGCCGATCGGAGCGCGGGTCAGCCCGGCGAAGCGCACGACCAGCATCACGGCGCAGAGCGCGAGCCCCGTGGCCATGCCCGACCAGACACCGATGGGGCCGAGGTCGGCGGCGAAGCCGAGGGACCATGCCGCCGGGATCGCACACAGCCAGTAGCCGAGGAAGGTGATGAGGGTGGGCCGGCGGATGTCGGCCAGGCCGCGGAGTGCGCCCATGGCGGTGACTTGGGTGCCGTCGAAAATCTGGAAGGCTCCCACGACGATGAGGAGTTTGGTGGCGAGAGCGACCACGGCCTGATCGTGGATGAAGCTGGAGGCGATGGCCGGGCCGAGGCAGACGAATCCGGCTCCGAAACACGTCATGATCGCAGCCGAACTGCCGATCCCGCCGAAGCCGATCACGCGCAGCAGATGGTCGTGGCCGGCACCGCGAGCGTGTCCGATGCGAACGGCGAGGGCATGCGACACTCCCAACGGGAACATGAATGTCGTGGAGGCGCAGTTGAGCGCGACCTGGTGGGCGGCGAGGGCAACGGTGCCCAGCCAGCCCATGAAAATCGCGCTGATCGAGAACAGGGAGGACTCGAAGAACAGCTGGAGGCTGACGGGCCACCCCTGCCGGAGCTGGGCCCGGAGTTCCGCGCGGTCGATCGGCGCGGTCCAGCGGGCCGGTCGGGAATCGGCGAAGGTGCGGCTGCGTTCGAGGTGGAGAAACAGCCCGGTGAATACGGTGAGCCGCGAGATCAGGGTGGCCCAGCCTGCGCCGGTGAGCCCGAGCGCGGGTGCGCCGAGGTGACCGTAGATGAGCACCCAGTTGAGGAACACGTTCAGCCCCACGCCGCCGAGTACCCAATACAGCGGGATCCACGGGCGATGCAGCGCCTCGTAGAAGTTTTTCACGGCGAGCTGCGCCAGCGCCGGAAGCAGCGACCAGGCGACGATCACGAGGTAGGGCCGCGCTGCGGCGGCCACTTCGGGTGGTTGGCCGAAAAACGCGAGGTGGCCGGCGAGCAGCGAGAGTATTCCAGCTAGCACGACGGCCGCGCCGACACCGAGCAGCAGACCGTGCCGCAGGGCTTGGCCGGCGTCGCCGTGGCGATCGGCCCCGTGCGCTTCGGCGGCGCGTACTGCGACCGGGGTGAGCAGGCCGATCCCGATCAGCAGAGCTACGGCGAAGACCGCGCCGGCGAAGGCGGAGCCCGCCAGCGGCACCGCGCCGACGCGGCCGATCATGATGCTGTCGGTCAGGCCCAGCAGGATCTGGCCGACGTGCCCCGCCGTGATCGGCAGGGCCAGGCGGAGCGTCGGGCGCAGTTCGCGCAGGACTTCGGCTCGGGCGGACATGGGCGGATTTGGGACGTGATGTCGCCGGACATCAACGGCACAAAATCCCGGATTGGCCGTTGGCCGCATGGTCATGGCGACTCGTCGCGTGGTCGGTGAAAGATGTTTCGGCAGATGACGCTATGCCGGAAGGGCGGGGGCGCCTCCGCCATCGACGCCAACGGTTCAATCGCCCCTCAGGCTGGCGTGTGTGTATGCGCCCAGGGAGTGCGTGCGCAGAAAATGGCCTGCCGGTTCGCTGTTGGTGCCCGCCCTGCCGCGCGTCGGGTGGTGGTGATTGTTGCGGCCGAGGGTGCCCGCTTTTTGGTTTCGCGTGCAGCCCCGTTTCCACGGCCCGCATGGAGAGTCGTCCACGGGGCGTGAGCCGTTCCCGCTCGAGTCCGACCGTATACGTTCACGGCCGTGAACGTATACGGTGTGGCGGCTGGTGCGGGGGCGTTGTGTCAAGTGCCCGGGGCGTGTAGTGCCCGGCGGAGCTGGATGCGGCGTTGGCGGTGGACTTCCTGGCCGAGATAGCCGGGGGGAAGGAGCTCGGTTGGGAGGAGTGGGTCGAGGTCGAGGGCGTGTTGCCATGCGTCCCGTTCTTCGCGCAACCACGCCCGCCAGCACTGCGGCGGGGCGTCGTCGGCTGGGGGGTGGGCGAGGAGTTGCAGGCACTCGCGGTGCGCTTGCCCGATACGGGCGAAGTCCCATGCTCCGGCGACCAAAGAGGCGTCCGATTCGCCGGTGAAGGGTCGGCCCTCGAAGAAGAGCAGTGCCTCGGGGTTGGCGGTCATCTTTCGCATCGTCGTGCGCAGGTCCTCGAGCGAATCCGGCGAGATCCAGACGCTGCCCTGCAGGTATCCAAGCCGATGGAGGCGCAGCGTGTGACGGAGCCGGTCTCTCGTGGAGCGATCCTGTTCGGCCACATCGAAAAGCACCATCCGCCACTGGTGGTCCCATGCACGAGCCCATCGGTCGTCGGGAGAACAACGGCTGCGTGCGATACGCAGGCCTTCCTCGGTGAGTCGGAGCACCCTCGGGTCGGTCGGTTCCGGCAGAGTGAGCACGCCTCGAGCGGCGAGGGTGCGCAGTTTTCGCTCGAGGGGTTCGTCGTCGTAGGAACTCAGGAAGCGCCCCACCGAGGGCGAGGCGAGCGTCCAGAGGGCGTCGCCGACGACATCGGCGAGGCATTCGAGGAAGATGCGGGTATCGAGGCGGAAGTTTTTCGGCATGGCCCAGACAGGGACGTCGTGGGGGGCTCAACCGTTTAGGTTCACGGCCGTGAACCTAAACGGTTGAGCGGAAATTGCCAGTGATGGCGTGGTTTGCCGTTGATGGCGTGGGGCCCGTTGTCGCTCGGGCGTCCTCTCGAGAGCCCGCGGCCTGTGCGCCCCGCGGCCAGCATGATGAGGGTGGCGGCCGCTGCGCTGGGCGGGGGACCTAAACCGTATAGGTTCACGGCCGTGAACTTATACGGTTTCCTTTAGGGACGCGCCTTGAGCGGTGCGGTCCGGCGTGGTGTTGGGCGTGCGAGGGGCACGGCGCGTGCGGGGGCTTGCTCGAGGTCAAGGAGGGGGGCTGCCGCGCAAAAAACGAGTAGCCTTTCGCAAGTCTTGGCGAGCCGGGGATGGCGCCCGTGTGCAATACTGCCCCATTAGTCGGAAAGTCTTTCAACCAACCACCCATTCGCCGTGATCAAACCACTGCAACCGAAGTGCGTCGCCATGGACGCCAATGAAGCCGCAGCGTCGGTCGCCTACCGCCTCAACGAGGTGTTCGCGATCTACCCCATTACTCCGTCGTCGCCCATGGGCGAGTTCTGCGACGAGTGGGCGGCCAAGAAGAAGACCAACCTCTGGGGCCAGATCCCCGAGGTGATGGAAATGCAGTCGGAGGCGGGCGCCGCGGGTGCGGTGCATGGCTCCCTCCAGGCCGGCGCGCTCTCGAGCTCGTTCACCTGTTCGCAGGGCCTGCTGCTCTACATCCCGAACATGTACAAGATCGCCGGCGAGCTGCACCCGTTCGTGCTGCACGTCACGGCCCGCGCCCTGGCCACCCACGCGCTGTCGATCTTCGGCGACCACAGCGACGTCATGGCCTGCCGCCAGACCGGCTTCGCGATGCTCTGCTCGAACACCCCGCAGGAGGCGCATGACCTCGCCGCCATCGCGCACACCGTCACCCTCGAGAGCCGCGTTCCGTTCCTCCACTACTTCGACGGCTTCCGCACCTCGCACGAGATCCAGAAGGTCAACCTGCTGTCCGACGACGATCTGCGCAGCCTGCTCAGCGAGGAGGCCGTGACGGCCTTCCGCAACCGCGCCCTCACCCCGGACAATCCGATGATCCGCGGCACCGCGCAGAACCCCGACGTCTTCTTCCAGGCCCGCGAGGCGGCCAACGCCTACTACGACCGCCTGCCCGAGCTCGTGCAGAAGAAGATGGACGACTTCGGCGAGCTCACCGGCCGCAAGTACAAGGTCTACGACTACTACGGCGATCCCGAGGCCGAGCGCGTGATCATCCTCATGGGCTCCGGTTTCGAAGCCGCCTGCGAGGCCGTCGACCACATGAACAAGCAGGGCGGCAAGGTCGGCGTGCTCTCCGTGCGCCTGTTCCGTCCGTTCGCCATCGAGGCGTTCATGCAGGCCCTCCCGGCCACGGTGAAGAAGATCGCCGTGCTCGACCGCGTGAAGGAGTCCGGCGCGATCGGCGAGCCCCTGTATCTCGACGTGGTCGCCGCCTTCGCCGAATCCGAGACCCGCAAGGTCTCGAAGATCATCGGCGGCCGCTACGGCCTCGGTTCGAAGGAGTTCACCCCGGCGATGATCATCGCCGTCTACAACGAGCTCACCAAGGACAAGCCGAAGAACCATTTCACCGTGGGCATCGTCGACGACGTCACCCACACCTCGCTCGACTACGACACCGAGCTCGACACCGAGACCGACGACGTCACCCGCGCGGTTTTCTTCGGCCTCGGCGCCGACGGCACCGTTTCGGCCAACAAGAACTCGATCAAGATCATCGGCGAGGAGACGGACTTCTACGCCCAGGGCTACTTCGTGTACGACTCGAAGAAGTCGGGCGCGATGACGACCTCGCACCTGCGCTTCGGCCCGCGGCCGATCCGCTCCACGTATCTGGTCCGCCAAGCCAACTTCGTCGCCTGCCACCAGCAGCAGTTCATGGACAAGGTCGACATGACGACCATTGCCCGCCCGAACGCCACCTTCCTGATCAACGCCCTCGGCACTCCCGAGCAGGTGTGGGACAACATGCCCCTCGAGATGCAGGAGGCGATCATCGCCAAGAAGCTCAAGGTGTACACGATCGACGCCTACAACGTGGCGAAGGCCAGCGGCATGCCCGGCCAGATCAACACGGTCATGCAGACCTGCTTCTTCGCCCTGGCCGGCATCCTCCCGAAGGACGACGCCATCGCCCAGATCAAGAAGGCCATCCAGAAATCCTACGGCAAGAAGGGCGAGGAGGTCGTGAAGAAGAACTGGACCGCCGTGGACAACTCCGTGGCCGCGCTCTTCGAGATCAAGGTCCCCGCCGCCCCGACCACCAGCCGCCGCCGCCCGCCGGCCGTCTCGGCCGACGCGCCGGACTTCGTGCAGCGCGTGACCGCCCGCATGCTCGCCGGCGAAGGCGACCTGCTCCCGGTCTCCGCCTTCCCGATCGACGGCACCTTCCCGCTCTCCACCACCCGCTGGGAGAAGCGCAACATCGCCCTCGAGATCCCGGTCTGGGACGCCTCGCTCTGCATCCAGTGCAACAAGTGCGCGCTGGTCTGCCCGCACGCCGCGATCCGTACCAACTTCTATCCGACGAAGGCCCTCGAGGGCGCGCCGGAGTCGTTCAAGAGCACCGCGTTCCGCTCGAAGGAAAACCCGGACTGCTCCTTCACCATCCAAGTCTCGCCCGAAGACTGCACCGGTTGCACGCTCTGCGCCAAGGTCTGCCCGGCCAAGGACAAGAGCAACCTGCAGAAGAAGGCCCTCATGATGGCTCCGCAGCCCGAGCTCGTGGCCCAGGAGAAGATCAACTGGGACTTCTTCCTCGCCCTCCCCAAGCCCGACCGCACCCAGCTCAAGCCCGACCTCAAGGGCTCGCAGTTCATGGAGCCGCTCTTCGAGTTCTCCGGCGCCTGCACCGGCTGCGGCGAGACCCCGTACGTCAAGCTGCTCACCCAGTACTACGGCGACCGCCTGCTCGTGGCCAACGCCACCGGCTGCTCCTCGATCTACGGCGGCAACCTGCCGACCACCCCGTATTGCACCAACGCCGAAGGCCGCGGCCCGGCCTGGTCGAATTCGCTCTTCGAGGACAACGCCGAGTACGGTCTCGGCCTGCGCCTCGCGGCCGACCAGCTCGAAGCCAAGGCGCACCTGCTGCTCGCGGAGCTCGCGCCCCAGCTCGGCGACGGCCTCGTCGAGGCCCTCGCCAAGGCCGACCAGACCAACGAGGCCGGCATCGCCGAGGCGCGCCGCGTCGTCGCCGCGATCAAGGCCAAGGCCGCGGGCATCGACTCGCTCCAGGGCAAGACGCTCGCCCAGATCGCCGACTACCTCGTGAAGAAGAGTGTGTGGGTGCTCGGTGGCGACGGCTGGGCCTACGACATCGGCTACGGCGGTCTCGACCACGTGCTCTCCACCGGGCGCAACGTCAACATCCTCGTCATGGACACCGAAGTGTATTCGAACACCGGTGGCCAGAAGTCGAAGTCGACCCCGATCGGCGCGGTGGCGAAGTTCTCCGCCAACGGCAAGGACACCGGCAAGAAGGACCTCGCCCTCATGGCCGTGCAGTACGGCAACGTCTACGTCGCCCGCGTGGCGATGGGCGCGAAGGACACCCAGACGATCCAGGCCTTCCGCGAGGCCGAGAGCTTCGACGGCCCGTCGCTGATCATCGCCTACTCGCACTGCATCGCCCACGGCTACGCCCTCTCGAAGGGCTTCGACCAGCAGAAGCTCGCCGTCGAGTCCGGCCACTGGCCGCTGTTCCGCTACGACCCGCGCCGCCCCGCCCGTGGGGAGCCGGACTTCGTGCTCGACTGCATGGCCCCGAAGATCGCGCTGTCGCAGTACACGCAGAACGAGATCCGCTACAAGTTCCTCCACAAGGCGGCGCCGGAGCGCGCGGCGGCCCTCGCCGAGATGGCGCAGAAGAGCGTGACCGCCCGCTGGACCGTGTACCAGCAGATGGCCGACGCCGCCAAGGCGACCGTGGCCGCGGCCAAGACCGAGCCCGCCTCGTCCTGACCGGAGGCCGCGATGTTCGTTCGCAACCAGTAAGTTTCGCGGGGCGGCACCGGTCACGGTGCCGCCCTTTTTCTCGTTCCGCCCGTTGCGCTCCACCCGCGCGGCGCTTTCCTGCTCCCAGCAACCAGTTTCCGCGGACACCCGGCCCCGGGCCGGCACTCCCGAATCCTTAAACTCGAAACCCGAACCACCCATGGCCCTCGACCTCTCCACCACCTACCTCGGTCTCAAGCTCGCCAACCCGATCATGCCCGGCGCCTCCCCGCTGGTCGACAACCTCGACCGCGTGAAGGCGCTCGAGGACGCCGGCGCCTCCGCCATCGTCCTGCACTCGCTCTTCGAGGAGCAGATCGACCGCGAGATGAAGGCCGAATACGCCCACCTGCGCCGCCACGAGGACGTCTTCGCCGAGGCCGCCAACTTCTTCCCGGAGAGCGACGACTACGCGCTCGGCCCGCAGGAGTACCTCGAGCACATCCGCAAGGTGAAGGAGAGCTGCAAGCTCCCCCTCATCGCCTCGCTCAACGGCACGCAGATCGGCGGCTGGGTCGAATACGCCAACCTCATCCAGCAGGCCGGCGCTGACGCACTCGAGCTCAACCTGTACTACCTCGCCACCGACGGCGCCGTCTCCGGCGAGGAGGTCGAGACCGACGTGCTCGAGATCGTGCGCACCGTGAAGGCCGGCGTGAAGATCCCGGTCGCGGTGAAGCTTTCGCCTTTCTTCTCGTCGATGGCCCACCTCGCCAAGGAAGTGGAGCTCAACGGCGCCGACGGCCTCGTGCTCTTCAACCGCTTCTACCAGCCCGACATCGATCTCGAGGCGCTCGAGGTGATCCCCAAGCTCGACCTCTCCTCGCCCGAGGAGCTCCGCCTGCGCCTGCGTTGGCTCGCGATCCTTTTCGGACAGGTGAAGATCCCGATGGCCTGCACCGGCGGCGTGCACAGCGCGGCCGATGTCACCAAGGCGATCCTCGCCGGAGCGAGCGTCGTGCAGGTGGTGTCCGCGATCCTCAAGCACAACCCGGCCGCGATCGGCACGATGCTCGACGGGCTCAAGCGGTGGATGGAGGAGAAGGAGTACGAGTCGATCGCGCAGATGCGCGGTGCGCTCAGCCTCCAGAACTGCCCGGATCCTTCCGCCTTCGAGCGCGCCAACTACCTCAAGGTCCTCCAGCTCTGGAAGGACTGAGCGGCGCTCCTCGAATCCGTTTTCAACGCCCGCCGGGAATCCGGCGGGCTTTTTTGCGGATTGGCGCGGACCGTCGATTGGTGAAACTGGCCGCGATGAGCACGGCGCGGCACTACACGGTGGGCGAGGAGATCGCCAACAGCATCACGCATGGCGTGGGTGTGCTGCTCGCGATCGCGGCGCTGGTAATCCTCGTCGTGGGCGCGGTGCAGATCGGCGACCCGTGGCGGGTGGTGAGCTTTTCGCTCTACGGGGCCTCGCTGGTCTCGCTCTACCTGGCCTCGACCTTGTACCACGCGGTACCGGGCGCGAAGGCGAAGGCGTGGTTGAAACGCTGTGACCACGCGGCGATCTTCGCGCTCATCGCCGGCACCTACACGCCGATCCTGCTGGTCACGCTGCGTGGGCCGCTCGGCTGGACGATGGCCGGCATCGTGTGGGGCATCATGGTGGCGGGCATCACGATGAAGTTTCTCTTCATCGATCGTTTCAAACGGCTGCTGCTGGGCGCCTACGTCGCGATGGGCTGGATCGTGGTGTTCGTGCTGCATGTGCTCTGGCAACGCCTCCCCGGCGGCGCGCTCTGGTGGTTGGTCGCCGGCGGGCTCACCTACACGGCCGGCGTGGCATTCTATGTCTGGAAGCGGCTGCCCTATGGCCACGCGATCTGGCACCTCTTCGTGCTCGGCGGCAGCGCCTGCCACTTTTTCTTTTTCTATCTCCACGTGTTGCCGGGGCGGTGAGGGCAGGCGGTGGTTGGCGGCGACCAGTGGCCGGCCGCCGGCGGGGGAAGCTCGGCCCCGCCGAGCTGGTGCACGAGCGTGGGCCGCAGGGGCTCGACCGCGAACAGGGCGCAGCTGCCCCGCCTCTGCGGTTGGCGGACGTCGTCGGTACCGGCGGCTGCGCGGAGCCGGCGGTCGGGTCAGTTGGCGCGTACCGCGAGCGTGGCGACCCAGCGGGCGGCGGCGTCGCGGGCGGCATCCAGGGCCGGCCCGAGCGCGGCGACCGCCTCGGGGGTGGCGGGCTGGCCGGAGCGGGCGCCGTTTTCGAGTTCGCCGGTGAGTTTCTCGATCACGCGGAAGCCGATCATGGAGCAGGCGCCTTTCATGCGGTGCGCCACGCGGTTGGTCGTCTCCACATCTCGGGTTCGGGCGGCCTGCTGGAGCTCGGCCAGCCGGTCGGTCGATTCGGAGAAGAAGCCTTCGAACATCTCGCGGGCGATGGTGAGCGCCTCGTTCGGGTCTTCGGGGAGCACGAACTCGAGCGCGGAGGCGTCGAAGGG
>JAEZUE010000024.1 GCA_023443455.1 Verrucomicrobiota bacterium
AGCCGATGGTCATGGGCTGCTACGGTATCGGCATCAGCCGCACGCTGCAGGCGGTCATCGAGCAGGCGAACGACGCCGACGGCCTGCGCTGGCCGTGGAACGTCGCCCCGTACCACGTGATCATCACGCTGCTCGACCCGAAGGTGCCGGAGATCGCCGAACTCGGGCGCAAGCTCGCCGCCGCGGCGGAGGCCGCCGGCGCCGAGGTGCTCATCGACGACCGCGACGAGCGCCCGGGCGTGAAGTTCAAGGACGCCGATCTCATCGGCATCCCGGTCCGCGTCACGATCGGCGGCAAGGGCCTGAAGGAAGGCGTGGTGGAGCTGAAGCTCCGCAACTCCAAGGATGTCGCCAAAGTGCCCGTCGCCGAGGCGGCGGCGAAGCTCACCGATGTCGTGCGCGACTGCGCGGCCGCCGCGAATCCGACGCCATGAGCGTGGCCGCGCCCAAGACCGCCAAGAAGCCGTCGACGCGGAAGAAAGCCGCGCCGAAACCGACCACGCCCTGGCTGGTCGTCGTCTGCAACGACCCGGTCAACCTCATGTCGTACGTGGTGCTGGTCTTCAAACGCGTGCTCGGTTTCACCGAGGCAAAGGCGCGCAAACACATGCTCGAGGTGCACAAGAAGGGCCGCTCGGTGGTCTGGACCGGCGAGCGGGAGCGGGCCGAGGCCTACGCGCACACTCTGCAGACCTGGCAACTCTCGGCCCATATCGAACGGAGCGGCGATGGAGGATAAACGACTCGAACTGAAGCTGCCGGCGCCCGTCGTGGGGCCGTTGCTCGAATATCTGCTCCCGCTCGCGCGCGAGACCGGGGAGGGCGCGCTCGCGTTCGAGCCGGACCTCGAGGCGATCGAGGCGGACTTCCGCGACGACTGGCGTGGCGACATCGCGAACCAGAGTCAGGACGACCAGGCGCGGTTTGCCGCGATCTTCGACACCGACGAGTTCCGCAAGGAGGGCATCGCGGAGTTCGGCCCCGAGGACTGCGAGCCGCTCCTGCGCGCCGCCTCGGCGCTGCGCCTGAAGCTCCGCACCCGGAAGCTTGGCGCGCTGGCCGACTCCGCGCTCGAGGAGGGCGACATCGATCCGGCCCGCTTGAACAAGGACGAGCGCACGGCGATCACCGCCTACATGCTGCTCGCCTCGCTGCAGGAAATCCTCATCCGCCACCTCGACCCGGGCGAGTCCGAGTGAGGGGACCGGCGGGATCCCGGCCCGGCGGCCCGAAACGCGCAGGCGCATCATGGAACGACTGACGTGCGACTACTGCGGCCTGCCGTTCCGCGCCCCCCGCCGTCCGCCGGCGGGCGAGAAGGCGTTCTGCTGCTCGGGCTGCGCGCTCGCGAGCCGGCTCGGCATCGAGGGGGACCGGTTCCCCGTCTCGCCGCAGCTCGTCTTCGACCTCGCGCTCGCCTTCAGTGTATTCAACCAGCTGTTGCTCGTGCTGCTCGCCGCCGCCTTGCGCCGCGACGGGCGTGGCGACGCCGCCGCGTGGTGCGTGGCGATCTCCGCCTCGCTCGGCGGCCTCTCGTACCTGGCGGCCCTGGGCTGGCAATGGCGCAGCCGCTGGCTGCGGCCGGCGGACGCCTTCCTGTATGCGCTGCTGGCCGCGCCGGCGATCGGCGGCGCGGCCGTCGCGCTGTGGTTGGTTCGCGGCGACGCCGCATTCGTCGCCGCGGCGGCGAATCTGCTGCTCGTGCTCTGGCAGGGGCGCGGTTTCCTGCGGCGCGCCTGGGCGCGGCGCGCGAGGTAGGGCGGGGCTTCAGCCCGCCCGGTTTGGCGCTGCGCTCGTGTCCGGTGCGGGAGCGGCGAGGGGGCGGACTGAAGGAGAGTCCCCGCGGCCCGAGGGAGCGCTTGCGCTTCGTTCCCTTCGTTGCCTTCTGTCGGGGCGACTCCTCCTCGTGGCCGCCCCCGACACCCGAACCCCGAAACCCGAAACCTCCGGCATCGCCGCCACGGCGACCTGCCGCCACTGCGGCACGGCCTTCACGCCGACCGGCGGGCATGCGGAGTTCTGCAGCCCCGGCTGCGCCGCGGTGCACGCGCGGATCGTGCACGACGGGCTGGAGCGGTTCTACGAGCTCAAGGACCACGCGGTCTCGCCGGCGGGAAGCGCGGTGTTTCAGCCGCGCGACTACAGTTGGCTCGCCGAGGCCGTGTCTGGCGCGGAGGCGGGCGCGAAGGGCACCGCCGAACTCGTGCTCGACGTGCAGGGCATCTCGTGTGTCGGCTGTGTCTGGCTGATCGAGCGGCTCTTCCGGCGCCGGGCCGGCGCGGTGCGGATCGAGATCAACGCGACGCAGGGCCGGCTGTTCTGGCGGTGGGAGCCCGGCCGGTTCGACGCCGCAGGTTTCGCGCGCGAGCTGCAGACCTTCGGTTATCTGGTCGGCCCGGCCGGCGAGAAGCCGGGCGCGGACACGGCGCAGGGGCTGCGCCTGCGGCTCGGGCTCGCCGCGGCGTTCGCGATGAACACGATGATCTTCGCGCTGCCCTCGTACCTCGGGCTCGAGCGGAGCTCCGAGTTCTGGCCGGTCTTCGAGGGGCTGCAGGCGCTCTTCGCCACGGCCGGACTCGCCACGGGCGGCGGCTTCTTCGCGCAACGCGCGTGGGCGGCGGTGCGGCACGGTCTGATCAACCTCGACGTGCCGATCACGCTCGGCCTGGCGATCGGGTACGCCGGGTCGCTCGTCGGCTGGCTGGGCGGACACGAGCACCTCGTGTACTTCGACTTCGTCGCTGTGTTCAGTTTCCTGATGCTGGTGGGGCGTTGGACGCAGGAGACGGCGATCGAACGCAACCGCCTGCAGCTGCTCTCGCTTTCCCGCGAACCGGCGGAGGTGCTGGTGGAGGACGGCGGCGCCGTGCGGCGCGCGGTGTCGACCCTCGTCCGCGGCCGGGTCTTCCGGCTCCGCGCGGGGCAGGTGGTGCCGGTGGCGGCGCGGCTGCTCGACCGGCCGGCGACCGTGACCACCGAATGGATCAACGGGGAACCGGAGCCGCGCGAGGTCGCCGCGGGCCAGACGGTGCCGGCCGGGGCCGTCGGCGCGAGCCTGCACGAGCTCCGGCTCGAGGCGCTCGAGAACTGGAGCGAGTCCGCGTTGGCGCGACTGCTCGACACCAGCGGCGCGCGGGGCTTCCGGCACGAAGGCGCGGAGCGGGTCGTGCGCTGGTATCTCGCGGCGATCCTCGTGTTGGCCGCGGGCGGCGGGGCGGGGTGGTGGTGGTTCGCGGCGGACGGTCTGAAGGCGCTGCACGTGACGATCGCGGTCCTCGTCGCCTCCTGCCCCTGCGGCATCGGTGTGGCGTTTCCCCTTGTCGAGGAGCTCGCGGTCGCGGCGATGCGGCGCCACGGCGTGTTCGTGCGCGAGCTCTCCTTGTTCCCGCGGTTGCGGCACGTGCGGAAGGCGATCTTCGACAAGACCGGCACGCTCACCCTGGAGACGCCGCTCCTTGCGAATTCCGAAGCCTTGGAGGCGCTGACATCCCCGGAGCGGCTACGGCTCTGGCAACTGGTGCAGGACAACCCGCATCCCACCGCGCGCGCGTTGCAGGAGGCCCTGGCGTGGACCCAGGCCGAGCGACAAGTGGCGGGGGATCCGCCATCCTCGACAAGGCCGGAAATCGAGGAGGTGGTCGGGCAAGGCGTGCGGCTGCGCGGCCCCGACGGGGAGTGGACGCTCGGGCGTCCGGAGTTTGGCGATCCGCGGGCCGGCGTCGCCCGGCCACAGGCCGGCGAGTCATGCTTTGTCCATGACGGGCGGGTGCTCGCGGAGTTCCGTTTCGCGGAGTCGGCCCGCAGCGATGCGCGCGCCGAGATCGCCGTGCTCCAGCGCGAGGGGCGCGCGGTGTACATCCTCAGCGGCGACCGGCCGGCGAAGGTGGCGGCATTGGCCGCGGCGCTCGGGGTGCCGGCGGAGAATGCGCTCGGGGGACTCACCCCGGAGGAGAAACGCGACTGGGTGCTGGCGCACGACGCCCGCGACACGTTGATGCTCGGCGACGGCGCGAACGACAGCCTCGCCTTCGATGCCGCGCATGCGCGCGGCACGCCGGTGATCCACCGCGGCATGCTGGAGCGGAAGTGCGACTTCTATTACCTCGGGCGCGGCCTGCGCGGAGTGCGGCGGCTGTTCGCGGTCGCCGCGCTCCGGCGGCGCGCGCTGCGGCGGGTCTTCGTCTTCGCCGTCTGCTACAACGCCGGCACCGTGTCGCTCGCGCTGGCGGGGCTGGTGAACCCGTTGGTGGCCGCGGTCGCGATGCCGGCGAGCGCGTTGGTCAGTCTCGCGCTCGCGACCGCGGGAATGCGCCGGGCGTGGCGGGCGTAGGCGGGGGAATCAACGCGCCGGTAGCGGCGAGGGCAGGATCACGACAGGGCAGGGCGCGCGATGCAGCACGCCGTGGGTGGTGCTGCCGGCCAGGAGTTCATACAGGGCACCATGGCCGTGCGCGCCCATCACGATCATGGCCGCCGGCAGCCGCCGCGCCTCCTCGAGGATGACGGCCACCGCGTGGCCTTGGGTGAACTTGGTCGTGCAGGAGAGGCCTTTGGCCTCGAGACCGCGACGCAGTTCCCCGAGCTTCCGCTCGGCCTGCTCCTGGGCGAACTCGATCTCCTTGGTGAAGGCATCCACCGGCATGTCGTAGGTCACGACATTGATCGGCGGCGCGATGGCGTGGAACAGCTCGACGGTGCCGGCGAACGCCTTGGCGAGTTCGCCGGCCTGCTCTACGACGCGGAGAGTGACCGCGGAGAAGTCGACGGGGGCGAGGATGGTCTTCATGGGGCAAGCTAGCCCGTGGCCCCGGCGGCGCAACCGGGGCGGGCGCCAAACCCTCATCCAAGGCGGCGGCGGTTTGCGCGCCGGTCGCCGTGCCGGAGCGGAGCCGGTCCGGCACGGCGGAGGCGAAGGGGCGGGATTGCTACCGGTGGCACGATCCCGCGGGTACGTCTGTGTCGGCGTTCCCGTGGCGGCGTCATGGTTTTTAGCCACAAGTTGCAGGAGTTTGAGGTTGCTGCCCCCGCGGGCGGGTTCAGCGTCGTTGGCGCATACCCTTATGGCAAACATGCGAAAACTCTCTGCGTTAGCCTTGCTACCCCTACTCGCGGTGGGCGTGTTTGCCCAGACCGCCACGACCGACCCGGTGGGATTTGTGAAGCTCACCCAGCTTGCCGGCTCGGACACAATCGTATCAGCTCCACTCGAGCGTGCTCCTGAGTTTCGCGGTGTGGTGGCGAGCGTTTCGGGTGAGATCATCGCAGTTCAAGGCACGACCGGTTGGACGGCAGACCAGTTCCTGTACTCGCCGAGCGTGCAGCCGAAGACCTACTACGTGCGGTTCCTTTCTGGTGCGCGCGCCGGGGCCTACTTCACCGTTCTGGGCAACACGACGAGTGCGCTGACGATCGACTTGAACGGCGACTCGCTTTCGACCGTGGCTGCCGGCGACAAGTTGCAGATCACACCCTACTGGACGCTGGGGACCATTTTCCCGGCGGCGGACGCCGGGGTGTCGTTCGAGGCGAGCACGTCTACCTTATCGCGGAAAACCGAGCTTTTGTTCACCGCGCAAAATGCCTTGGGAGTGAATCTTGCGGCCTCCTCGATCTTTTACTTCTATAATTCGTCGTGGCGAAAAGTTGGAGTGGCGGTTGCATCGAGTTTCGACGACGCCGTTATCCTGCCTGATTCGTATTTTGTTGTTAGAAACAAGACGCGTCCAGGCACCCTTACTGTAGTTGGGGCAGTTTCGATGTCTCCCATCGAGATCGGTCTGACTTCGTTGGCTGCAGGACAACAAGATAATCTCGTTGCGCTTGCTCGGCCTACAGAGGTCTCGCTCGATGATAGTGGTTTGATCACGAGCGGAGCTTTTGTTGCATCTACGTCGCCACTCTCTCGAAAAGACCAGCTGTATGTTTTCGATAACTCCGCGACAGGAACCAATAAGAGCGCAACCGCGATCTATTACTTTTATAACAATGCGTGGCGTAAAGTTGGGCAGCCTGTGACTGCGAATTTTGGCGCGGAGCAGATTTTCAAAGCTGGCACCGGAGTCATTGTTCGAAAAGCTGCGAATGGCGTAGCTAATGCCACGAACGCCTGGCTGAATAATCCCACATACTGAAAACATATGAACAAGAAGCTGATTGCGCTCGTATCAGCCCCATTTCTTTCGCTGGCAGCGCAAGCGAGTGTTTCGATTAGCCTCGATTTGGGCACGCTGTACGGATCTTCGATAAGTACAGTTTTTCCTGACGGCGGATTGGTACAACTAATCGCCAGTACTAGTGGCTCCGATTTTGCGGCACCGACCGCTGGTGCTTTTGTCAGCGGTGATGACGTTATTCTTGCCTCGTTTGGGTTGGATTCTTCGCTCACCGGCCTCCCGGGAACGACCTCGGTGGTGATTTCGGACATCAATTTCGCCGGAGATCTCGGGGCGGGAGATGCGCTGATGCTTCGTTGGTTTCCTACACTGACTGCGAGTTCGCCCACTAGTTCATTGACCGTCGGAACCATATTTGGGCAATTCACTAGTTCCGCCCCAATTGATGTTTCCGCTGCGTGGTTTCTTCCTTCCGACGGCGCGACGTTGGGACTCCAATTCTTGACTACTTCAACCGGCGTTGGCAGCTGGGCTGATTCACAATATGCGCTGGCCACCAACACCGTTGTCCCCGAGCCCTCGACCTATGCGGCGGTGCTGGGGGTGCTGGTGCTGGGCGTCACCGGGTATCGGCGGTTTCGCTGGAAGTAAGCGCGTCTGAGAATTTCCCGAGAAGCCGCGGTCTTTCCACCGCGGCTTTTTGTTTGGCGAGGGGGCCAAGTGAGGTAGCCTGCCCCGCCCACCGCGACACACCGTGCGAACCAGTTGTCGAGGGGACCGAAAACCCTACGGAAGCACCCACACGGTCCGATCACATCCTGGTCCACTCGTCCCCACTGCCGATGCCGAAGCTCCTCGTAATCGACGACGAAGAAAGCATGCGCCTGCTGCTTACCCGGGCGCTGGAGCGCGCGGGGTACGAGGTCGTGCAGACGGCCAGCGGCTTGGCCGGAGTTGATCTGGCGCTGGAGGAGAAGCCGGACCTCATTCTCTGCGATGTGGGGTTGATCGACACCACGGGCTACGACGTCCTGCGGCAGCTGCGGGGCCGACCCGAGACGCAGAACATCCCGTTTGTGCTCATGACCGGGGTGGCGGATTTGGACGGGATGCGCGAAGGCATGCGGCTCGGGGCGGACGACTACGTGCCGAAGCCGTTCGACATCCCGGAGCTGCTGGCGTTGATCACGGCGCGCCTGCGGAAGGCCGAGGAGCTCCGGCGTGAGGCTGAGGACAAGGCGCGTCTGCTGCGCAGCCACATCAGCATGATGCTGCCCCACGAGCTGCTCACCCCGTTGTCCGGCATCATCGGCTTGGCGGACATTCTGCGGGACGATGCGGAGCGAGTCGTACCGACCGAGGTGGCCGAAATCGGTCGCGACATCCAGTCCGCCGGCGAGCGGCTGCATCGGCTGGTCCGCAACTTCCTGATCTATTCCCAACTCGAGCTGCTCTCCGTGGAGCAGGACCATGAGGTGTGGCTCCGGCAGGTGGTGCCCTGCCAAGCGCAGAAGGTGCTCGCGGAGATCGCCGAGCGGGTCGCGGAGCGGCACAACCGCCGCGAGGATCTGCGGCTGACGCCCGCGGCGGCGGAGCTCGCGGTGAGCGACCAGAACTTCTCCAAACTGGCCGAAGAGCTCATCGACAACGCGTTCAAGTTCTCCCCGGCCGGCAACCGCGTGGAGCTCCATTGTCGCGTGACCGGGGACAAATTCTGGCTGTCGGTCACCGACGAAGGCCCGGGAATTCCGGCCGAGGTCGTGACGAGCGTCCGGGCGCCGGACCAGTTCGAGCGCATCTTCGTGGAGAAACACACCTCGGGGCTGGGTCTGGCCATAGCGGTGAAGCTGACGGAGCTGCACCGGGGGCGCGTCGTCATCCAGACGCAACCGGGCACGGGCACTTCGATCCTGGTGGAGCTGCCGCTCGCAGCCGCTCCAGCCGACGCCGCGGCGGGCTGAGCACGCCCAGCGCAGTGCCGCGCGGAGGATCACTTGCGACTTGTCCGTCCCCGCGGCGGGTCTAGATAGCGATCCATGCCGATCTACGAGTACTACTGCCCCGACAACAATCGGATCTACCAGTTCTTCGCGAAGACGCTGGAGCAGGGGCGGACGGTGCCGCAGTGCCCGGACAATCCCGCGTTCCGGATGGAGCGGATGATGTCGGCGTTCGCCATCACGGGCCGGCGCGAGGCGCCGAAGGCGGAAAGCGGCGCCGGCGAGAACCCGCCGATGGACGCGGCCGGCGGGCCCGGCGATGCCGAGGGCCCGGAGGATGCGCGTCTGGACGCCGCGTTCGCCGAGATGGAACGGGAGATGGACGGCGTCGATGAGAACGATCCCCGCGCGATGGCCCGCATGATGCGGAAGATGTCGGAGGTCACGGGCGAACGGCTCGACGAGCAGATGGAGGAGGTCGTGCGGAAACTCGAGGAGGGGACGGATCCCGACAAGCTCGAGGAGCAGATGGGTGGCGCATTCCCGGATACAGAGGGGAACGAGGGCGAGGCCGGCGGGCGCGGGTTCGGGGGCATGCCGACGCGCGATCCCAACCTTTACGACTACTGATGCGTATAGGACAGTTCGCGACGGCCGGCCGGCATCTGCCCTGCAGTGCCGGCGGTCGAAGGCCTTCGCCACGGCGACGGGGTGAACGCGGGAATCGGAGGTAGCGGGACGGGGCAACATTCCCGGAGGGCGGCGTGCTCCGGTGGATCGAATTGACGGATACGACAGCGCTTCCCGGTGGGCGGGTGCCGGCGTCTGGAGACGGGGCGCGGGGGTCGCGCGAAACCGATGTTCGGCGCGATGCAGATTTTTCGAAAATGCGTGTTGACGGGAAAAGAGCCGGACTCCTTACTTCGCGCCTCTTCTCAAGCGGGCGTAGCTCAGTTGGTAGAGCACCACCTTGCCAAGGTGGACGTCGAGAGTTCGAGTCTCTTCGCCCGCTCCATTTTCCGCCGCCGATCCCAAAGATCGGCGGCGCTTTGTTTTTCGGATCGCAGTGCGATGCGGCGGTACTCGCCGGGGTTTCGATCCTCCGCGCCGGCCGACGGGGCGATTTGTCCCGTTGCCGAACGGACGCCCCCGGGTTTCTCAGAGTTCGACGTTCGGGCGGGGAAACAGTTCGACCTGGTGCAACCCGCAGGCGGCGTTGTCGGGGCCGTAGGCCGCGGGCTTGGCCGAATCCCGCAGGAAAATGGGCGCATCCTTCTGCAGCGGGAGGATCTCGATCGTGAGTTCGCCGCCGGCTTGGAGCAACGCGGCGTGGCGGGCGAGGCCGAGCTCGAGGGGCTCGCCGTTGTAGAAGTCGTCCATCACGAAGGTGTCGCCGATCTTCACACGGGCGACGTCGCCCGTGTAGTGAAAACGTAGCAACGGATCGGCGGCGAGGTCCAGGTCGGCGGGGAGCTTGATCCGCCAGACGGCGGCGGCGGCGAAGTCGGCGTCGCCCGGGGCGGCGGCGACGGGTTTGGGGCATTTGCTGCCGAGCCCGATCGTGCGCAGGGCGCCGGCGGGACGGAGCGGTTCGATGGCGACGGGGTGGGCGGCGACGGAGGGGAGTGTGATCGCGAGCGGGGCGAGGTAGCAGGGGCGATCTTGTTCGGCGGTCTCGAGGTCGTCGGCCGGGGCGACGAAGACGTGGTCGGCGTTGGCGAAGGAGTCGAAACGCTGACGCGTTCCGCTACGGGGACTTGTGGTTACCCGCACGGTATCGCCGTCGAAGACCAGGGGCGAAGCGGAGAGGAAGACGCGTTCCTTGCCGCGCCAGCGGGCCTGCCAGAGCGCGAGCGAGTCGGCGTCGCCGAGCAGCACGATGGCGATCTCGTGGTGGTCGACTGTACGGATACGCAGGGCGATGTCGCGATCGGGCTGCACGTCGCGGAAGAGAAGGCGGCCGGCATCGCGCACCGGCTCGCCGGTCGTGCTGGCGATATTGTCTTCGGCGAACGCGAACTCGGTGGGGATGCCGGGCGTGGCGGCGAAGAAATAGACCTGAGTGTCGCCGTCGGCGATCGTGGTGACCGGCTGCGCGGTGGCGTGGGCGAGTGTCACGCCCGAGCCGAGGTCGAGGTTGAAGGGCCAGATGAAGGCGGCGCCGGTGGGGACTTCGACCGGCTGCGACGGGAAGGTGAGCCCGAGCGGGGCGAGCGTGAATCGCACATCGGCCTTGGGCGGGAGGGTGCGGCCGCGTTCGTGGTTGTTGACGAAGATGAAGCCGCGTGCGCCGTCGGAACGGGCGGACCAGCGGAGGGTGTCGAGGTCGTCCTTGCCGGCGGGGCGCTGCGCGGGCAGGGCGACGGCGGTGCCGGCGAGCTGCGCGCCGAAGCTGCGCAGGAAAAGGTGGAGGCGGCGGAGGCGGTGGTACTGCGGGCGCACCTGGCCGTATTGGCCGAGTGGAGCGCGAAAGTCGTAGTTCTTCACCGGCATGTCGTTCCAGTTCGTCATGGCGGTGTCCTGCGCCTCCATGAGGGTGGTGAGGCCGTCGGGGTTGGTGCCGCCGTGGTACATGTAGTAGCCGGGCGAGGTGCTGCCGCTGCCGAGCTTGATGAGCGTGGTCGACTCGATGTCGAGCGGGTCGAGGACGATGCGGCGGTGGTAGCTGCCGACCATGCCGCCGCCGATCTCGCAGGTGAGGTAGGGGTAGCGGGCGATGTCGTCGGCGTCGCGGGTTTCGCGGCGGCCGAGGGCCTCGTTGGCGATGTTGGCGTCGGTGCGCAGGAGGGAAAAATGGAAGCCGGCCCAGTAGTTGCCGGGCATGGAGGTGAGTTCGCGGTCCCAGAAGCCTTCGGCGTAGACGCCGTAGAGCGGGAGGATCTCGCCGAAGGGCATCGGCGTGGTGAGGGCGGGCCAGCCGGTGCGGGTGTAGAGGGGGGTGTCGAGGCCGGCCTCGCGGGCGATGCGCTTGAGGGTGAGCAGGTGCTCGGCGGGGCCGCGGTATTCGTTTTCCAACTGGATGCCGACCACGGGGCCGCCGTCCTTCCAGAGCAGGCCGACGAGCTGGGCGGCGATCTGGCGGTAGAGCCTGGTCGCGCTGGCGAGGTAGGCGGGGTCGTCGGTGCGGGCGTTTCCGCGGGCGACGATCCAGTCGGGCAGGGCGCCGTTGCGCACCTCGCCGTGGCACCACGGGCCGGCGCGCACGATGACCTTGAGGCCGACCGCCTGCGCGGTCTCGACGAAGCGGCGCAGGTCGCGGTCGCCGGCCCAGTTCCACTCGCCCTCGGTCTCCTCGTGGTGGATCCAGAACACGTAGGTGGCGACGATGTCGAGGCCGCCGGCCTTCATCTTGAGCAGCTCCTCGCGCCATTCGGCGGCGGGGTAGCGGCTGTAGTGGAATTCGCCCATCACAGGCGTCCACGGCGCGCCGTCGAGCAGCAGGTTGCGGCTGGTGGTGGCGATGGTGGTGCCGGCGGGATCGGCGGCGGTGCCGAGCGCGTAGCCGGTGGTCTCGGCGGGCGCGGGCGGGACGAGGGAGACGGCGAGCGGGCCGCGCGGGGTCTCGGCGGCGGGCACGCCGAAGTCGGGCGTGCCGTCGGCGCGCCAGGCGAGGGGCTGCACGCGGGTGTGGCGGTTGGGGTCGCGCAGCGGGTCGCCGACGATGTCGCGGTAGTTGCGGGCGTGGTACACGAGGAGGTCGGTGGTGCCGTCCTCGGCGACGGTGAAGCTGTTGTGGCCCGGGCCGTAGATGCCGTGGGCCTCGCTGGTGGCGAAGACGGGAGTGGGCGACTTGGTCCACGCGGCGGGATCGAGCAGGTCGGCGTTCGCGTCGGCGGTGAGCAGGCCCAGGCAGTACTCGGCGCCGGTACCGGCGGCGGAATAGGCGAGGTGGATGCGGCCGTGCCGGATGAGCACGGCGGGGCCTTCGTTGACCGGGTAACGTACTTTTTCCCAATCGTGCTCGGGTGTGGTGATGAGAACCTGCGGGCCAGTGAGCTCGGTGGGCGATGCCATCCGCGAGAGGTAGAGATTGGTGCCGTGTTGGGTGGCGGGGGCTGACTGGGCCCAGACGAGGTAGCGCACGCCGCGGTGCTCGAAGGTGGTGGCGTCGAGGCAGAAGGTCTCCCATTGGGTGCGGAGTTGGCCGCGCTCGATCCACTCGCCGTCGAGCGGGTTGGCGGCGGCGTTTTCGAGCACGTAGATGCGGATGTTCCAAATCTTCTCGGCCTCGCCGGCGGCGAAGTAGAGGTACCATTTGTCGTCGATGCGGTGGAGCTCCGGTGCCCAGATGTGAGCGCCCATCGGTCCGGTGGCGTGTTTGCGCCAGATGGTCTTCGCGTCGGCGGTGGCGAGTCCGGCGATGGTGGTGGAGCGGCGCAGCTCGATGCGGTCGTACTCGGGGACGGTCGCGGTGAAATAGTAGTAGCCGTCGGAATGGCGGGTGATGAACGGATCGGCCCGGCGTTGCACCAGCGGGTTGGGCAGCGGGGCCGGCTCGGAGGCACCGAGGAAGGGCGCGGTGGCGAGCAACGACAGGGCGAGCACGGCGAGGCGGGGAAGCAACATGGCGCCAACGCTGGGAGGCGTCGGAAGGCAGGCAAACGAGGAACGCTCTTACAGTCCGGATTTCGCACTTCTGCGGCGCCGGAGGTCGAAGCGGAGTCCCTCCCGGAGGGCTGGGACGGTGGGCTGGATGTGGCCCTACGGGATCGACACCCGGAGACGGTAGAATTCGCGCTGGGCGGCGGTGTTCGTGAGCAGGTAGGCGAGGGTTTCGATCCCGGGCGAGGAAAGGCCGGCGGGGACGTCGCCCGTGGTCGCCACGACCGAACTCGCGTAGTCGGAGGCGGGCACGGCGGCCCATTGCTCCAGGTCGGTGCTTCGCTCCAGCGTGTAGACGAGATCCGCGGTATCCACAAAACGTTGGAACAGGAGCGAGAGGCCGGCCTCGTCGGGCACGAGCCGGAGCGGCGCGCCCGGGTCGTTTTGGCGGGGGTCGCGGGCGAAGGCGTACTCGGCGAGGTTGGTGCAGCCGTCGGCGTCGGGGTCGGCGTCGGGGCCCGAGATGCCATCGTCGGTCAGCTCGGCGGGGGAGAAATGGACGGCTTGGAAGGTCGGCCAGCCCGGCGCGGGGGGCACGGTCCGATCGATCTCCAGGGTGTATTGGCCAAGGCAGGCATAGATGGTGTAGCCGGTGGGCGAGGTGGCCAGGGGGGTGCCGGCACCGGTGGTGGAGAGGCGGGCGAAGAAGGTGCCGACGGGGACCGTGGCGGAGAGGGTGGCGCCGGTGGTGCCGGTCGGGGCGGCGGTGGCGAGGACGTTGCCGGTGGCGTCGAGCAGCTCGATCATCAGGTCGGCGTCGCCGCCGCGGGTGTGCGCCGGGGCGAGGAACGGCGTGGCGGTGAGGGTGATCGTGCCGGCACCGGAGGCGAAGCGCAGCAGGTCGCGGTCGTCGGCGCGCTCGATCAGGCCGACGGTCGCCACGGTGGCGCCGGTGTCGGGCAGGACCTCCGCCGTGGCGGGGGTGGAGCCGCGGTCGTCGGTCCGGCGGGAGAGCTTGGAGTCGAGGATGGCGAGGTCGTCCTCGGTGTTGTTGGCGTCGTAGTATTCGCCCTTCGACCACTGGGAGACGTTGCGGTTGTAGCCCGTGCCCATGATCGGGCCCCAGGAGGTGTCGCCCGAACCGTGTCCGGCGTAGTAGGACAATCGGGAGGTGCCGTCGTGCGAGAGGCCCATGTTGTGGCCGATCTCGTGGGCGACCGCCTCGGCCACGTAGTCGGCCCGGGCCGGGCCGCCGGAGGGCAGTGCGGTGAAGTAGATGAAGGCGGGGCGGTAGTTCGCGTAGTTGGAGTCGCCGAAGACATCGAGGTAGGCGACGCCGGCGGCGTTGGCGCTGGGCAGGGCGACGCCGTTGCGGTCCTGCGGGCGGGTGATGAGGGCGTGTGCGGTGCGACGGGTGGAGGTGGCGGGTTCCTCGGTGGTGACGTCGATGTCGAAGGGGGCGTAGTCCTCGGCGACGCGTTGCCAGATCTCGACGATGGTGGCCTGTTCGGCGTCGCTGAAGGTGTCGGGGGCGCCGTCGGTGTCGAAGGGGAGGCAGTCGTAGCTGGGGGCGGAGGCGGTGTTCCACGCCGTCCCGGTGACGATGGCTCCGTTGAAATCGAGATAGAGCACCTTGGTGCTGCCGGGGCGGCTGTGCCGCAGCGGCGGGGTCGAGATCGGGACGGCGGCGGCCAGCGCCACCGGTTCGGCGGTCGCGAGGGTGGCGGGCTCGGCCAGTGCGGCGGCGAGCGGGGCATTGGTGCAGACGAAATAGATGCCGCCGGCCGGATCGGCGCGGAGCGATTCGGTGTCGGCGAGCCCGAAGGTGGCCCGCGAGAGAAGGGTGAGCGCCCGGTCGAGGGGACCCGGCGCGAGGCGGTCGAGGTCGCGGCGCAAGGCGCTGCCGGCGGGGATGCTGGCGAGGGTGACGGGTTCGCCGCCGCCGAGCATGCCCGGGGGGCGATGCGCCGGGAGGGGGCGTGCGCTCCGCCCCGTGTCGCCGGAAAACGGAGGCGTTGCGTGCGCCGAATCCGTCGTGGTCGGGGCCACGGCCTGTTGCCCGGCGGCGGGCGCGGTCGCGGGGGCGAGGGGGGCCGGCGGGCGCACCGCGATGGAGAGCAGCAAAACGGCAACGAGCGAGCCGGCGGCGAGGCGGATGGGGGGGCGCATGGTAAGAGCGGGTTGCCCCCGGATGGGTACGTGGAGCGAGGTCAGGGTGCGGCGGCCGAAGGGGCGGCCAAGCGGATTTGTGGGGCGGGGCGATTTTCACGCACTGTCGGCAAACCCGGCGCGGCATCGGCTCTTGTCTTTTTCAGTGGGGTTGCGCCTCATCGCGGCTCCTTTTTTTGCCATGGCCAACTCCCAAGTCCGCGTCCGTTTCGCACCCAGCCCGACCGGGTTCTTCCACATCGGCAGCGCCCGCACCGCGCTGTTCAACTGGCTCTACGCCCGCCACACCGGTGGCACCTTCGTGCTGCGGGTCGAGGACACCGACAAGGAGCGCAACAGCGAGGAGTTCCTCAACGTCATCTACGACAGCCTGAAGTGGCTCGGCATGGACTGGGACGAGGGTCCGGGCAAGGGCGGCGATTTCGGCCCGTATCGGCAGAGCGAACGCTCCGAGATCTACAAGGAATACCTCGCCAAGCTCCAGGCCGCCGGGCGCGTGTACGAGAAGGACGGCGCGATCTGGTTCAAGCTGCTCGGCGAGCGCACGGAAGTCTTCGACGACCACCGCAAGAAGACCGTGACGAAGGTCGCCAACGAGCCGGCGATCATCGACGACCAGATCCGCGGCCGCGTCGAGCGCATCGAGGACGAGGACTTCGTGATCTTCCGCTCCGACGGCAACCCGGTGTTCCACTTCGTCAACGTCGTCGACGACATCGCGATGCAGATCACGCACGTGATCCGCGGCGAGGACCACCTTTCGAACACCAGCAAGCACGTCGAGCTCTTCAAGGCCTTCGGCGTGACGCCGCCGAAGTTCGCGCACATTCCGCTGATCCTGAAGTCGAACGGCCCGGGCAAGATGTCGAAGCGCGACCAGGGCGCGCTCATCGAGGAGTATCAGAAACGCGGATTTCTTTCCGCGGCGGTGGTGAACTTCCTCTGCCTGCTCGGCTGGAATCCCGGCGACGACCGCGAGAAGATGCCGATCGCCGACATCATCGGGCTGTTCGACCTGCCCGGTGTGAACCAGAGCAACGCCCGCTTCGACGAGAAGAAGATGGCGCACATGAACATGCTCTACGTGCTGGAGCTGCCGGCCGAGGAGTTTGTCGCCAAGGCCCGGGCACATTGCGAGCGGCACAACGTCGCGCCCGCGCTGGCCGCCGCGCCCGGGTTCTTCCGCGAGGTCATGCTGCTCAGCCAGCCCAAGATCAAGGGCATCGAGGAGCTGCCGGCCTACACTGCGTATTTCTTCACCGAGGACTTTGCGGTCGACGAAAAGGTGAAGGCCAAGGTCATGGGCAAGGGCGATCCGAAGGCGCGCCTCGCGGAGCTGGTCGAGATGCTGCGCACGGCCGACTTCTCCAGCGACACCGCGCTCGAGACCGCGATCAAGGATCTGGCGACGGCGAAGGGGCTCGGCTTCGGCGACTACCAGTCGGTGGCACGCCTGGCGGTGTCCGGTACCAACGTGGGCCCGTCGATCACCGGCATGTTCCGCGTGCTCGGCCGCGAGTGCGTGATCGCGCGCATGGAGCGTTTCGCCGCGACGCTGTAGGTCAGGTCGTCGATCTGGCCGTTTCGACGGGCCACCTCGGCGAGGTGGCCAGCAGTTCCACGCTCAGGGCGCAGCGGCCTCCTCGGCCCGGTAGAATCTCCGCGGACCCGAGGCGTCTTGGTCGATGACGGTGAGGTACCCGCCGGCTCCCGCGAGATCGGGGCCGAGCTGTATCCAGCCGCCCGGAGCGAGAGTGGGGCTGGAGAAGACCCGATAGGTGCGACCGGGTGAGGTTGGCCCGAACACGACTTCGCAGTGGTCGGGCCGCTCGAGCAGTGCGATGCGGGTTCGGAACAGCGGCCGCGGCTCGAACTCGTAGGCGCCGAGATCGGGTGCGCCATCCGCCGCGGTCGGCGCGCGAAGCAGATCCTCGCCGGCGACGGGGCCGAGCGCGACGTTGCGCGCGGGGCTGGTCGCGGCGATCCGGCAGTCGCCGGGGAAGGCGGCGCGGAACAGCGGCGCGGCGATCTGCTCGGTGGCGTGCAGTGTCAGCGGTTTCCCGAGACTGCCCCCGCCGGTGAAATGGTAGAGGTTGTGCTCGTGGACGAACGCGTCGCCGAGCGGATTCACCGCGGCGATGGTCGAGTTTGTACTGAAGATGTTGTTGCGAACGACCAGCGAGTTGAGCGCCGGGTCGGGGATGTGGTTCGGGTGCGTGGTGTTCGAGAGCAGGGTGAAGATTCCCCAGCCGCGCAGGGCCGGTTCGGGGCGGGCGACGAAGGTGTTGTTCGCGACCAGCATGTCGTAGGTGCACTGGTGGCCGAAGGCGGGGGTGTGGCCCCAGTTGTCCCAATGCGGGAGAAAGGCGTAGTGGGCGCCCCAGAGGTAGAGGTTGTGGTCGACGACCATCCGGCTCGCGTTGCCGTACATCTCCATGAAGTTGGCGTTGTTGAGCAGGAGATTGTGGTGGATGCGGATATTGTCGGAGACGAAGTCGTACCCGGTCGCCTCGCGTTCGCCGTAGAACTCGAGCGAACCGCCGCCGATGGTGTCGCCGGTGAGCGAGTGGCAGTTGGCGATGCGGTTCCAGGCGATCTCGAGGTTGCTGCCGCAATACCAGATGCCGACACCACACTCGGAGTCGCCCGGCACGTAGATGTCGTGGATGAAGTTGGAGACGATCGTCGCGTTGTCGCCACTCGCACGCAGGCCCGAGCGGCAGCGGAGAATCTCGTTTCCGGCCACGACGATGTGGCTGGTTTCGGGGCCGATGAAGATGCCGTCGGTACCGCTGTTGTCCTGGATGCGGAGGTCGAGCACGACGAGGTGCGCGGCGTTGCCGGAAATGTAGACGCCCGGATACCGCTGGGTGGGGTCCCAGGGCGGATAGGAGTTGGAGATGGTGGGCGGCGCGCCCTCGCCGTAGGCCTGCACGACGATGGGCTGCTCGGCGGTGCCCTGCACGTCGCGCAGGTAGAGCGTCTGCTTGTTCCAGTGGGAGCCGCGGGCCAGCCGGATGACGTTGCCGGGGCGGAGCTTGCCGGTGGGGATCTTGGCGAGGCTTCTCCAAGGAGTCGTGGCTGTGCGGCCGTCGTTGTGATCGTCGTCGCCGCGGACCGAGTCGACGTAGTATTCGCCGGCCGAGGACGCCGGGCGAAGATGCTCGACGCCCGGATCGGAGAAGAGCGCGCTGCGGGGGGCGGTGAGGTCGGTGGCGGTGACCAGCGCGGTGAAGCTGCTCGTGGCGCGATTGGGGCCGTTGGTCGCGGTGATGTCGAAAGTGTAGATGCCCGCCGTCGTCGGGGTACCGCCGAGGGAGCCGTCCTCATTCCACGTCAGGCCCGGCGGCAGCGTTCCCTCCGCGCAGTCGAGGGTGGTGTCGGGCATGCCCGGGAGCTGGAGGGAGATCGCCGGCCGGGTGCTCGGGTGCGGCATCGTCGCCACGGGCTGGCCGACGACAAAGACCGGCAGTGCATAGGTGACGGTGATGGTGCGGATGTTGAGCCAGATGAAGGTCGAGGCGGTGGCGGTCCCGTTGGTGGCGGTGATCCGGACGGTGAATTGTCCCGCCTCGGTCGGGGTGCCGGCGATGGCGCCGTCGGCGCGAAGGGCGAGGCCGGACGGTAGGGAACCGTTGGTGACGGCGAAGATCAACGGGGCCGCGGGGTCTTTGTCCGTCACGGTGGCGGGGACCGGACTCAGCGCGACATTGGCCAGACCCTCGGCGGTCGCGGGGTACGACAGCGAAAGGGCCGCGGCGGTCTGTGCGAACAGGAGCAGCGCGGCCGCGAGGAGAAACGCCGGAATGCGGAGGTGAACCGTTGGGGGCGGGGTGGGGTGGTCCATGCGGATTCGCTGGAATCTGTGTGCGGCGGCCGGAAGAAGACGAGCGCGGCCGTGGTTGCAGAGCCTGTTTTACGATGCGCTGATGAATCGCGCGCGGATTTGCCCGCTGCTGCGACGTTGTAGGCCAGGGCGTCGACCTGGCCGGTCTTCGAAACGGGGCCACCTCGACGAGGTGGCCTACAGGGGCACGACCTTGGTCGCGCTTTGCGGTTCTCTCACGGGAACAACCCGCGGGCGAGTTTGGCGTCGGCGACGCGCTGGATGCCGAGGGTGAGGGCGGCGAGGCGGCGGCTGAACTTCATCTTGTTGCGCTGGGCCTCGACGGCCGCGCGCGCCTGGTCGAGCTGGCGCCGGAGTTTTTCCAGCACTTCGTCGCGAGTCCAATAATACGACTGCCGGTTCTGCAGCCATTCGAAGTAGGAGACGATGACGCCGCCGGCGTTGCAGAGCAGGTCGGGGAGGTGGGTGATATCCTCGCGGCGCTCGAGGACTCGGTCGGCGCCGTTGGTGGTGGGCCCGTTGGCGCCCTCGGCGAGGAGCCGGCAGCGCAGGTGGCGGACGTTCTTCTCGGTGATGACGCGTTCGAGCGCGCAGGGCGCGAGCACGGTGCACTCGAGCGCGAGCAGTTCGTCGTTGGAGATCGGTTCGCCGCCGTCGAAATCCTCGAGGACCTTGTTGTACGCTACGTAGGCGAGGGCCTTGCGGATGTCGATGCCGGCGGGGTTGTGGATGCCGCTGCGGTAGTCGGAGATGGCGATGATGCGCGCGCCGGCATCGGACAAGGCGAGCGCAGCCTCGCTGCCGACATTGCCGAAGCCCTGGATGGCGATGGTGGCGGAGGAGACCGGGATCTTGAGGTCGGCGAGGTAGGCGCAGATCAGGTACGCGACGCCGTAGCCGGTGGCCTCGCGACGGCCGGCCGAGCCGCCGAGCGAGAGCGGCTTGCCGGTGACGACGGCCGGTTCGAGGTGCCCGACGTGGTTGGAGTAGGTGTCGGCCATCCAGCCCATGACCTTCTCGTTCGTGCCGACGTCGGGGGCGGGGATGTCGATGTCGGGGCCGACGAAGGGGATGAGCTCCTGCATGTAACGGCGGGCGACGCGCTCGAGTTCCTGCGGCGAGAGTTCGCGCGGGTCGACGACCACGCCGCCCTTGGCGCCGCCGAAGGGCAGGCCGGCGAGCGCGCATTTCCAGCTCATCCACATCGAGAGTGCGGCCACCTCGCCGATGGTGACGTCGTGGTGGAAACGGATGCCGCCCTTCGACGGACCGGTCGCGAGGCTATGCTGCACACGGTAGCCTTCGAACATCTGGATGCGCCCGTCGTCGCGTCGCACTGGGATGGAGACGGCGATGGCGCGGCGCGGGTATTTCACGCGGGCGCGGACCTCGGTGGAGAGATTGATGGCGTCGGCGGCGAGGTCGAACTGCCGGCAGGCCATGCGGAAGACTTCCGACTGATAGAGGCGGGAGTTGTGGTGCTGGTTCATGGGGCGGGGTGGTAACCTGCCCATGACAGTCGGCGAACGGGCGTTTGTCGCAAGCGGACGCAGGCTGGACGGTTTCGCCGAAACCGCCTACGGCGCAAGATGTCGCGGTAGGTCCCGGGCGCCGTGGAGCAGACGCCAGAGAATCAACTCGGTGGTGGTGAGACGGTAGAATATGAGGATCGAAGCAAACGAACCATCGACTCGGATGGAGCGCAGGTCGCGTAATGCCGGATGTGTGAAGCCGCAGACTCGGCCCAACTCGGGTGACTCATCGAGCCGGTCAATCGTGGATTCGAGCGCGGTGAGAAATCGCTCGGCGGTGGATGTTTCCGCTTCGGTCGCGTACCACGCAAAGTGACTGGCCGCATCGACGATGAAGATGTCGGTGCGTACGAGCTTTCGGCTCATCGTTGGCCGAGTTCGCGGGCCACCCTCGAACAAACCTCGCGAAGCTCTTGATGGCCGTAGGGGCGTTGCGGTTCCTCGACGGCTTGGAGCAACTCCGTTTCGAGTTCGGGGCTGTCCAGCTCAGGATCGATTTTTCCGTGAGGCTGCGCCTGAATCCATGCCTTGAGCTCGGCGCGCTCAGTCGGCGGGAGTCGGAGGATCGCGGACCGGATCTCGGCGAGGGTCGTCATGGGCCGGAATCTACGGTCGGTCTGGGCTACCGCAAGGTCCGGGGTTTGGTGGAAATCCGAGGATGGTTGGTGGGGGGCGGGGATGGGTTGGGGGCCATGCAGGCCAATCGGGTCTTGGCGTCGAACGACAGGCACGGTCAGTGTTGGGGTGAATGAAAATGACAGGTGGCATTGCCCGCGCAGCTCACGCCTTGGCCGTGCTGGTCGGTGTCGGGCTTTTGGGGCGTGCTGCTTTGTTACGTGCTTCCTTCGGTCTTGCTGCTACGAGCAACGGCGGAAGTGCGTGATGACAGTTGGCAGGAACAACTCGAATGGGCCGTACCGGCCGGATGGGGACTGCTGCTCTTGCTGGGGATCTATGCGGTTTTGAGGAAGATCGGATGGCGCCCGCTACTCTGGATCGTCGGTTGTGCCGCTGGATTGGCGTTGTGGCTGGTGGTCGATATCACCCCAGCTCCGCCGTTGCCGGAGCTGGGAACGCTGCGGGTTGCTGGCGATCCGGGGTGGGAGGTGGTCGCTTGGATGGTGAAGGATCATCCTGCGAGTCGGTTGGCCGACGCCGACGAGATGCTTCGACGCTCAACCGAAGTCCGCCTGCCGTCCGGACGTGAACTGTGGCCCGATCACGTGCGCGACAACCGGGAGAAGATCATCGAAGCGTGGGCGGCGGACAGGGGCGGCCGCGAATGGACGGCCCGACTTGTCGCACAACCACCGCAGGGAATCCACGTGCTCAAGGACCAAGAGCCGATGCTTTCGTTTTCCCGAGTGCGGGCGAGTCAGCACGTCCGTGCGGCTTATGCGTATCTCATTGCGAGCGAGGGCAACCGGAATGGGGCCATTCAGTTGCTGATCAAGCAGCAGAAAGCATGGAGTGGTATCCAGCGGCTGGAAGCGTCGCTGATGAACCAAATGATCGCGGTGGTGATGCTGAAGGATTCCCAGAATGCCTGCTCCGCGATCCTCGACCTCGGTGGTGTGGATGTAGGGATGCAAACCGAGCTGTCGAATGTATTGGAGACTCTGTTGCCGGCACCGGAAGTGTGTCGTCTTGGGATCTTGGGCGACTATCACTTCACTCGCAGCGTGGGCGAAGACTGGGACTTGGGGCTTGCCGAAGCAGGAATCGACATGACCGGCGAGTCGCTCGGTTTTGATAGTCCTGTGCTGAAACAGCAGGCGCGCGTCTTCGGGTTGCGGTGGGTGTGGCTCCGGCGGGAATCGTCGAAGGTCTACTTGGCAGCCTTGACGGAGGTCTATCGGCTGGCCGCCGCTCGTGATCTCGCACGAGCAGAGCAGTTCGCCAACGAGGCTGACTCGACGTGGAGCGTGCGAAATGCAATTGGCACCCGACTATCGGGGATGGCGCTGCCCGCGTTTGCCAAGATCTCAAAAAACATCTGGGAGGCCGACGACCGGCGACGGGAGTTGATCAGCCGGCTGTCGCCCAGAGAAGCGGAGTGATGCACGAGGACAGTGCGGGCACTCTGCTGCACAGCAGAGACCCGGTCGCAGGCGTGGTGGGCGGCCCGCAGCACTTGGTCGACGGCCTTGGCGGCCGCCGCCACGGGAAGGGTCTTCGGCCTCACGCCGCCAGCGCGGCGACGAGGGCGAGGGCGGACTTGGCGCGGTTGAGCGCGTAGAGATGAAAGCCGGGGGCGTGGTTGGCCAGCAGGCCACGCATCTGCGTGACGGCCCATTCGAGACCGACGAACTCCACCGCGTCGGGGCTGTCGCCGGCGGCCTCCAGCCGCCGCACGAGCGGAGCGGGCAAGGTGGCGCCGCACATCTCGGTGAAGCGGCGGATCTGCTTGAGGGACAGCACGGGCATGATGCCGGGCACGATCGGCGCCTTGATACCGCGGGCGCGGCAGGCCTCGACGAAGCGGTAGTAGACGGCGTTGTCGAAGAAGAGCTGCGTGACGATGAAGTCGGCCCCGGCGTCGACCTTGCGCTTGAGGTTGTCGAGATCGAGTTCGAGGTTCGCGGCCTCGGGGTGTTTTTCCGGATACCCGCCGACGCCCAGGCAGATGTCGGGGTGATTGCGCTTCAGGAGGGCGACGATGTCGGAGCCGTAGCGCAGGCCGGGCTTGAAGGCGGTTTCGGGCGTGAGGCCCTTCGGTACGTCGCCGCGCAGGGCCATGATGTTGCGGATGCCGGCGGCGTGGTGGGAGGCGGCGATCTGCTCGATCTCCTCGGGCGAGTGGTTGACGCAGGTCAGGTGTGCCATGGTCACGAAGCCGTGCTCCTCGCGGAGCTGCCGGGCGATCTGGGCGGTGCGCTCCCGGGTGCTGCCGCCGGCTCCGTAGGTGATCGACACGTAGTCGGGCGACAGCTTGCGGATCTCGCGCGCGGTGAGGCGGAGCTGCTCGACTCCGGCGTCGTCCTTGGGCGGGAAGAACTCGACGGACTTGAGCGGGTGGCCGGCGGCGAAGAGCGCGGAGATCGGGCGGTCGGGAGTCATGAGTTTAGTGGACGCATCAACGAAGCCGGATGTGTTGATTAGTAAAGGGCGAAATCGCGGGCGAGGTTGAAGGCTCGAGGACGAAAACCTTTCGGTTTCCGCTACGGGGTGACCGCGGTGGGTCAGGTCGCGGCGGCCTCGCGTTCGCGTTCGGTGCGGAGCCGGAGCTGGCCGCAGGCGGCGTCGATGTCGTGGCCTTTTTCGCGGCGCAGAGTGAAGGAGATGCGCTGGCGCTCGAGGATGGCGGCGAAGCGTTCCTGGCGTTGCAGGCTGGGGCGTTTCCACTCGAGGCCGGCGACGGTGTTGTACGGGATCAGGTTGACGTGGGCGTGCAGCTCGCGGGCGATGGCGGCGAGGCGTTCGGCCTGGTCGAGGGAGTCGTTGACGTCCTCGATGAGGATGAACTCGAGGGTGAGCATGCGGCCGTGTTTTTCGGAGAACTCTTTCACGGCGGGGATGAGCTCGGCGAGCGGCCAGCGTTTGTTGACCGGCATGATGCGCTCGCGCACGTCGTCGGTGGCGCCATGCAGGCTGATGGCGAGGCGGAAGCCGAGTTGTTCGCCGGCGAGGCGCCGGATCTGGGGGACGAGGCCGCTGGTGGAGAGGGTGATGCGGCGGGCGCCGAAACCCAGGCCCCAGTCGGCGTTGAGGATGGTGAGGGCGGCGAGCAGGTTGTCGTAGTTGTGGAGCGGTTCGCCCATGCCCATGACGACAAGGTTGTCGAACGAGGCCAACTCGGCGCGGGCGCGTGGGGTGCGTTCGTCCTCGCGGTAGCAGACCTGCAGGAGCTGGGCGACGATCTCGCCGGTGGAAAGGTGGCGCTTGAGGCCGTCGAGCCCGGAGGCGCAGAAGACGCAGCCCATCGCGCAGCCGACCTGGGTGGAGATGCAGATGGTCTTGCGCGAGTGGTCGATGCCGACGCCGTCCTGCGGGGCGCGGATGATGACGGTCTCGATGAGGCGACCGTCGCGCAGTTCGAGCAGGAGCTTGTCGGTGACATCCTGCGACTGGCGGTCGAGCACGAGGGTGGCCGGCATGAGGTCGAAGGTCTCGTCGAGCCAGGCACGCAGGGGCTTGCCGAGGTTGGTCATCTCGTTCCAGGAGCGGGCACGCTTCTTGTAGAGCCAGTCGAGGATCTGTTTGGCGCGAAAGGCCGGCTCGCCGCGCTCGGCGAGGCGGGCGGTGAGAGAGTCGAGGGTCTCGCCGGTGAGCGGCGGTTTCGCGGGTGTGGAGTTCATCGGCGGGCGGCGGGCGGAGCGGGAGAGGTGAGCAGCGAACAGATGGTTTGCCAGCCCGCAAGCTTGCCCGCAATCAAGTGCCCGGCGTGACCACGACCCTCGACCGCTACATCTTCCGCAACGTGCTCTTCACCTCGCTGGCCGCGATGGGGGTGTGCGCGTTCGTGCTGCTGGTTGCTAATGTCGTGAAGGACGTGTTGCGGTTGCTCGTCTCCGAGCAGATCGGCATCGAGCAGTTTCTTCAGCTCACGTTGATCATCGTGCCGTATGTGATGCCGTTTGCGCTGCCGTTGGGCGTGTTGACCGGAATCCTGCTCGTGCTCGGGCGGCTCTCGGCCCAGCAGGAGATCACGGCGATGCGCGCCGCCGGGTGGGGTCTGGTGCGGATCGCGCGGCCGATCTTCGTGCTCGCGGTGCTCGGTGCCGCGGTGTCGCTGTGGCTGAGCTGCGAGGTGGGCCCGCGGGCGAACAGCAGCAAGCGCTACATCATGGCCGATGTGACGCGCAACAACCCGCTGAGCTTCATCGTGCCGCACGAGTTCGTGCGCACGTTTCCCGGCTACGTGATCCACGTGTCGGCGAAGGAGGGCAGCCGCGTGCGCGATCTCTCGATCTGGAATCTCGACGAACAGGGGCGCGTGAAGGGTTATCTGCGGGCGGAGTCGGGCACGGTGGAATACGACGAGGTGGGCGCGCAGCTCCTGATCACTCCCCGCCAAGGTGTGCTCGAGATCCGCGATCCGGACTCGCCGGACGATTTTTCCCGGGACCCGCGGCTCATCCGCTTCGCGGAGTGGCAACGTATCCCGCTGGCGTTGGAGCACCTCGTCGGCAAGAGCACCTTCAAACGCAAGCTCTCGCTGCTCACCACCGGCGAGCTGCGCGCCGAGCTGGCGCGGGTGGAGGCCGATGCGGCGCTGGGCGAAACCGAGCGGGCCGTGCAGGCCGCGCGGATCCGTTTCACGATCCAGAAACAGATGACGCTGGGGGCGGGCGTGATCGCCTTCGCGCTGATCGGCGTGCCGCTGGGCATCAAGATGCAGCGCAAGGAGACGTCGGCCAACCTCGGCATCGCGGTGGTGCTCGCGCTTTCGTACATGTTCGGGCAGCTGCTGATCGACTGGACGCAGAAGCGCCCGGAGCTGCACCCCGAGCTGCTGGTGTGGATTCCGACCGTGGTGTTCTCGGGGTTGGGCGTGTGGCTGTTCTGGCGGGTGGATCGCCAGTGAGACGGTGGCGTTCAATTGTTCGTCCGGCGGGAAATTTGCGGCGGTGCGCTTTTGCCGAAGGGTTTTCCGTTCTCCCGGGGTTTTCCCCTCTGCCCATGAAATTTCCACATCCCCTTGCTGCAGCTTTTCTCACCGTGGTGCTCGGTGCCGCGACCTCGCCCCTGTGCTCGGCGGAAACGGTTCTCGCCTCGAATGCCGACTCCCGTCCCGCCTCCGCCGCCCGCCCGACGATCGCGGTCGGGATGAAGTCGGCCGAAATCCGCTCGCTCATCGGGGCGCCGGCGCGGGTCAAGCCGGTGAAGAACGACGAGGTGGCGGCGGAGGTCTGGTACTACAACTTCTCCCGGGCGGTCGGAACGCGACAGGTGGTCACCTCGACGCAGGAGGTCCCGTATTTCGACTCGATGAGCAACTCGATCAAGACCCGGCAGGAGCCGGTGTACGGGCTGGAGACCACCTCGGTCTCGGAAACCACCGAGCTGCTGATGGTCGACGGTGTGCTCGTCGGCACGAAGCGCTACCGCAACGCCGACCGCGCGTACGACTAGCAGCGGCGCCGTCTCCATCGGCCCGGCACGCAAAGGGCGCCGCGATCGCGGCGCCCTTTGTGTTTACCGATCGGTGACAACGGCTCAGCGGCGGAGACGGCGCGGGATGCGATTGCCGATGAGTGCGAGGATACCGATCACGGCGACCAGGCCGTAGGTCGAGGGCTCGGGGATCGGGCCGCCCTGCGGGACGTCGTATCCGCCCGGCCAGTCGCCGCCGAAGGCGTCGCTGGTCGCCACCGTGGAGCCGGCGACCTCCTGCCAGCGCACGTAGAAGTCGAAGGCGTCGGGGTTTTGGTTGAAGAGGTCCGCGATGTCGTCGAGGTCGGGGAGCGGGTAGGCCGCGCCGTCGAAGCTGAACTTGAAGACGACGATCTCGCCGAACTCCACACCGTTGGCGACGCTGTTGCCGTTGGGGTTGCCGTTCTCGTCGGATTCCGCCCCGAGATCGACGTTGGCCTGGAAGCCGCCGGCGTTGAGGTCGTAGGTGCTGAGTGGATTCCAGTTGGTGGTCGGGCCCGCGCCCAGAAGCACGTTGAAGGAGAGGCCGACCTTGCTCAGGTCGAGCGGGGCGGCGAACGGTGTGTTGAACCCGAAGGAGGTCAGGCTGCCGGTGACGCCGCCGACCCCGGCCGCGGTGTTGTCGACGGTGATCAGGAGATCCTGGCCGCTGGTCGCCGCGCTGAAGGTGGTGAGGACACCGGTGTTCTGCCCGATCGCGATCAGTTGGCCGAAGGCCGCTGTCGCCGGCAGCAGGGCCGCGAGAAGGAGGGTGGGGAGAGTTTTCATTGGGGGGAAATGGGGACTACCGAACAGTCGTCCCAAGTGGCGCGCCGCGCCATCGGTGCAAGATGGAGCTTGGCATCGGGGAATGCCCGATTCGCGCACCGTCGGGGGCGCGCTATTTTGCCGGGATGGCTCCGGTGATCCGCCCCAGAAACTTCGCCGCGTACAACGGCGAACGGTTGCGAACCGCGTCTTCGTCGATTTCGCGGCGGAAACCGAATGCCGTTGCGCTGGTTGCCACGGTGCCGGCGTCGGGGGCGAGAACGATCCACGCGAGACCTTGGCGGAGCTGCTCGTCGGGGTAGGTGGCCCGGAGATGCTCGAAGACGAGGCGGGCGATCTCGCCCTCCTGCGGGTCCTGGGCGAGATCGGCGATGGCGGCGAGAGCAACGAGGTGCCGGATGGACTCGCCGGAGTTGCCGCCCTGCGCGTCGGCCCAGACGGGAAGCCGCGCGGCGATGCTTTGCAATCGAGCCGAGGCCAGAGGTCGCTCCAGTGGCGGCGAGAGGCGGGTCGCGAGATCGTCGTCGCCGGGAAGAGTATCATACGTGACCGCGGCGATCTGTTCGGCGGTGATCCTCTGCCAGGCCTGGCCGGGCGGCAGGAGCGGTTGCAACCGGCCGGAAATCGCCGCGAGGCCGCCCACGAGAGCCCAGGCGCCCAGCGCGCCCAGTGTTCCTAACCAGGCCCTGCGGTCGCGCGGCCGGTCGCCGTCCCAGCGGAACAGCCGCACACCGGCGGTGGTCGCGGCGAGGCCGATGGTCGCCAATGCGAGCAGAGCGAAAGCGAAGCCCACCGGGCCGCTCCGGCCGTCGACTCCCGCCTGGAGCGCCTCGACCGCGTAGCGGCCGGGCATGAAACCGGCGAGCCGTTGGGCCCAATCCGGCAATACGGCGAGCGGCACGCCGACGCCGCCGAGCATGATCATCGGGAGAAACACGCATTGGCCGAGCGCCTGCACCGCGGGCACCGTCTCCGCGAGCGCCGCGATCACCAGCCCGAGCCCGAGCAATGCGAAGGTCGCCGCGGCCAGCGCGGCGAGAAGCGCGCCGGGGTGGCCGGGCCACGGCGTGCCGAAGATGATACGCGCCAGCCCGAGCTGCAGCCCCACCGCGCCGGCCAGGAGGGCGATCCGGGCCAGCAGGGTCCCCAGCAGAAAGACCGCCGGCGGCGCGGGCAGCAGGCGGTAGCGCCGCCAGACGCCGCGCTCGCGTTCGGCGACGAGCGCGGTGGGCAGCCCGAAACAGGCGCCGCCGAGCAGCGTGATCGTGAGCAGCTGGCCGAGGCGGGCGGAGAGTGGCGGTGTCTCCGCTCGGAAAATACCGCCGAAGGCGAACAGGAAGAGCACCGGTACGAGGTAGCCGTAGAGCAGCGCGGGCGGATTGCGGAAGTTGAGCTTGAGGGTGAGCCACGCGTGGCGGCACACCCCGCGGAGGAACGCGGCGCCCCCGCTCATGGCGAGTCCTCCCAGCGTTCGCCGGTCAGCGCGGCGAACGCATCCTCGAGCGACGGCGGGCGCAGCGTCAGCTCGAGCAGTTCGTTGTCGGTCGCGGCCATGTGTTGGGCGAGCAGGGCGACGGCGCGGGCGGGTTGCCGGGAGAGCAACAAGGTTTGGGGCGGGCCGGCCGTGAAGGAGCGGGCGTCGAGCAGCGCCTGGAGCGGGTCGGGCAACGCGCCAAGCGGGCGGGCGCAGCGGAAGGTGATCGCGGTGGCCGCGTCGGCCCGTTCGACCAGCGCGGCCGGCGGCGCATCGGCGACGATGCGGCCGCGGTGGAGGAGCGCCACCCGGTTGCAGAGTGCTTCGGCCTCGGCGAGATCGTGGGTGCTGAGCAGGACCGTGCCGCCTTCGTCGCGGAAGGCGGCGAGGATCCGGTGCAGTTCGCGGCGACCGAGCGGGTCCATGCCGGTCGTGGGTTCGTCGAGCACCAGCACCTGCGGGCGGCCGACGAAGGCCAGGGCCACGGCGAGGCGTTGGCGTTCGCCCAACGAGAGCGTGTCGAAGCGGGCGCGGGCCCTGTGCGCGAGGCCGAAGCGTGCGAGCAGCTCGTGCGGTGCGGCCGGCGCGGGGTGGAATGCGCCGAAGAACACCAGGGCCTCGTGCACCGTGATTTTGTCCTGAAGGGCGGCGGGTTGGATCTGGGCGCCGACGAGCTGGCGCATCCGGCGGGTGTCGCTCGCAGTGCTGGCACCGGCGATGGTCAGGTCGCCCCGATCGGGTGTGCGCAGCCCGAGCAGGCACTCGAGGATGGTGGTCTTGCCCGCGCCGTTCGGGCCGAGCAGGCCGACGATTTCGCCGGCCTCGACGGCGAGATTCACGGAGTCGACGGCGACGAAGTTCCCGTAGCGCTTGGTCAGCGCGTGGATTCGAAGCATCGATGCGGCGGAGTCGGCCATCGGTGGCATGCAAACGGGCGCGGCGGCGGGCGGCAAACCTTCAGCAGCGCGGCCCGTGGCCGCTTGCCCGTGTCGCCCGCGGGGCTACCTTGCCCGAAGGCGAAGTGAAAGGTCTCCCATGGCCCCCCACGCTGCAGCTTACCCCGTCCGCCGCGCCCCGCGTCCGAGCCTGCTGCTGCTCCTTGCGTCTTGGTGTGTGTCGGTGTGCGTGGCTCCGGGCGCGCGGGCCGAGCTCGCGGCGGATCCGGCGGCGCTGGTGGATGCCTCGGTCCACGCCTCGCTGGGCTGTGTGGATTGTCATGACGGATACGCCGAGGACGCGGCCGAGCGGCCGGCGGGCAAGATCGACTGCCTGGCCTGCCACGAGCGGCTGGGCCGATCCCACGGCTTCCACCCGGATCTGGTGCCGGAAGTGCCGGTCCCTTCCGCGCAGAGCGACTGCGCGGCGTGTCATGGAACTCACGACATCGTGGCGGCGCGGGAGGCGTTTTCCCGGGCGGCGCAGGCGGGCCGCTGCGGGCGTTGCCATGGGGAGGTCGCGGAGCATTTCTTCGGGTCGGCCCACGGGGATGCGTTGACGGAGGGGCGGCCCGAGGCTCCGGCCTGCCTGTCGTGTCACCGCCAACCGCTCGGCCATGGCGATCGGGGCGCGGCCAAGCTGGCGGTCTCGCAGCTGTGCCTGTCGTGCCATCTCTCCAACCCGCGCGTGGTCGAGCGGTCGCCGATGGACGTGCGTTTCATCGAGAGCTACGGCCAGAGCGTGCACGGCTCGGCGCTGACTCGGGGCAACGCCGATGCCGCCAATTGCGTGGACTGCCACGGCAGCCACGAGATGAACCGCGCGTTGGCCGCCTCCTCCCGGGTGAGCAAACGGCAGATTCCCGAGACCTGCTCGCGTTGCCACAGCCGCGCGGCGGCGGACCACGCGCTCGGCGTGCACGGGGTCGCGCTGGCGAAGGGCAATTCGGACGCACCGGTCTGCACCGACTGCCACGGCGAGCACCGGATCCTCGTCCACACCGATCCGGACGCGCCCGTCTCGGCGCGGAACGTCTCGCGGCTGGTGTGCGGCTCCTGCCTCGCTTCGGTGAAGTTGAACCAAAGATACGGTCTGGCCGCCGACCGGTTCCGGACGTTCGCCGACAGCTACCACGGGCTGGCGACGCGCGGCGGCGCGACCGAGGCGGTCAACTGCGCGAGCTGCCACGGCGCGCACGCGATCCGGCCCTCGGGCGACCCGCTCTCGCCGGTGGCGAAGGCGAACCTCGCCGCCACCTGCGGGCAGTGTCATCCCGGCGCGAATGCGCGTTTCGGCATCGGCGCGGTGCATGTCGACGAGGGGGCGAGGGAGGCCAATCCCTGGGTCTACTGGGTCGCGACGGCCTACGTCTGGCTGATCGTCGGGCTGGTCGGCGGCCTGGCGGCGCACAACGGGATCGATTTCGTCGCCAAGATCCGCCGCAAGATCGCGGTGCAGCGCGGCGAGATTCCGGACCCGCCGCTCCCGCACCGGATGCATCTGCGGCTGACGGTGAACGAGCGTTTGCAGCACGGTGCGCTGGCATTGAGCTTCATGACGCTGGTGGTCAGCGGCTTCATGTTGCGCTACCCGGAGGCGTGGTGGGTCGGGGCGATCCGGGGCTGGAGCGACAACATCTTCGAATGGCGCGGCGTGGTGCATCGCCTCGCCGGCGTGGTGCTCGTCGCGACGGGCCTCTGGCATGGGCTCTATCTGGCCGGCACCCGGCGGGGCCGGCGGCTGCTGGTCGACCTGCAGCCGCGGCGGAAGGACATGTCGGATACGGTGGGGATGGTGCGCTTCAATCTCGGGCTCACGACCGTGAAGCCCGCGTTCGGGCGCTTCAGCTACTTCGAGAAGGCGGAGTATTGGGCGATGCTGTGGGGTTCGGTGGTGATGGGTGCCACCGGGTTCGCGCTCTGGTTCGAGAACACGTTCATCGGTCTGGCGACGAAGCTCGGCTACGATCTCGCCCGCACGGTCCATTTCTACGAGGCGATCCTGGCCACGCTGGCGATCGTCGTCTGGCACCTCTACTTCGTGGTCTTCAATCCCGACGTGTATCCGATGAATCTGTCGTGGCTGACGGGGCGCATGTCGGAGAAGGAGATGGCCGACGGGCACGCGCTGGAGCTGGAGCGTTTGAAGGCGTCGCGCCGCGACGAGGCCACGAGCGCGGAGGGCGGAGTGCCGCCGAAAAGCTCGGAGTTGTAGTGAAAACCCGGTTGGGTGGGCCGGGCGTGGCGCCGGCACCACGCTTCCGCTGCCTGGTGGCGGGCAAAGCGCCTCCGCTCAGCTCACAGCGGCAGATCCACGTGCACGATGCTCGAGCCCGGGATGCGCGAGAGCTTGTGCTCGTAGGATTGGAACAGCCCGAGCATGGCGTCGTTCTCGGGTAGGACCTGGGCGTGCAGCGAGGTCAGGCCGCGGAGCTTGGCCTCGGCGCGCAGGCGGTCGAGGAGGATGCGCGCCATGCCGCAGCGGCGTTTCGATTCGCGGGTGACGAAGGCGACCTCGGCGCTGCGGCCGTCGTCGTCGAGGTAGTAGCGGCCGATCGCGTGGAGCACTTCGCGTGGGCCCTGGACCTCGAGGATGGCGAGCGCGAGATCGTGCGACTGGTCGACATTGACCAGTTCGTAGGCGCGCTCGCGGCTCATGCGGCTGACCATGTAGCCGTAGCGCGACTGGATGGTCTCCTGCGTGTGCGAGTAGAAGAATTCCTGGAGCCGGCGTTCGTCGGAGGGTTGCAGCAGACGCAGCGTGTACGGCTCCTTGCGCAACGTGAGCCGACGCGGGGCGAGGCGCTGGGGTGCGCGCACCGGGGCTGCGGCGGGCTTCTCGTAGACCGGGACCCAGCGGCGGGCCTTGGCGACGGCGAGCAGGTCGGCGCGGTGGTCGGGATGCGCGATCTGCACGAGCTCGAGCGCGCGTTCGCGGATGCTGCGGCCGCGCAGCGTCGCGATGCCGTACTCGGTAACCACATAGTGGACATCGCTGCGGGAGGCCACGATCCCGGAGCCGGGGGCGATGTCTGTGACGATGCGCGAGGCGCCGGCGGCATCGGTGCTGCGCAGGGCGACGATGGGGCGGCCGTCGGGGCAGAGCGCGGCGCCCCGCAGGAAATCGGTCTGGCCGCCGAAGCCGCCGACGAACTTGTGGCCGATGGAGTCGTCGACGACCTGGCCGGTGAGATCCACCTGGTGGGCACCGGCGACGGCGACCATGCGATGGTTGAGCGCGATCGTGGCGGGGTGGTTGACGTAGTCGCTGGGCTGGAACTGGACCTTCTTGTTGCCGCCGACCAGATCGTAGAGGGCGCGGGTGCCGACGGCGTAGGAGACGATCGACGTGCCGTTGTGCTGGCCCTTGCGCCGGTTGGTGACGGCGCCGCATTCGAGCAGTTGGTGCAGGGCGTTGCCGAGGCGGTCGGAGTGGATGCCGAGGTCCTTGCGCTCGCGCAGGGCGGCGGCGATGGCGGCGGCGGGGGCGGTGGTGCCGATGCGCAGCGTGCTTTCGTTTTCGACGAGCAACGCGACATGCGCGGCGATGCGTTCGTCGGTCTCGTCGGGCACGGGTTGCGGAATCTCCGGCAGTTCGGCCTCGGCGGCGAAGACGGCGGCGAGGCGCTGAAAGTCGATGAGGGTGGCGCCGCAGGTGCGCGGCATGCGGGGATTGATCTGCGCGACGACGATCGGGGCGGTGTCGACGGCCGAGCGGGTGATGTCGCAGGAGACGCCCAACGAGCAGCGGCCCGCCTTGTCGGGTGGCGACACCTGGATGAGGGCGACATCGAGGGCGAGCACGCGCTGGCGGAACAGCGAGGGGATCTCGAAGCCGTAGGAGGGCGTGTAGTCGGCGCGACCGGCGCTGTGCGCCTCCTGCAGGTCGGGGCCGAGGTAGAGGGAATTGGTGCCGATGTTGCCGTGGTAGCGTGCCTCGCCCCACGGGGTCGGGCCGAGCGTGAGCAGGTGGACCAGTTCGATGTCGCTGAGCCGATGATACTGGGTGAGCAACGAGTCGACCAGCGCCAGCGGGGCGGCCGCGTAGGAACCCACAAACACGCGACTGCCGGGGCGGACCAGCGTCGGCCAGTCGTCGGGTTGGAGAGGCTGCGGGAGGAATTTGCGGTTCTTGGCGGCCACGGTAGCGCGGATGGGGTCGGAGCCGAAGTGTGTGATGCGCGGGTTCGGACGCGAGCGGGAAGGGGGAATAGCACTTCTTCAACGATACGTCCGGGCCGACGCGCACCTCTGATCGGCAACCGGGAACGGCAGAATGGGGCGGGTGGCGGAAGGGGAGGAAACCACTGAGGCTGATGATGCTGTCGAGAGGCGAGCGTCGAGGGACGAGCGCCAAAGTATCCGTGGCGAGCTTCCAGCACGAGTGCTTCGCTCGATCTCCTCGGTGATCGGCCCCTCGACGCTCGTCACTCGTCACTCGACCGAATGCTTACCACTGACGCTCACTTACGGGCACCAACCCGGAAGCCGTTCGGCGCAACAGGGATCAGCGCGAAGGAGTCCACGACGCAGGGCCGGCGTGAGACGTGCCGGAAAACTCGGTTATCGGGACGCATCGTCAACGATCGCGAGGCAAGCCCAAGCGGGTTTGTCGAACCCCGCCCAGCGGGCCGACCGGGTTTCCTGCCTTGCCCCTCCGGTGCGGGAGGTCGGGTTGACGAGGCCGTCGTAGTCGAAGGCGAGGTTTGGGATCGTGGTGGGACCGAGGTGCGGTCCGGTCTTGATCGCGGTGGGCAGGCCGTCGGTGGGGCGATAGGTGCGCCGCGCCCAGTGGACGTGTGCCCCATGCGGCGCCGGTACCGGGCGAAGCGGTCTGAAACCCCGCGGGGCAGCCCGTGGTTTGCGGAGAAATGCTACCGGGCGGCAGTGCGACCGGATCGTTCGATGCCCGCCACCTTCACCCTAGGCTTGCACTCCCACCGGCCTGATCCGTTTGAATCAACCGTGCACATCCGTGTTCTGCCGTACGACGGAATGCTCAACACCCAGAGCCCATGAAGTTCATCTCCACCCGAGGCCAAACTCCCGCCGTTTCCTTTTCCGAGGCCGTCGCCCTCGGGCTCGCGCCCGATGGCGGGTTGTTCCTGCCCGAGTCCCTGCCGGACCTCTCCGGCACATGGCAATCGTGGGCCGGCCTCTCGTATCCGGAGCTGTTGCGCGAGTTCTTCTCCCTCTTCGCCACCGACATCCCGGCCGCCGACCTCGCCCGCATGGCCGCCGCGGCGTACACGAAGTTCGACCACCCCGACATCGCCCCGCTCAAACAGCTCGACGAGCGCACCTTCGTGCTCGAGCTCTTCCACGGGCCCACGCTCGCCTTCAAGGACTTTGCGCTCCAGTTCCTCGGCCACCTCTACGAACACCAGTGCGTGACCCGTCACCAGTCGCTCACCGTGCTCGGAGCCACCTCGGGCGACACGGGCGCCGCCGCGATCCACGGCCTGCTCGGCCGCGCCCACGCCAAGATCTTCATCCTGTATCCGGACGGTCGTGTCTCCCCGCTGCAGGAGCGCCAGATGGCCTGCACCGGCGCCGACAACGTCTTCGCCCTCGCCGTCGACGGCACGTTCGACGACGCGCAGGCCGCGCTGAAGACGATCTTCGAGGACCAGGACTTCCGCATCCGCCACCGCCTCAGTGCGGTCAACTCCATCAATCTCGCCCGCGTGCTCGCGCAGTGCGTGTACTACCTCTGGGCCTGGCTGCGCCTGCCGGCCGAGGCGCGCGAACGCGCCGAGTTCATCGTGCCGACGGGCAACTTCGGCAACGTGCTCGCCGGCTGGCTCGTGCAGAAGATGGGCGTGCCGTTCTCGAGCTTCCGGGTCGCCACCAACCAGAACGACATCCTCTACCGCCTCTTCACCACCGGTGACTACTCGGTGGCCGACGTGCATCCCAGCCATGCGCCGTCGATGGACATCCAGGTGTCGTCGAACTTCGAGCGTTTCCTCTATTTCGCGGAGAACCGCGATCCGGCCCGCGTGCGTGCGGTCATGGCCGAGTTCAAGCGGACCGGCCGCTACCAGTTTGCCGACTTCAACCGCGACTCCATCACCGCCTCGCGCACCAGCGACGCCGAGATCGCGCAGATCATCCGCGACGTGCATCAACGTTACGGCTACGTCGTCGATCCGCACACCGCGTGCGGCTTCAAGGACCTGCCGCAGGACCGTCCGGCCGTCGTGCTCTCGACCGCGCATCCGGCGAAGTTCCCGGATGTGATCACCCAGGCGATCGGCCGCGAGGCCACGCACCCGACGCTCGAGGCGCTCAAGGCGAAGCCGCTCGTGAAGCACCGCATCCCGGCGACCATCGCCGCGGTGCGCGACTTCATCGAGGCGCATTGAGCGCGTCGTGGCCGGTGACCGGACCGTCGGGCGCCCCGGCCGGTGGGAACACGCCGGGCGCCTTGCGCGGCGGCGCAAGGCGGGATTCGCGTCGCGCCGCAGGCCCGCGAACCGGCGGGCCGTTTCTTCGTCAAACCGTCGGCTGCGAGCCGCCTTCCCGGGTGCGCACGGCGGTGAGCGTCTCGTACACTGCGCAGGTGGCGCCGAAGCCGAGCGGCAGGGTGAAGAACAAGCCGACCAGACAGAGCAGCGCACCGATGCCGGTGAGCAGGCCGATCACGAACATGCAGGCGAAAACCAACCACCAGTGGTGGCTCACGATCCGGCGGCTCAGCTTCATGGCCGTCCAAAAGTCGAGCCGCTTGTCCATGATCAGCGGAATGGTCAGCGCCCAGCAGATCGTCAGATAGACGATCGGAACCAGGAGCGTGATGCCGCCGACCGTGCAGAGTGCGACCGCGGCCGCCTGGGAAGTCTGGTGCTCCAGCAGGTAGATACCGACACCGACCATGGCGCCGCCCGGAATGGCGGCGGCGATCACCAGCAGCCCGGTGACGAGTTGGCTGAGGAAAAGTTGGAGGAAACAGTAGCGGAAACCGTCGAAGAGGTTGCCGATCTCGGCCGGTTGGCCGCGTAGGCAGCGCAACATGAACGAGTAGAGCCCGCCATAGAGCGCCCCGCCGATGACCAGCGAGGCGAGCGAGAAGAGCAGCCCGATGATCGGGATGTTCGCCAGCACGTTGATGGCGAACTGCACGAGCAGCCAGACCGCGCAGCCGCCGATCACCAGACCCGCGCGCGGGCCGGTGACCAGGGCCCAGCCGCGGCTCACGCAGTCGCCGAGGTCGAGCCGGTAGTCGCGTTCGGCGATGTCGTCCGGAATTGGTGATGCGCCGGGGTCGCCGTCGACGCCGGCGTGGTCCGGGATCGCCGCGCCCGGCATGGCGGGGGAGGGCGGTGTGGCCGCCGCCTCGGCGGCCTCCTGGAGCACGGCGGCGAACTCCGGCAGCGCGCCGAGGGTGGTCCAGTCCTCCGTACCCTCGGCCCGGATGCGCGAGGCGTGGTTGGCGCGGCGGTCGCGGACCCATTGCTGGACGGTTTCGGCGGGTACGGGGCCGTATTCGCGGCCATCGGCTCCAATGATCTTGTACATGTCGGGTGCTTGGGTGTTCGAGGAAACGGTCGGGTGGTCGTCGGGAAGGGTTGGCGGCGGGCCGCGCAGAAGTTGGGGAACTTCGGGGTGCGAGCCAATGCAGAACCGGCGGGGCGCCGTGCCAATGGTGGATTCCTGCCGCATCGGCCGCCGTGGGATCGGCGGTCTGCGCGGGTGTCCCGCAAGAGGCGGGAGCGGCGATGCGTTAACCGGATTGGGAACCGGCGGTTGGCGCGAGGTCGGGGTTGATGGGGCGGCGCGGCTGCGCTCAATCCGGCGCACCATGACTACCCAAGCAGTTTCCATCGTTGGAAAGACCGCCCTTGTCACCGGCTCCAGCCGCGGGGTGGGCAAGCTCGTCGCCGAGGCGCTCGCGAAGGCGGGGGCCCGCGTGCTGTTGCACGGTCGCACCGAGGCCGCGTGTGCGGAGACGCTGGCGCTGGTTCGCGCGGCCGGGGCCGAAGGGCACGTGATCGCGGGGGAGCTCTCCGATCCGGCCCAGGTCGAGTCGATCGCAGATCGCGCGCTTGCGCTCGGCGGTGTCGATATCCTCTACAACAACGCCGCGGTCATGCATCCGTGGCACGAGAAGATCGAGAACCATACCGCCGCCGACTGGGCGTGGAGTTTCCAGGTCAATGTGATCGCGATCGTGCGCCTGTGTGCGCGGCTGGTGCCGACGATGCGCGAGCGCGGTTGGGGGCGCATCGTCAACGTGACCTCCGGCATCGACAAGACGCCCCAGCTGGCCGGATACGGCGCGAGCAAGTGGGCGGTCGACAAGTTCACCGACGACCTCGCCGCCGAGCTGGCCGGCACGGGTGTGATCGTGTCGCGGCTGGATCCGGGTTGGTTGCGCACCGACCTGGGCGGACCGCAGGCGCCGAACGATCCCGCCTCGGTGTTGCCCGGCGCGCTCGTGCCGGTGCTCCTCCCCGACGGCACCCCCGGCGGCCAGTTCTACCGCGCGCAGGAGCTGCGCGGGTAGAGGGCTGTGCGCCTCAATGCGAGATGCGGAACGGGAACGTCTGTCGCATCCGGGTGGCGACCTTGCGGCCGCCTTTCTGGCCCGGGCTGAACTTCCATTTCAGCAGGGCCTGGACCGAGGATTGCGCGAAGAGCGGATGGTTGGCGCCCACGACCACCGGGTCGCGGACCACCCCGGTGTCGTCGACGAAGAATTCGATGACGGCCACGCCGTTGACGCCATTGCGCTTGAGCGCGGAGGGATAGATGGGCGGCACCTGCTTGAGCGGGCGCGGCTTCACGTCGAGCTTGGCGAACTCGAAGACCGGGTCGGACCGGTCCTCGAAGTGGATCGGGATGCGGACCATGGTGGCCACCGGCACGCCGTTTTTCATCGCCGGGGCGAACTTCGAGCGCAGCACGGTCGCGACGGCAGACTGGGAGAGCCGGCAGTCCTTGCACTGTGCCTTGGCAAATGCGGTGGAGCCGTCGGCGTCGACCAGCGCCTGCACCACGACTGTCGCCTCGCCTTGGTCGAGTTCGGCGAGGTCGCGCGGATCGATCGGGCTCTGGATCTGGACGACGGCCGGTCGGCGGTCGAGCTGGTTGGCCGGAACGACCCGGTTGGCCTCGGCCGTGTCCGCCTCCGTCGCGCCCGAAGCGCGCAGGACGGTCGCGCATTCCTTGGCTTCGTTGAGGGTGGCGACCTGCAGGGCGCTCCAGCCGCGTTGGTTGCGGAAATCGGCGGGCATGCCCGCCTGAAGTGCTGCGGTCACGAACACGGCACAGTCGATCGCGAGGGCGGAGCCGAGGTCGGCCTCGAAGAACTCGGCCGTAGGGTCGATCCGGGCACCGGCGGCGAGTATCAGCTCGGTCGCCTCGCGGGAACCGGCGGCGAGCGCGTAGGTCAGCGGGCGGGCGCCGAGCTGGTTGGCCCGGTCGACCTGCGCGCCGGCGGCGAGCAGCGCCTTGACCGATTCGGCGGAGCCCGCGTAGCAGGCGGCCTGCAGGGGCGTATTCCCTTTGTCGGTCGCGGCATCCACCTTGGCGCCGGCGGCGAGCAACCGGGCGACCACCGCCGGGTGGGCGCGCCCGGCGGCGACGTGGAGCGGGACGACGCCGTCCGCCGTGGCCTTGTTCGGATCGGCCTTGGCCGCGAGCAGGTCCTCGACAATGCCGAGATGGCCTTCGCGCGAAGCCGCGAGCAGCGGGGTCTGGCCTGTTTCGTCGTCGTTCACGCGTGGGCGTTGGGCGAGCAGGATGCGCACGAGTTCGCGGCGACCGAGGCCGGCCTGCAGGGTGAGAAGGTGTTCGGCGCCGCCGGGGCCGAAGTTGAATTTCCCTTTCTTCGCGAGCAGCATCTCGACGGTGGGCGCGGAACCGGCGATCGCGGCGAGCAGGGTGGGCGTCTCGCCGTAGATGTTGGTCGCATTGACGGGCGCTCCGGCCTCGGCGAGGGCGCGGCAGATCTCGGGCTGGTCGAAGGCGGTCGCGATGTGGAGCGCGGTGCTGTCGTAGTTGTTCTTTGCGGCCAGAGGTGCCGTGGCGGCGACGAGGCGGCGAACGGTCTCGAGGCGACCGCTGCGGGTGGCGAGATGGAGCGGCGTGTTTTTCCCCTTGGCCTCCGCCTGGGGGTCGGCGCCATGCGCGAGCAGCGCCTGCACGGAGCGGGCGGCGCCGGCCTGGGCAAGCGCGTGGAGCAGGGTGAAGTCCGTATCGGAATACTTGGCGTCGACCGTGGGCAGCTGGGCGATCCCGGCGGCGCAACCCTCGTCGTCGCCCAGGGCGGCGCGGGCCAGCAGACGGCCGGCTTCCGGTGTGCTCCATTGGGATCGGACCGGGCTGAAACGGCCGTTCTCGAGCAGGAGGAAGACGGGGTTGCCGCGGGTGTCGCCCGGGCCGAGGGTGAAGTTGGCGCGGGGGAAGTGGTACCCGCCCTTTTCGGTGCGCAAGATTGGGCGGGGGCTCAGGTGCACGGGTTTGCCATCGACCTGCCAGACGCAGAGGAAGACTGCCTTCTCGGGGCTCGACAGGCTCCATTGGCTTCCGGCGGCCCGGGCCTCGAGCAGCTCGATGTGACGGGCCTTGCGGAGATCCGGTTGGAGTGCGGTCTCGGCCGGGCTCGGGGGCGCGATTTCGAACGAGGTGGCGGCTTCGATCGCGTCGAGCGCGTCGCGCAGGTCGCCGACGAGCCGCATGGGAGCGGAATCCGGGATCGCGACCTCGCCGCTGGCGCCGATGCCGGCGAGGTGTTTGTCCTTGATGCCTAGCACCTGTACCCAAACATTTTCGACCTGGGCCTCGAGCCGCAGGGGTTCGCCGGTTTGTGCACGGCTCGCGAAGACGAACACGCACACTGTCGTGACCACCACAAGGGCCCTCCGGCCCCATCCACTACACGGGGTATTTGCCATTCCATGATTGAGAGTGTTTGGGCCGGCCGGCGACAAGCCTGCTTTCGGCGAATTGCGTTTGGCCGCGATGTGGAGGCGGGTGCCGCCGCGGACAGTGTCTTTCCGGAGCCGATGGAGAGGGTCCGGCGGCCCGAGCGACCGCCCCCCCTGGGCAAGCGGGTCGATATCGCCACGAACGCCAGCCTCTCAACGGGTGACGCGGACAACGAAAGCGGTGGCGGCTATCGGGAGGACGCCGGCGGGCCGTGCTCCTACGTATCGAGGTAGGGGGGCGACGGGGTGTCGCCGCGGCGGTCGAGCAGAAGCACGACCTTCTTCGCCGTCTCGTCGATGGTGAGGCGGGCGGAGTAGGGGCGTTTGGTGCGCTGCGAGACGAGGTCGGTGAACTCGGCGGGCACGTTGTCGACGACGCCCTGGATGAGGCGCACCACGTCCTCCGGCGCCCAAGTGCGGCCGAAGGCGTTTTTCCAGAAACGCACGCCGGGGAAGGCGGGCGACTCGAAGTACGCCTCGCGGTCGAGCAGCAGCTTGCCGCACTTGGGGCATTTGATGCCCTTCAGCTTCTTCGCCTCGGGCTCGACGATCACGATCTTCTTCGCGGCCTCGTCGACCCCGAGCATCGCCGCGTACGGCTGGCCGGTGCGGGTGGTGAGGTCTTCGTACCTGCGTGGCGTGCCCGCGAGGAACGCCTCGAGCAGCGAGCGGAAATCCTCGGCCGACCAGGTGCGGCCGTAACAGGTCTTCCACAACAACGTGCCGGGGAAGCCGGGCGCCTCCCACGCGGCGCCGCGGTCGATGATCGGCTGCGCGGACTTCGGGCAAAGGACTTCGGTCGGCGTGCCGTCGACGAGTTCGGGGCGGTCCTCCTCGGCGAGGCGGGTGCTGGTGGCCTTGTACTGTTCGGCGGTCTCGAGGAACTGCTTCAGCACGGCGTCGAGGAAAGTGCCGCGGGTGTAGCTCGAGTTGCCGCGCTCCATCTTCTTGAGCTCGTACTCCATCTCGGCGGTCTGCTTCGCGGAGACCGCGGCGGGGTCGATCTTCTTGAGGGCGCGGACGAGGGCGCGGCCGTTCTGCGTGGTGATGAGCGCCTTGCCCTTGCGCTCGACGAAGCCGCGCTCGATCAGCGTCTCGATGATCGCGGCGCGCGTGGCGGGCGTGCCGAGCCCGCGGTCCTTCATCGCCTCGAGCAACTCCTCGAGGTGTTCGGGCGAGAGCGTGCTCTCGTCGATGGTCGCGCCGGCGTACTCCATCGCGGAGAGGATCGTCGCGTCGTCGAAGGGCTTGGGCGGGTTCGTCTCCAGCTTCTTGATCTCGGTGTCGGCGATCTCCTGGTCCTTGACCAGCGGCGGCATGGGCTCCTTGCCCTTGCCGTCGGCCTTCTCCTTGAGCCAACGCCGCCAGCCGGGCTCGATCACGTTTTCGCGCACGGCGCGGAAGACGCACGGGGCGTAGTCGCCGACGGCGTCCTTCTGTTCCCAACGCCGGGTGACGACCTTCACCTTCAACGGTTCGTCGAGCGCGGAGAGGCAGGCCTGCGTGACGGCCATCCACGCGAGCAACTGGTCGCGGCTGGCGCGTTTCAGCCGGCCGAGATCGGTGAGGGGGTGCAGGGCGTAGTGGTCGCTCTCGGTGTTCTTGAACGCCTTGGCCTTGCCCATCTGTTCGTCGGTGCGCAGTTCTTGCGTGGCGATCTGCGTGGTGGGGTGGTTCCCGCGGATCCACGCATGCGCGGCGCGGATACCGTCGCAGACCTTCTGCCGCATCTCGTCGGAGTCGGGGAAATAGCGCGAGTCGGTGCGCGGGTAGCTGATGACCTTCAGGTCCTCGTAGAGCGACTGCAGCACTTCGAGTGAGTGCGCGGCGGTCCAGCCGAACTTTTTCGAGAAGTACTTCGACGCCTCCTGCAGGTCGAAGGGCAGGGGCGGGCGCTCGGTGCGTTGCGAGCCCGTGTCGGTTGCCTTGTACGCGCGCGGCGCGACGGCGGCGGTGGTGAATTTCGTGACCAGCGCTTCGGACCAGAAGGCCTTGCGGTCGCGGTCCTCGAGGATCTGCGGTTTGCCGAGCAGCTTCTCGCGGTTTTCGGCGGCGGCGTAGGCGTCGAGGTCGGCCTTGGCGGTGACGCCGTCGAAGATGCCGTAGGCCTCCCAGAAGTTCTGCGGCTTGAAGAAGGCGATGGTGCGGTCGCGTTCGTAGATGAGCGCGAGGGTGGGGGTCTGCACGCGGCCCACGCTCCACACGCGCCAGTTGCCCGCGCCGCGCGGGAGGGTCTTGGTGGCGAGCACGGTCTTGTTCATGCCGAACAACCAGTCGGCCTGGTCACGCGTGTAGCCCGCCTCGCCGAGGCCGTCGCGTGTCGCCAACGGTTGGCGACCGCGGTAGGCGTCGCGGAACGCCTTCTCGGTCATCTCCTGCATCCACATGCGCGAGAGTTTGGTCTGCGCACAGTCGACGCCCGAGTGGCGCAGGATCTTGCGGAAGATCAACTCGCCCTCGCGGCCGGCGTCGCAGGCGTTGACGATCTCGCCGCCCTCGTGGGCCTTGAGGTGGCCACAGAGAATTTCGAGGGAACGCTCGGCGCGTTGGCGCGGGATCTCGTCGAACTCCCACTCGGGCTTGGGCAGGATCGGCAGGTCCGAGAGGCGCCATTTGCCGTACTGCTTGCCGTGCACGGCGTCGTACGCTTCGGGTTTGGCGAGCTGCAGAAAGTGGCCGGCCGCGCAGGTGATGGTGAGTTCGTCGCCCAGCGGGGTGGAGCCTTTGAAGAACTTGCCCTTCTCCTCTTTGACGCCGAGCAACGCCTTGGCGAGGTCGAGGGCGACGGAGGGTTTTTCGGCGACAATGAGGACCTTCATCTGGGGCGGCGGATCTTCGAAAAGCGCCCCGCCCGATGCAAGCGGCGGAGTGGAGGAAATGTGCCGCCAATCCGTGCGGGGCAAAATAGAGTGACGGCCGTCCATCTATTTTGCCTCGTTTGCGGGGGGCGGAAGATTGGTGTTTGCGGTCGGGCTCGGGCGGGGTGGGGGCTGTTGGTCGGCGGTGCCCGGTGGAACGCAGGCAGGGACGCCCGCGCCACGGGCTGGGGAGCTGGCGGTGCGGAGGGTATCCGGTCGAAGACTGGATCTGCGGGCTGCTGGTGTGCGCATTGTGCGGGCTGAAGCGCCGCGCCACTTGGGGCGCCCGTTCGAAGCATCCCTGTTTGGCGTGCCGGCTCGGTGCGCACAAAAAGACGGGCGCCTCCCCCGAGGCGCCCGCCATAAACCAACCGATGAAATGCGTGTCGTGCCGGCTCAGCGCGGGCGGACCTTGGACCAGATTTCCTGGAGGGCGCGGGCGCTGGCCTGCAGCCCCTGCTGCTCCTTGGGCCAGAGCGGGATCTCGACCTGGCCGAGCACGCCGGCGCGTCCGACAACAGTGGGCACGCTGATCGAGACGTCGCGCAGCCCGTAGGCGCCCTGCTGGAGCGAGGAGACCGGGAGCAGTTCGCGCTTGTCGAGGGCGATGGCGTGCACGACCTCGGCGATCGTGATGCCCACGGCCCAACCGGCTCCGCCCTTGCGGCGGATGACTTCGGCGCCACTGGTCTTGGTGCGGTCGAAGAGCTGTGTTTGGAAATTGGAGGATACGCCCGGAAACTTGTCGAGCGGGAGGCCGGCGGCGGTGGCGCTCGACCAGATCGGCACCATGGTGTCGCCGTGCTCGCCGAGGATGAGGGCCTTGACCTGGAGCGGGTTGAGCTTGAGCGACTCGCCGATGAACGAGCGGAAACGGGCGGTGTCGAGCATCGTGCCCAGACCGAGCACCTGCTGCCACGGCAGGCCGAGGCGGAACGCGGCGAGCTGGGTGAGGATGTCGACCGGGTTGGAGACGACGAAGACCAGCGCGTCTTTGCGGTAACCGGCCGCCTTCATCGACGTGAGGATGCTGTCGAAGAGGGAGACGTTGCGGTTGATCAGGTCGAGGCGGGACTCGTCGGGCTTGCGGCGCAGACCGGCGGTGATGACGAAGATGTCGCTGTCGGCCGCGCGGGCGTAGTCGCCGGCGTAGATGCGCTGGCCACCGACGCACGAGGTGCCGTGCAGGAGGTCGAGGGCTTCGCCGGCCGCGAGATCGGCGTTGGCGTCGAGAATCTGGATCTCGGAGACGATGCCGGCGCACTGGAGGGCGAACGCGGCGTTGGATCCGACGCGGCCGCCGCCGCCGATGATGGTGACTTTCATGAGTGGAAGAGGAGTCGAGGGTCGAGGGGCGAGGGGCGAGGGACGAGGGTCGAGGGCGCGGAGGCCGAAACCCTTGGCGGGTTTCGCTACGAAGAAGTCGCTCGGTATTCGGATGTAGGAGCCTGCTTGCAGGCGATCTGGGATCAGCTGAGTCCTGATGATCGCCTGCAAGCAGGCTCCTACAGGTCAAGGGATCGCTCAGCCCTTCAGCTGGCGGAGGATTTCGTCGGTGATCTTGGCGACCATGGCCTCGATGCTGGCATCGGGGGCCGGGTCGGCGGGAGCCGGGGCGGCGCCTTGCTGGCAGATGACCGTCGGGCGGAAGTCGGCGGTGTCGATGAGCTCGGCTTCCTTCATGTTGGCGCGCGGGTCGGGCATGCCGAGCTTCTGGCGCAGCGCGATGAGATCCTTGAGCTTGTCCGGCCCGAAACGGTGGAGACCGGAACCGAGGCTGGCCGCGAAACCGACGGTGCGGCAGTAGGCGTCCATGTTCTCCATCTTCCAGTACGCGTCCTCGACGTCCTTGCCCCAGCAGATCACGCCGTGGTTCTGCATGAGCACGGCCTGGTGGTCGACGCCGACGCGGCCGACTTCCTCGGCGTTGGCCGGGGTGCCGGGGGTCTCGTACTTGGCGA
>JAEZUE010000070.1 GCA_023443455.1 Verrucomicrobiota bacterium
CCGGCCCCCCCCCCCCCCCTCCGAAACAAACAACGTGTTTTGGTGGTGCGATCGCACCACTAAAACACGTTGTTTGCGCTCCCCGGCATTCGTCGTACCGGTCCCGTTATGGGAGTATCGTTACGAATGATCCTCTGGCTCGCGGGCACCGGCGGCGAGCTGTCCATCACGACGATGCAGGCGCTTTGGACCCGTTTTTCCATCCCGGGACGATTGGCCGAGCACCTCCGTCGACTCGAAGCGAAAGGATCGATTTCGATCCACGGTGACGGTCGGATCGACAAACGGGTCCTGCGATTGACCGAAGACGGCAATCGCGCCGCCCAGTGCGGCATCGACCCACCCGCTGCTTGGTCGCGCGGGTGGGACGGATGCTGGCGCATAGTCGCCTTCGACATCCCCGAGTCCGCCAAAGCACTCCGGGCCCGCCTGCGACGCCGACTTCACGAGCATCGTTTCGGTTGGTTGCAGAACAGCGTCTGGATCTCGCCCGATCCGATCGACGACTTCCGCGCCAAACTCGACGAAAAGAACACCCTGCCCGACAGCCTCACCTTCCTCAAGGCAACCACCGCAGGCGGCGAAAGCAGCGCCGCGATGGTCGCCGCCGCCTGGGATTTCCACGACCTGGCGAAACGCCATGCCGCCTACCTCGACATCCTTCGCCTGCGTCCCGGCCGCACACGCGGGTTCGATTCGTGGTTCCAGTGGTTGGCCACCGAACAGAAGGCGTGGCGGCGCATCGCGACGCTCGACCCCTTTCTTCCCAAGGAACTCAATCCACCGGAGTACGCGGGCCCCTCGGTCTGGAAAGCACGACGGGAAGCCATGGACGACTTCCGCTCCGCCACCAACAAGGCACTGCCAACCTAAGCGTGATGATGCTGTTGAGAGGCGAGCGTCGAGGGACGAGCGCAACCCATCGGCAGCGAGCTTCCAGCACGAGTGCTTCGCTCGATCTCCTCTGTGATTGGCCCCTCGACGCTCGCCACTCGACCGAATGCCTACGGCTAAGTAACCATCATGCAATTGCCACCGGCTAACGGGCGAGCCACCACCACCAGCGCTGAGCCTGTCCGTCGGCGCGCCGCGAACGCCACCGGAGCGAACACCAGCCAGAACATTGGCACACGCGGCAGTTGAACCGTTACGGAAAAGGCGCGCACCCGAACAACGCGTTTTGGTGTCGCGGTCGTAACACCAAAACGCGTTGTTTGAGCGGTGGCGATGGGGCACCGGGACGGGGCACCCGGGGAAAAGCGTCGCCATGGGCACTCGGGGCGCGCAGTGAGGTCCGAAGGGTTCTCTCCGCCGTGAAACACCTGCGCCGCCTCCTCGCCATCCTGCTGTACGCCTGCCTCGGACTCGTCCTGCTCGTCGGACTCGCCTTCTTCCCACCGCTGCAGACCGCCCTCGCGAAACGTCAGCTCCGACAACACCACGACCTCCGCGTCGCACTCGACTCGTTCTCCGCCGGCTGGCGCTCCGTCACGATCCGAGACCTCCGACTCAGCCGCGACCGGATCGCCTTCAAGCTCCCCTCCCTCTCCGCACAGCTCCCGCTCCTCGAATCACTCCGCCACCGCGAGGTACACCTCACCCACCTCGTCGCCAAAGGTTGGACGCTCGACCTGAGCCGACGAGCCCTCCCCGAATTCCCCGGCGGCAATCCCGCCCGGCCCGACCGACCGCTGCCCGAAGCCTACAGCGCGCAACTTGCCCTCGGCGCCATCGCCACCGCGCTGTCCGAACAGGACCTGCCCTTCCCCGTCTCCATCGGCTCGGCCGTGCTCGAAGGCCGCGTCGTTCTGCCCGGAGGAGCGGGCCGCGATCCCCTCTGGCTCGACCTGCAAATCACTGCCAAAGACCTCGCCTCCGGAAGCGACGGCACGCTCGAAATAACAGCCTCCCGGATCGAGGAGTCCCGCAGTCGGACCGACGCCCAACTCGACCTCCGCGGCGTAGCCACGATTCAACGCCGCACACCCGCCCACGTCCAACTCGCCCACTTCACCCTCGACGGCTCCGCGGTCGATCCGCGCGCCGCCGACAACCGCCCGCTCCTCCTCCGCCTTGCCGTCCGACGGGCCGACACCGGCGCCGACGTTTCGCTCGCCCTCGACCGTGGCGGGCGACGCGTGTTTGATCTTCAACTTCACCCCAGAACCGGCGCCGATGCCGCCCATGGCCAATGGACCGCCGATCTTGAGAGCTCCGATATCGCCATCCTCTTCCGGTCCGCCCGCTTGCCGAAGCTCACGCTTCGCGGCCACGGCGACGCCGCACTCGCGACAGACCTCACGCAAACCACCCTCGCCGGCACGCTCGATCTCACGGCCGAACAACTGGTGGTCCCCGGACTCGAGCACCTCGACCTCGGCGCCGTGCGCACCCAGCTGCGTTTCGCCGTCCGGCGGGACCAGGCCGCCTTGCATATCGACCGGTTGGACGCCGCGGTCCACGGCACCGACATCGAGCTCTCGGCGACCGCCACGCAACCCTTCGCCGTCACGTTCGGCGGCGACCAGTTCTCGCTCTCGGCCTCGGACCCCAGCTCCGATTGCCTACAGATCGACCTGCAGAAACTCCCCCTGTCCCGCCTCGTACCGCTCCCGGCCGGACTCGACTGCGAGGTCACTTCGATCACCGGAAGCCTCGGCCTGCGCGCAGCGGCCTCGGGCCTCGAAGTACGTTCCACCGGGCCGTTGGTGATCGCGGGTGTCACCGTGCGGCACGGGCCGGAAACCCTCGCCCGCGACCTGGTGTTGTCCTTCCCGCTCTCCGGCCGGCTCGGCGCCTCCGGCTGGAACCTCGAGACTCCCTCCCTCCGGATCCACAGCCTCGGCCGCAGCGTCGCCGAGCTCTCGCTGGCCGCCACCAACGACGGCTCCGGCAAACCGGTGACCGTGAACGGCCGATACACCGCTGCCGAAACCGCCAGCGGAGACTTCACCGCCACGATCGACCGTACCGGCACCGTGGTCGACGCGCACGCCAACCTACCGCTGGCCGCCCCCGGCTCCACGCTCACCGCCAGCCCGCACCTCGAGCTTCGGTCCGATCGCACCTTCGGGCTCACCCTACCGCTCGCGATCACCTCCGGCCCAAAAACGACCGACCTCGAGTGCACCCTCGAATCCCGCTCCCGCGACCGCGGGAAGGCTTTCCTCTATCTGAACCTCACGGGCAAGGAAGCCCACACCGAACACCTCGTGCAGCTGGGCGACCACATCCGCCAGTTCCTGCCATGGGTCGTCGGCGCAGAACCGTCCGCCGACGCCCCGCTCTGGCGCAACCTCGAAGCCACCGCGCAGGCCAGGATCGACCGGCTCCACCACGCAGACCGTGTCCTCACCCATGCCTTCGCGAGACTCTCGGTAGGCCCGCGCGACGTGCGGCTGGACGAAGCGCAGGTGATCCTCCCCACCGGGAAACCGGCCACCTGCACGGGCGCGATCACCTTCGATCCCGGCGCGGCCGAGCCCTACGTGCTCACCGGCCTGCTCTCGGTCGACATCGTCAACGCCGCACACTTCTTCCCCGCCCCCGACCGCGAGTCCGAACCCCGATTCGAAGGCATCTTCTCGTTTCAGGACACGCTTTCCTCCCGCGCGGCAACCGTCACCGAACTCCAACAACACCTGCGCGGGGAAGTCCGGCTCAGCGCCGAGGCCGGCATGCTGCGCCTGCTGAAAACCAACATCTCCGACGGCTACACGGAAGGCGCCAAGCCGGTCTCCGACGCGCTCGCCAAGACCGGTTCCGCCGTCGCCTGGCTCGCCGGCGCGAAGGGCCGCCCCAGCGCCTCCCGCGACAAGTCCGTCGGAGCCAAGGCCTCAGCCGTCCAGGATCTCAACTACGAACTCGGCGCCTTCTATTTCGAGAAGGCCAGCATCGAAGCCACCCACGAGGCCGACGGCAGTATTCGCCTCGGTTCGATCGGGTTCGACGGCCCGCTCGGCCTCCTCACCGGCTCCGGCACGCTCGGCGCCGGCGACTTCGCGAGTTTCCTCGAGCGCCCGCTGCAATGCACCCTGCGCCTCGATGCCGCAGGCAGACTGGCGGACCTCGTCACCGCGGCCGACCTCGCCGGCAACGCCGCGGCGGGGAACAACCGTATCCGGCTCTCCACCGCGATCGAGGTCGGCGGCACGCTCGCCGCCGTCGACACGACCCGCTGGCACGACGCCCTCGTCGCGAAGTTCCGCGAGAACAGGGCGAAGCGCTGACCGCGGCGAGCGCTCGCCGCCGATTTTGTCTCAGAGTTTCTCCACCGCATCCTCCAGCGCGAGCCGGAGCACAGCCTCGAGCTCGCCCTGCACGCTCCACCACACCGACCCGACACGCTGGCCGCGGATCAACTCCCGCCGTACGGTTCCGTCCGGATCCGTCCATTCCGCCGCGAGCACGATCTGCACGGACACATGCCCCCGGATCGACTGCACGTAACAACGCTTGATCACCACGGCCAGTTGCGTCGCGGAGTCCGGAACCGCATCCGCCAATCGGGCACAGCGGTCGCCGAGGCGGCCGCGCACCGCATCCTCGACCCAGCCGGTCAGGGAGTCCCGGGTCACCACGAAGCTGCCGACCGCCTCCGTTCCGGACGACTCCAGCGTGGTTCCCGGGCGTTGGTCCAGTACGGGAAGCAGGACCACCGGCGACTGCCGGCCGGCCGGCTTGGCGTCCTCGACAACCGGCCGCTTCAGCCCGACGCCGATCGGGGCGGACTCGCAGCCCGCCAACAGCAGGAACGCCGCAGCCGCAACGGCAAGTCCGGCCAGCCGCGGGGCACGTCTTCCGATGAGCATGTCACTCCAGCGAGTAGAGTTCGCCCGACCGCACCCGGACCCAGCGGCGGGAACCGGAGCTCCGCTCGGTGCGCCCCTTCACCGCGACGGTACCGCCCTGGACGACCATACCGTTGCCGGCAGCCATCGGCACGATGACCTTCTCGTCGAAAGGTGCGCCGTCGGTGACGGTGGCCGGTTGGCGGAGATCGTAGACCAGCATCGCGGCCAGCTCTGCGATGGCCGCTTCGAGTTCCGTTTTCAAAGCGGCGCCCTTCTCCGCCCACGCGGCTGCGTTCGTCTCCTTCGTCCGGCTCACGACGGGGAGCATCTGCGAATAGGCCAGGTAGTTGTGGTAGAGCGACGGCACCGGGAGAAAACGCCGCGTCGCGTGCTTCTTGAGCGTCGGATCGGCGGTGAGCAGGTCGACCACGGCATCCACGCGCATCGCGCCAAAATCCGAGGTGAGGTAGTAGTCCACCCGAAGGAGCAGCAACGTCTTGCCCGGGGCCGACTCCACCAGCGTCTTCAACGCCCCCTTCTCGCCCGGGTACTGGCGATCGAGCACGACCAGTTCCGCGGAAAAGTGCGGATCGTCGGCCACCGCGTTGCGCACCGCCACCGTGATCGCCTCGGGCACATCGAAATCGAGCAGCACGTCGCGCAGCGGCGTGATCAGCGCCTCGGCCGTTTTGGCCTGTTTGTTCTCGATCGCCGCATCGGCTCCGGCGGTCGCTGCGCCGATGATCGCACCGACGAGAAAGCCCCCCGGCACGGCCGAGCAGGCGGCAATGCCGGCGCCGGCGATGTTCGATCCGGAGATGCGCGAGGCAAGTTCCGGGCTCTCGACCACAACATGGGCCGGGGCGCTCTTCACCGCAGCGGATGCTTCGGGGGCCAAAGCCACCCGGGAGGTGGTGGCGCAACCGCCCAGAACAAGGGCGCAGGAAAGAACAAACGGTGTCGCTCAAATGTGGGGACGCATCGCCCGGATCGTCCACAAACCGTCCCTCGGAAGGCAAATCCGATAATCGCGATTTCGTATCTTTCGATGGGGTACCCGCCCAGGTCCTGCGTGCGCTGCATAAGAAACAATCCTCGGCCACCACACTGTTCCCCGTCAGACTCCCGTCCGATGAAATCCCATCGCAAGGAACTCTGGTTCGAGGTGCCGACCCGTCGCGCGCTCATCAACATCACCCCGCAGGTCGAGGCCGAGCTGCGCGCCAGCGGCATCCGCGAGGGGCTCTGCCTCGTCAACGCGATGCACATCTCCGCCTCGGTCTTCATCAACGACGACGAGAGCGGCCTGCACGCCGACATCGAGAAATGGCTGGAGAAGCTCGCGCCCGAGAAGCCCCACAGCCAATACGCGCACAACCGCGGCGAGGACAACGCCGACGCCCATCTCAAGCGCACGATCATGGGCCGCGAGGTCGTCGTCGCCGTCACCGAGGGCCGGCTCGATTTCGGCCCGTGGGAACAGATCTTCTACGGCGAGTTCGACGGCCTCCGCCGCAAACGCGCCCTCGTGAAGATCATCGGGGAGTGACGGGACGATCTCCCCAGAAGCGCCGCAGATTGGAAGCGCGACACGCGACCAAACACGACACACTACCGTTCCCACTATTCACCGTCACAATCCGACGGCCGCCTTTGACGCCAACACCAAGCCACATGCCACTCTCCCAGTTGCAGACAATCCAGTCACTCGGCCAAACGATCAGTTGGCTCGAGCGGGAATTCGAATGGGGCGTGCCACCGACCGAAATGCGTCACCTTTGCGGACAGATCGGCGACTGTATGCCGCCCTGATAACAAATGGACAAATGGCCACCGAGGTGAACCAGAGAGGCTACGACATAATCAGCGGTTCCGGAGAGAAGATCTCGGTGAAGACCACTGCCACTGTTGGCAAGGGGGGGACCATCAGGTTCAACCGCAACACGCTTGAGCTGCTCGACCGGGTAATTGCCCTACGATTGAACACCGATGAGATGCAGATCGAAGTCCTGTGCGATCTCCCGGTCGCAAAGGCTCGTGAATTGATGAGCGGAACGGAGAGCGCCCACACATTGACGATCCCGATCGGGCGTCTCTTCCAGGAACCCAAGACAAAGAACACACGAGCGATCAACGAAGTCTGCTTCGATGGCGTGACGATACGTGAGCTCAAGACCGGAACGATCATAGTTGAGCGGAACGGAGATTCGGTTTCGCCGGCCAAGCCGGAGCTGCAGCGATTCGCGGCGATGCTCGGCATAGACGTTCTGAACGGGAACGGTAACCCGAAGAATACCCGCCAACTCGGCAATCTGATCCTCCGCGCGGTCGCGGCCCGAAGCTCGACCGATTCCACCAAGGGGCATCCGGCGCGGGCGCTGCGCACAGAGCATTCGGCCCCCCCCGGACCGAGAACTGCGATATCCACAAATACTCACTATCCGTGGTCGCAGATCATCTGATTCGCGGCTCTGCCTCAGTCTGCCGTATTTGCGCCATTAACACCTACGAGCCGCCCAACTTGCGTTCGGTTCGTGCCGGGGCTTCACGGCAATCGATGATCCGGAACACCACCACCACGCCGCCCTCCATGCGATAGTAGATGGCGTATGGAAACCGCTTCGCGAGCAGGCGGTGATAGCCGCGCTTCATCCCGTGGATCCCGCCGAACAACGCCAGCGAGTCGACGTCCGAAAACAACGAGTCGAAGAAATAGTCGCCGAGACCTTCAGCCTGCCGGTCGTAGAAGCGCCATCCGCGCGCCAGATCCTCGATCGCGGAACGCAGAATCCGGACTCTCATTCGAACCGCCGACGGAGTTCCTTCTTGGCGTCGGACCAGTCCACCAACTCTTCCGCCCCGGCCGCGTACCGCGCCTCGGTCTGCTTCAGCTCCGCTTGGTGCCACGCCGGCGATTCGACTGCGTCGTCCTCACGCGAAAGGTCCGCCCAGATCGTCTCCATGAGCCGTACCTTCTCAAGACGGGACATTTGCTGGAGTTCGGTGACGCTCATGGCTCGGAGGCTATCGACCGGAATGCCTCGCGCAACTGCCTTTGCTGGCGCCCATCATGCCGAGCACGACTGAGGAACATCGACGCGGTGGCGGGCGGTTCGGAGAACCGTCCCTACCGGTCGGCCCATCGGGCTCGTTTCCAAATCCGTGCCCATCCGCGAAAACCGTGGTCGAAAAACCGCTCCACATCGCCGGTCCCACACTACCGCACGGCCGCACGCCACGAAGGCCGAAACGGCGCTACTTGCAACGCATCAACTCCACTTCGATTGAGGCACGGGAAAATGCCACGCCACCGGGATTCGCTTGCCGTAGGTCTAAGCGTTAAATCTTCTAGCGTTCCCCTATGCTTCCCCACTCCCGCATTCTCCTCGCGGTTCTGGCGTTGGGCGCCTGTGCGCTCGCCCCGCTGCCGGCCCGAACCGTCGAGCAACCCTACACCTTCAAAAACGTCCGCATCGGCGGTGGCGGCTTCGTCACCGGACTGGTCTACCACCCCAACGAGCGCGGCCTGCTCTACGCCCGCACCGACGTCGGCGGCGCCTACCGCTGGGACGACACCGCGCAACGCTGGATCCCAATCACCGACTGGCTCGGGATGGACGACACCCACCTGACCGGGATCGACGGCATCGCACTCGATCCGTCCGACGCGAACCGCGTCTATCTCGCCGCCGGCATCTACAACCGACCCGAGGCGCCCTCTGCCGCCGTGCTGCGCTCCGCCGACCGCGGTGCGACCTGGCAACGCACCGAGCTGCCCTTCCGCCTCGGCGGCAACGAGGCCGGGCGGGGCAACGGCGAACGCATCGCCGTCGACCCGCACGCCGGTCGTATCCTCTTCCTCGGCTCGCGCGACGCCGGCCTGTGGCGCAGCGCCGACCACGGGGCGACTTGGCGCCGCATCGACTCGTTTCCCGCCGTCGCCACCTCGCCCGCCGCGAACTCCGGCGACCCCAACTACCCGCAGATGGTCGGCATCAACGGCCTGCTCTTCGATCCGCGCTCCGGCACCGCCGGCCAACCCACGCCCACCCTCTACGCCACCGTCTCGACCCGCGAGACCTCCCTCTTCCGCTCCGACGACGCCGGCACCTCGTGGCAACCCGTCGCCGGTCAGCCCCTCGGCTTCCGCCCCACCCGCGCCGCGCTCACCCCCGGCAGCATCCTCTACGTTGCCTACGGCAACGACCCGGGCCCGAACACGATGACCGACGGCGCCGTGTGGAAACTCGATACCACGACCGGTCAATGGACCGACATCACCCCGGCGCGCGGCGACCGCAAGCCCGATACCGGCTTCGGTTACAGCGCGGTGACGTTTGACCCCCGAAATCCAAATACCGTGCTCACAATGACGCACTGCCGCTTCAAGCCGCACGACGAGATCTACCGCAGCACCGACGCCGGCCGCACGTGGACACCGCTCATCGCGAGCTCGACCTGGGACCACACCGACGCCGACTGGACGCGCCACCACACCCCTCACTGGATGTCCGACATCAAGGTGAACCCGTTCGACGCTGACGAGGCGATCTTCACCACCGGCTACGGGCTCTGGGCCTCGCGCAACCTTTCCGCCAGCGACCGCGGCGACTCGGTGAATTGGTGGTTCAAGGACAACGGCTTCGAGGAAACCGTACCGCTCGGCCTCATCAGCCCGCCCGCCGGTCCGCACCTCATCAGCGCGCTCGGCGACCTCGACGGCTACCGGCACGACGATCTCGACCGGGCGCAACTGCAGTTCACCGCACCGCCGCGCTTCGCCAACAGCGAGGATATCACCTTCGCCGGCCAACGCCCCGAGTGTCTCGCCCGCGTCGGCACCATCCGCCGCCGCACCACCGAGATTCGCGGCGCATGGTCGACCGACAGCGGCGCCACCTGGCAGACGTTCGCCACCGAGCCCCCCGAAAGCAACGGCTACGGCCGCGTCGCGCTCTCCGCCGACGCCGTCACCATCGTCTGGATGCCACGCCGCGCCGCCGCGCCCGGCGCCACCGGCTGGTTGGCGTGGAGCGGCCGCACAATGGTCGCCCACTTCACCCGCGACCACGGTGCCACGTGGACGCCCTGCGCCGGCCTGCCCGAAGGCGTGCCGGTGATCGCCGACCATCACGACCCGGCGTGTTTCTACGCCTACGATCCGGCGAGCGGCACCGTCTTCGCGAGCACCGACGGCGCCTCCACCTTCGCGCCCTGCGCCACCAATCTGCCCAAGAACCCGCCCAACGACGGACGCCCCCGCTGGCGCCCGTCGGCCGGCCAGCTCTACGCCGCACCTGATCGACCGGGAGAACTTTGGTTAGCGGCCCGGTTCGAAGGCCTCTTCCGGTCAACCGACGGTGGTACGACCTTCGCGAAAGTCGCAGGCCCGGCCGAGGCGTACTCGCTCGGCTTCGGTCACGCCGCGCCCGGCGCGGACCACTCGGCGCTCTTCCTCGCCGCGAAGGTCGGCGAATTGAAGGCGCTGTTCCGCTCCGACGATACCGGTGCAACCTGGATCCGCATCAACGACGACGCGCACCAGTTCGGCGCGATGGGCCATGTGACCGGCGATCCGCGCATCTTTGGTCGCGTCTACTTCGCCACCGGCGGCCGCGGCGTCTTCTACGGCGATCCGGCGGAGTAGGTCCACTCCTCCGACCGGAATGGAAACCAGAAACACCACCAACAATCACCCAAGTGGCGCCGCTCGCCAGAGCGGCGATTCCCACCCGCTAGCATTCCGTAAAGTAGGACCACGTCTGCGACTGGACCCACCACGCTCACGCCATTCCCGGCGGCTCAATTCAAACCGAACCGGTCACAGACCCGGTTCTACCGCGCCTCAATAGTGGTACTTCAGCTGCGCGATCCAGAGTTGGTCGCCGGCAACTTTGTACACGAAGCGGTGTTCGCCATCGATGCGTCGCGACCACCAGCCCTGCAGCGCGTGCCGCAACGGCTCGGGTTTTCCGATTCCACCGAAAGGATCACGGCTGGTCTCTTTGATGAGCTGGTTGATGCGCTTCAGCACGGCCGGATCGGAACGTTGCCACTCCAGATACTCGGCCCACGCCTGTTCCGAAAACACCAGCTTCATTCCGTTCCTTTGAGCGAACGGGCCTTCCCCTTGCCTGCCTCGAGCGACTGGATCGATTCGAGCAACCGTCGGGCGTTGGCCGGGCTCCGCAACAGATGAGCCGTCTCCTCCAGCGCCTCGTACTCCTCCAGCGACAGCATCACCACCGATTGGTCGCGGTTGCGGGTGATGATGACCGGCGCCCGGTCGGCACAGACCTTGTCCATCGTCGCCGCCAAGTTCTCTCGTGCTGCCGTGTAGGTGATCGCCGTCATATGGACAGCATGCTGTCCATATGACTGACCGCGTCAAGTGGCCCGCCAGGCGAATCACCGCGTTCGCCGTAGCACAAGTGGAGTGTCCGGCCGGACACCCTCCTTTTCACAACAGCGCCCCGGCGCCACTGCGGCTGGGTATCGAAATCACCCACGCCCGTGGTTCTCGCAAAGGTCTTTGGCGATTCCGTCTATGGCTTCGGCGGCGCGATTGTGATATCAACGAGGCTCCGGATTCTCGATCCCAGTCCTTCTCGTTCCTGCTTTCATCCCTTCTCCATGAACCCGCTCCGTCGTTTCCTGCGTCCAGCCCTCACCATCGCCGCCACGTTGCTCGCAACCATTTCCCTCTCCGCCCAGCGCGAACGCCTGCTCATGGACTTCGGCTGGCGCTTCCACCTCGGCAACGAGTGGGGCATCGGGATCAACCTCGCGAAGTCAGGCACCGGATACGGCCCGGCAAGCGCGGCGTTCAGCGATGCCGGCTGGCGCCAGCTCGACCTCCCGCACGACTGGGCGATCGAGCTGCCCTTCGATCCCAAGGCCGACTGCGGGCATGGCTTCAAACCGCTCGGCGTCGACTTCCCGGACAACAGCATCGCCTGGTACCGTCGCTCCTTCGACCTGCCCGCGACCGATGCCGGCAAGCGACTCTGGCTCGAGTTCGACGGCGCCTTCCGCGACTGCCTGGTCTACGTAAACGGCTGGTTCGTCGGCCACCATGAGAGCGGCTACAGCAGCTTCCGCTACGACATCACCGACGTCGCCGAATGCGGCGCACGCAACGTCGTCACCGTGCGCGTCGACGCCAGCGAGCCCGAAGGCTGGTTCTACGAGGGTGCGGGCATCTACCGTCATGTCTGGCTGGTGAAGACCGCCCCGCTCGCCCTCGCGCCCGACGGCGTCTTCGTGCGCAGCAGCTTCCCGCACAACGTGCCCGCCGGCCCGGCCACGATCCACCTCGAGGCGCGCCTGACCAACGCCGGCTCCACGGTCGGCGCCGCCACCGTGTCGTGGGAGATTCTTGACCCGGCCGGCCGCTCCGTCGCCAAGGCGTCCGCCTCCGGCTCCGTCGCCGCAGGCGGCACCACCGACCTCGGGCAGACGACCATCGTCGCCGCGCCGGAGCTCTGGTCGCCGGAGACGCCGCGACTCTACAAGTTGGTTACAAGCGTCACCGGCCCTGACGGCGAACTCGACCGCTCCGAGACCGAGTTCGGCATCCGCACCTTCGCCTTCGACACCGAGAAGGGCTTCCTGCTCAACGGCCAACCTTACGTCATCAAGGGCACCTGCAACCACCAGGACCACGCCGGCGTCGGCGTCGCGCTCGGCGACCGGCTGCAGTGGTTCCGCCTCCAGCGGCTGAAGGAAATGGGCGGCAACGCGTACCGCACCGCGCACAACCCGCCCACGCCCGAGCTGCTCGACGCCTGCGACCGCCTCGGCCTGCTCGTGATGGACGAGAGCCGCGTCTTCGGCAGCGATGGCGCCAACCTCGACCGGCTCGAGCGCCTGATCCGCCGCGACCGCAACCACGCCAGCGTCGCCATCTGGTCGCTCGCGAACGAGGAGTTCACCACCCAGGGCACTCCGTCCGGCAAACGCGTCGCCGCCACCATGCAGGCGTTGATCAAGCGCCTCGATCCGTCGCGCCCTGTCACCTACAACTCGACCGCCGGCAACGCCATCGAGGGCATCAACGAGGTCGTCGAGGTGCGCGGCTGGAGCTACCGCATCGGCGTCGACCGCATGGACGCCTACCACGCCGCCCACCCCGAGCAGCCCAACGTCGGCAGCGAACAGGGCAGCACGATCACCACGCGCGGCATCTACACCACGGATCCGGAGCGCGGGTACATGAGCGCCTACGACGACAACCAGACCGACTGGTCGAACACCGCCAAGCAGTGGGCCGGCTTCTTCCACACCCGCCCGTGGCTCTCCGGCGGTTTCGTGTGGACCGGCTTCGACTACCGCGGCGAGCCCACTCCGTACGAGTGGCCCTGCATCAGCTCGCACTTCGGCATCATGGACACCTGCGGCTTCCCGAAGGACAACTTCTACCTCTACCAGTCGTGGTGGACCGAGAAGCCGATGGTGCACCTGCTGCCGCATTGGAACTGGGCCGGCCGCGAGGGCGAGGAGATCGACGTGCGCGCCTACAGCAATTGCGACGAGGTCGAGCTCTTCCTCAACGGCACCCCGCTCGGCCGCCGGAAGATGGAGCCCGTCTCCGAGCTGAAGTGGACGGTCCCCTACGCTCCGGGCATCCTCTCCGCCAAGGCCTACCGCGCCGGCCGGATCGTCGCGCAGAGCACGGTCGAGACCACCGGAGCGCCCGCCGCGGTGCGCCTCTTCGCCGAACGCCCCGCCATCGCGGCCGACGGCGAAGACCTCGCGATCGTTACCGTGTCCGTAGTCGACGCGCAGGGCCGCACCGTGCCGTCCGCGAGCAATGCCATCGACTTCGCGCTCACCGGCCCCGGCCGCATCATCGGCGTGGGCAACGGCGACCCGAGCTGCCACGAGCCCGACACCTTCCTCGCCACGCCGGTGACCGCCCGCCGAGAAATCGGCGGCTGGCGCTGGATGAAGATCGCCGACGCCTATGCCAAAGCGTTGCCCGAGGCGGCAGGGAGCATCGTCACCACTGATTGGGCACCCGCCGACCCCTTCGCCGAACACGGCCCGCTGGAGGTCGCCGAGCACGGAGTCCTGCGCGCCACCTTCACGGTGAGCGAGGCCGAGCTCGCCTCGTCGGCGATCGAGCTGCGTTTCGGCAAGATCCGCGGCACCGGCCACATCCACCTCAACGGCGAACACCTCGCCCCGACCGGAGACTCCCGTGCTGCGAACCTTTTCGACGCGAAGGCGAAACTGCGGGTTGGCGAGAACACCATCGCGATCGCCCTCGCCAACTACGGAGCCAACGGCGGACTGAGCGGCGGCGTGCAGCTCGTGTTCCACGGCACTCCGGTCGCCCCCCGATGGAGCCGCAGCGTCTTCAACGGCCTCGCCCAGGTGATCGTCCGTGCCGGCAAGACCACCGGTCCGATCAAACTCACCGCCACCGCCGACGGCTTGGCGCCGACCACGCTCACCATCGAGACCGAGCCCGCAGTCCTGCGCCCGGCGGTCGATTGAATTCGAGAACCAGCCCTGCGCCCCCGATGCCGCGGCGGTTTTCGCCGCGGCTTTTTCGCGTCCGAAAACAGGTCCTCGAACCCGGTGAGTCGGATCGGCCGCGCCCGATTCTCGCACCGCCTGAAGGGAACGGTCGGGTTTTCACCCCAGACAAAAACACTTCTTCCGGCATGCGGCCTGCGTTTACTGGTAGTCGATGAAGTCGTCTCCACATACCGGCACCCACGATGCCTCGCCCGCACAGACCGACGAACCTGCGGCCTACCGCCCAGACTCCGCGTCCATCATCCACACGGTGGCGAACCGTCGGTCCAACACGGCCGGCATTCTGGACCGGGAGACCACGCAGCGGGAACAGGTGGAACGCAACAACGTGAGCCTGCTTCTGCACGCCCTGCACGAGAGCGGCGAGAACCACGTCCCCGCCGAGCAACGACGCCTCGTCCGCGAAGCCGAGGTCCAACGCGCCATCGCCGTGCTGCGCCGCTTCAACCTGCTCCACCCCTCCGTGAGGCTCGACCAGATCCTCGACCACTGCGAACGGGCGACCGCGCTCGACCGCGACCCGGTGGCCCACCTGGTCGACCCGTTCCAGCTCCGGCATGTGCTCTCCTACCACGAGGGCATTCCGCACGAAGAGCTCACGTCCGCCGACCTGTGCGAACTGGACCGTATCGTCGAAAACGGGCCGGACGCGGGGATCGCCGGCTGGTTCGCGCAGCTCGGCGCGAGGATAGACGCTCTGCCCAAATCCACTCCGGCCTGCCTGCGCACCGTATTCGAGCGGGCGTGCGCGAAACGAATCCCGGCCGCCCGGATCGAGCTGTTCGCCTTCGAGTTGGCCGTGCTCACCCTCCGTATCCAAGGTCCCATCGGGCTGGAGGACACCCGACTGTTCTTCTCCCTGATCAAGCAGATCGAGGCCGACGGCATCCAGGCCCTGTCCGGCTTTCTCGATGCCACCGAGGCCAACCACGCCGTCGTCCAACACCAGGCCGTCGGCAATACCGCGGCGACGACCTACTTCCGGCAGTTCGCGAGCGACTTCGACCACAACGCGCTGGGCAAGCTCGAGCAGCGGCTGATCGACGCCGCCAACCAGCCAAACGCGGCGCGCCCCAAGGGCGCGGTTCCGTCGACGGGGGCCACATCCGACGCGATCACTGCCGGAAACAGGAGCGGATTCCTCTCCGGCCTGCGCAGCCTCGGCCAGTCGTTGTTCGCCCGCGGTTGAACGCCTCCCCGACGCGGGCGGGAAATTCCCGCCCACCGGACTCATCGACGCCGTCACCAGGGGCGACCGAGTTCCTGTGCTCCGTGCGCCACGGAATTTTCCGCGCCCGCCTATAAAAAGTGTTTTCTGCCCGTGTGAAGACTGCCTTTACTCGGGGCCGATGGCGACGCCCCCACACCCCGCAGCGGACGGATCATCACACCCCAATCACTCCGAAGCGAACTTCCGTCCCGATTCGGCCTCGATCATCCACACCGTCGCCAATCGGCGGGACAGCACCGCTGCGATGAAGGACCGCGAGACCGCCCAGCGTGAGCAGATCGAGCGCAACAACATCGGACTGCTGCTCCACGCCCTGCACGAGATCGCCGACTCCCACATACCGGCGACGCAACGCCGCCTCATCCAGGAATTGGAGATCAAGCGGGCCATCGCAGTACTGCGCCGGTTTTTCCTCAGCCACCCCGGCGTGAAACTGGAGGATCTGCTCGACTATTGCGAGCAGGCGACCGCCCGCGACCGCAACTCGCTCGCCCATCTCATCGATCCACTCCAGCTCCGGCACGTCCTCACCTACCACACCGGGATTCCCAACGAAGTCCTCACCTCCGCCGACCTTCACGAACTCGACCAGGCCGTCGAACACGGGCTCGAGGCCGCGATCATGGAGTGGTTCGCCCGCATCGGAAATCGGAGCACGGTGCTGCCCAAGTCGACCCCGGCCTACCTGCGCACGGTATTCGCCAAGGCCTGTCGGCCGGGCGTCTCCGGAGCGTTGCTCGAGATGCTGTCCTTCGAATCCGCCGTGCTCAACATGCGGGTCCAGGGCGTGCTCGGCTTCGAGGATTCGCGCCTCTTCTTCTCCATCCTGAAGCAGATTGCCAGCGGGAGCGTGCCGGGACTGGACCGGTTTCTCGAGGCTGGTGAAGCCAATCATGCGGTTGTCCAGCACCGTTCCCTGGGCAACACGTGGGCCGTCGAGTATTTCAAGGCGGTCGCGGCTGAGTTCGACCACACCGCCCTGACCAACCTCGAGCAGCGAGTGGTCCACACTGCCGCCCAACGCGCCGCCGCGGCGGCCGCGCAACCGCGGCCCACACCACCGCCGGAGCCGGTCGTGCCCGAAGCAAAACGCGGATTCTTCTCCGGCCTGCGCGGTTTTGGCCAGTCGCCCAAGGATCGCAGCTGAGCCAAGCATTCGGTCGAGTGACGAGCGTCGAGAGACCGATCACAGCGGAGATCGGGCGAAGCACTCGTGAGGGGAGATACGCCACCGATGGTTTGGCGCCCGCCCCTCGACGCTCGCCTCTCGACCACATCATCGCAGGTGAGACCACGAGTTGCGGGAACCTCGCCCTGTCGAGGCACCCACCCGACCGGGGCCCATGGGGGGGGCAACCCGTACCCGCTATTTGCAACACCACGGTATGCCCTTCGCCGCTGGTGTTCACGGTCAAGGATCACCCGACTCGGCCGATAGTTGGTTGTCACCTGCCCCGATCACCATGAAGAACCGACGTCCGCTCCTCTCCGTCAAAACGAAGCTGCAAGGGCAGCTGCTCTGGCTGGTCTTCGCCGCAATGGCGGTACCCACCTTGTTGCTGGGCGGAGGTGTCATGATCCTGGCCCCCCTGCTCCCCCTGGCCATTTTCGATGCCGCACCGGAGGAGTTCCGGGTCAACGCCCTGATCGCTATCGCCATCCTCTTTCCGTTTCTCGCCGCCATCCTCTTCTGCTGGGCCTTCTACCTGACCAACCGCCTGGTGGGGCCGATCGAACGCATGCAGCGCGAACTCGACTCTCGTATCGAAGGTACAGCGACCGGCCCGATCGTCCTGCGTCCGAAGGACCTGCTGATCCCACTGGCGGACAAAATCAACGTGCTCATCGCCGAACGCGAGGAGCTGAGGCAGGAGCGGAAACCGTAGCGTGAGGGGACAGACGCCCGTCGCGTAGGTTCGCGGGCTCCATCGGGTGCCAAACGGCAAATCCGCGCCACTCCCTCCGATTTCCGCCGGATTTCATCGCGCCTTCATCCGGTCTTCACGCGCCGGTGGGAAACTTGGCGCATGATCACCACCCGTTCCTTCGCCGTGCTCGGAGCGCTGCTCGCGCTCGGCCTCGCCCTCTTCGGCATCCAAATCGGCAAAGCGGTCCACGACGGCCGCGAGTTCGACCGCTACTTCACCGTGCGCGGCCTTTCGACCCGGGAGGTGAAAGCCACCCAGGTCATCTGGCCGATCCGCTACTCCGTGTCCGCCGAGGACCTCCCGACGCTTCGGCAGGAGATCGACCGCAGTAAAACGCTGGTGTTCGCCTTTCTCGCCGAACACCAGATCTCCACGACGGACTGCTGGATCGGCATTCCCGCGACCGAGGACCGCGCCGCCCAGTACCGCGATCCGAACCAGCCCCGGCTGCCGCGCTACAACGCCACGATCACGCTCGTGGTCCGCAGCTCCCAGGTCGACCGAGTCAAGCAGGCCATCCAAAAGTCGGACACGCTGCTCGACCAGGGTCTGGCGTTGCTCGTCGACGACTACGCCTACCGGACCCAGTTCGAGTTCGATGCGCTCAACGAGATCAAACCCGCGATGATCGAGGAGGCCACCGCCAACGCCCGCGCCGCCGCCGAGAAGTTCGCACAGGACTCGCACGCCACCGTCGGCCGCATCCGCAAGGCCACGCAGGGCGTCGTCGAGATCACCGACCGCGACATCGCCACCCCCGAGCTCAAGGTCGTCCGCGTGGTGACGACCGTGGAGTTCTTCATCGAGTAGGCGCACAGCCGCGGGACTCGGGCCTCACGAAATCTACCGCATTATGGCGATCACTCGGATCACGGATTCGACATTGCAAATCCTCCACGTCATGGAAGATTTGCGAGGTGGTCACTCGCCTTGCCCAAGCCAATCTGACGGGTTTGCTGACGCGATTCCCTGCGGTCGCGCTGCTCGGCCCGAGACAAGTCGGCAAAACCACGTTGGCGGTGACGATTGCAGAGACGCTCGGCACCCAAGCGACCTACCTTGACCTGGAGAGCCCCTCCGACCGGGCCAAACTGACCGATCCCGAACTCTATCTGTCGACCCATGAAGGCCGCTTGGTGGTGCTCGACGAGATCCAGCGAATTTCCGGGCTGTTCGAAGTCCTGCGCGGCATCATCGATCGGCGCCGGAGAAAAGGGCTGAAAACCGGGCAGTTCCTCCTACTCGGTTCCGCATCGATGGATCTGTTGAAGCAAAGCTCCGAAACGCTCGCCGGTCGCATCGCGCTGCTGGAGCTCACCCCTTTGCTCCTCGCCGAAACCAAGCCCAAGGCCGTTGCGGACCGCGACCGGCTCTGGGTGCGTGGCGGTTTCCCCGAGAGCTTTCTCGCCCCCACCGACGACACGAGCTGCGAGTGGCGCGAGGCGTTCATCCGCACGTACCTCGAACGCGATATCCCGGCACTTGGCCCGCGGATACCCGCAGAAACGCTTCGCCGCTTCTGGACAATGTTGGCCCACGAACAGGGCACGATCCTGAACGCGGCATCCATCGCCGCGAGCATCGGCGTCAGCGGGCAAACCGTAGGCCGTTATCTCGACCTCATGGTCGATCTCCTTCTCGTGCGCCGCCTCCAGCCATGGGCGAGCAACACGGGCAAACGCCTCGTCCGTTCCCCGAAGGTCTATGTGCGCGACAGCGGGCTGGTCCACGCCTTGCTCGGCCTGCGCAACCTCGATGCAGTGCTCGGCCATCCCGTCACCGGAGGCAGTTGGGAAGGATTCGTGATCGAGAACCTGCTTGCCGTCGCCCCGGCCGGCTCACGCGCCACTTTCTTCCGCACCAGCGCCGGCGCCGAGATCGATCTGGTCCTGGAATTGCCGCCGAAGGAGCGCTGGGCGATAGAGATCAAGCGTTCGACCGCCCCGACCCTCGCGCCCGGTTTCTACAACGGCTGCGCCGACGTGCAGGCCACCCGCCAGATCGTGGTCCACGCCGGAGCGGAAAGCTTCCCGATGGGCCAAGGCGTGGAGGCTATGACAATCATCGACGCCATGAACGCCGTGGCTAGCGGTTGATTGAGATCGAGCCCGGCGTATCAGGGACCAAATCACCACAAACGAGGATCGATCCGTTTGCAGTGTTCCTCGACAATTCGCTCCAGCTCCGCGCCATCGGCATCACTCAAATAGGAGGCGCTGCGGCGAAGCGCAGCCGTCCGATCCATCCGCGAAGTCTCACGTAGCCGACGGATCAAGATCGCCGCCTCGTCCAACTTCGGCGGAGGGAGGGTTTGGAGTTCCGCGACAAACTTCTCCAAGCACCGCAGCAGGCAGACACGAAACGGCCGAAACGTCATGCATTCGGGTTTGACGGCATTATCTACCGGTCCGTGTATCACCAGAGCCCCAGCACAGCGCACCATGACCAGCCCCAAATTCGTAGCAAAAATCGAGTCCGAGGAACCAACACGTAGACTCGCGGTGCTTATTGATGCGGACAACGCTTAGGCCAGTGTCATCGAAGGATTGCTCGCAGAAATCGCGCGATTCGGCGAAGCGACGGTAAAACGGATCTATGGCGACTTCACTTCCCAACAAAGTTCCCAATGGAAGAGAGTCCTCAACAAACATGCGATCAAACCGGTTCAACAATTTGCCTACACCACTGGCAAGAACGCGACAGATAGCACTCTGATCATCGATGCGATGGATTTGCTGTACACCCGGAGATTCGACGGCTTCTGCCTAATCTCAAGCGACAGCGATTTCACAGGCCTTGCTGTTCGTATCCGGGAAGAGGGCCTCACGGTCTACGGCTTCGGCGAGAGAAAGACACCCGAAGCATTCCGTAACTCGTGCCACAAATTCATTCTCACTGAGGTTCTGCGGCCCACCTCCGAAGAGCCCCCTGATGCGCCCCCCATGATTCGAACAGACATAGAGGAGGCTACAAACGGAACAACTAATCGTTCCAAGCCCGCCGAAGATACCCCATCCCAGCCATTCCCGAGGGAGTTCGTTCTGGAGGCGTTAGGAAAGGCCAGCGACGACACTGGTTGGGCCCATCTCGGAACGTTCGGCAGTTACCTAACAAAACTACAGCCTGACTTCGACTCGCGCCTTTTCGGCTACAAGAAACTCAGCGACTTGGTCCGCACCATGAAGGATGTTTTCCAGTGCGAGGAACGGAAGGCTCCCGGATCGGATACCAAGGTCCTCTACGTGCGTGCCAACAACACGACGAAGCGATAGAAATGTGCGGGCGCGCGAACGTAGTTTCGATCTCCCACGCCCCTTTCGACGGCCTTGCTCTGCTGCAAAGCAGAGCCGCTACAAAAGAAAACCGGCGCGAGGAGTACTCGCGCCGGTTTGGAAACGATGTGGTTCGCGGCGCCTCTCAGCGGGAGGCGAGCCACTGGCCGAACGGGCCTTGGTAGAGGCCAAGGAGCACGGCGGCGAGGGCGAGGGCGACGAGGGTCGCGCCGGCGATGACACCGAGCTGGATCGGAGCCACGTTGCGGTCGGCTTCGGTCGACTGGTCGTAGAAGGCGGCACGCACCCAGCCGAAGTAGTAGTAGATCGAGATCACCACCGCCACGATCGCCACGGCGAGCAGCGTCCATTGGTGGGCGTGGAAGGCGGCGATGAAGATCATCAGCTTGCCGATAAAGCCGGCGAGCGGCGGGATGCCGGCGAGCGAGCCCACGCCGCAGGCGAGCACCGCGCCGAGCAGCGGGCTGCGACGGGCGAGACCGGCATAGTGGCGAAAGTCCTGATCGGCATCGTCGGCCGCGACGGATACATGCGCCATCACGCCGAAGGTGGCCATCGCACCGAGCAGGTACGTGAACAGGTAGAAGTAGACGGCGGCCGGGGCCCACGCGACGGCGTCCTCGCGGGCGATGGTGGCGACCACACCTACGAGCAGGAAGCCGGCGTGCGAAACACCGGAAAGACCCATGAGGCGCTTCACGTTGCGCTGGCCGAGAGCGGCGAGATTGCCGAAGAGCAGGCTGAGCGCGGCGAAGGTCGAGAGCAGCGGGATGGTGATGTGCACCAGCGGCAAGAACGGCCCGCGCACGAGCACCAGCAACAGCGCGAATCCAGCGGCCTTGGACGAGACCGCGAGGAAGGCCGTGACCGGCGTGGGCGCACCTTGGTACACATCGGGCACCCAGATCTGGAACGGCACGGCGCCGATCTTGAAGGCGAGGCCGGAGAGCACAAGCGCGGCGCCGACGAGCGCGAGCGGGTGGTTCGGGTTCTGCCAGAGGAAGTTGCCGAGCGCCGAGAAGTTCATCGCTTCGGCCGTGTGGCCGGCGAGCAACGGGTTGCCGGCGGCGCCGTAGAGCAGGACGATGCCGAAGAGCAGCAGCGCCGAGCTGAGCGAACCCATGACGAGGTACTTCAGGCCGGCCTCGAGCGAGAAGACGCTCGTACGGAAGAAGGCGACGAGAATGAAGAAGGAGACAGTGACCGTCTCAAGCGCGACGAAGAGCAGAACGAAGTGGTTGCTCTGCGGCAGCAGCATCAGCGCGCCGGTGGCGACGAGCAGCATGTGGTAGAACTCGACCCGCGGTGCCTTGTTGCGCGGGAGCACGACCGCAGCGATGAAGCCGACCAGCGCCGAGGCGATCAGGAAGAACACCCGCATGATCTGCGAGTCGGTCGTCTGGCGCACGAGCCCGCCGAAGATCTCCTGGCCGAGGAACGCGGTATTCCAATCGCGGATCACCCACGCGAGCGCACCCGCGAAACCGAGCAGCGCCACGCGCGGCACCGCGACGGCGAGGGTGCGCTTGGGCAATAGCAGCTCGAGCGCGAGCAGCGCCAGCGCGACGACGCCGAGACCAATCTCGGGGGCAAGGGCCGCCCAGTGGTTGGTCGCGGCGAGTTGCTTGAGGGCTTCGAGTTGTTCGGGAGGCATTGGGCCGAAAGGAGATGGCGGATTAGAGATGGATGATGGCCGATGGGCCGACTTGCAGCGCCGGCATGGCAACCAAGTAGGTCCGGTTTTCAACCGGACTGCTCGGCATCGCCAGCACGCAAGACCACGCAACAGGGACCGGTCGAAGACCGGTCCTACCCGCAAGCGCGCGAGCGGTGGTGGCGAAATTGTGCGGTGCTGAAGACATTACTGGTTCACGGCGACCTTCACGGCGGCTTCGACGGCCGGGTAGATCGTGCCGAGGGTGTCGTTGAGCGGACCGGTGAGGGCCTTCGGCCAGAAGCCGAGGAAGAACAACGCGGCGAGCAGCACCAGCGCGGGCACGCGGGCCGACCACGAGAGGTCGGACGTCGGGTTGGCCTCGGCGTACTTGGTGTGGAGCTCGGTCGATTCTCCGAAAAAGACCTTCGCCACGGCACGCAATCCGTAGACCGCGGAGATGACGACGCCGAGCAGCGCGAGCGCGGTGACGGTCTTGGAGATCGTCCAGAGCGAGAGGAAGATCGCGAGTTCCCCCCAGAAGCCGGCGAAGCCCGGCAGACCGATGCTGGCGAGCATCGCGGCCGAGAAGAACGCGGCAAGGACCGGCGCGCGCTTCACGAGGCCGCCCATCTGCGTCATGTCGTAGGTGCCGACGCGTTGGAGAATCTCGTGGCCGAGCAGGAAGAGCAGCGCAACCGAGAGACCGTGCGCGACCATGAAGAGCACCGCGCCACCGGCGCCGAGCGTCGAGAGCGTGGCCACGCCGAGGAAGCCGTAACCGACGTGCATGACCGAGCCGCAACCGATCATCTGCTTGAGGTCGCGCTGCGCCATGGTGACGAGGCCGATAACGACGATGTTGCCCAGCGCCAGCCAGATCAGCCAGTGGTTCCAGCTCTGTGCGCCGAGCGGGAGCAACGGCAGCGCGATCTGCACTAGGCCGTAGAGTCCGAACTTCTTGAGCACGCCGGCGTGGAGCATCGACACGGAGGTCGGCGCAGCACCGTAGCCGAGCGGCGCCCACGTGTGGAACGGCCAGAGCGAGACGAGAATGCCGAAGCCGAAGAGCAGCAGGCCGTAGAAGTTGTGCTGCAGCGCCGGGATGAGACCACCGTCGGCGGCGAGGGCCGCGCGCAGGTTGATCAGGTCGAAGGAGGCGGCGTTGCTCTTCGTATAGATGGCAATGAGACCGGCCAGCGAGAGCATCGCGCCCGCGGTCAGGTAGATCGTCATCTTCATCGCCGCGTAGGTGCGGTCGCGGCCGCCCCAGACACCGACCATGATGAACGTCGGGATGAGGGCGAACTCGTGGAAGAAATAGAAGAAGAAGATGTCGACCGAGGCGAAGACGCCCATGAGCCCGCCGTGCATGACGAGCAGGAGCATGAGATACATCTTCAGGCGTTCGGCTTCGGAGCGCAGCGCTGCAAGACCGGCGGCGAAACCGACGATCGCCGCCATGACGAAGAGCGGCAGCGCGATGCCGTTGAGGCCGAGCTTGAGCGCGATGCCGAAGGCGCGGGAGAGGCCGAGGTCGGTGACAGAGAGAAAGGCGTAGCCGGCGGCCTTCGGCGCGTCGCCGTAGGCCCACCAGAGATGGAGCGCGATGGCCAACGGGACCGTAAAGCCGACAAAGGCGATAATCTTGCAGAGGCGCTTCGGGATGAAATTGCCGAAGGCCAGGATGAGCCCGCCGGCCAGCGGCGTGACCACGGCGAGTTGCAAGAGGAGCTGGAGCGTATCGTCGTTCATCGGCGGGAATCAGAGAAGTCCGGTGGCGACGGCCCAGCAGAGGGCGGCGCCAAAGAGGAACCAGTAGACGTAGCCGTGGAGGCTGCCCACGTGCAGGACTCGCGCACCGGCGCCGAGCCAGGAGACCACTTCGGCCGCCGCGCGCACGATGCCGGCGACGAAGATCTGATCGATGAAGTTGAGGAGCATCGCGAAGCGCTGCTGGACCTTCGCCACGTAGTAGCCGTAGCCGCGATCCGGGGCTTCCTTCGCGCGGGTGAGCAGCGAGAAGGCGAAGGGTGACTTCGCCGCGAGCGAGTCGGTGGAGTCGGCCTTGTAGAACAGGAACGCCACGCCGCCGCCGAGCAGGAGGATACCGATCGAGAGCAGCAGCATGCCGGTGTGCGCAGAGCCGTGCGCGACCGGAAGCGAATCGGTGAGCGAGCCGGCAAGCTTCGAGAACACGCCGGTGTAGCCACCGACAACCGAGAGGATGGCGAGGACGATGAGCGGGAGCGTCATCGTGAAGCCGGTCTCATGTGCGTGCTCGGCCTCGTGCGAACGCGGCGTGCCGAAGAAGGTGATCTTCCACATGCGGATCATGTAGAACGACGTGAGCACGGCCGCGAAGGCGAGCACCCCGAACACCGCCTTGTTGTTCATGAAGGCGAGGTAGAGGATCGCGTCCTTCGAGAAGAAGCCGGAGAGGAACGGGAATCCGACGATCGCCGCGACACCAAGGGTGAAGGTGATGAAGGTCACCGGCATCTTCTTGGCGAGGCCGCCCATCTTGAAGATGTCCTGTTCGTGGTGGCAGCCGGCGATGACCGAACCGGAACCGAGGAAGAGCAAAGCCTTGAAGAAGGCGTGGGTCGTGAGGTGGAACATCGCGGCAGCGGCACCGGCGGAGACGACAGCAACCATTTCCTTCTCGCCATGCTCCATCGCCAGCGATCCGAGCCCGAACGCCGCGACCATGTAGCCGAGTTGCGAGAGCGTGGAGTACGCGAGGACCTTCTTGATGTCGCTCTGCACGATCGCGCAGAAGGCGGCGTAGAGCGCGGTGGCCGTTCCGATCCACATGATGACGTTCAACGCGTCGACGGTCATGAGGACGTTGATGCGGCAAAGCATGTAGATGCCGGCCGCGACCATCGTGGCAGCATGGATGAGGGCGGACACGGGCGTCGGGCCCTCCATGGCATCGGGCAACCAGACCTGCAGCGGAAACTGCGCGGACTTGCCGACGGCGCCGCAGAAGAGCAGCAGCGGCAGTGCGGTCGAGACGAGCACCCCACCCTCGCCCATGATCGCCGTCAGCTCCGAGAGGTTGACGGTCTTGAACTGCCACCAGCACCAGACGATGCCGAGCAGGAAGCCGAAGTCGCCGACACGGTTGACGATGAACGCCTTCTTGGAGGCGTCGGCCGCGGACTGCTTCTGGTTGTAGTGGTTGATCAGCAGGTACGAGCTGAAGCCCACCAGTTCCCAGAAGATGAAAATCATGAAGAGGCTGTCGGCGACCACGATGCCGAGCATCGAGAACATGAAGATCGACAACCCGCCGAAGAACCGCGCCTTGGCTTCATCATCGCGCATGTAGCCGACGCTGAAGACGTGGATGAGGAAGCCGACGAACGCGACGACCGCGAGCATGAGCTTGGCGAGGTCGTTGACGAGGAAGCCGAGCTTGATCGTGAGCGGGCCGATCGCGAGCCACTCGAGCGACGCGGTGACGTCCTGCCCTGCGGAGCCGAAGATGAGCTTGGCGGCCAGTGCGGCGATGCCGGCGGCGGCGGTCACGGAGAGGGCCGCGGCGAGGTTGTGCCGGCGGCGCAGAAAGAGCGCGATCAGCGTGGCCGAGACCAGCGGGATCAGCAGAAGTGCGAGGGTGGACGTGACGGGCGTCATCGGGAAAGCGGAAGGCGGAGAGCGGAAAGCGGAAAGGAGATGGACGTGGTGCGGTGCTTCAGCCCGCGTTTCTGGACACGAGCAACGCCTGCCAATGCGGGCTGAAGCACCGCACCACGTTCGGAGGTCTGTCGCTCGGTGATCATCTTCAGTTCTTCAACGCGGTGAGCTCGTCGACCTGCACAGTGCCGCGCAGGCGGTAGAGCTGGACGATGATCGCCAAGCCCACAGCCACCTCGGCGGCGGCCACGGTGATGATGAAGAACACGAAGGTGTTGCCGTCGGGCGTGCCGTTGAAGCGCGAGAAGGCGACGAGAGCCAACGTGGTCGCATTGAGCATGAGCTCGAGGCACATGTAGAGCACCAGCGTGTTGCGCCGCAGGAGCACGCCGAAGAACCCGGTGGCGAAGAGCAGACCGGCAACGATCAGGAAGGCGTTGAGGGAGATGGTCACGGGAACGGCGGAAGAAGTTCGAAGTTGGAAATCGGAAGTTGGTCCGAAGGACGCCCGCTCAGGCGGACTCGTCAGTCGGGGCCGGTTTCTTGCTGATGAGGATCACGCCGATCATGGCCACGAGGAGCATGAAGCCGGCGATCTGCATCGGGAGCAGGTAGGTCGTGAAGAGCTGGCGTCCGTAGACTTTCAGCACGCTGCCGGAGGCCTCGACGGGCAGCGCCGGGGAGGCGAGGCGGTCGCCCGTGAAGAGCCAGAGCACACCGCAGACCATCAGCGCAAAGGCGATCGTGGCGGCCCCGACGGAGACGGCGTGCACGGGCTTACGCTCCCGGTTGTCGACATCGAGCATCATCACGATGAAGGCGAAGAGCACGACGACCGCGCCCGCGTAGACGAGCACCTGGAGCACCGCGAGGAAGTAGGCCTCGAGCAGCACGAACAGGCCGGCCATCCCGAAGAACGTCAGGAAGAGCGACATCGCGGCGTTCACGGCGTTGCGGTTGAGCGTTACCGACAGCGCGGAGCCCACGGTGAGGGCGGCGAAAAGATAGAAGAGGAAGTCAGCCATGGTGCAGACCGGAAAGCGGAGAGCGGAAAGCGGAAAGTAGCTGGACGGCGAAGCCGTTCAGACCAGACGACACCGGGCGGCTGAACGGCGTCGCCGTCCAGCTACGGGAAAACAGGTCTCGGTGTGGGTTGGCGGTTCGCATCGGGGGAGGAATCGGCAATCGGAAATCCAAAATCGAAAATGGGCTCAGTGGGCGTTGCCGGCCTCCTCGGCGGCCTTCTTCTTGTCCCACTTGTGGTGCTGGTCGGGCAGCGTGCCACCGAGCTCGTAGAGCTTCTCCTTGTTGTGGACCATCTCGGAGCGGCTCAGGCCGGAGAGCGAATAGACGTTCTGCAGCCAGATCGCCTCCTCGGGGCAGACCTCCTGGCAGTAGCCGCAGTAGATGCAGCGCAGCATGTCGATCTCGAACTCCTTCGGCGCCTTCTCGACGTGCGCGTTGGGCCCGGTGGCGTCGATCGCGCCGGGGGTGATCCGGATCGCCTTCGGCGGGCAGACGAATTCGCAGAGCTGGCAGGAAACGCACTTCTCGCGACCGTGCGGATCCTTCACGAGGGTGGGCACGCCGCGGTATCCGGTGGGGATCGACGGGCGGACCTCCGGGTACTCCATCGTGATCTTCGGCGCGAGGAGGTGCCGCATGGTCGTGCGCAGACCGGCGATCACGCCGGGAATGTAGGTGCGCGCGAGGAACGAGAGCGGCTTGCGTTCGACGACTTTGACGGTGGCTGACATCAGAAGGAAAAGTTGGAACTCGGAAGGCGGAACGCGGAGAACGGGTTGCCGGAGCCGTACGTGGCGCGGTGCTTCAGCCCGCGTCGGCCGACGCGGACCAAGCCAAACCACACGGGCTCAAGCACCGTGCCACGATGAGTCGATCTGTGCTGGTCGTGTTTCATCAAGGGCTCCGTGTTCAATTGGCGAAGACGGCGATGCCGATCGTGTAGGCGACGAGGTTGGCGATGGCCAGCGGCAGGAGCATGCGCCAGCCGATGCGCATCACCTGGTCGTAGCGGAAACGCGGCAGGGTCCAGCGCACCCACATGAAGAAGAACACCATCAGGATGTCCTTCGCGAGGAAGGTGAGGATCGCGAGCAGCGCGCCGAGCAGACCGGCGTCGAGCGGGAGCCCGGTCCAGGCGGCGAACTCTCCCCAGGTGAATCCGGGGAACGGATTCCAGCCACCGAGGAAGAGCACGGTGAACACGCCCGAACCGACGAAGAGGTGCGCGTACTCGGCGGTCATGAGCAGACCGAACTTGAACGCGCCGTACTCGGTGTGGAAACCGCCGACCAGCTCGGCCTCACCCTCGGGCATGTCGAACGGCAGGCGGTTGGTCTCGGCGAAAAGCGAGACGAGGAAGACGAGCGCGGACACCGGCGCGATGAAGAGCAACCAGCAGGTGTCGGCCTGCCAGTGCACCACGCGGATCAGGCTCAGCGTGCCGGGCGCGCCGGGCGTGTTGACCAGCAGGAAAATCGGAATCACCGAGAGGCCCATCGCGATCTCGTAGGAGACGAGCTGGGCAGAGGCGCGCACGGAGCTGAGGAAGGGATAACGCGAGTTCGAGGACCAGCCGGCGAGAATGGTCGAGTACACGCCGAGCGAGGAGATCGCGAAGATGAACAGGATGCCGAGATCGAGGTTGGCGAGGATCAGCGGCACCGTGCGCCCGGCGGCATCGATGTATTCGCCAAACGGCACCACCACCACCGTGCTCAGCGCCGGGATGAGCGCGATGACCGGGGCGAGGTTGAAGTAGAACTTCCGAACGTGCCCGGGCAGCGGTTCCTCCTTGAGCAGGAACTTCCCGCCGTCGGCCAGCGGCTGGAAGATGCCGAGGCGTTGCAGGAAACGCCCGATGAGCGGGATCGCGGCGATCCACGGAATCGCGGTGCGGTTCGGGCCGGGACGGCCCTGGATCCACGCCGAGACCTTGCGCTCGGCGAGGGAGCCGTAGAGGCACAGGCCCATCAGCACGGCGACGACGAGCAGCGCCTTGATCAGGAGCTGCAGGATCAACGGAAGCTGGTAGAAGAGGTCCATCAGGCGGAAAGAGCGAGGGATTGGCCGGAGCGTAGCTGGATCGCGAAGCGATTCAGTCCAAGGGCGCGGCGGCTGAACGACTTCGTCGTCCAGCTACCACGGAGGCTTGGTTTCGCGAAATGCATCTCAGGCGTTGGCGGTCTTGGCCGCGGGTTGGAAGTGGAGCGTCGCGCCCTCGACGTAGGGTTCCTTCGCCCACGGCGAGCCGTCGATAAGTCGGCCGGTCGCGGGGATCGTCGACCACGTGATACCGGCGAGCGCGGGAATGTCCTTCGCCATCTCGGACCAGACAGCGTCGACATCGGCGGAGGCGACCGGAGTGCCGGCCACACCGGCGATGAGGCGGCGGAGGATCGCGAGATCGTCGAGCGCCTGCGCGGGGCCGGGAACGGCCGCGGCAAACTTCTGCACGCGGAACTGCTGGTTAATGAACGAACCGCGTTTCTCGAAGACCGTGAGCGACGGCAGCACCACCTTGGCGGCGTCGGTCGTGGCGGACTTCTGCGTGCCGACGGAGACGATCGAGATCTTCGCCATCTGCTCCTTCGTGAGACCGCCCGCGACAAGGTCCTCGTCGAAGGTGATCACGGCCTTGATCGCACCGTGGTCGATCGCGGCGGCGAGCTCGTAGAGTTCGGTCGGCGGATACGCCTTGATCAGCCCGGTGACGAGCGCGCCGCGCACGTTCGGGTTGCGGTCGGCGGAAAGCAGTAGGCCGTCGCCCTCCCCCACCCGGCCGAGGATGTCGGCCGGCACGGTGCCGAGCGCCAGATCGAGCTGGCGGGTGAGATACTGCTCCTCGACCGACTGGCGGCCGGAGCCGACGATCGCGACGACCGAGCGCTGCGTCTTGAGCAGATCGATCGCGGCGGCGATGGCGTCGTCTATCGAGACGGCCTGACCGTTGACGGTCGGCTGGGTGAGGCGCGTCTCGGCGGCGACCTGCTTGTAGAGCAGGCGGCCGGAGTCGGTCATCCAGGTGTCGTTGACCTCGTCGTTGCGGCGCGGGGTGATGCGGTAGATCACGCCCTCGCGCGCCCAGATGTCAGTGTTCGCGCCAACGCTGGACTCGGTGTCGATACTCGGCGTGGTCTTGAGGAACCACACGCGCATCTTGAAACGGAAATCGGTGCTCGTGAGCGCGCCGACCGGGCAGATGTCGACGGTGTTGAGCGAGTAGTTGTGGTTCAACTCCCGGCCGGGGTAGCAGGTCAGCGTGGAGTAGCTGCCGCGGTCGACGAAGCCGAGCACGTCCTCCTTCGCGACGTCGCGGGTGAAACGGATACAACGCGAGCAGAGGATGCAGCGCTCGTCGTCGAGGGTGACGCGCGGGCCGAGCTCGGTGCGCTTCGGCTTCACGTTCTTCTGCTCGATGAAGCGCGAGGTGCCGCGTCCGTAGTCGGCGGCCTGCTCCTGGAGTTTGCACTCGCCGGCCTGGTCACAGATCGGGCAGTCCAGCGGGTGATTGACCAGCAGGAACTCCATGACGCCCTGGCGCGCCTCTTTGATCTGCGGCGTGGTCGTGCGGATATGGAGACCGGGGGTGGCGTTGGTGAAGCAGGCGATCTGCGGCTTGGGCAGCCAGTTGACCCGCTGCTTGCCGGTGGTCGCGTCCATCACCGGCTGCTTGGTGGCCGGATCGAAGGCGGGCACGCCCATCTCGACCAGACACATGCGACAGTTGCCCGAGACGGGCAGCTTCGGGTGGTAGCAGAAATGCGGGACTTCGATGCCGAGCAGCGCCGCGGCCTCGATCATGTTGGTGCCCTTCGGCACCGCGATGTCGCGGCCGTCGATGTTGACGGTGACAAGGTCGGGTTTGGTCGGTGTCTGGCTCACGCGGGAAAAGGAAGGATGAGAAGTGGAACCACTAACTGTCACTAACCAGCACTAACGGCAGAAGAGAATATCGGCGCGCGGTGGTTAGCGTTCATTAGTGTGCGTTAGTGGTTTCTGAAAGTCGTCGAGTTCAGAGCACGCCCTTGCGCTTGAGCAGTTCGTGGAGATCGGGGGCCTTCATTTGGATGAGTTCGGCGAGCGCCTTGACGCGACGAGATTGGATCTGGATCGCGGTCAGGGAGGTACCCAGAACAAAAAAAGCCGGACCAATCAGCATCCCGAACCGGTGGACCGCATTGAGATCTCTGAACAAAGTCAGCGTTATGCCAAGCATCAGGCACATGCCGACCAGCATTAGGACAAACTGCGTCACGACTGGGTATTTGGACTTCCGGCACCGCTTGATCAACTCCGCCTCCCGGTCGTCCAGCTGCCACTGTTCAAGCTGTTCAGCTTTCACGTCGGCAAGAATCTGGTGGGCGGTGCTCATGGTGGTTGCGGTATAGGGCGAAAGCGCGGCGCTCAGATCAGCGTCGGGGCGAGATTGTGGCGGTTCTGCTTCGCGGCGGGGTAGGATTTGAACTCGTCGCCGAATTTCTGGATGAAGCTCTGGACCGGCCACGAACACGCCTCCCCCATCGGGCAAACGGTGCGACCGGGAATCTGGTCGGCCACCGACTTGAGCAACGCACCGTCCTCGGCGCGGGCATCGCCGTGCACCATGCGGTGCGTGATCTTGCGCATCCACGCGGAACCTTCGCGGCAGGGCGTGCACTGACCGCAGCTCTCGTGGGCGTAGAAGGCGTTCAGATTGGCGAGGGCTTCGACAACATTGACGGTGTCGTCCATCACGATGACGCCGCCGGAGCCGCCCATCGTGCCGCACGCGGCGAACGAATCGAAGTCGAGCGGGATGTCCTCGACGCCCCATTCCACCGTGGTGCCGTCCTTCTGCTTGATCGTGAACTTCTCGCCCCAGCGCAGGACCTTCGACGAGGAGCCGCCGGGGATGATCGCCTGGAACGTGCGGCCGGGGCGCGGACCGCCACAGATGTCATTGAGCAGCTGGCCGAGGGTGACCTTGCCTGACTCGAACTCGAAATAACCAGGACGCTGCACCTGGCCGGAGACGCCGATCAGGCGGGTGCCGGAATTGTTGGGCGTGCCGATCTTCGCGTAGGCCTCGCCGCCCATCTCGACGATGTGGCGCACGTGGCAGAGCGTCTCCACGTTGTTCACGATCGTCGGGCACTGGTAGAGGCCGAGGACCGCGGGGAAGTACGGGGGCTTGATGCGTGGATACGCGCGTTTGCCCTCGAGCGACTCGATCAGGCCGGTCTCCTCGCCGCAGATGTAGGCGCCCGCGCCGCGGTGCACGTAGATCTCGCAGGAGTAGCCGGTGCCGAGGATGTTGGGACCGACGAAGTTGGCCGCCCGCGCCTCGGCGATGGCTGTCTCAAGAATCTTCGCACCGAGCGGGAACTCGCCGCGGATGTAGATGTAGGCCTGCTTCACGTTGTTCGCGAAGCTGGAGATCATGATCCCCTCGATGAGCTGGTGCGGATCCTGATGGATGATGTAGCGATCCTTGAAGGTGCCCGGCTCGGACTCGTCGGCGTTGACGATAAGGTAGATCGGCTTGCCGCTTTTGCGGTCGACCAGCGACCACTTGACACCGCAGGGGAAGCCCGCGCCGCCACGGCCGCGCAGGCCGGACTTCTTCACCTCGTCGATGAGCTCCTCGGGTTTGCGGGCAACGGCCTTGCGGAGCTGCTCGTAACCGCCGTGCTTGAGGTAGCAGGCGAGATCGGTCGAGTAGCCGGGCTCGTCGACGTGCCGGAAAATCATGCGGCGTTCGGCGGGATGTGGCATGGCGCGGTGCGGAAGTTCGGAAGGAGAAGTTGGAAGTGTGAAGTTGGTCGCGCGGCGGCTCACTTGCGCTCGGCGGCCTCGGCCTTGATGCGGGCGGCGATCGCCTTGGCCTTGTCGATGTCGACGTTCTCGTGGAGCTCATCGTCGACCATGACGACCGGGCCGGAGCCGCAGCTCGCGAGACACTCGACGAACTCGAGGAAGACTTCGCCGTCGGGCGAGGAGTGGCCGGCCTTGCAACCGAACTCCTGCTCGAGCTGCTGGCAAATCTTGTAGCCGCCGTTGAGCGCGCAGGAGAGCGTGCGGCACATGCGCACGTGGCGACGCCCGACCGGGTGGTGCCGGAACATCGGGTAGAAGGTGGCGACCTCCTGCACGTTGATCGGCTGGAGCTCGAGCTTGGCGGCGATCCATTCGACCGCCTCGGGGGAGATGTAGCCTTTTTCCTCCTGCACGAGGTGCAGGAGCGGCAACGTGGCGCTGCGCTTCGACGGGTAGTGGGTGATCACCTCGTCGATACGGGCCAGGGTCTCGGGTTTCAGTTCAAAACTCATCGCGGAAGTCGTCGAAAGGTTCACCGGTCGCACTCGCCCATCACGAAGTCGAAGCTGCCCAGGATGGACACGACGTCGCCGAGCATGGCGCCGACGCAGACCTTCGGGAGGATGCTCAGGTTGCAGAAGGAGGGGGAGCGGATCTTCATGCGCCACGGCACGCCGCCGCCCTTGGAGACGATGTAGAAACCGAGCGCGCCCTTCGGGTTCTCGGCCTCGAAGTAGACTTCGCCGGCCGGAATCTGCGGGCCCTCGGTCACGATCATGAAGTTCTGGATCAGCTCCTCCATGCTGGTGAGGACCTTGTCCTTCGCCGGAGCGAGGATCTTCGGCGCGGTGGCGTTGAGCGGGCCGCCCGGGAATTTCGCAATGGCCTGCTTCACGATGCGCACGCTCTGCTTCATCTCCTCGCCGCGCACAAGATAGCGGTCGTAGCAGTCGCCGGTGGAGCCGACGGGCACGTCGAAATCGTACTGTTCGTAGCCGCAGTAGGGCTTGTCCTTGCGCAGGTCGAAGGCCACGCCGCTGCCGCGCAGGTTCGGGCCGGTGAGGCCCCACGCGATGGCGTCCTCCTTCGAGATGATGCCAACCCCTTCGGTGCGGTCGCGCCAGATGCGGTTGCCGGTGAGCATCGCGAGCGACTCGTCGAGGATCGGCAGGAACTGGTCGCAGAAGTCCGATACGCGGTCGAGCCAGCCGTCGGGGATCTCGCGGGCCACGCCACCGATGCGGGTGAAGCTGTTGGTGAAGCGCGCGCCGGTGAGCTCCTCGAAGAGCGTGTACAACTTCTCCCGCTCCTCGAAGGTGTACATGAAGATCGTCCACGCGCCGTTATCCATCGCGAACGCGCCGAGGCCGACGAGGTGCGAGGCGATGCGGGCGAGTTCGCACATGACCACGCGCAGGGCCTGGCCGCGGGCGGGAATCTCGATGCCGGCGAGGCGCTCGACCGCGATGGCGTGGGCCACGTTGTTGGCCAACGGGGCGAGGTAGTCCAACCGGTCCGTGTAGGGCACGAACTGGTTGTAGGTCATGTTCTCGGCGATCTTCTCGTCGCCGCGATGCAGATACCCGATGACCGGGTCGGCCTTGGTGACGACCTCGCCGTCGAGCTCGAGGCTGATGCGCAACACGCCGTGCGTGCTCGGATGCGAGGGCCCCAGGTTGATCTCGAGCTTGTCGGACTCGGCGCCTTCGGCGGCGCGGGCGGCACTATCGGGGAAAGAGAAATCCGTCGGCATGGCGTCGGTAAAGTGGTTCGGGGGCGGCGCGGGTCAGTCGGCGGGTTTTTCCTTCTTCTCGTTCCAAGCCTGGTCGAGGGAACGCGGGCCGCGGCCCGTGGACATCTGCACGCTGCCATCGGGCTGCGCGACAAACGGTCCGCCGGCCATGGGCGCGGGAATGACCTTTGTCCCCGAGTACTCGGCGATCTCCTCGTCGGGCAGCTCGGTGGGCAGGCCGGCGAGCGGGAAGTCCTTGCGCAGCGGGTGGTACGGGTAGCCGTCCCACATGAGGATGCGGCGCAGGTCGGGGTGGTCGGTGAACTTCACGCCCATCAGGTCGAAGCACTCGCGTTCGTGCCAATTCGCTCCGGGCCAAATGCCGGTGGCGGTGGGCATCGTGGGCTCCTCGCCGCCGAGACAATCCGAGGCGATGCGGATGTATTCGGCGCGCTCGGTCGAAAGCAGGTGATAGACGGCCGTGTAGCGCGGCGCGGCGCCCGGGGCCCAGTCGATGGCGGTGAGGTCGACGAGCATGTCGAAACCGCAGCCGTCGCGCAGATGCGTGAGCAACGCGATCACCTCGGCGGCCGGGATGTTGAACGCGGGGATGTCGGCGCTGGCACGCGGGGTCAGATTCGGGAAACGCGCGGCGAGCGAGGTGGCGAGATCGGAGGCGGTCATGGTTGGCCGGAGCTCAGCTGAGAATCATGGAGCCGATGGTGGTCTTGCGGGCACCGCGGTCCTGGCGAACCACGTTTTGCATCTTCAGCAGCGCATCGAGCACGGCCTCGGGGCGCGGCGGGCAACCGCTGATATAGACATCGACCGGCACGATGCGGTCGACGCCCTGCAAGGTCGAATAGGACCGATACATGCCGCCCGACGACGCGCACGCGCCCATCGCGATCACCCATTTCGGCTCGGCCATCTGCTCGTAGATGCGGCGGGTGTGCACGGCCATCTTGTAGGTCACGGTGCCGGCCACGATCATGACATCGGACTGTCTGGCGGGGAAGCGCATGACTTCGGCGCCGAAGCGGCTGATATCGAAACGCGACGCACCTGCGGCCATCAATTCGATGGCACAGCAGGCCAGCCCCATCGGCATCGGCCAGATCGAGTTGGCGCGGATCCAATTGATGACCGCATCAACGCGCGAAACGATGATGCCGCCTTCAACTTTGCTGTCGTAGCCGAGGACTTCGCTGTTCGGTGAAACCATTGGTGGACGTCGATTTGCCGGGAGCGGCGCAAGCTAGGTTCGCGCCAGTGGCGCGGCAAGCTGCATTTGCCCCGAAGTTCCCTCTCAAGTTGCCCCTTTTCAGGCAAGTGGCGCGAATCACCGCGACTAATAGTGCACACGGGCGCGGCGCAACTCCTTGCGTGGTCTTCGATCCGACGCCAACCGCGCCACCGCCCCCGAAAACTCGACCGCACGACGGCGCGGCTCTCAATCCCCGCCGTCATCCTCCTCCGGCTCCTCGCGTACCCGCTCGACTTTGACGCGACGCAGGCGTTCCGCGCTGACCTCGGTCGCCGTGAGCCGGAATTCGCCAGCAGTCACCACGTCTCCGCGGCGGAGAACGGCGTGGTGCAGACGGAAGAACCACGCGCCGACGGAGCCGCGCAGCGGGCGCTCGAACGACCAGCCCGTCTCGGCCTGAAGCTCGCGCATCGTGAAGGAGGCGCTGACGACGATGGAATCGGCGGTGCGTTCGAAGATCGGTCCCAGCTCGATGTCGAACTCGTCGCGGATGTCGCCGACGATCTCCTCGAGCACATCCTCGAAGGTGACGATGCCCGCCATGCCGCCCGCGTCGTTGAGCACGACGGCCAAGTGGCTGCGCTCGGCGCGGAAACGTTCGATCATGGTCGGCACGGCGGCCTTCTGCTCGAAGGTGAGCACCGGACGGATCAGCGGCTCGAAAGAGGCGTCGGGCCCGAGCGCCGCGATCTGCCAGAGCCATTCGCGCACGAGGAGGAAGCCCTCGATCGTGTCCTTGTTTCTACGACAGACCGGCATCCGGCTGAGCGCGCTGGTCTGGGCGATGCGGAGGTTGTCCTTGAGCGGACGGTCGAGCCAGAGCACGACGACCTCCTCCTTCGGGATCATGATTTGCTGGGCCGTCGTGGTCCGCACTCGCAGCGACTGCACCATCAGCTTGTTGACCAGCGCATCCGCCGGGTGGGCGTGGCTGGCGTGGCTGAAGACATACTCGAGTTCGTCGGGGCTGAAGGCGTGCTCGCCTTCCGACGCCGGCCCGAGCCCGGCCCAGCGCAGAAAGGTGTTGGCGAGGCCGTTGAGCGCCCAGATCACCGGAAAGAAGCCGTAGTAGAAGATCATCAACGGGCCGGCCACCCAGAGCGAAACGCCCTTCGCGCGCTGAATCGCCAGCGACTTGGGTGCGAGCTCGCCGAAGATGATGTGCAGGAACGTGATGATCGTGAAGGCGAGGCCGAAGCCGATCGACTTCACCGCCACCGGATCGGTGACCCCGAAGTCGGCCAACAGCGGCCCGATCCGGTGGGCCAGAAACGGTTCGCCGATCCAGCCCAGACCGAGACTGGCGAGCGTGATGCCCAACTGCGTGGCCGAGAGCGCGGCGTCGAGGTGTTCGCTCGCCTTGATCGCCAAGCGCACCCGCCAACCGCCCTCCTTCGCCAGCGGCCGCAGCTGGCTCGTGCGCACCTTCACCAGTGCAAACTCGGCGGCGACGAAGAACCCGTTGGCCGCCACCAGGGCGAGAATGGTGAGCGACTCGAGAAGAATACCGAGGAAAGTGCGCATTGGAGCGGGGAGATCTCTAGGGGAAGAAAACGCGTTTCGCCAACTCGGTTCGACGAAGGAATCCGAACCTTTCGCCCCACACGAAAATCTCTCGTTTCCGTTGTTGACCAGCGCGCCGCGGTCGATCTGCTCTTGCCCCTCGCACTCGTCGCCCCGGGCAACCGGAAGCGGCGGAGCGGATCACGGAGAGGTGACAGAGTGGTCGAATGTGCGTGATTGGAAATCACGTGTACGGGCAACCGTACCGGGGGTTCGAATCCCCCCCTCTCCGCCATCCTTCGCTCGTCGCACGGCGCCGAGCTTCGGATGGCACGCCGGGCCGCTTCAGCGCAGCACCAGCCACACGCCGCTGAGGACCAACGCCAGGACGAGCGCAATCGCCGCCGTCAGCCACCCCCTGCCGCCACGCGGCAACCCGGAGCCGAACTCGCGCTCCGCATACCGCGCGTATTCCCCGTTGTCGTCGCCGGGCAAATCCACTCCGTCCAGATAAGTGTCCTCGTGCCACCCGGTCCGCTCGTCCGCCCCACAATGCGGGCAGGAGCAGGCCCCCGGCGGCACAAACTCGCCGCAGGTCGGGCAGTCGCCCGGCGGAGTGAAACCGTTCACACCGATGCCTTTCTCCGCGGAAATGTCGTTGCGGTCATCATCACACCGGCAACGTGGCCTCGGGCCCGAGCGGATGCAACTCCGCCCCTCTTCCCCAACCTCCGGAGCCCACCGTGGAAACACGCTTGCGCATCCGCCCGGGTAGTACTCACCTCCCCTCGCTTCGTTGCTCCACCCCGCACCGTGAAAACCCGGGCAAACCCTGCCTCCCCGCGCCTTGGGCCGGCCAGCCGAAACCGGCGGCGCACTCGGTGCACCCTTCGCGCTGCAACGAAACCCTCGCAACGGTGTCCCAACCACCGCACCTCCGCGCCATGAGCTCATCCGACTCCGTCTCCGCACCCGCGGCCGGGCCGCCCCTTCGGCGGCTCGAGGCCTTCCCCTCCCAAGACAACATCGATTTCGGTGCGATTCTGGACGCGATCCACGACGCCGTGCTGGTCGCCGACATGGCCACCGGACGCATCTGCCACGCCAACGCCGCCGCCGGCCGGATGTTCGGCCGCGACACCCGGCAACTCTCGCAGCTCACCTTCGCCGACCTGGGGGAGGTTTCTCCGCCCGACGCCACCGCCGAGGCCGGTCCCTGGATCGCGCGCGCCCTCGCCCACGGCCCGCAAGTATTCGAATGGCGGGCACTTTCCGGCGACGGACGCCGGTTCTGGGCCGAGGTCGCCCTGCGCGCCGGACCCGGGGCGCCACCGGCCCATTGTGTGGCGACGGTGCGCGACATCACCCCGCGCAAGGAACTGGCCGCCCAGCACGCACGCGACCACCGCGCGCTCCGCCACAGCGAGGAACGTTTCCGGCTCCTCCTCGGCCGCATGCCGAACCTCGCCGTCCACGGCTGCGGCCCCGACGGCACCGTGCGCTACTGGAACGAGGCCAGCGAACAACTCTACGGATACACCGCCGCCGAGGCGCTCGGCCGCAGCCTCGTCCAACTCATCGTCCCGCCCGCCCTGCGCGAGCAGATGCTGGTGGCCTTCCACCAGATGATGGCCGCGGGCCGCGCCCTCCCCCCGGCCGAGCTCCAGCTCCAGCGCAAGGACGGCACGATCGTGCCGGTGTTCTCCAGCCAGCTCGTGGTCACCCTGCCGGGCGACGGCCCCGAACTCTTCCGGCTCGATTTCGACCTGCGCGACCGCAAGCGCGCCGAGGCCGAACGCCTCGAGCTCGAACGCCACCTCCTCCAGAACCAGAAGCTCGAAAGCCTCGGCGTGCTGGCCGGCGGCATCGCCCACGACTTCAACAATCTGCTCACCGGCGTGCTCGGAAACATCGAATTGGCGCAGGCCGAACTGCCGGGCGACGCCCCCGTGCAACCACTCCTCCACGACGCCGTGGCGGCCGGCAGGCTCGCGGCCAACCTCACCCACCAGATGCTCGCCTACACCGGCCGCACCCGGTTCCAGCTGCAAACGGTCGACCTGAACCGCATCATCCGGGAGAACGAACCGTTGCTGCACGCCGCCGCCGCACGCCGCGCGACGCTCCAGTTCGCCCTCGCCCCCGACCTGCCGGAAATCGCCGCCGACCCGGCCCAGATCGGGCAGATCGTGGTCAATCTCGTCACCAACGCCGCCGAGTCGATCGAGCACCCGCAAGGCACGGTCGAAATCCGGACCCGGGAGATGTTCTGCACCACCGCCGACCTCGCGGGGAGCTGGGTCGACGACAAGCCGGCACCGCAGAGGTTCGTGGCGATCGAGATCGCCGATACCGGCACCGGCATGGACGACGCCACCGTGCAGCGGGTCTTCGATCCGTTCTTCAGCACCAAGTTCGCCGGCCGCGGGCTCGGCTTGCCCGTCGTGCTGGGCATCGTCAAGGCCCACCACGGAGCCCTCTTCATCGAGAGCAGCCCAGGACACGGAAGCACCGTGCGGATTCTGTTGCCCATGGCGAGGCCGCCCTCGATCGGCGCCTCCGACATCACCGGCACCTCCTGCTGCGGTACAACCAGGCCGACCGGAGTCCTGCTCGTGGTCGACGACGAACCGCATGTGCGTCAGATCGCCGTGCGCATGGCCCAGCGCCTCGGCCACGCCACCCTCTTGGCCGAACACGGCGAAGAGGCCGTCGAACTCTGCCGCAAACATGGGCGCGAGATCGTCGGCGCCATCATCGACCTGACCATGCCCGGCATGAGCGGCCTCGAGTGTCTCGACCGCCTCCACGAGATCGTGCCCGGCCTGCCCGCCGTGCTCGCGAGCGGTTACCCGAAGGAGGAGATCCCCGGCGGGTTCGACACTTCGAGTTTCTCCGCCTTTCTCCAGAAACCATTCTCCTTCGAACGCTTCGCGAACGCGGTGCAGCTGCTGGCGCCGCGTTGAGCGGCGGTGGGAACCGGGATCGGGCCCGAGGCCGCCGATGTCGAAATCGGCAACCGTCCATGCGCCCCCATGCGCAAGTTTCATTGCGCAACCCGACAGGCCCCGCCTTTTTCAAAAACGTGCCCGCCGCCTCAGCTCCACCAGTTCGGACAATCCACGCCATCGCCGGATGGAGAAGGCTGCTGCTCTGGCCCCTCGGCCTCGTCATGCGCCTCTGGTGCCGCACCCTGCGCTTCGAGGCGGATGAGGCGACGCGCAAGGCGATGAGCCAACTCGAGCACCCCGTGATCTTCACCCTCTGGCACAACCGCCTCTTCGTCGCCGCCGAGGTCTACCGCCGGTTCCGCAGAGGAAAACGCCTGCACGCCCTCGTGAGCGCGAGCAAGGACGGCGCCTGGTTGGCCGCCTTCTTCGAGGTGGTCGGGCTCCACACCGTACGCGGTTCGAGCAGCCGCTTCGGACGGGAAGCGTTGCATCAGCTCGCCGACTGCCTCCAAACCGGACACGACGTCGGCATCACCCCCGACGGTCCGCGAGGGCCCTGCTACGACCTGAAGGGCGGCGGCATCATTCTCGCCCGCAGGACCGGCGCCGCGACGATCCTCGTGGGCATGGAATTCGCCGGCGCATGGCAACTGCCCAGTTGGGATCGATTCTACCTGCCCCACCCATTTTCGACCATTCGCCTCCGGGCAGAGGAACGGCATTTCCCCGAGCAGGAGGATCGCACCGACGTTCTGGCCGCAGTCCGGAACCGGCTCCTCGAGCTGAACCCGGATTGACCGGCGACGCCGCCACCCGCCGTGCGGGACAGCGACATCGCCGGTCCACCTCAATCACGAATGGATGTCGCCGACAGACCGATACCGAGGCATCGCTTCCGCCGGAACATCAAATTGTCCGGCCCACCGTTGGCGGCAAACCCGCCCCCGGAGGCCGAGCCGAACTCAGAAGCTCGGCACCAGGGTGATCTTGTTGCCCGGCTCGACCACGTAGTCGTCTCCGGTGCACCAGGTCTCGTCGTTGATGAGGAATTTGAAGATGAGCGGCTTGGCGGCCGCTTCCACCGTGAAACTCCACATGTCGTCGGTCAGGCAGTCGAGCGTCTGGCCACGATCCCAGTTCAAGCCCGGGCCTTCACCACGGATATAGAGCGTGTTGCCGAAACCGACGTCCACATTCGCCTGAATCACGGTCGGTTGCGGGCCGGCCGGCTTGCTGCGCTTGACCGGAGCGACGGGCTTCGGGGCGACCGGAGCCTTCGGCGCGACCGGAGCCTTCGGCGCCGCCGGCGCTTTGGCCTTGGCGGCGACCACCGGCTTGGCGGACTTGGCAGCAGGAGTCTTCTTCGGAGCGGCCGCACGGGGGGTCGCGTCGGCTGAGGTCTTCGTCTTTTTCATCGGTTTGTTTTCTTTTTCAGGTCTGATTCAGACGGGTTGCTGTTCAGTCGGCCCCCCGCCGCCGACGCACAAGGGCGCCAGTGGGCGGGAACATATGGCGGTATTTTGCAAAATGTCACCGCATTTGTCCGACATCGGCGTTGGATTTTCCCAATCGACACAGAAGCATCCCACATGCCGGCACCGCGTCGGGGCGGGAATTTTCCCGTCTCCCGATCCCCCGCAAAATTTGCCGAAATAGATATTTACTCCGGCCGCGAAACCCACCTGAATCCCGGCCCTTTCTGGTCCTGGGGCCGTAGCTCAGTTGGAAGAGCGCCTCGTTCGCAATGAGGAGGTCAGGGGTTCGATCCCCCTCGGCTCCACCAGGAACCAAAAAAAGCCGGCCCACGACGCCGGCTTTTTTGCTGCCCCGAGCCCGGGTGCTCGACCGCCACTCCGCCAGCGCAACCCCGCGTCCAAACACCGGCGATCTGGCAAGAAGGGCTCGCGGGAGCTCGCAGGCCTATCTTCGAGCTAAGAAAACGCAGAACTCGGCTTCGACCTTCTACCGCAACGTCCGAGGCATCTCGCTTCACTGCCATCACATGGGGCGCAAGGCCGGCCTTTCTGAGCAAAAAAAAGCGCCGCCCGAAAACGGGCGGCGCCTTGTAGAAAAAGTCGCCAGATCAGGCGCCGAGCTGGAAGCGCGCGAAACGACGCACCACCATGTTCTCGCCCAGCTTGGCGATACGCTCGGTGAGCAGATCCTTCACGCTCACGTCGGCATTCTTCACGAACGGCTGGTCGAGCAGGCAGATCGTCTGGAAGTGCTTCTCGAGCTTGCCCTCGACGATCTTCTGAACCGCCGCCGGGGGCTTGCCCGCCGCCTGGGAGGCCGCGATCTCACGCTCCTTGGTCAGTTCCTCTTCCGGAACCTGGTCGCGGCTGACGTACAACGGGCTGGCCGCAGCGATGTGCATGCACAGATCCTTGCAGAGGGCCTTGAAGTCGTCGGTCTTGGCCACGAAGTCGGTCTCGCAGTTGAGCTCGATCATGACACCGATCTTTCCACCGAGGTGGATATAGCTCTCGATCAGACCCTGATTGGCGGCGCGACCGGCCTTCTTGGCGGCGGAGGCGACACCCTTCTTGCGCAGGATCGTCTCGGCTTCCTCGAGGTTGCCGTTGGCTTCCACGAGGGCCTTCTTGCAGTCCATCATGCCCGCGGCGGTCTTTTCGCGCAGGGTGTTGACGAGGGAGGCGGTAATGGGAGTGCTCATTTCGAAATACGCTGGTTCGACTTACTTGGAGGCGGGGCGACGCGGGGCGCGCTTCGGGGCGGCATCGGCGGCGGGCTTGGCTTCGCCGGCGGCACCTTCGCTCCCGGTCTCGGCCGCGCGCTGGGCGGCCGCGGCCTTCTGCTCGGCGGCGCGGGAGGCCTTGCGGCTGTCGCGTTGGGCCAGACCGGCCTGAATGGCCTCGACGATGACGTCGGTGATGATGCGGACCGACTTCACGGCGTCGTCGTTGCCCGGAATCGGATGCGAGACCTTGGTCGGGTCGGAATTGGTGTCGACGAGGGCGATGACCGGAATGCCGCAGCGGTTGCCTTCGGCGACGGCGATGTCCTCGTGGTTGACGTCGACGACATACATCGCGGCCGGGATGTCGCCCATCTCCAGGATGCCTTCGAAATTGCGCTGCATGCGGGCCATCTCGCGGCGGATCTTGGACTCCTCCTTCTTCGGGAGCTTCGCGAGCTCGCCGTCGGTATCCATCTTCTGCCACTTCTTGAACTTGGCCATCGAGCGCTTGATCGTCTCGAAATTGGTCAGCGTGCCGCCGAGCCAGCGGTTCACCGCGAAGGGCATGCCGGTGGCGGTGGCCGCCTCGCGGAGGATTTCCTGGGCCTGGCGCTTGGTGCCGACCAGGAGGATGTTCTTCCCGTCCGCCACGTGCTCGGTCACGAACTCCGCGGCCTTGCCGAGCAGTTCGAAGGTCTTCTCGAGATCGACGATCGAAACGCCCTGGCGATGATCGAAGATGTACTTCTTCGACTTCGGGTTCCAGCGCTTGGTCTGATGCCCGAAATGCACGCCGGCATCGAGCAGGTCTTTGATGACAATGTTCATAATCTATGGGTCGTCCTACGGTTACCACAGGCCGCCATCGAGGGCTGCCTTGCGACTATCCTTGGGAACAAGGGTTGGTTGTTTTATTGACGTTGCTGCAGAGAAAGAACGGCCAAAGCACCGGAGTCGGGCCCCGGAGGCAAGCGGGATTTTCTTTTCCTTCGGCCCGGAGGTTCCGGCAAGGCCGCGAAAGATTCATCGGCACGGTTGACCGCCCGATCACCCAGCCGCTTTCTCGCGCCATGCCGTGGGACGTGCAACTCCGCCAAGGCCTTTACCTGCCGCAGATCGGCTGGTCGCTCGACGCCCACCGGCCGCAATCGCGCTCGTTCATCTCCCACGCGCATTTCGACCACATGGCCAAGCACAAGCTGACCCTGTGCTCCGAAAAGACCGCCAAGCTCATGCACGCCCGCCAACCGGCGCGCCGCGAACTCGTCGCCCTCGCCTTCGAGCACCCGCACGAGCTGGCTCCGGGCTGCCGGGTCACCCTGCTCCCCGCCGGACACATCCTCGGCTCGGCCCAGTTCCTCGCCGAGAGCGAACACGGGCGGCTGCTCTACTCCGGCGACTTCAAACTCCGCCCCGGCCGCGCCGCCGAGACATGCGTCGTGCCCCGCGCCGACGTGCTGATCATGGAAACGACTTTCGGCCTGCCGAAATACAAACTGCCACCAGCCGAGGAGGTGATCGCCGACATGGTGCGCTTCTGCCGTGAAACGCTGGCGGCGGGCGCCATTCCGGTGCTGCTCGGCTACAGCCTGGGCAAGGCCCAGGAGATCCTCACCTGCCTCGCCGGTGCCGAGCTGCCGATCATGCTCCACCCCGAGGTCCACCGGCTCACCCGATTGTGCGCCCACCTCGGCGGCACGTTCCCGGCCTACCAACCTTTCGACTACAAAACCGCACCGGGACACGTCGTCATCGCGCCGCCGCAGGCGGGCAAACCCTGGCTGGAGCGCCTCGCGCCCCGCCGCACCGCCTTCCTCACCGGCTGGGCGATCGACTCGTCGACCAAGTACCGGAGCGGCTGCGACGCCGCGTTCCCGCTCTCCGACCACGCCGACTTCCCGGAGCTGCTCGAACTGGTCGAGCGCGTGCAACCCAAGCGCGTGATCACCGTGCACGGTTTCGCCGCCGAATTCGCGCAGACCCTACGCGCCCGCGGCGTCGAGGCCTTCGCCATCGGCAAGGAAAACCAGCTCGAGCTGGGCCTGGGACTCTAGGCCATCCGGCAACGTCGGTGCGGTGGCGCTACACCCCGGCACCGATTTTCCACGCCACGGCCTGAATACTTGCCAGCGGCACGCCGCTTCCCCGTGCTGGACCGCGCCGTATGCCAAAACCCAATCGCACGCTCTGCGCGCTGCTCGGCCTTGCCGTGCTCGCCCCCACCCTGCTCCACGCCCAAGGCTCGCTCACCCCGCCCGCCGACACGCCTGCGCCCTCGATGCACTCGCTGGAGCAGATCTACCACCGCCTCGCCGCCGTCGAGACCGCCCAGTCCGCGCTCGCCGCGGAGCAGCATGCCGCCACCACGCTGCTCGCCGCCGCCAACACCGACCGACTGCGCTGGCGAACGACTGTCGTGGCCCGGACCGAGGGAACCACCATCGGCGAACACTGTTCCCTCGCCTTCGACGCGGACGGCCAACCCGCCATCGCCGCGCTCCGCGGGCTGCATCAGTTGGTGCTGTTCCGGTCCACCAGCACCGGCTGGGCAGCCGACATCGTCGACGGCCACGCCTACACCGGCCGCTCGGCCTCCCTGGCCTTCGACAGGTCCGGCCGGGCCTGCGTGGCGTTCCTGCGCGCCAACGACGCCGACCTGATGTTCGCCATGCGCTACAGCGGCGGTTGGGACATACGCACCATCGACACCGAGGCCAGCAGCCAGGACCACACCGTCGCGTTGGCGCTCGACCCCGCGGGCAACCCCGCGATCGCGTACCAGAAATTCGTCGACACGAATTTCCAGCACAAGGTGGCCGTGGTCCGCTCGCCCGCCGAGGGCAACTGGGGCACCCCGGCGGTCTACGACCCGGGCAGGCAGCTCGGACTCGCCGTCGACCTGGCATTCGAGGCCAACCGCACCCCGATCGCAGTCTTCCACAATGCCAGCCAGCACACCCTGATGTGGGGCCGCCCGGGCAACACCTCCGCGTGGAGCAGCACCGGCACCATCGATACCGGAGTCGGCCCCCACCTCTCTGTCGCCCTCGCCCCCAACGGCCAACCCGCAGTCGCCTACTACGACACCACCAACAAACGTCTGAAGTTCGCCCGCCGCAACGGCACGACCTGGACCACCATGGTCGTCGACGAAACCGCCGACACCGATGTCGGCACCCGCTGCAGTCTGGCCTTCGGGCCCGACGGGCAACCCGCCATCGCCTACTACGACGCCACCAATTGCAACGTGAAGTTCGCCCGGGCCAACGCCCAGACCTGGAACTCGTGGACCATCTCCACCCCAGCCGCCACCGGCGATGTGGGCACCTACCTCGATCTCGCCTTCGGCCCCGACGGACTGCCGGCCATCGCCTACTACGACGCCACGAACAAAGCGCTCAAACTCGTCCGCCGCGTCCTATCCTCCGAGTAAACCGCCTCCCACCATGCCTCTCCTTCTTCGTACCACCCCGTTCCTCTTCGCCGTGGGCACCCTGCTCGGCCAGGGCGCGCTAGCCCCGAGCGACGCCCCCGCCCCGACCCAATACTCGCTCGAGCAAATCTGGGAACTCGTCGGCCGGCTCGAGGCCAACAACACCCAACTGCGCGCGGCCCACACCTCCCAGCAACGCCTCATCTCCGCGCTCATGGCCAACCAACTCGCCTGGCAGGTCGAGTCCGTGCGCACGTATTCGGGTGATGAAACCGGCGAGGCCTATGCCTACACCGACCTCGCCCTCGGCCCCGACGGCGAACCCACCATCGCGTATCACGAGATCGATGGCACCTACTTCCTCAACGCCCAGCATTCGATTCTCGGCTGGGAATCGACCTTCAGCGCCTACAACCAGTTCCTCGGCACCTTCGCCAACATCGCCTTTCTGCCCGACGGCACCCGCGTCGCCGCCTGCTACGACTCGTACGACGGTGACCTGGTTTTCACCCGCCAGAACGGCCCGTTCAGCTGGGGGGTCTCCGATGTCGATACCGCGGGCGACGTCGGCCAATTCGCGAGCATGGCGATAGCACCCGATGGCCACCCCGCCATCGCCTACTACGACGCGACCAACAAGGACCTCAAATACGCAAGGCACAACGGCACCACCTGGACGACCGAGACCATCGCCGCCGCCTACACCCAGACCGGCACCGGCACCCTTGTCGACGACATCGGCACCTACGCCGAACTCGTCTTTTTCGAGGGGCGCCCGCTCATCGCCTGCCTGGAAGCGGGCAGGGTCGCACCCATCTTGGCCTGCTACCGTTTCGACGGCTCGGCCTGGCAACGCGAACAGGTCGTCACTTCCGTCTTCGGCTTCGCCGGTTTGAGCATGGCCCTCGACTCCGTCGGTGCGCCCAACATCGCCTACGGCTCAAACGGCACGATCTACCGCGCCAGCCGCAACCCTTCCGGCAACTGGGGCTACACCTCCAGCGGCAACTACGGCGAGTTCCCCTCGATGGCCCTCGCACCCGATGGAAACTTCGCCATCGCCTACCGCGACACCAGCGACGGTTCGCTCAAGTTCGACCATCCCAACTCCGGCGGCTATGCCACCACCACCATTGTCGATTTCGGACCCGACAACGGCTACTACCCCTCGCTCGTCTTCGGCGCCGACGGCCTTCCGCGGATCGCCTACTACGACAACACGAGCCGCTCGGTGAAGTACGCCCACCGCGGAATCTATCGCGAGAAATAGCCGGCCATCCCCCGCGCCGTCCGCCGAGAGATTCCGCGCTCGCGCACCGAACAGCCGCGGCGTTTGCTGGTCCCAACACCATCATGCGCCGCGCCCTGTTCGCTCTCCTGTTCGCCGTCGCCCCGTGGATCGCCTCCGCCGAGGAGGCCGCCGTAGCCTCGACGGTCGATTTCATCCGCCCCGGCGAGGTGCTCGAGCTGCGCATGACCTACGGCATCCTCGGCACCGCCGGCACGACCCGCATCGAGACCACCGAGGAAACCACCGACGCCGGACGGCAGTTCCGCATCAAGGTCGCCACCCATAGTCGCGGACTGGTCGATACCATCTACCCCATCGTCAACGACTCCGAGTCCGTGCTCGACGCCACCACCGGCCGCCCGCTCGCCGTCACCATCCGGGGCCGCAGCGGCAAACGCCTCACCGAGAAGACCACCACCTTCGACTACGAAAAGGGCGAGGCCGTGCACCTGAACACCATCCGCCCCCACCACAACGCCACCGTCCCCCTGCCCGCCGAGCCCGCCTACGACCTGATGGTCGCCATGATGCAGGCCCGCGAATGGAACCTGCGTCCCGGCGACTCCCGCCGCGTGCTCTGCGTCAACGACGAGGACTTCTTCACCATCGAGGTCACCGCCCTGAAGGACGAGCGCGTGAAGACCCCCGCCGGCACCTTCGACGCCGTCGTGCTCGAACCCACGCAGGTCGCCGGAAAACCCGCCTCCTTCTTCAGGAAAGGCGGCTCGCTCAAGGTGTGGATCTCGAAGGGCGAACGCCCTCAGATCGTCCGACTGGATACGCGGATGAAATTCGGCACGATCGTGGCCGTGCTGACCCGGGACGAGGTCGCGCGTGCCGCGCCGCCGCCGGCGGATCCGGCCACCGACTAGCCCCCCGCCGACCGGGCGACCAGTTCCGCGACCCGCTCGGGTTCGACCACGAATCGCCAGGGTTTCGCCGCCCAGACCGGACCGGCGAAATCCACCCCGATGCGGGCCGTCGCCCGTACCCAACGCGCCGGCACCCGCACCCCGCGGTCCTCCACATGCAGGCCACTCGACGGCACGGCCTCCGCACCGTCGAGCCGCCGATCGATGCGCAGCGCCCTGGTCAACCGCCCGGGACCCGACGCCCCGGCCACACCGCGGATCAGCACCGCCGCCGGCCAGTCCGCCGGCCCCACCACGAGGTTGAGCATCTCGTGCACCCCGTAACATAGGTACACATACCAGCAGCCGCCCGGCCGGTACATGGTGGCGGTACGCGCCGTCCGCCCCACCCGCGCGTGGCAGGCCAGATCGCGCTCGCCGTCGTAGGCCTCGACCTCGGTGATCGGCCACGCCTCGGCGACGCCGTCGATCGTGCGCACCAGATATTTGCCGAGCAGCGCCCGCGCCTGCCGCACCGTGCCCCGCACCCGCCAGTGCCCGGGGTCGATCACCGGCCAAGGGCGAGGAAACACGTTTGCCGCAGGACGCATCGCCCCGCAAAGTGCCGCCGCCATCCGCGGAATCCACCCAAATCAGCCGACCATGCCCCGCATCCTTACCCTCACCGCCAACCTTCTCTGGGAACAGACCATGCAGTTCCACGAGTGGCAACCCAACCGCACCCAGCGCGCCTCGCGCACCACCCATCAGGTCGGAGGCAAGGGCATCAATGTCGCCAAGATGCTCGCACGCCTCGGCGCCGACCACGCCGCGGTCTGCTTCCCCGCCGGCCCGACCGGCGCGCTGGTCGAGGCCTGGCTGCGCGAACGCGGCTTCTCCCTGCGCACCTTTTCCGGCGCCGGGCCCGAGACCCGCAGCGGCGTCGTCATCCGCAGCACCCGCACCGAGACCACCTTTCTCGGCCCCGACAAGCCGCTCGATCCGGGCACGGTGCGGGCCGCGGCCGCGACTCTCGCCGCCGACTCCGCCGACGAGGTGCTCGCCGTCTGCGGCAGCATCCCCGGCTGGGAGGGCGCGACCGGCGCCGCCTTCCGCGAACTGTTCGAGCAGTGGCGCGGCCCCATCGTGGCCGACACCTACGGCGCCCCGCTCAAATGGCTCGTCGAGAAGCCGCTCGCCTTGGTGAAGATCAACCGCGACGAATTCGACCGGCTCGTGCCGCCGGCCCCCGGCGACAAGTCCGAACTGGCGTTCTCCATGCGCCTCGCCGAGACCGCCGCCCACTCCCCGGTCGGCGCCTGGATCATCAGCGACGGAGCCAAGCCCGTGTGGTGCGCGCTCAAGGACGGCACCACCAGCACGCTGCGCCCGCCCCCCATCCGCGAGGTCTCGGCCACCGGCTCCGGCGACGTCCTGCTCGCGGCTTTGCTCCACGCCCATTTCAACCTCGGCCATTCCTGGACCGAGGCGCTCGCCTACGCCCTGCCCCTCGCCTCCGCCAACGCCGCCCACGAGGGCATCGCCGACTTCCCCGCGGTCTCCTGATCCCAAACCGAACTGAACCTTTCGGCGCGGCGCAGGTCTCAACGCGCAACTACGCGAAGCTCCGGCTTCGTGCGAAAAGCCCGTATTTTGGCCCTTCTCCGGATCGGCATTCCTTGCAGTAGCCCGACCAAGTCCCCATCAAACCTTTCGCTGCCCACACCACCACAAACCTACTCTCCGCACCATGAAACGTGGCGTCATCATCACTGTCATCGTCCTGCTCCTCGCCCTTGGCGGCTACTTCGTCTACCAGTCCCACGCCGACAAGGTCGCCCGTGAACAGGAGGCCCAACGCACCGCCCTCGCCGCCCAGGAGGCCGAACGCACCCGCCTCGAAGCCCAACGCAAGGCCGAGGCCGAAGCCGAAGCCAAACGCCTCGCCGATTTGAAGGCGAAGCAGGAGGCCGAAGAGGCCGCCCGCCGCGCCGAGACCGCACGGCTCGAACGCGAAGCCGCCGAGAAAGCCCGCCTCGCCGCCGCAGCCGAAGCCAAACGCCTCGCTGCCGAGGCCGAAGCCCGCCGCCTGGCCGCCGAGCAAGCCGAACTCGAAGCCAAGCGCCTGGCCGCGCTTCGCGAGCAGGATACCGCCGAAGCCGAAGCCAAACGCCTCGCCGCCATCAAGGCGCTCGAAGACGAAGAGGCCGCTCGCCGGGCCGCCGAAGAGGACCGCGAACGCGCCCGCCTGGCCGCCCTGAAACGCCAGCAAGAACTCGACGCCCTTGCCGCGCTCAAGAAACGCATCGAGGTCGGCCGCATTGTCTTCCCCGACGACTACAAGCGCCGCCGCCACTATTACATGGGGGTCGAACTCATGAATGAAGGCCGCCTCGCCATCCCCGAAGGTTACGGCCATGAAGTCGAGGCGACGCCCGCGAAGTAACGCGCGCCCCTTCTCCGCTCTCGAAAACCGGCCCGATTCGGGCCGGTTTTTTTGTGCCCAGCTACCCAACCAGCCCCCGCGAAGCCCCACCCCCACTCCGGCCGGCCGCGGACAAGTCTGAAAACGGCAGATCGGACAGGTCACAGAGGCAGAGGAGAGCCGGAAGGAGAGCACAGAGAGGGGTCTTGGCGATACAACGCCGCGAGTTGGGACTCTCACCCCAGGGGTGGACCGCGCGGCGAACCATGTCCTCTCCAAACCCTCTGTGTTCTCGTGCCTTGCCTCGGTGCCCCCTGTGCCCACCTGCTGAATTCGGGACACATGGGGTGTCCGGCCGGACGCCCTATTTGTCCGCGGCCGGCGGCTGGCCGTCGGTATCCGCCGGACGGAAATGGGCGCTCGCCCACACCCCGGCGATCTCACCGCCGCAGAACGTGCAACGCCCCTCCCGCACCAGGCAGGCCACCAACCGGAAACCGTCGCGATCGACCACGCACCGGCCGCATTGCGGACACCACGTGCGCCCCCCGTCGCTGTCGCGCACATTCCCGGTATAGACGTAGTGCAATCCCTTCGACTGCGCGATCCGCCGCGCCCGCGCCAGCGTGCTCGGCGGCGTGCGATCCCGGTCGAGCATGCTCCCGGCCGGATGGAACGCGGAGAAATGCCAGGGCACATCCGGCCCGAGATTCGCCGCAAACCAGTCGCTCGCCCGGTCGATCTCGGTATCGCTGTCGTTGAGACCAGGGATGAGCAGCGTCGTCACCTCAAGCCAGGCGCACGTCTCCCGGTGGACGAACGCCAGCGTGTCGAGCACCTCGCCCAGCCGCGCACCGCACTGCCGCCGGTAGAAACCGTCGTCGAACGCCTTCAGGTCCACGTTCGCCGCGTCCATGCCCACGAAAAATTCTCGCCGCGTTTCGGGGCACATGTAGCCCGCCGTCACCGCCACCGTGCGCACCCCGTTCGCGCGGCAGGCCGCCACCACCTCCAGGGCGAACTCGGCGAAGACCACGGGATCGTTGTAGGTAAACGCCACCGACGCACAGCGCCCGCGCCCCGCCGCCGCGGCGACCCACTCCGGGGATACCGCTTCGGCGCCCAACGCCTCCGCCCGCGCCCGGGTGATGCGCCAGTTCTGGCAGAACCGGCAGGCCAGGTTGCACCCGACCGTGCCGAACGAAAGCACCCGCGAGCCCGGCAGGAAATGCGCGAGGGGCTTCTTCTCGATCGGATCCACCGCAAACCCGCTCGTGCGCCCGTGCGCCACGAGCCGCATCGTCCCTGCGCGGTTGCCCCGCGACCCGCAGAAACCGTCCTGTCCGTCCCGCAACCGGCACCCGCGCGGACAAAGTTCGCAGCGCACCCTCCCGTCGGCCAACCGCCGCCACCACCGCGCCTCGGGCAGCCCCTGCTCCACCTTCATGATACCCCTTTCTCGCGATACCGCCGCGCCCCGAAACGCTCAAACGCCACCGCCTCCTCCGGCCCGATCCGGCCCTTCCTCCGCGCGATCGCAACCTGCTCCGCCACCGTGGTCACCGTCGGCAGGTCCGGCAGCAGCAGCCCGCGCCGACCGTCGGCGGCAGTCACCACGACGCCCCAACGCCCCGGATCGAGCGCCGCCTCCGATCCGACCGGCTCGGGCGCGTCCAGAACCGTCACCTCGATCCGGAGACCGGCCAGCTCCTCCGCCCGCACCGGGGCGAAGCGCGGATCACGCAACGCCGCCGCCCGGGCCATGCGCCAGGCCTCCACCGCCAGATCGCCCGAGCTGGCCCGCGTCGTCCCGATGCAACCGCGCAGCACGCCGTCCGGCCCGTGCAAGGTGACAAACACCCCGTTGGCGCCGGGCAGCGTGCCCGGTTCCGGCTCGGCGACCGTCGGCTCCAGCCCCAGCGCCGCGGCGATCGATCTGCGCGCCAACGCCGGCAGGTCCTCCGCAGCCAACCCGGGGGAATCCGTTGCGGCGCCCTCGGCACCCGCAGCATGAAGCACAGCCACCCCGTACCCGACGCCGAACGGCCCCTCGTAGCCGAGGACCTCCCGCCCGTCCGCCCGCCAACCCGCGGCGCCACACGCGAAAAGCGTGGGGTCGAGCACATCCTCCGCCGCGCATCCGCGAGATGGAGCCACCGCGTCGGCCAGCTCCCGGGTCGCCCCGGCCCGCAATCCGCCGATGAAGGCCGCATCGAAGTTCTTCGCACGCGGATCGAAACCGCAGGGCGCAGCCGGACTCAGCCGATGGCTCATGTCTCCGCTCGCGACCACCGCCACGCGCCGCCCCAGTTCGCCCGTCACCGCGGCCACACACTCCCCCAGCGGCAGCAGCTTCTCGTTCATGGTCCAAGTCAGGGCCACCACCACCGTCGGCCCCTGCCAGCCGGCCTGTTGCAGGAACCAGAGCGGCACGACGGAACCGTGGTCCCCGCCCAAATCGGGTGCGCCATGAGCCGCCACCCCGCTCGCCTGGGCGGCGACCAACAGGGCCGCGGAAAACTCCGGATCCCCCGGCAATCGCACGCCGACACCCGGTGCGCCAAAGCGCTCCAACGATCCGGAGACCGACCCGGTCGAAATCCCGAAGGAGTGCCCATCCCGTTCCGCATGCGGCGAAACCAGTACCACGGTATCCGGTGCGCTCGCGACCAGCCGGCGGGCAACCTCGCGCATGGCCTCGGTGGTTCGCCGGCACGCGCCGGCACGCTCCCCCGCCACGGCCGGGATCAGGATCGGCGCGTGGGGCAGTAGCACCACGAGCCGCACACCACTTTGGGCCGATGGAGTTTTGTTTCGCATTCGGGGCACTCCTCGGCAGAAATCGGCCTCCGGACTTGGGCCGACGCCTGCCCGGAAAAGATCGCGGCGAAACCGGCTATTCTCAAACAATGCGTCTGCACTCGATCCACCCGGCGACGAACGGAGTGCAACGAACACGCAAGTTGGCCGAAAAAGGGCTTGCTTCCCCGAACTCCGAACCGTTTCTTCGCGAGCTTTTCCAATGAAAGCCACCATCAAGACACAGGGGAAACAGTTCGTCGTCACCGAGGGCGACGTCCTGATCGTCGACCGTTTTCCCAAGGCCGAACAGGGCTCCACCGTTCAGATCGACGAAGTGCTCTCCCTTGGCGAAGGCGCTGAGATCAAGATCGGCACCCCCACGGTGGCCGGCGCCTCCGTCTCCGCTGAAGTCCTCGAGAACAAACGCGGCAAGAAGATCATCGTCTTCAAGAAGCACAAGCGTAAGGGCTACGAGCGCCGCCAAGGCCACCGCCAGGAGCTCTCCGTCATCAAGATCACTTCCATCTCCGCCTAAGGATTCGTCATGGCTCATAAGAAAGGTCAGGGAACATCCAGCAACGGCCGCGACAGCCATTCGAAGCGCTTGGGCATCAAGCTCTTCGGCGGCCAGTCGGCGATCGCCGGCAACATCATCGTCCGCCAGCGCGGCACCCGTTTCCACGCCGGCACCGGCGTCGACATGGGCCGCGACCACACCCTCTTCGCCCTCCGCGACGGTGTGGTGAGCTTCGACAAGGAGCACCGCAAGGTCAGCATCGTCTGATCCGGACAGCGTCTTTCAAACGCATCGCCCCCGAGGCGATGCGTTTTTTTGCGCCCGGATTTCGGCCTCCGCCACTCCCGGTCCACGCGCACGCTCCCCGAACGGCGCGTTCGCACCTCCGCCGCTCCATCGTCCGAATAGGCAAACGCACCCTCGCCTTGCATCCCTCTCCCGCTCCCGCTATTCGCCCCACCATGCTTCCGCGTTTCGTCGTCGCGTCCCTGTTTCTCGTCGCCCCGCTCTGCGCCTCCGCCGCCACCGACATCGTCCACGTCTGGCCGGCCTATCGCGACGGCGAATCCTTCCGCCGCATCTCCGAATACGTCGGCTCCGGCAACGAAAACACGGGCCGCGAGATCACGGTGCGCTCCCAACCCGACAACCGCGACGGCTACTACTTCCTCACGCGCCTCAAGTCCGACCAGGCGCACACCGGCGCCACCATCCTGCTGGAGGTCGTCCTCCCGGGCAGCCCCGCCGTGCACACTTTCCGCTTCCCGGCCGACATCCCCGCCGGCCAGCAGGTCTTTCAACTCGGAGTCACCGGGACGGACTGGCCCGGCGCCGAGTCCCGCCCGGCCGCGTGGCGTGTGAGCACCCAGACGGCCGACGGCTCGATCTTGACCGCACGCGCCAGCTTCCTCTGGAGCAGCGCCGCGGCCGCCCGTTGAACCGTTTCCATGGACGCGGCGCCGCCCTCCACCGACGCGCCGAGGTGGTCGCCCTGGGAGCGGCTTCCTCTCGCGCACCGGTTCACCGACGCGAGCCTGCGTGAAACCCTCGACGGCGGACAGGCGTTCCGCTGGCGCTCGACCACCGAGGGCGCGTGGCGAGGCATTTTCGGACCGCACGCCGTCGAACTGCGGCTCGCGCCCGGCGCCGAGCTCGAATTCCGCGCCGCGACCACACCGGGCGCCGCCCGCACCGCCCTGCTCGACTATCTCGGGCAGGCCGCCGCACTCGACCAATGGCTCGAGCGCCTGCCCCTGCGCTCCGACCCGGTCCTGGCCACCGCGGTGGCGGCGTGCCCCGGGTTGATCCTCCTGCGCCAGCCCTTCCCCGAGACGCTGCTGGCCTTCATCCTCAGCTCCACAAAGCAGATACCCCAGATCCGCCAGCTCTGCGAGAACCTCGCCCGCCGCTTCGGGCGCACGCTCGCCCCGGGGCTCCACGCCCTGCCCACCTGGCCGGAACTCGCCGGGGTCCCGGAGACGGAGCTGCGCGCCTGCCGCCTGGGCTTCCGCGCCCGCTATGTGCGCGAGTGCGCGGAGTTCCTCGCCGCCCGCCCGGGCTGGCTCGAGGAGGTCGAGCACGCGCCCTACGCGCAGGCCAGGGACTCGCTGTGCCAACTTTCCGGAGTCGGCGAGAAGATCGCCGACTGCGCGCTGCTCTTCGGCGCCGGCCGCCTCGAGGCCTTTCCGGTCGACGTATGGATACTCCGGGCACTCGCGAACCGCTACGGCCTCGCCGACTGGCAGCCCGCGCAGGTGGCCCGGTTCGGCCGCGTGCATTTCGGGGCCGGCGCCGGCCTCGCGCAGCAGTACCTGTTCGCCCACGAGCGGAGCCGGCGCCGCTGATTGCGGCGGGGCGCGAATTCGCGCTTGCCACCGTCATTGGTTTATGGAGGCTCGCCGGGCCCCCCGCGTTCACACCCCACGCAAACTCCAACCAAGCAGATTGGCTATGCGTAAGAACACGTACCCATGCGAGGGATTCACCCTCGTCGAACTCCTCACGGTCATCGCGGTCATCGGCATCCTCGCCGCCATCCTCATCCCCGTGGTCGGCAAGGTCCGCGAGAACGCCCAGCGCGCCTCCGACCTCGCCAACATCCGCAGCATCGGCCAGGCCGCCCTGGTCTACGCCCAGGAACACAACGGCAGCCTGCCCGGCACCAACATCCCCGCCGCCGCGGGCACCACCGGCTTCGTGCCCACCGGCACCACGCCGACCACCACGATCTATTCCTACGCCGCCGCGCTCGCCCTCTCCGGCGGGCTGAACAACGGCTCGGTCTGGGTCTCCCCCTCCGACCTCACCGGTACCCAGGATCTGGGCGACATCCTCGACAACGGCCAACCGCGCAGCTTCAACGCCAACAACCCGGCCTTCGACAGCGCCATCCTCAGCTACCAGGCCTTCAGCGGCCTGCGCACCGCCATGGGCGCCAACACCCCCGTCGTCTGGACTCGCGGGCTCACCGCCGCCGACGGCACCTGGAATCCCGATCGCCAGAACTCCGTCTATGGCGCCGACGGCGGTCATGTGTTCTTCATCGGCGGCCACGTCCAGTTCTTCGACAACCTCGGGCCCGACGAGGCCGGCGGTCGTCTCGTCGCCGCCAACGGCGCACGGACCCGGCAACTGCTCGCCGCCGCCCCGGTCTTCACCGGCGCCAACGCCTGGCGCACGCCCCGCGTTCTCTCCGCCACCGGTGCCGGCATCGGCGTGGGCCTCGCCCACGGCACTCCGGCGGTGGGCACACCCTGAGTCCACCTCATCGGCACGCTCGAAGGCCTCCGTCCGACGGAGGCCTTTTTCTTTTCGCCGAGCGCCTTCGCTCCCGCCTAGCGTCCCCCCGATGCCGCTCTCACCTTCCGCGACCCGCGCCCTGCTCGAACAACTCGGGCACCGACCCAACCGCCAGTTGGGCCAGAACTTCCTCATCGACGGCAACATCGTGCGCAAGGCGCTCGAGCTCGCGGAAATCCAACCCGGCGAGCGCGTCGTCGAGATCGGCCCCGGCCTCGGCACCCTCACCGGCGAGCTGCTCGCCCGCGGCGCCGAGGTCTGGGCGATCGAATTCGACCCACGACTCCATGCCCATCTCGCCGCCAACGTCGTGCCGTCGGCCGGGGGCCGCCTGCATCTGCTCCATGGCGACGCCGTCGAGCATCCGCTGGCCGGTTACAACCCGGACCAGGGCGACTACAAGATCGTCGCCAATCTGCCCTACGCGATCTCCACCCCGTGGCTCGACGCCGTGCTCGCCGGCCCGCTCCCGCGCTGCACCGTGCTCATGGTGCAGCGCGAGGCCGCCGACCGTTTCCTCGCCACCCCCGGCGGCAAGAGCTTCGGCGCCATCTCCGTCTTCCTGCAGTCCGCCTTCCAGGCCGCCCCCGGCCACGCCGTCAGCCGCGGCTGCTTCCACCCGGTGCCGGATGTGGACTCCTACCTGCTGCACCTGCGCCGCCGCCCCGACCCGTTCGTCTTTCCCGACGACACGAAAAGGCTCATCCGCGCCTGCTTCCAACAGCGCCGCAAACAGATCGGCGCGCTGCTGCGTCGCCACGCCCCGGACGCGCTCGCCGCATGGGAACCGCACCTGCTCGCCGCCGGGCTGACTCCGCAGGCCCGTCCCGAACAGATCCCGACAACGGTCTGGCAGAGGCTCGGGCCGGCGAGCGGCTGAAGCCTTCACCCCGGAGGCGCAGCGCCCGCGCCCCGGGCGCCGTGGCAAAATGGCCCCGACGCCCAGCGTCGGTTTGCACCGCAGGGGGACATCCGTAATCTGCAGCTCCCCGGCGCCCCATGCCGGCGGGTGGACCAACTCGACCATGCGGACCGACATCTTGAATACCGTGGAAGAACCCATCGCGACCGGCTCCGGCAAACCGGCGGGTTCCCATTTCGCCTCACCGGAACGGCTCACTCCGGAACAGCTCGCGGAGGAGGTTCGGCGCGTCAGTGCCCACCCGCTGTTGACGACCCTGCTGGGCAGCGTCGGCGGCCTGCTGGCGGTCCTCAACCGGCATCGGCAAATTCTCGCGGTCAACGAGGCGCTGCTGACCCACCTCGGCCCCGTATCCGCCGGGTCGTTGTTCGGGCTGCGACTGGGCGAGGCGCTGCACTGCCCCCACGCCTCGGAGATGGCCGGCGGCTGCGGCACGAGCCGGTTCTGCAGCACCTGCGGCGCCGCCATCGCGCAAGCGGTCGCGCTCCAGCACCAGCGCAACACCGAACGGTTCTGCGCGATCGAGAGCGGCCGCAACGGAGACACGCGCACACTCTTCCTCAAAGTGCGTGCCTGCCCGCTCGCGCTCGACGGCCACCAGCTGATTCTGGTGTTCATCGAGGACTACACCCAACAGCAGGAGAACGCGCTGGCGGCCCGCTCCTTCCACCACGACCTCAACAACACGCTCACCTGCCTGCTCAACGCGAGCGAGACGATCGTCGAGAATGCCACGGGCGAAATCGCCTCGGCGGCCAACGAGGTGTTCCGGCTCTCCGAGCGGGTCGCGCGCGAGCTCGAGCTCCAACGCCAGCTGGTGACCTCCGGCATCGACAACATCTGCCAGGCCCCCAGCACCTTGACCTTGGCCGCGGTGCTCTGGGATCTGCGCGCCCTGCTCGAGAACCACCCCGCAGGCAGAGGCAAATCCATCGTCGTCGAGTCCCCGGCGGGCGACTTCGTTTTCCTCTCCGATCCCGCGCTGCTGCTCCGGGTACTCGGGAACATGGGTATCAACGCATTGGAGGCAACCCATTCGCCCGGCTGCATTCGGATCAAGGCGACGACCGGCGACGGCATCGAGTTTTCCGTCTGGAACGAAACGCCCATCCCACCGGAGGTCGCCCAGCGGATCTTCCAGCGCAACTTCAGCACCAAGGGCGGACTCGGGCGGGGCCTCGGCACCTACTCGATCAAGCTCGTCGGCGAGAAGCTGCTCAAAGGCCGCGTCTCCTTTTCCTCCTCGGCACTGGAAGGCACCACGTTCCGGCTCCGCCTCCCGCCCTGAGCCGATACGCCCCCGACGCGGCCAATGGGATCGGGCGCTCGGGCCGGCGGCGATCGTGGGGCTGGCGGCACGGGCAATCCGACCGCGTTTGGCCGCCGGACCCAGTTTTTCGGAAACCAATCGACAACGGTACGGTCGCAGAGCCCTGCGCCCGGCTCGATCCTTGCCTCCCGGCAGGGCCCACGGCACACCCGACTCCGCCGATGACCTTTCGCCTTTTCGCCCTGTTCGCCCTTCTCGGCGCCGGCTCCGGACTCCTGGCCGGACCGGCCGACGCTCCCGCTCCGCTGCCCGCGGCCTCCATCCCTCTGCAGGGGCGCATCGTCGACTTCCGCTATTACTCCCCGGGCGATGTCTACTCGGTCGCCGTCCCTGTGCTCCACGGCGACAAAGCCGAGATCAAGGACAACGGCGAGATCGTCGTCTTCAAAGACGACCGAGCCACCTTGCTCACCATCGCGGCATTCGCGATGCCACGGATCGCCCAGTGGGAATACGAGACGAGCGAGCCGCGCGAGTACCTGATCGATTTCTTCCGCGACAACATCCTGCGCGACTACCGCCGCGAGTTCCCCGGGTCCACGATCGAGGACGCCCGTTTCATCCCGGAGATCTTCGATGGTGCACTCGTCGGTTTTGCGCTCCTGCCCGGCGGTTCGGCCTTCGCGGTGCCGCCAAGCACCGCCCCGACCGCGCCCACCGCTGCGGCCAAACGCGCTCATCTCGTGTTCGTTCGCAACCGACACATCTTCGTCGTCGCGATCGAACTGGCCGAACACGTCACCCGCCCCCCGGGGTTCGAGGCAACCGATGCCGACGAAAACCGCATCCTCTTCGACCGCCTCCTGACCGTGGTCGATGCGATGCGTTTCGGCGAAAAAGCCCCAGCACCTGCGGCCACAGTTCCCTGATTGTACCGTTGAGGCTTGGTGCAAACCAAGACCGGCGCCTCGGGTTGTGAAATCGATCCCCCCGACGACAGTGCGCCCGTTCTCACCCTCGACCCTATGATCACAAACAATCCCCGACTCACCCGCCGCGACGCGTTGCGATTTCTCGGCCTGGCCAGTGCCGGTGCCTTCCTCCCCTCGCTCTCCGCCCAAGCCGAGACCGCGCCCCTGACAACGAGCCTCGACGCGCACGGTCTCCCCGACCTGCGCGGGCCGCAGGCTGGTTACTTCCGTTTCTCCATCGGCGACTTCGACGCGGTTTCCCTTTCCGACGGAGGTTTCGGTGGACCGCTCGCCGGCGCGCCATAGCCATCGGCCGACCCAACCGCATTGGCCCAAAGCCTCGAAGCGGCATTCCTCCCGCCGTCGGCCTTCTTCCTCCCTTTCAATGTGCTGCTCGTCCGCATGGGCACGGAGCTCGTGCTCGTCGACTCCGGCTGCGGTGCGGGCTTCGGAGCGGCCGGAGGTAAACTCGCCCAACGCCTGGCCGCGATCGGCGTGCCGCCCGCCAAAATCACCGCAGTGATCCTGACCCACGCCCATGGCGACCACTTCGGCGGCCTGCTCGATCCCACCACCCAAGCTCCGGTTTTCCCCAACGCGCAACACTTCATCCACCGCCGCGAATTCGAATTCTGGACCGGCACCGCCCCCGACTTGTCCGCCACCTCCGTGCCCGCCGAGGCGCAACAAGCAAGCATCGCAGGAGCGCGCCAATGCCTGCTCGCGCTCAAGACGAAATGGCAACTGGTGAGCCCGGGCGACCGCCTCATCAAGGGGCTCGAGATCATCGACGCCCCGGGGCACACCCCCGGCCACATCGCCCTCCAATTCACCTCGGGCGGATCCGGCCTGCTGCATTTCGTCGACACGCTGCACCACCACGCGATCTCCTTCGCCAACCCGGACCTGCCCTTCGCCTACGACGTGCTTCCTCAGCTGGCGGCACAAACCAGACGCCGCCTGCTCGACCGGGCCGCCACGGAACGCACGCGCCTCTTCGGAGCGCACATGCCCTTCCCGGCACTCGGCTTCGCCCGCCGCACCGCCGGCGGCTTCGAACATGTGATCGAAGCATCGCAGGCGGTGTAGAACGCCCGGCACCGGTGCAGGGCGACCGGCAACGGCATTTCTCTGCCGGCGCCGATCGACGCAGAGACCTCAATTCCCGCCCGAAACGGCCGAATGAGTCTCTCGCGTCCGTACCGCCATGAAGCGTGCCCTCACCTTTGCTCTGTTCCTCCTCGGCAGCGCGAGCCTTCCGCTCGCCGCCGAGAGTGTGATCACGCCTCCCGCCCCGTGGCGGGCCAAGCCGCCAACGCTCGCAACCTCCGCCGCCGGAGAAAACGCCTTCGCCGAAATCTACGTCGAGACCAACGCCTACGGTTTCGTGACCCGCGCCGAACTCAAGTCCGCCACCTCCCCCGCGTTCGGCCAGGCCTGCCTCGAGGCGATCCGACGCTGGCGCTACTACCCCGCACGAGAAAACGGTTTCCCCGTGCCCGCCAAATTCATCCAGCCGATCCGCCTCGGCGACGGACTGATCGACACCGCGCCGGCGTCACCAACATCTAGGCACGCAGAGGCCACCCACAGGGTCGCGCCCAAACTGCCGGACGACCTCGCCGGCCTCACCGGGGAGGCCGTCGTGGTGGTCCGCCTCGATCCCGCGGGCGAAATCGCGAGCCTCGCAGTCGAGCACTCCACCCACGAGGAGCTCAACGCCCCCTGCGAGGCCGCCGTCCGCCAATGGCGCTTCCGGCCGGCGATGATCGAGGGGCGCAACGCCTCGGCCGTCCTGCATGTTCCCTTCACCTTCCGCGGACCCACCGCACGCGCGTCGATGACAGTGCGCAACGTCCGCGAAGCGGATCGCCCCCCGCGTGCGCTCCGCCAACCGGGCCCGATCCTACCGCCGGAGCATGCCACGACCACCGGCGAGGCGGAGATCGCGTTCGTGATCGACGAACACGGCTTTGTCCTTCAGCCGACAATCCGATCAACCGACCAGCCCGAACTGGCGACCCTCGCACAAAACGCGGTTCTCAGGTGGAAATACCGCCCGGCGATCAAAGACGGAAAAGCGATCGCCGTGCGCGCGATCCAACCCTTTCGTTTCAACAACGGCATGGTTGTGACCGACACCCCCGAAACCGTCGACCGCTTGCCCTCGATCCAGCGCTCCGATCCGCCCGAGATCCCCGAATCGCTGCGCGACATCCGCGGTTACGTGAACGTCCTGTTCTCGATCGACAGCGAAGGCACCGTCACCGCCGTCGAGGCCACCGACGCGTCGTTGGCCGAATTCAAGGAACCCGCACTGGCGGCCGCGCGCCGATGGCATTTCCGCCCCGCGATGAAAGCCGGTCGGCCCACCGCCTCGAAAGCCTCGATCGCCTTCGTCTTCGGGCGATAGTCGCACCGCGCGCCCGTTCCGCAGGAGCCCGGCGAATGTCGCCACTTTTGTCGCACACCACGGCACCCCGCACCATCCCGGCGAGGCCTGCGGCAGACACCTGATCCGGGTAAGGCCCGTCTCGGCCCGCGCTCCCCTTTTGTCTCGGCGCCGGAACCGTAGGCTGCGCGGATCCCCAGCCCCGCGCTTGCACCCACCGCAGCGAACGTCTTGATAGATCGCTTTGCGCCGGATGGCATGAACGAGAACCACGCCTACATCTTCGACGTCGAACAACCCACCGAGTGGGTGTTCCACGGCAAACCGACCTGGATCGCAGGCTGGTTCCTTTCCAAAACACAGGCCGTCTTCTCCGACATCCGTGCGGTGATCGACGGCCGCCCGTATCTCGGCGTCCTCGGCCTCCCGCACGAGCACATGGAGAAATGCCACCGCGGTCGGGCCGGCCTGCCGCACGCGGGTTTCATCCTCCAGGTCTGCCCCCCGTTGGGTGCGACCGAACTGCGCCTCGAGCTGCTCGACGCCGGCCACAACTGGGTCGAGATCTGGCGCACCCCGATCGAAGTGCGCGAAGGTCCGTCCACGCCGCCACCGCTCGATGTCGGAATGGTGCCAGCGATCTGGCGCGAACTGCTCCAGGCCCGCCGCGCCGATCCGGCCGGCGACCTCGCACCGACCGCGGACCGACTGATCGAAGCCGCCGCCGCGGTGTCGCTCGACACCTTGCCCAATCCCCCCTTCTACGGCGCGCTCGAGAATCCGCTGCGCGTCGCCGGCACCCAGTTCGGCAAGATCCGCATCGAGGGCTGGCTCATCCATCAGGAGCAGCGGATCGTGCGGCTCGTCGGCAGCACGCACCCGGACGTGGAGAACACCATCCAGCACGAGTACCGCGAGCGGCCCGAGGCGGGCGAGATGTTCCCGAATCATCCCTACGCGCGCCGCTCGCAGTTCTTCGGCATGCTCGATCTTGCGGAAGACGCACCGAACCCGATCTGCGTCAAAATCTTCGCCGAGCTCGAGGACGGCTCGCGGCATCTGGTCTGGGTCCGCCGGGTCTACCAAAAGACCTGCACGCAACAGGAACGCCCACTGCCCGAGTTCTCCGACCGCCTCCTGCTCGACACGGGCCGCGCCCTGTACGCCGCCACCCGCCGCCGCGGCTTGCCGCTCGGCCCGCTCCAGCCGCTCTGGGCCGCCGCCAAGCTCACCCGCGAGTACTTTCGCCGCGATGCCCCGGTCGGTCTCGACCAGCGTATCGCGCCGGCCAGCGACCCCTACTCGGCCTGGCAACAGGCCAACCGACTGACACCCCGCCTCCTCACCCGGATGCGGGAATCGGCCACCGCCCTGGGCTCGTCCGGCCCGCGCCTCCTGCTTCTGATCGACGCCGCCGGATGCCGGGGCGCGGAACTCCAACAGCTCGTCTCGTCGCTCACCGCCCAGCTCTACCCCAACTGGGAGGCCGCCATCGTTCTCGGCGCACCCGCGCTGCCCGAACTCGCCGCCGCCCTTGCGGCCGAGCCCCGCTGCCGCGCGCTCCCCCACTCCGGCGGCGCAGACCGCATCCGCGCTCTGAATGCAGCCGCCCACGGATCCGCCTCGGCCTACCTGACACTGCTGCCCGGCGACTCCCGCCTCCCGCCCGACGCCCTCCTCCACGCCGCCGAGGCCGTCGCGCAGAAGCCCGAACTCGAACTCGTCTACACCGACGAGGATCGCATGGACGCCGCCGGTCGCCGCAGCGCGCCCGCCTTCAAGCCCGACTGGAGCCCCGCCCTCGCGCTCTCGGGGCTCTTTCCCGGCCAGCTCAGCCTCGTGCGCCGCGAACGTTTCGTCACCCTCGGCTCCTTCCGTGCCGAGTATCCGGATATCCCGTGGTTCGACCTGCTGCTCCGCCTGGGCGACACGCTCACCGCCGCACAGGTCGCGCACCTGCCCTTCGTCTGCCACCACGCCCGAGCCGAGCGCCCCGAGACGACCGACCTCGCCGCCCCCGCCGTCGAGCAGTCGCGCCGCGCCCTCGAGGAGGCGATGCAGCGCCGCGGGCTCGCCGCCGCGCCGTTCCTGCCCGAGGCCGCGCATCACCGCCGCCTGAACCTCCACCAGCTCCGCTGGGACTCGAAACTGCTCGCGGCGAATCCGGTCACGATCGTCATCCCGACCCGTGACAAGCTCCACCTCCTGCAGGAATGCATCGAGCTGCTCGAGGAGACGGTCGACTGGCGCCACGTGAAGCTGGTCATCGTCGACGACCACTCGCGCGACGCCGACGCCACCCGCTACCTCGCCCAGATCGTCCGGCGCACCGACCTGAGATGCACCGTCGTCCGCCCGGCCGACCCGCATTCGCCCTTCAACTACTCGCATCTGGTCAACCTCGCGTTGCCGCACATCGACACGCCGCTGGTCCTCCACCTCAACAACGACGTCAACGCCCTCGAGCCCGGCTGGCTCGAGGAGATGGTCGGCTGGTTCACCCAACCCGATGTCGGCGTCGTCGGCGCGAAACTCGTGTACCCCGAAAAGACGCTCAACCACACCGGCATCGTCATCGGCCCGCACGAGGGGCTCGCCGACACTCCATGGGTGAAGGCCGAAGAAGCCGAGACTCCGGTCGTCTGGCATGCCGCGGCCCGCGAGGTCTCGGCCGTGACCGGGGCCTGCCTGATGACGCGCACCGCGCTGTACCGGGAACTTGGAGGCTTCGACGAGCGGGACTTCAGCGTCTCGTACAACGACGTCGACTACTGCCTGCGGGCCGTCGCCGCCGGCTGGCGCTGCGTCTACACGCCGCAGGCCAAGCTCATGCACTGGGGCAGCGCCACGCGCGGGGTCACGTTCGACGAGGCCGAGCACATCGCCTTCGTCCGCCGCCATCCGTCGCCCCGCGACCCGTACTTCAGCCGCCATCTCCGGCTCGACAACCGGCTCCGCCCGCGCTGCCGCGGCGCGGTGAGCGGCCACACCGGGCGCGGCGGCCGGCTGCATGTGCTGCTGATCACGCACAACCTCAACCTCGAGGGCGCGCCGCTCTTCCTGCTCGAATACGCCACGCACCTCGTGCGCGAGGCGGGCTTCAAGGTCACCGTGATCTCGAACGAGGAGGGCCCGATCCGCCACCGCTACGAGGAACTCGGCGCGAAGATCCTCCTGGTCGACCGCCACCAGTTCTACTCGGCGGAGAACGAGGCCCAGTTCCACGAACGCCTCGCCGCCGCGCGCGCCACGCTGCCGCTCGACTCCGTCGACCTCGTCGTCTGCAACACCCTCGTCGGCTTCTGGGGCATCCATCTCGCCAAGGCCGCCGGCAAGCCGTCGCTGTACTACATCCACGAGAGCACTTCGACCTACCGGTTCTACGAGCAGATGCTGCGGCGCCCGATGTACCCGGTCGCCGAGCAGGCGCTGTCGCTCGCCGACCGCACGCTCTTCCTCTGCGACGCCACCCGCGCGTACTACGAGGACCACAACCACCGCGACACCTTCCGCATCGTCCGCAGTTGGATCGACCTCGCCGGCATCGAGCAGTTCAAGGCGACGCACGACCGCGGCGCACTGCGCCGGAAGTACGGCTTCCGCGACGACGAGGTGATCATCGCCAACATCGGCACGGTCTGCGAACGCAAGGGCCAGCACATCTTCATCCGCGCCGTCGACCACTTCAACCGGCACCACCGCGACGACGGCCGCCCGGTGCGCTTCGTCCTCGTCGGCGCGCGCAAGGGCATCTACCTCGACTGGCTCACCGCCGACATCGCCGGACTCGGCATCGACAACCTCACCCTCATCCCCGAGACGCGGGAAGCCTACGACTTCTTCGTGCTCGCCGACCTCTTCGTCTGCACCAGCTACGAGGAGTCGTTTCCCCGCGTGGTGATGGAGGCCATGGCATTCGGCACGCCGATCGTCACGACCGACGTGCATGGCATCCCCGAGATGGTGCGGCAGCGGGCCGAGGCCTACCTGGTGAAGCCCGGCGAGGTCGAAGGCCTCTCACGCATGATGCGCACCTGCCTGGCGAAGGAGCGCAGCGGCAAGTCGCTCACCCCCACCGCGTATTCGAAAGTTCTTCGCGCCTACGACCACCGCAAGGTCCTCCCCATGCACGTCGCCCTCGCCCGCGAGGTCGTGCTGACCCACGAATAGCAGCCCCCTCCGGTCCGATGTCAGACCCCGTCACTACACCCGCCCCGCCGCCGGCCCGCCGGGAAAACTGGTTCGCCGCGCTCCTCCTCTGCGCCGCCGTCGCGTGGTTCGGCTGGGCAGTCACGCGCGCCTGGGACAACGGCAACCTGCCGGGCTGCGAATTCCGGCAGGCGCAGACTGCCGTGTCCGCCTATTGGATACAGAAGGACCGCGACTTCTCGCTTGCGTACCCGACTCCCGTGCTCGGCAAGCCGTGGTCGATTCCGATGGAGTTTCCACTCTACCAGTGGACGGTGGTCGCGGTCAGCGACCTGACCAGCACACCGCTGGTGCAGTCGGCGCGGGCGGTCTCGCTCGGCTGCTTCCTGGCCGCCCTGCCCGCGCTGTGGATCCTGCTGCGCCGCTTCGGCCTGCCACCGGCCCGGCGCGCGCTGCTGCTCGCGCTCGTGCTCACCTGCCCGCTGCTGATTTTCTATGCGCGCTCGTTCCTGATCGAGACGATGGCCCTCATGTGGGCGCTGTGGTTTGTCGCCGCCTTCGTCGAGGCGATGCACACCCGCCGCTTCGGCTGGCTGCTCCTGGCCAACCTCGCCGGCGCCGCGGCCGGCACGGTGAAGGTGACGACCTTCATCCTCTACCTGATCCCGTCGGCCGTGTGGGGCGCCTGGCTGCTCCGCCAGGCTTGGCGGGAACGGCCGGAGTCGGTCCGGTCCGTGTTCGGCGTGCTGGCGCGGGGCCTGGGCTGCGTGATCGTACCCATCATCGCCACGGTCGCGTGGACCCGCCACGCCGACGCCGTGAAGGCGCTCAACCCCAGCGGCGCCTTCCTCGCCTCGGACAACATGGCCGGGTTCAACTTCGGGCTCGGCTCGTTCAACCTGCGGTTCTCCGGCGAGGCCTGGCTTGCCATGTTCAACTTCTGGAGCCACGGCATCCTCTCGGCCCCGGTCGCCGCCGTCGCCGCACTCGCGGCAGCGATGCTCGGCGGCCGTTGGCGCCGGCCCGCACTCGCCTGCCTCGGCCTTTTCTTCCTCGCCCAGCTCATCTTCCCGCTGCTCTACACTTGGCACGAATACTACTTCGTCGCCAACGCCGCCCTGCTGGTGCTCGTCGCCGGCTTCGCGCTGTGCTCGCTGCTGGAACATCCCCGGACCCACCTGCTCGGCTGCGCGGTCACGGTCGCGCTCTTCGCCGCCCAGAGTCACCTCTTCACCACCACCTACCACCGACCCCACCTTTCCTACCCCAGCCACGGAGGCGGCGCGGTTACGGACATCCTCAATACGATCACCTACCCGAACGAGGTCCTCGTGGTCGCCGGGGAGGACTGGGATTCGAGCACGCCATTTTTCGCCCAGCGACGCGCCCTGATGCTGCGACGCAACACCGAGAGCGACACCGCCATGCGTGACCGGGCCTTCGCCAACCTGAAACGCGAGCCCGTGGCGGCATTGGTCCTCAGCGGCGACCAACGCGACAACCACGCGCTCATCGCGGCCGCGGTCGCACGCCTCGGCGTCGCCCCCGATCCCTCGTTCGAGACCGCAACCACGACGGTGCGGCTGCACCGCGATCTCGCCGCCACCTTCAACACCGACATCCGGCGGGAAAACTACCCCGGCGTGACCTGGCATGCCCAACCCGCGGCGCCCACCGCGTCGGGAAGCCTCCATGACAGAATCGTGGAAACTGCGACCCTGCGGGGCCGCGACCGGCTCCTGTTCTCGATGATGAAGCCGGCCCCCGTGCGGTTCTACTCCCGTTTTGGGGCCGGCACCTCGCCGCTCGATGGCGCGCGCATCTTCAACGCCAACCCCGACACCCGACTCTGGTTCCGCAATCCGCGCGGAGGCGGGATCGGCCGGGCCCGCGTCGGCCTCATGCCGGGAGCCTACGCCAACCCGCAGGCGGCAAGCGACGGCGTCGAGTTCCGGGTCTCCGCAGTCTCGACCAATGGCAGCGACCTGCGCCCACTGTACTCCCGGGTCGTCGCCCCACTCGTCGATCCGGCCGACCGCGGCACGATCGATCTCGAGTTCCCCCTCAACGCCGGAGTCGGTGTCACCATTCTGGTCGAGATTCTGCCCGGGCCCGCCGGCAACGACGCCTTCGACTGGTTCTACATCGCGGAACTCCGGCTTGGCTGCCCATGACCGGCCCTGACTCCAAGGCGCGCACGGTCCCTCCCGCCCGCTGGGAAAACTGGTTTGCCGCGCTCTTCCTCTGCGCCGCCGTCGCGTGGTTCGGCTGGGCAGTCACGCGCGCCTGGGACAACGGCAACCTGCCGGGCTGCGAATTCCGGCAGGCGCAGACCGCCGTGTCCGCCTATTGGATCCAGAAGGACCGCGACTTCTCGCTCGCCTATCCGACCCCCGTCCTCGGCCAGCCGTGGTCGATCCCGATGGAGTTTCCACTCTACCAGTGGACCGTGGTCGCGGTCAGCGACCAGACCGGCACACCGCTGGTGCAGTCCGCGCGGGCGGTCTCGCTCGGCTGCTTCCTGGCCGCCCTGCCCGCGCTGTGGATCCTGCTGCGCCGCTTCGGCCTGCCGCGTGCACGCCGCACTCTGCTGCTCGCCCTCGTGCTCACCTGCCCTTTGCTGGTTTTCTACGCGCGCTCGTTCCTGATCGAGACGATGGCATTGATGTGGGCGCTGTGGTTTGTCGCCGCCTTCGGCGAGGCCATGCACACACGAGGCTTCGGCTGGCTGGCCCTGGCCAATCTCGCCGGTGCCGCGGCCGGCACGGTGAAGGTGACGACCTTCATCCTCTATCTGCTTCCTTCGGCCGGCTGGGGCGCGTGGTTGTTGTGGCGCGCCTGGCGCGGGCGTATCGAGGACTGGAGCACCATGGCCTCCGTCCTCGCTCGCGGGCTCGGCTGCGTGGTGTTCCCGTTTGTCGCCACCGTCGCTTGGACGAAATACGCCGACTCCGTCAAGGCGCTCAACCCGAACGGAGCCTTCCTCGCGTCGGACAGCATGACCGGGTTCAACTTCGGACTCGGCCTTTTCGACGTGCGATTCTCCGGGGATGCCTGGAGGGCGATGTTCGGTTTCTGGAGCCAAGGAATTCTCGCGGCACCGGTGGTGGCCGTCAGCGCCATCGCCGCCCTGTTCGCCGGAGGCCGCTGGCGCTGGCCGGCGCTGGGCAGCATCGGGCTGTTCTTCCTCGCGCAATTCATCTTCCCGCTGCTCTACGCGTGGCACGAGTACTATTTTGTCGCCAACGCCGCGCTGCTCGTCCTTGCCGCCGGTTTCTCGATCTGCGGGCTGCTCGAATCACGACACCTCCGCTGGCTCGGCATGTTCGCCGCGGTGGCGCTGCTCGGGGGGCAATCCCGGATGTTCGTACAGACCTACCGGCCCAACCTGTCCTACGTCAGCTACGGCGGCACCGGATTGACCGACCTGATCCACCACCTCATCGATCCCCAGGAAATGCTCGTCATCGCAGGCGAGGACTGGGATTCGACGACCCCGTTCTATGCGAAGCGCAAGGCATTGATGATCCGCCGCAGCCTCGAGAAGGACTGGGACTACCTCCAACGAGCCTTCGAAGGGCTGAAAGACCAACCGGTCGGCGCCCTCCTCCTCAGTGGCGAGCAACGAAGCAACACCGAGCTCCTCGCCCGTGCGGCACGGGAACTCGGAATCGATCCGCGTCCAGTTCTCGAGCACGGTAGAACCACCCTTTACCTCCACCGCGATCTCGTCGCCGACTACGCCACCGATCCGGTCCGCAATGCCGCGTACGAGGGGATCGTCTGGCACCCCCGCCCGGCGCCGCTCCAGCCCAAGCGTGCTCTCGCCGCGGCCGAGTTCGCCACCACCGACCTTCGCGGCCGCGAGCGCCTGCTCTTCACGCGCATGATGCCGCAACCCTACAAGTTCTTCTCGCAGTTCGGCGTGGGTCGGGTGCCTCGCGACTCGGGCCGGGTCCTCACCGCGCACCCCGATACTCGACTTTGGTTCCATCTACCGGCCGATGCGCGGAGCATCGAGCTCACGTTCGGCATCACCGAAGGCGCCTACGCCGACCGAAAAAACGCCACCGACGGCGCCGAGGTCCGCCTCTCCGAAATCGACCCCGACGGGAATCCGCGAACCATCTTCTCCCGAATAATGAACCCGCTCCACGACCCGGCCGACCGGGGCGAACTGCGCGCGCACATCGATCTCGCGCCCGGACCGGAGCGCGACTTGCTGCTCGAAACCCTGCGCGGGCCGCAGGCCAAGGGCGCCTACGATTGGGTGTTTCTTGGCGATTTCGAAGTGCGGTAACCGAAAATCGCGATACGTCAGCGGTGTTGCGCCGACCCCGTCCTTTCGCCAGAAACCGGCGCGGTGGGCCAACCTCGCCCCGACCGCCCGTCCCACGTCGCCCCCGCCTCCGTCGATGAAACTCGAAACCCGGTTCGCCCTCCTCTTCAGCGTCCTCGGCGCGGGATTCCTCGGCGCCCTGCTCATGCTCCATCTCGCGCAGCAGAAAAGCGCCACGGAGTTGCAGCAGGAAATCGCGACCGCCAAAACCCGCCAGCTTGCCTACGCCATCGAAGTCGACGGCCGCACCCTCGAGCGCTTCGTCGCCGACTACACGCAATGGGATGACATGTGCGCCTTCGTCGCCTCTCGCGACCCGGCGTGGGCCGAAATCAACATCGCGCAGAGCCTCCAAAGCTGGAACTTCCACGGCGCCTGGGTGCTCGCCCTCGACCGGAGTGAAATCTACCGGCGCGTCGAACACCCCCTGTCCCCGCAAGACCTCGACGGCTTTCCCGGCGAAGGAGTCCGCGCCCACCTTTGCGATGCGAACCGGCATCGCTTCTTCGTCGGCACCCCCGGCGGCCTGCTGGAAATTCGTTCGGCCCCGATCCGCCCCTCCGACGACAGCCACCAGGAGGACCCGCCCCAAGGCTGGTTCCTCGTCGCAAAGCTGTGGACCACCGCGACGCTGGAGCAGTTGGGAAGCATCACCGAAAGCACGATCAGCCTCCAACCCGCCTCGCAGCTCCCGGCGCCGCCGAGCGACAACACCACCGTGCGCGCCACGCTGCCGGTGAACGACTGGGCGGGCACCCCCGTCCAGTTCATCGCCCTCGAACACACGAGCTCCCTGCTGGCCAACATGGAAGCCTACGACTCCGACGAGGTCATCCTCTTCCTCACCTTCGGCATCTGCGTCATCGGCGCCGTGGCGTGGTTCCTCAACCGGTGGGTCCAGCGTCCGGTCAACCTGATCGAGAGCAGCCTCGCCGACGACCGACCCGACCGGGTCGTGCCCCTGGAGCGAAACCGCGACGAATTCGCCCGGATCGCCGTGCTGATCCGCACGGCCGCCGTCCAACGCCTCTCACTACGGCGCGAGATCGAGGACCGCACCTTCGCCGAGCACGAACTCCGGCGCGCGAGCGTCGAGCGCGCCGAGCTCGGCCGCGATCTGCACGACGGCGTCATCCAATCCATCTACGCGGTCGGGATGACCCTGCAGGGCATCAATCCGCTCATCGATCGGGATGCCGGTGAAGCCAGGCGCCGCTTGGGATCGTGCGTCGACGGCCTGAACCGCACGATCGGGCAACTACGCAACCACATCGCCGGCCTGGAGAAGGAGATCGGCGGCGAGCCCTCCCTCGCGGAGGGCCTCCACAAGCTCATCCAGGAGACGAAGTCGGCCCGGGACGTCGAATACGACGTGAAGGTCGATCCGCTGCTCGACCGGGCGATCCCGCAGGACTCGGTCGTGCAGCTGCTGTTCATCGCCCGGGAGGCGGTCAGCAACGCCCTCCGCCACGGCCATGCCTCCCATGTTTCCCTGCGGCTCGACACCGTCCAGAGCGAGGCCGTCTTCACCATCGAGGACGACGGCGGCGGCTTCGCAACCGCTCACGCCCAACGCGGCCACGGCCTCGACAACATGACCCGCCGCGCCGAAGAGATCGGGGCCTCCCTCACGATCGAATCCATCGTCGGCCGGGGCACGAGGTTGCGCGTCGAGCTGCCCTGGTCGATGCTCGGCGAAGAAAACTCCACCCTGCCCGCCATCAACCCATGACTGCGCACGCCCCCCGTATCCGAGTTCTGATCGTCGACGACAGCGAACTGGTCCGCATGGGCCTGCGCACGCTGCTGGGCGCCTATCCCGACATCGAGATCGTGGGCGAGGCCGAGAGCGTGGCCGGGGCGTTGAGCGAGGCGGGAATCCGGCAACCCGACCTGGTCCTGCTCGACCTTCATCTGCCCGATGGCAACGGCTGCGAGGTCTGCCGCAAGCTGCTGCAGGAACGCCCGGGCATCCGGATTCTGGTCCTCAGCTCCAAGGTCGACGCCCGCACCGTGTCCGAGGCGATCACCGCCGGCGCCCACGGATACGTCATCAAGGACATCAACGGCCCCGGCCTGATCCAGGCGATCGTCGATGTGGCCAACGGCCGCACGGTGCTCGCCCCCGCGATCACCTCGCAGGTCATGGACATGATGCGCAACAGCCAGCATCAGGAAAACCTGCGGCGGAGGTTCGATCTGCTCTCCGCGCAGGAGCAGCGCGTACTCGCCCACGTGGCACGGGGCCTGACGAACAAGGAGATCGCGCAGGAGATGAACCTCAGCGAGAAGACGGTGAAGAACTACCTCAGCAACCTCTTCGAAAAGCTCCGGGTCTCGCGTCGCTCCCAGGCGGTGGCCCTGTACGCCGAGGTGAACGCCTGACCCCGCGGGCCGGGGTATTCACCCTCCCCCGGCCCTCGCCCCCAGGCCTTTCGGCCCTAAGCGCGCAGGGAGCCAATTCCGGCGTCTGCCTGTTCAATGGTTGAAGCCATTGAGCGATAGTGAGTGCATGAAAACTATCCCGTCGTGCACGCACCGTCGCTGCGGCTTCACCTTGGTCGAGGTGATGATGGGCGGCCTCGTTTTGGCCGGCGCACTTCTCTCCTGCCTCGCCGCGTTGAGCCATTCGTTCCAGCTCATCGAGGACGCGCGCAACAAGACCCTCGCCTGCCAGATCATCCAGAGCGACATCGAGACGACCCGGCTCTTCAGTTTCGCGAAGCTGCCCGGTTCGGGCGCCATCGACATGCCGCCCGAAGTCGCCGAGCTCGGGAAAAATTTCGCCGCCACGCGCACCGTCTCGAATGTCTCCGGCTGTGTGGATGCCAACGGGGATCCGACCATGAAACAGATCCGGGTCGACGTCACCTGGAACGACTTCAAAGGCCGGGCCCACAGCCACTCCTACTCGACCTTCTACGGCAAAGGAGGCCTGAGCGACTACTTCGTGACCAACCGGCCTCCGATCGCCCCCTGACGCCCAACCCCCTTTCGCGACCATGAAAACATCCATTCAACGCGGCTTCACCCTCACCGAAGTCATCATCGCGATGGTCCTGGGCAGCCTGATGATGGCCGCCGTGCTGAGCACATTCCTGCTCATCGTCCGCAGTTCGCAACGGGTCACCAACTACAACGACATGGAGACCGAGGCCTCCCGCTCCCTGGAAGTGATGGCCCGCGAGATCCGCATGGCCACGTCCCTCGTCAGCACCCGCGCCGATGCCGTCGAGGGCAACGAGCACATCCTCTCCAAAATCGAGCTCAAGGTGCCCGACGAGGAGACCGACCCGGCCAACCCGACCTCCTACGACGTGGCCTACTGGTTCCGCACCGAAACCGACGGCACCCGCACACTGGTGCGGCAAGTCGTCGGCTCCTCCGTGGTGAAGGAACTCGTCCGCAACATCGACGCCAATCGGACCCACAACTTCATGCGCTACGATCAGGCACCGAGTTACGCCATCAACGACTATTCGACCAACCAGATCCAGCTCACGATGACCGTGATGAACAACTACCGCGGTCTGGTGGCCGCGACCACCGAGCGGGTGATCTCGGCCTACTTCGTCCTCCGCAACCGCTGACCCCACATATCATGAAATCCCATCATTCCCGGCAGGGTTCGGTTCTGATCGTCGCACTCGTGCTCTCCTTCGCGATGGCAGTCGCCGTCGGGAGCTTCCTCGCGCTCTCCCTCAACACCCTGAAGCGTTCCACCCGCAGCACCTACTTCAACAACTCGCTCAACGTCGGCGAAGCCGGCCTCGAGCACGCGATGTGGGCGATGAACAACAGCTTCGCCTCGAGCCCACTTGGGTGGACCGACGGCACCACCGCCTACCTCGACAGCGAGGGCAACCCGTTCCCGACGAAGACCCGCCTCGGGACCGCCGGGACCAGCGACGTCGGCGGCATCGACGGATTCTTCGACATCTATATCGAAAAATCCTATACCGTGACCGAGATCCAGGCACAGGTCGAGACCATGAAGATCGCAGGAAAGACGACCGACCAGATTCGCGACTGGCTCGAGGAACACATGCCGATCGTGCATGCCCGCGGCGTCGTCCAGGCCCCGGCCGGCGGGCCCCTGAAGAAGGAGCTCAAGCTTCGCCTCGCCGTGCGCAGCCCTTGGGAAAACGGCATGGTCGGCCGCACCCGCATCGACCTCGATGGCGGCGACATCGGCAGCTACGACTCGATCGCCACCCCCACCGTCCCCGCCAACCTCGCCGCCATGGGCTACGGCATCACCGTCGCCAGCCCGACCTCCGTCATCGGCAATGTCGCGATCGGCACCCCGGCCGACATCCGCGGGCACCTGTCCGTGGGCGTTGGTGCCGAGAACAGCGCGGATTTCCTCTCCAAAATCAAGGGCAGCATCGTCGGCCCGACCACCCCGTCGGGCACCACGATCGACCCCGATCTCGTCTCGTACGACTTCAACGAAAGCTACGAGGATGTACACATCCCGACCGGAGCCGAGGTCGCGGCGGAAACCGGGCTCACCGTGACCGAACTGACCGCGCTGCCCTCCGTCGTCTCTTCCGGAGCCAACAAAGGATGGATCGTCATCGGCGATCCCACCGGCAACACCGTGCAGCGGTACTCCCTCACTGGCGATCTCGCCAGCGGCAACCTGCTCATCGTGGGCCCCGTGCAGATCATCCTCCCCACCGGCGATTTCAACCCCGCCGGCACCTACGTGCTCGACGGCACCAAAAACGTCCCGCAGCTGAAATCGAACGGCAAACCGGAATCGACCACCGACCCGACCACCGGCAAAGGCTGGGCCGAAGTCTATGTCGAAGGCGACATCACGCTCAACGGCGCGCCGGGTTCCTTGAACCAAGGATCACGCCCCTCCCTGCTCAAAGTTTTCGGCACGATCTCCGCCGCCGAAGATGTCGCCGGCAACACCCAGGCGGTGAATCTGAACGGCAACGCCAACATCACCGCCTTGGTCTACACTCCCTACGCCGAAGTGAAGCTCAACGGCGGCGGCTCCTCCGGCTATTTCGCCGGCGCCCTCGTGGCCGACTCCATCAAGATCGGCGGCAACGGCTACCGCTTCGTCTACGACGTCTCCGCCGCCAACGAAGACATCACCGGCTTCCGCCTCAGCCGCTGGATCGAATTCGTCAAAGGCCCCGATCCGACCAGCTATTGAGCCGTTCGTTCTCTCCGCCTCGTTCCCCGATCGAAGCGGCTGAAGCGCAGGCCCCGGCGGATCGACCCCGCCGGGGCTTCTTGCGTGGCGGGGGCGCCCGGCGCCGCGACCGCGAAAAAGAGGTTTCACAACCTGTAAGCCAGATTCTGTCCGCCGCCTTGCGGCGACGGCGCATTCATTTTTCTCGCACTCCTCGCGGAGCACGCCCGCGGCTGCACCGGCGGCCGAAGCCGCCTGGGCGCCGCAGGTGCGACCTACCCGGGACGTATCCGGCGGGCCGCCGCGTCCCCTATTTGGCCTTGCACCGGGTTGGGTTTCTCGTGCCACCGGCGTTGCCGCACGGCGCGGTGGGCTCTTACCCCACCTTTTCACCATCACCGCCGGGGCGGCGGACGTGAGAGCCCGCCTGCGCCCGAAGGCTGTATTTTCTCTGTGATACTGTCCGTCACGCCGCCTTGACGCGGCGTGCCCCCGCTTGCGAAGGGAACCCTGCCCTGTGGTGTCTGGACTTTCCTCTCGGTTCAAAGAACGAAGCGAATGCGCGGTTGTGAAACCGCGCGCACCCTGCCCCCCCCCCGCCCCCCCTGCAACCGGAATCCCGACAACTCCACCGAATCCTTCTCCGCCTTCCGCGCTTCCACTCCTGGCCCCATGTCATCCGGTTCCGCCCCGCGCCGGATGCGTTAACCCACCAAGCCACCACCCACCGGCCACACGCAACCGTTGCCCCGGCCTCCTTCTCCCGGTCGCTTCGGGCCTTCCTCCAGCCCCGCCAAACTCCACCCCGCTTTCCCATGCGCATCCTCGTCACCGGAGCCACCGGCTTCATCGGAAGCCACGTCGCCGTCCGCCTCGCCCGCGCCGGCCATCAAGTTGTCGCCACTGGCCGCGCTCCCCAAAAGGTCCCCGCCCTTGCCACCGTCCCCGGCCTCACCCTCGCCCGCGGCGACCTGCACGACCCGGCCTCCTGGGAAGCGGCCCTGCCCGGTTGCGACGTACTCGTCCACCTCGCGCTCGGCTGGGGCGACAAACCCGTCGACATGCTCCACGCCGACACCGAGGCCTCGGTCCGTCTCTTCGACCGCGCGCGGCGGGCGGGAATAAAACGTATCCTCTACACCAGCTCCACCGCCGCATGCGGCGAGATGGCCGCCCTCAACCGGGAGGACATGGCACCGCGGCCGACCGATTTCTACGGCGCCACCAAGGCCGCCACCGAAGCCTACCTGCGCGCCTTCGGCCACACCTACGGCCTCTCCGTCCATTGCATCCGGCCCGGCTACATCTTCGGCGAACCAGTCGTGGCGGGCGGCCGCGTGCAGGCCGACACCCGTTTCCGCGCCATCTGCCGCGCCGTCCGGGCCGGCCGCCCCATCGAACTCGTCCGGCACGACGGCACCCAATTTCTGCACGCCCAGGACATCGCCGAAGTCTATCTCCGCCTGCTCGACCACCCGCGATCACCATCGGTCCACTACGCGCTCGCCCGCGATTGGATCGGGTGGGACGAGATCGCCCGCATGGCCAACGAGCTTGCCGGCCGCCACAGCGAGATCGTGTTGGAGGATCGCGGCTACGACCCGACGCCGCTGCGCTTCGATGTCGCCACGATCGAGCGGGATTTCGGACTCTCCTTTCCCAACCGTGAACGCCTGCGCGAACACGTGCGCTGGGAACTCGGCCGGCCCGACCAAGCGTAACGAGTCGATTGTGCGCCCGCACAGGAGTTCACCGTTGGGGCGGGCGAAGCCGCTCGCCGGTTGGCGGCGCTGCGCCGGCAGCCCACACGTGACGATGCTGTCGAGAGGCGAGCGTCGAGGTACCAGCGCCAAACCATCGGTGGCGAGCTTCCGGCACGAGTGCTTCGCCCGATCGCCGCTGTGATCGGCCCTCGGCGCTCGTCACTCGACCGCATGCTTACAACTCAGCTCTCCCAAAAGACGATGCGGCCGCAGTTGTCGCAGTTCACGATCTTCGAGCCGGCACGCGCATCGGAGGCCACGCCACTGGACACCTTGAGATGGCAGCCGAGACATTTCTGGTCGCGCAATGCCACGCACACGGGCAACGGCACACGTTTGGCGATGCGCACATAGGTGGCCAGGGCCGCCTCGGGTACCTCGGCCTGCGCGGCCGCGAGATCGCCCTGCAGGGCCGCGAGCTGCTCGCCCATCGTCTTCGCCTTTTCCTCCAGCAGCCGGATCCGGCCCTCTTGTACGGCCACCGTTTCCGCCAAAGTCGCCTCGGCCGCCTTCAACTGTTTCTTGGCCTCGTCGATCGCATAGAGCGCCTCGATTTCCCGCTCCTCGAGCGTGGCAACCTGCGCCTCGACGGTGGCGATCTCGTTGCCCAACGCCTGGTACTCGTCGTTCTTGCGCACCTCGAGCTGCTGGGTGCGGAATCTCGCCGCCTTCTGCTCGGCGGCACCGATCTCGGTCTCGAGCGCCTTGCGCTTCGCTTCGGCCTCGCGCCAGGCACCCTTCACCGCCTCGAGCCCGGCCCGTTCTTCCTCGATCCTACGCCGCACGGCGGCAATTTCCTCGGGCACGTGTTTGATCTGGGTCTCCAGCGACTGCCGCCGTTGGTCGCGATCCTGGAACACGAGCAGTTTCTCGAGCGCGGGTGAAAGCATGGCCGCGGTGATGCCGCAGCCGCGAAGCGTGGTCAACCCCTCAGCCCGTTACGATCAGATGTAATACATCGGCTCGGCGCCGTGCAGGGCCAGCTTGTCGAGCGTCACCTCGCGCGTCTTCTCCTCGAGCAAGGTCCGAATCTCCGTCCAGACCATCGCCACGCGCCGCGCCGAACGACCCTTGTTGCCCGGACCGAACTCCAACAACGCCCCCTCCACCAGGACCACGATGTCGTAGAGCGAGATCAGTTCGGGATTCCGCGCCAGGGCATAACCGCCCTGCTTGCCCCGCCGGCTCGTGATCAAGCCCCCCTCGCGCAGCTCGCCCAGAATCTGCACCAGATAATTGGGCGGCACCGCCTCGTGCTCGGCCATCTCCTCGATGTGCGCGAGCTCTCCCTTGGCGTGAAAACGCGCCATGTGCGCCAACACCCGACAGGCATACTCGACTTTGACCGAAAGCTTCACGGGCCCAACCAGTTAGGCCCGATACTTCGGCGGGCAACCCAAAATTGGCAAATTACCCCGCCCGCACCAACCCGGGCCCACGGCCCCACCCGAACTTTTCCTTGTGTCCGCCGCCCGAAAAACGACACTCCCCAGCCTTCAAGCAAACCCTCATGTCCGTACCTGACGACCTCCCGCAGCCCGCCCCAACAGCCCAACCCGGTGCCGATTCCTACGACGCCTCGAAACTGGGCAAACTCGAGGGCCTCGAAGCCGTTCGGAAGAAGCCCGGCATGTACATCGGCGGCACCGACGAGCGCGCGCTCCACCACTGTGTCTCCGAAGTGCTCGACAACTCCGTCGACGAACACCTCGCCGGCCACTGCGACACCATCGACGTCGCCATCCACCTCGACGGCTCGATCAGCATCCGCGACAACGGCCGCGGCATCCCCGTCGACATCCATCCCCAGTACGGCATCCCCGGCGTCGAGATGGTGCTCACCACCCTGCATTCGGGCGGCAAATACGGCCAGGGCGGCTACAAGTTCTCCGGCGGCACCCACGGCGTCGGCGCGAAGTGCGTCAACGCCGTCTCCGAGTGGTTCGAGGTCGAGGTCTCCCGCAACGGGCTCGTCCACCACATGACCTTCGAGCGCGGCCAGACCACCAAGAAGCTCGAAGTCATCGGCAAGGCCAAGGGCACCGGCACCCTGATCTCCTTCAAGCCCGATCCCGAAATCTTCAAGGACACCACCGTCTTCAGGTCCGACATCATCGGCCGCCGCCTGCGCGAACTCGCCTTTCTCAACTCCGGCCTGCGCATCAATTTTGTCGACGAGCGCCCCGCCGATCCGAAGCCCGAGACCTACTTCTACAAAGACGGTGTCGTCGAGTTCGTGAAGCAGATCAACTCCGGCAAGGTCGCGCTCCACGCCACCCCGGTGCGCATCGTCAAGGAGACCACCACCCAGATCGACGGCAAGGACGCCGAGGTCCACGTCGAGGTCGTGCTCCAGTACAACGACTCCTTCAACGATCTGGTCTTCTGCTACACCAATACCGTCCACAATCCCGACGGCGGCACCCACCTCTCCGGCTTCCGCAGCGCCCTCACCCGCGCGATCAACCAGTACGCCCGCGCCAACAGCATCCTCAAGGAGAAGGACCCGCAGATCACCGGCGACGACGTGCGCGAGGGCCTCGCCGCCGTCATCTCGATCAAGCACAGCGACCCGAAGTTCGAGTCCCAGACCAAGGTCAAGCTGCTCTCCCCCGAGGTCGAGAGCATCGTCGGCTCCTCCACCTACGAAGGGCTCATGTTCGCCTTCGAGTCCACGCCGTCGCTCGCCAAGCGCATCATCGACAAGTCCCTCGTTGCCGCCCGCGCCCGCGAGGCCGCCCGCAAGGCGCGCGAGACCATCCGCAAGGGCGCCCTCTCCGGCGGCGGCCTGCCCGGCAAACTCGCCGACTGCTCCGAACGCGATCCCGCCCTGTGCGAAGTGTACCTGGTCGAGGGCGACTCCGCCGGCGGCTCCGCCAAGCAGGGCCGCGACCGCCGCTTCCAGGCCATCCTCCCCCTGCGCGGCAAGGTCATCAACGTCGAGAAAGCCCGTATCGACAAAGTCCTCGCCAACGAGGAAATCCGCACCCTCATCACCGCCTTCGGCACCGGCATCGGCAACGTCGAGGGCGAAGGCGGCTTCGACGTCACCAAGGCCCGCTACCACAAGATCATCGTCATGACCGATGCGGATGTCGACGGCTCCCACATCCGCACCCTGCTGCTCACCTTCATCTACCGCCAGATGCGCGGCCTCATCGAGCAGGGCTACGTCTACATCGCCCAGCCGCCCCTCTACCGCATCAAGCGCAAGAAGCGCGAGCAGTACATCGACAACGACGACCAGCTCAACCGCATCCTCCTCGAACTCGGCTCCGAGGACATCACCCTCACCCGCCTCTCCGACCAGCACGTCTTCGAACCCCAGCAGATCGACCGCATCGTCGAGACCCTCTCCGCCATCGAAAAGCTCGGCACCGGCATCACCCGCCACGGCGCCTCGCTCGTCGAATACCTCGACCGCCACCGCCCCGACACCCACGAGCTCCCCCGCTACGTCGCCCGTATCCGCGAAGGCAACAAGGAGAGCCACCGCTTCCTCTTCGACGACGCCGAGCGCGCCGCTTTCATCGTCGCGATGGACCTCGACGCCGACCTCGGCGGGGCGGCCGACAACGGCAACGGCCATGCCGAAGCCGAAAACGCCCCCGAGGCCCCCAAGCCCGAGGCAGCCGGCGAAGAAGCCCCCAAGCCCGCGCCCCGCGCCAAGGCCGATCCCAACGCCCGCCGCGTGAAGATCCACGAAATCTACGAGGCCAACGAGCTCACCAAACTGCTCAAGGCCCTCGCCGCCGCCGGACTCGACATCGCCCGCTTCGCCCCGTCCGAGGAGCCCCTCTACCTCCTCACCGAAAACGCCGGGCTGAAGAACGAGACCAAGACCCCGCTGGCCGCCCCGCTCGATATCGTCGCCCAGGCCCGCCAGCTCGGCCGCCGCGGCCTCACCATCCAGCGCTACAAAGGTCTCGGTGAAATGAACCCCGAGCAGCTCTACGAGACCACCATGGATCCCGAGAAGCGCCGCCTGCTGCGCGTCACCATCAACGACGCCGCCAAGGCCGACGAACTCTTCACCCTCCTCATGGGCGAAGAAGTCCCGCCCCGCCGCCAGTTCATCGAGGACAACGCCCTCAACGTCCAATTCCTCGACGTCTGATCGGGCGCGACGTTCTCCTGCAACGTCCGCCCTCCGCCGCCCCGCCCCGTTCCCTTTTCCGCACCTGTCACCGTGTACACCGCCAACGAAAAAGTCGCGCCCGCCAACATCACCGAGATCATGCAGACCGCATACATCGATTACTCGATGTCGGTCATCATCTCTCGCGCGCTGCCCGACGCCCGCGACGGTCTCAAACCCGTGCAGCGCCGTATCCTCTACGCGATGCTGCGCGAAGGCCTCCTGCACAACCGCGCCTACGACAAGTGCGCCGGCGTCGTCGGTGAAGTGCTCAAGAACTACCACCCGCACGGCGACTCCTCGGTCTACGACACCCTCGTGCGCCTCGCCCAGACCTGGGTCATGCGCTACCCGCTCATCGACCCGCAGGGCAACTTCGGCTCCGTCGAAGGCGACCCGCCCGCCGCCTATCGTTACACCGAGTGCCGCCTCGCCAAGATCGCCGAGGAACTCCTCTCCGACATCGACGAGGACACCGTCGACTTCGCCCCCAACTACAAGGAGTCGACCACCGAGCCCACCGTCCTGCCCGCCGCCCTGCCGAACCTGCTGATGAACGGCTCCACCGGCATCGCCGTCGGCATGGCCACCAACATCCCGCCGCACAACCTCGACGAGATCATCGGCGCCACCTGCGCCCTCATCGACCGCCCCGACATCTCCGTCGAGGAGATCATGGAGCACATCCCCGGCCCCGACTTCCCCACCGGCGGCCTCATCGTCGGCCGCGAGGGCATCCGCAATTACATGACAACCGGCCGCGGCATCGTGCGCATGCGCGGCCGCGCCCACACCGAGGAGCTCAAGAACGGCCGCGAACAGATCGTCGTCACGGAAATCCCGTACAACGTCAACCGCGAGACCCTCGTCAAACACATCGCCTCGCTCGTCTCCGAGAAGAAGCTCACCGAGGTCTCCGACCTGCGCAACGAGTCCGACAAGTCCACCCGCGTCGTCATCGAGCTCAAGCGCGGCGAGGAGGCCCAGGTTGTCATCAACAAGCTCTTCCAGCTCACCCAGCTCGAGACCTCCTTCGGCGTCACCCTGCTCGCCATCGACCATCGTCGGCCGAAGCAGATGAACATCAAGGAGCTGCTGGAGTGCTACGTCGCGCACCGCCGCGAGGTCGTCACCCGCCGCACCCAGTACCGCCTGCGCAAGGCCGAGGCCCGCGCCCACATCCTCGAGGGCTACAAGATCGCCCTCGACAACCTCGACGACTTCGTCCGCATCATCCGCGCCTCCGCCAACAAGGAGGAGGCCAAGGTCCGGTTGATGGACAAGTATCCGCTCTCCGAACGCCAGACCGACGCCATCCTCGAGCTCCGCCTCTACCAGCTCACCGGCCTGGAGCGCGGCAAGATCGAGGAGGAGTACATGGAGCTGCTCAAGCTCGTCGAATACCTGCGCTCCATCCTCGCCTCCGAGGCCCTGCTGCTCGACGTCATCAAGACCGAGCTGCTCGCCCTCAAGGCCACCTACGCCCAGCCCCGCCGCAGCGAGATCATCGCCGCCGCCGGCGAGTTCCGCATGGAGGACGTCATCGCCAACGAGGGCTGCGTCATCACCGTCTCTCACCAGGGCTTCATCAAGCGCACCCGTGTGGCCGACTACCGCGTGCAGCGCCGCGGCGGCAAGGGCATCATCGGCACCGAGACCTACGACTCCGACTTCGTCCAGCACCTCTTCACCGCCTCCACGCACGACTACATCCTCTTCGTCACCTCCACCGGCAAATCCTACGCCAAGAAGGTCTACGACGTGCCCGAGGGCGCCCGCACCGGCAAGGGCAAGTCCGTCACCAGCTTCCTGCGACTCGTCGAGGGCGAGAAGATCGCCGCGATGGTCTGCTTCTCCGCCTTCACCGACGACCTCTTCCTCGTGCTCGCCACCCAGGGCGGCGTCGTGAAGAAGACGATGCTCTCCGAATACGAGGGCGCCACCCGCGAACGCGAGGGCGGCCTCGCCGCCATCAACCTGCGCGAAGACGACCAGGTCATCGGCGGCGCCCTCACCACCGGCAACAGCGAGATCGTGCTCGTCTCCCATCAGGGCCTCGCCGTGCGCTTCCAGGAAGGCCCGATCGGCGCCTCCACCGAAGACGAGACCGCCGCCGACGTCGCCGAGGGTACCGAAGCTCCCGTCGTGCCACCGGCCGAGCCTTCGACTGGCCCTGCGGAGACCGCCGACGAGGCCGGCCAGAGCGAAATCCGCTACGGCCTGCGCGCCACCGGCCGCGCCACCGGCGGCGTCACCGGCATGCGCTTCAAGAAGAAGGGCGACTACCTCCAGGCCATCGAAGTCTGCGACCCCGCCTCCCGCCTGCTCGTCGCCCGCGAAGACGGCATCGGCAAGCGCACCCCCTTCGAAGACTACCGGCTCACCCGCCGCGGCAGCTCGGGCGTGATCGCCATCGACCTGCCCGACGACGGCAAGATCAACGTCGCCGCCGCCCTCAGCGTGCACGACGACGACGAGATCATGCTGCTCACCGCCAAAAACCAGAGCGTGCGTTGCCCCGTGAAGGACATCCGCGAAACCGGTCGCGGCGCCAAGGGCGTGAAACTCATCGATCTGGCCGAAGGCGACAAACTGCTCTCCATCGCCCGCATCGTCGACAAGAGCGACGACGATTCCGCCGCGGAAGACGGCCCCGACACCGAAACCACCAACGCCCCCGACACCACCGGGCCTGCGCCGGAGTAGGGCGAAACGCGCGCTCCGGCCCCCCCCGGGCCCCCC
>JAEZUE010000081.1 GCA_023443455.1 Verrucomicrobiota bacterium
ATGGGGCGTGGCGATCGCTGTGGGCTGAACCTCCAACTTCGAACTTCCAACTTCGAACTTCGAGCGGAAGTAGGACCGGTCTGTGACCGGTTCGTTTGGACGTGGGCGCGGGAGCGGGCGGGAGCGCGGGATCGCAGGCAGGGACGCCTGCGCCACGGTTGGGCGAGCCGGATGGAGCGTGGCGCCGGGCCCTCGTTTCCTGCGTCGACTCTACCATTCCCCGTTTGCACCGCCGCGCGGAAACGGCACGCTGGCGCGCAACACAACACTCCCTTGTCATGACCGATCCCCGCCTCGACCAACTCGCCCAGGTTCTCACCGGATTCTCCACGTCGCTCGCTCGCGGCGAGCGCGTGCTCATCGATGCCTTCGATGTGCCCGACGAGATGGTGATCGCGCTCGTGCGAGCCGCCCGCGCCCGTGGCGCCTTGCCCTACGTGCAGCGCCACAACGCCCGGGTCACCCGCGAGCTGTTGCTCGGCGCCGAGGAGGAACAGTACAAGACGGCGGCCGAGTCCGAGCTGTACCGCATGAAGCGCATGGACGCCTATATCGCGCTGCGCGGTTCGGACAACATCTTCGAAGCCTCCGATGTGCCCGCGGATCGGATGCAGCTGGTCAACCGGCTCATGCGCCCGGTGCTCAACTGGCGCGTGGAGAAGACCAAATGGGTCGTGCTGCGCTGGCCGACCTCGGCGATGGCGCAGCAGGCGCAGATGAGCACGGAGAAGTTCGAGGACTTCTATTTCCGGGTGTGCACGCTCGATTATGCGCGCATGAAGCCCGGCATGGCGGCGTTGCAGAAGCTGATGGAAAAGACCGACAAGGTGCACATCACCGGCCCGGGCACCGACCTGCGTTTCTCGATCAAGGGCATCGGCGCGGTGCCGTGCGGCGGGCTGCGCAACATCCCCGACGGCGAGGTCTTCTCCTGTCCGGTGAAGGACAGCGTCGAGGGCGAGATCACCTACAACACCGCGTCGGTCTATCAGGGGGTCGAGTTCTCCGGCGTGCGCCTGGTCTTCAAGCAGGGCCGCATCGTCGAGGCCACGTGCAGCGGCGACAATGCGCGGCTCAACGCGATCTTCGATTCCGACGCCGGTGCGCGCTACGTGGGCGAGTTCGCCCTCGGTTTCAACCCGCACATCCTGCAGCCGATGCGCGACATCCTCTTCGACGAGAAGATCGCCGGCTCGTTCCACTTCACGCCCGGCCAGGCGTACGGCGATGCCGACAACGGCAACCGCTCGCAGGTGCACTGGGATCTGGTCTCGATCCAGCGCCCCGAGTGCGGCGGCGGCGAGATCCGCTTCGACGGCAAGCTGATCCGCAAGGACGGCCGCTTCGTCGTCAAGGCGCTCGAGAAGCTCAACCCCGAGTATCTGCTCGGTCAGGACTGAGCCTCGTCCGCTGCCGTGTGCCCATGAACGAAGCCCGCGACATTCTCGCGAAGCTCGCCGCCCAACGCGAACACGACGAACAGGAGGCCCGCAAGTGGGAGGCGTACCGCCGCCTCTGCGGTCCGCCGCGCTGGTTCCTGCTGCTCGTCGTCGCGCTGGGCATCGCCAGTGTCGTGTTTCTGCTCTTTGCGCTCGAGACGGCCGGTCGCGGCGGAGCGTTGGTGGGTCTTGGCCGCATCGCGCTGGTGGGGTACGCGTTGGTCTGGCCGCCGTTGTTGGTCTTTATCGAGACCCGGCGGCGACGCGGTCTGCGCCGGATCCTGGCCGCGGAGGCGCCGGAGCTGGCCGTGAAGCTCAGGGACGAACGCGTGCTCTGACGATGGGGCCGGATCGGGCGGCCGCGGCGTGGGTGCTTCCGGGCCCGGGGCGACGCTCGCTCTCGCGCGGCCCGGTCGGGTGGAGGGGCGCTGCTGTCCCCGATCGCTGGGCACAAAAAACCGGCCCGGGCTAGGCCTCGGGCCGGTGGAAAAGGATAGGGCGCCTCGGCGCCTCCTCCTGTCTTTACTTCTTGGCGGCGGCCTTCTTGGCGGGCGCCTTCTTGGCGGCCGGCTTCTTGGCGGCGGCCTTCTTGACGGCGGGCTTCTTGGCGACAGCAGCCTTGGCAGGCGCGGCCTTCTTGGCGGCGGGCTTCTTGGCGGCTGCCTTCGGAGCAGCGGCCTTCGGGGCGGCGGCCTTCTTCGGAGCGGCGGCCTTCTTCGGAGCGGCGGACTTCGGCGATTTCTTAGCCATGATACGTGTTGTTTCGATTGAGGGTTAACTAGCCCCGCCAAGGGTTCCTGGCCGGGGCGACTCCAAGAAAGAACGAAGTGGCGGAGAAAGTAAATACCGCCGTGAGGGAATTCTGCTTGCCATTTGCGGATGCGGTCCGGAGCCCGGGGCTCGAGCCTGAATCCTGTAGTGCGATACGCTCTTTCGGGCCGCCGCCGGCCGATGGTTGCCTCCGGCGGGCCGGTCGGTCTTGCTGTCCGGCATGGGCCCACTTCCGCCTTCATCGCCCGCCCCGGCCGGGTTTGTCCAACGTCTCCCGAAAACGGAGACGCATCTCCATCTCGAGGGGGCGCTGCCGTTCGGGCTGCTCCGTGGCCTCGATCCGGAGCGGTTCGCCGAGCCGCCGAAATCGTGGGCGCCGGAGTTCCGTTTTCGCGGCTTCGCCGAGTTCGACGACCTCATCTTCGGCATGCTCTCCCCGTGGTACACCTCGGCGGCGCGCTACCACGAGGCGGCGGCGGCGGTCTTCCGTTCGCTTGCCGAACAGAACGTCCGCTATGTCGAGACCAGCTTCCACCTGCCGGGTGTGCAGTTCATGGCGGATCGTGGCGATGCGATCGTCGATGCGATCCTCGCCGCCGCGCCCGCAGGCATGACGGTGCGGGTGTTCGCCGGTCTGCTGCGCGACTGCCACACCGGAGCGATGCCCGCGGTGATCGCCGATGCGCTGCGCTGGAAATGGCTCGCCGGTTTCGATCTGCACGGGCACGAGACGTTGCCGGTGGAGGAGTGGACCGCCGACGTATGGCGGCGCGCGCGCGATGCCGACAAGGAGACGAAGGCACATGCGGGCGAGTTCGGTGGCGCGGAGAATGTGCGTCATGCCGTCGAACATCTCGGTGTGCGTCGCGTGCAGCATGGCGTGCGCGCGGTCGAGGACCCGGCGGTGGTGGCCTTGCTGGTTCGTGAAGGTGTGACGCTCGACATCACGCCGATCAGCAATGTGAAGCTCGGCGTCGTGCGTTCGTTGCGCGAGCACCCGTTGCGGCGTTTGATGCAGGCCGGCGTGCGTTGCACGATCAGCACCGACGATCCGCTCATCTTCGGCAACACGCTCACCGGGGAGTATGTCGGACTCGCCGAGGAGGCCGACTTCACCCGCGCGGAGTTGTTGCAGTTGGCGCGCAACGGATTCGCGGTGGGCACGATGCCCGCGGCGGTGCGCAAACTCGCGTATGCGGAATTGGACCAGCTCGAGCGCGAGGCGCGTTAGGCGGTGTCCCCTCGGTTTCCGTGCGGGGCGGCGGCGAGGGTTGGGTTGTCGCTGCGTCGCGCCTTGCGTCGACCGGGCTCGCCGCCGGCATCCCCGACGAGAGCGCCGCCCGAGCGGCTCCGCTCCGGAAAAATGGTGCGAGCCTGTAACCACGATTCTCTTGGCGTGGGCGGGCGGTGCCCCGTAGCGTGCGCGCCGTTCGACCCACCAACCCTCAACCCCTGAACACTCCATGCCTGCTCTTGTCATTGGTTCGATTCTACTTTTCGGCGGTCTCATCGCGCTGGTTCTGCGCGCCACGACCCGCCAACCCGCCTCGCGTGCCACACTCGGGAGCGCCGGAGTTGCCGCGATCCTGCTCGGCGTGGCGTCGTTCGTCATCGCTTCGGCGGTCTATGTTTCCTCCGACCAGACCGGCGTGGTGATCCGCACGCTCGGCTCGGATCTGCCCGCCGGCCACATCGTCGCGGTCAACAGCGAAAAGGGACCGCAGGCGCGCGTGCTCGGCCCGGGCTGGCATTTCGGTTATTGGCCGTGGTCGTATGAGGTCGAAAAAGTGGGTACGATCATGGTGCCCAACGGCCAGATCGGCGTCGTCACCGCGCTCGACGGCCGCGTGCTGCCGGGCGGCACCGTCTTCGCGCCCGCTTGGGACTCGGCCGACGACATGCTCGATGCCACGAAGTTTCTGGCCGACGGCGTCGGCTTCCGTGGGCCGCAGCTCACGATCCTCACGCCGGGCAACTACCGCATCAATCCGCGGCTGTTCAAGGTCGAGATGCGCCCGGTCACGCTGGTCGCCGCCGGCGAGGTGGCGGTGGTGAAGGCCAACGCCGGTGCGATCTACGCCGGGGAGGACAAGCTCACCGTCAACGGCGTCGACATCGTGCCGCAGGGCTTCCGCGGCATCTGGCGCAAGCCGCTGCTGCCCGGCGCCTACAACCTCCACCCCGAGGCCTTCCAGGTCATCAAGGTGAAGACGACCCAGCGCGTCTACACGTATGAAGCAGTCGGACACGCTGGGGCGCCGTCGCCGGCCAAGCGCGGCGGCAGCCAGTCCAGCACCGACTACTCGATCAACGTGCGTTCGAAGGACGGCTTCACCTTCCCGGTCGACGTGCGCCTCTCGCTCTCCGTCGCCGCGGACAATGCTCCCTATCTGGTGGCGCTGCTCGGCGATCCGGACCGCGTCGTGAAGGACACGCAGGAGGACGACGAGCTCGAGATCCTCGAGGCCCGCCTCGTGCTGCCGACCGCGCGGGCCGCGCTGCGCAACGTGGCGGAGACGCTCGGCGCTCTCGAATACGTCGCCAGCCGCAGTCGCGTGGAGCAGATGACCGCCAAGCTCGTCGAGAGCGAATTCAACCCGTACAAGCTCACCTTCCTGGGCGCCTTCATCGGTGCGATCGGTCTGGATGCGACCGAGGCCGGGCAGCAGCTCCTGCTCACCCAGACCGACAAGGAGGTCGCGAGCAACCAGCGCGCGACCTACGAGCAGCAGCGGCAGGCCGAGGTGGCGCGGCAGCAGTTCATCCGCGCCCGCGAGGAAGCCGAGCAACAGATGAAGCTCGTCGATGCCGAGTTTGCGGTGAAGACCGCGGCCGAGCGCGCGAAGGCGCAGATCGAGAGCGCGAAGGGCGAGGCCGAGCAGATCCGCATCACCGCCGAGGCCCGCAAGAAGAGCTACGACCTGCTCGCCGCCGCCATCGGCAAGGAGGGGGTGACGATGCTCGAAAGCCTTCGCCTCGTGCAGGAGGGCAACATCCGGATCACGCCCGACATCCTCGTGCAGGGCGGCGCCGGCGGCGACTCCGGCGGCCTGACCGATGCGTTGTCCGCGACGATCCTGCGCCAGCAGTTGCAGCAGAAACCGGCCGCCGCGTCGGCGAAATAACGGGAGGCAATAGGCGCCCGTGCCCATCGAGTTCACCGTTCCCGAAGGAGTCCGCCGCGAGCGCGCCGACAAGGTGCTCGCGGCGCATTTTCCCGAGCATAGCCGGGCGGCCCTGCAACGCGCGTTCGATGCGGGGCTGGTCGCGGTCGCCGGTCGGGCGGTGGAGCGCAAACACGCGGTGAGCGGCGGCGATGTCATGGTGTTTTCGTTGCCGGAGACCAGGCCGGCGGAGTTGCACGCGGTGGAGATTCCGTTGCGCATTCTTTATGAGGACGCGCACCTGTTGGCCGTCGACAAGGCTCCGGGCATGGTCGTGCACCCCGGCGCGGGCACGGGGGAGGACACGCTCGTGCATGCCCTCCTGGCGCATTGTCGTGGTGAGCTCAGCGGTATTGGTGGAGTGGAACGGCCCGGCATCGTGCACCGGCTCGATCGTGGCACTTCGGGGGTGATCCTGGTCGCGAAGAACGACATCGCCCACCGCGCGCTCACCGCGGCGTTCGCCCGACGCGATGTGGTGAAGGAATATCTCGCCCTGGTCGCCGGTGTGCCGCGGGCCGCCTCCGGCCGGATCGAGACGGCGATCGCGCGGCACCCCACGCAGCGTCATCGCATGAAGGTGGTCGCCTCGGGCGGCCGCAACGCGCGCACCGACTGGTCGGTGGTCGAGGCGTTCGCTCCGCACTCGGCCCTGCTTCGCTGCCGCATCTTCACGGGGCGCACCCACCAGATCCGCGTGCATCTTTCGAGCATCGGGCACCCGCTGCTCGGCGATCCGGTCTACGGTTTCCGGGAGAAGAGCGTGCCGGTGGCCGCCCCTCGGGTGCTGTTGCATGCGGAACATATCGTCATCGCGCACCCGGTGTCGGGGCTCCCGCTCGACCTGCGGGCGCCGCTGCCCGAGGATTTCGCCGCGGTGGTGGGGAAGCTGCGGAAAAGCTGAACGGAACGCATTTGCCCTCCGGCGAAGCTTTGCCCAGTTTGCGCGGGCCCGATGTCTTCCGACTCGTCCAGTGACGCCCCGCCCGACTCGCGATCCCTCGATTCCGAGATCCTGCGGTCGTTGATGGATACGATTCCCGACCGCATCTACTTCAAGGACCTCGACAGCCGTTTCGTGCAGGTGAACTCGGCGCAGGCCCGCTGGCTGGGCGCGAACTCGCCGGCCGAGATGATCGGCAAGAGCGACTTCGACTATTTTTCGCCCGACCACGCCGCACTCGCGCGACAGACCGAGCTCGAGATCATCCGGACCGGTGCGGCCTCCGTCGGCCAAATCGAGCGGCTCGAGCTGAAGAACGGGGTGGTCGAGTGGGGGTCGGCGACGAAGCTGCCCTGGCGCGATTCGCAGGGGCGCATCATCGGCACCTTCGGCATCACGCGCGACCACACGGATACGAAGCTGATCGAGGAGCGCCTCAATCAGGAGCGCACGCTGCTGCGCACGATCATCGACCACCTGCCCAGCCGCGTGTTCGTGAAGGACCGGATGGGACGCTACATGCTCAACAACCGCGCCCATCAGAAGATGATCGGCGTGGTGTCGCAGGAGGAGGCGCTCGGCCGCACCATCCTCGACTACCATGCCGACGCCCGCGGCGAACGCTCGATGGTCGAGGACCACCGCGTGTTGGCCGGCGGCGATCCCATCATCAATCGCGAGAGCAGCGACGTGATCGCCGACGGTTCCCGCCGTTGGGCGATCACCACGAAGGTGCCGCTGCACGACCTGCGGGGCAAACTGATCGGCCTGGTCGGCATCAGCCACGACATCACGGAGCGCAAACGCATCGAGGAGGAGCTGCGCGATCGCACCCTCGAGATGGAGGCCGACCTGCGCATGGCCTGCCAGATCCAGGATGTTTTCCTCACCCAGTCCTATCCCGCGTTTCCGCGGGGCGTGCCCCTCGACTCCAGCGCGCTGCGCTTCGCCCATTGTTATCTGCCGGCGGCCAGCCTGGGCGGCGACTTCTTCGAGATCGTCCAACTGTCGGATACGCAGTGCGTCGTGCTCATCTGCGACGTGATGGGCCACGGCGTGCGCGCCGGCCTGCTCACCGCCCTGATCCGCGGCCTGGTCGGCGAGCTCGACGAGCGCGCCGAGAACCCCGCGCGCGTGCTCGCCGAGATCAACCGCGGCTTCCTGCCGATCTTCCGGGCCACCGGCCAGCCCGTGTTCGCCACCGTGTTCTGCGGTGTGATCGACACGGAGATGCGCCGCCTCTCCTATGCGAATGCGGGCCATCCGCCGCCGCTGCTGCACCGGGTCGCCACCGGTGCGACCGAGGCGCTGTGCGATGCGGACCCGGAGCCGGCCGCCGGCCTGCTCGAGGACATCGTCTACACCCGCCACGAGTGCGCCTTCGAGACGGGCGATCGCCTGCTGTGCTACACCGACGGCGTGATCGAGGCGGCGGACGAAAGCGGCGACATCTTCGGTTCCGAACGCCTGCTGACGCTGGCGCAGCATTTTGCGGCGCGCCCCTGCGCCGAGCAGATCGAGAAGGTCGTGGCCGCCGTGCGCACCCACAGCGGACACGACGACTTCGAAGACGACATCTGCCTGCTCGCGATCGAGTCGACCGGAAACATCTGCCCGTACGTTTCGCTCAACTACGAGATCTGAGCGGTAGGCATTCGGTCGAGTGACGAGCGACGAGCGTCGAGGGGCTGATCACACAGGAGATCGAGCGAAGCACTTGTGCTGGAAGCTCGCCACCGATGCTTTGGCGCTCGTCCCTCGACGCTCGCCTCTCGACCGCATCATCAGGTGAGCAGCGTGTCGGCGATGCCGTAGCGCAGGTTGTAGAACGAGTGCGTGAACTGCGCCACGCCCGCGAGCCGCGCCACTTCGAGGATTGTGGCCAGCGCGGTCGGGAACACATCGGCACGGGCGGCGGGCAGTCCCGGGATTTCGCGGCGACTCGCGAGCGGTTGCGCCGCCGTGAGCGCGAGCAGGCGCTCGAGGTCTCGCGTCGTCACCGTGGTTCTCGCGGTGGCGGCTTCGTCACCGGCTTGCGCGGCGAGCATCACACGCACGGTCGTCACTGTGCCGCCGGTCGCGACGGCGGCAGTGGGGCGGGGGAGGGTGAAACGAAACGCACCCTCGGCGAAGGCGTCGCCGACCGCTGCGGCTACGCTTGCGCGATCCGCGGACGAAAACGGAGCGGCGGGATCGGCCAGGCAACGTTCCGCGAGGCGCACACAGCCGAGTTGCAGGCTCGCGGCCTGGGCGGACCGGCGCTGGCGGAACTCGATGCATTCGAGGCTGCCGCCGCCCAAGTCGAAAAGGTAGAAGTCTTCGGCTCCTGCCAACGCCGGGTCGGCCGCGAGGCCGCGGCCGATGGCGTCCGCCTCTTCGTTGCCGGAGAGGATACGAACGGGATGTCCGGTGGTGGTGCGGATGAGGTGGGCGAACTCCTCGCCGTTGGCCGCATCGCGCACGGCACTGGTGGCGACGATGGCGACCTGTTTGGGGGCGTGCGCGGCTGCTTGGTGGAGCAGGTGTTGCACGGCGTTGCGGCCGCGGGTCATGGCTTCGTGGGAGAGCACGAGGTTGCCCGCGCCCAGTCCGCGGCCGAGGCGGGCTTCGTCGACGGCGTACTGCAACGTCTCGATCCCGCCGGCGGGCAAGCGGGCCGCGACGAGCAGTTTGATGGTGTTGCTTCCGATATCGATGACTGCGACGGAATCCGGCATGGCTGCGGGCATGCTTGGCGCCGGTGCGCTCGAACGCCAAGTCCCGTTTCGTCGCCGGGCGATCCCGACGGACTGGTCGCGTGCGAGGAAACGGCGCGGCGGTTTCGGATTGGCCTCGGGGCGGCGGCGGGGCAACGAATGCGGCATGGAAATCGGTGCGCTCTTCGACTGGGACGGTGTCATCGTCGACTCGGCCTGGCAGCACGAGGAAAGCTGGGCGCTGCTCGCCGCCGAGCTCGGGCAGCCGTTGCCGGAAGGGCATTTCAAGCTCGGCTTCGGCCGGAAGAACGAGGCCATCATCACCGGAGTCCTGCGGTGGGCCGAGGAGCCGAGGCAGGTGGAGATACTTTCTTTGCGGAAGGAGGAACTTTATCGCGAGCTCGTCATCGCCGGGGGCATCTCGCCGCTGCCGGGCGTGCGCGAGTTTCTCGAACGGCTGCGCCGGGCCGGCGTTCCCTGTGCGATCGGTTCGTCGACCCATCGCGCCAACATCGAAACCATCTTCGCGATCACGGGGCTGGCGCGGTTCTTCTCCCAGGTGGTCGCGGCCGAGGACGTGCGCGCCGGCAAACCGGACCCGGCGGTGTTTCTCCTCGGCGCGCAGCGCCTCGGCCGGGAGGCGCCGCATTGTATCGTTTTCGAGGATTCGCTCGCCGGGCTGCAGGCGGCGCAGGCCGGCGGCATGCGCGCCGTGGCAGTCGCCACCACCCATCCGGTCGACGGCCTCGAGCCGTGGGCGGACCGCGTGGTGACGCGGCTCGACGAGCTCGACGTGCCCGCGCTCGAGGACCTCGTGCTCCATCCCCGGCGGGCGCGCTGAGCCGGCGCCGATCTTCTGTCTGGCCATCGGTGGCCGGTGCCGCTCCCTGTTGGGTGGTGCCGTTGTTCAAGCTCAAGTCCGACTACCCGCCCATGGGCGATCAACCCGAGGCGATCGCGAAGCTGGTCGCCTCGATCGGCGCGGGCCATCGCGACCAGACGCTGCTCGGCGTCACCGGCTCGGGCAAGACGTTCACCATGGCCAACGTCATCGCGCAGTGCGACCGGCCGGTGCTGGTGGTCTCGCACAACAAGACGCTGGCCGCGCAGCTGTTCTCGGAGTTCAAGAACTTCTTCCCGGAGAACGCGGTCGAGTATTTCGTCAGTTACTACGACTACTACCAGCCCGAGGCCTACATCCCGTCGAGCGACACCTTCATCGAGAAGGACAGCTCGCGGAACGACGAGATCGAGCGCCTCCGCATCTCGGCGGCGAGCTCGCTGATCAGCCGGCGCGACGTGCTCGTGGTCGCCAGCGTCTCCTGCATCTACGGCCTGGGTTCGCCGGAGGACTTCTCCGAGCTGCGCATCCCGCTCGAGGTCGGCAAGCCGCTGGCCCGCCAGACGTTCCTCGAGCGGCTCGTCGAGAACCTCTACGAGCGCAACGACTACGAACTCCAGCGCGGGCGCTTCCGCGTGCGCGGCGACGTCGTCGACGTGATGCCCGCCTACCTCGAGCACGGGCTGCGCGTCGAGTTCTTCGGCGACGAGGTCGACGCGCTCACCGAGTTCGACCCGCTCACCGGCTCGGCGCTGCGCAAGCTGCAGCGCTTCGACCTCTATCCGGCCAATCAGTATGTGACGACCAAGGACAAGCTCGAGGGGGCGATCGCCTCGATCCGGCGGGAGCTGGAGGAGCGCGTCGCCTTCTTCGAGCAGAACGGGCAACTGCTCGAGGCGCAGCGCATCCGCATGCGCTGCGAATACGACCTCGAGCTGCTGCGCGAGATGGGCGTGTGCAACGGCATCGAGAACTACTCGCGCCACATCTCCGGCCGCAAGGTGGGCGACCGGCCGTTCTGCCTGCTCGATTTTTTCCCGAAGGATTTCCTGCTCTTCGTCGACGAGAGCCACGTGACCGTGCCCCAGATCGGCGGCATGTATGCCGGCGACCGCTCGCGCAAGGAGACGTTGGTGAACTTCGGCTTCCGCCTGCCCTCGGCCCTCGACAACCGCCCGCTCAACTTTGCCGAGTTCCGCCAGGTCACCGGCCAAACGGTCTTCGTCTCGGCGACGCCGGCGAAGTTCGAGCTGGAGTGCTCGTCGACAATCGCCGAGCAGGTGATCCGGCCGACCGGGCTGCTTGATCCGGAGATCCAGCTGCGCTCCACCAAGGGCCAGGTCGAGGACCTCATCGGCGAGATCCGCGCCGCGGTCGGGCAGGGCGAGCGCGTGCTCGTGACGACCCTCACCAAACGCCTCTCGGAGGACATCACCGCTTACCTGCGCGAGGCGAAGATCCGCGTCGAGTATCTGCACTCCGACATCGATGCGATCGAGCGCGTGGAGATCCTGCGCAACCTCCGGCTCGGCAATTTCGACGTGCTGGTCGGCATCAACCTGCTGCGCGAGGGGCTCGACCTGCCCGAGGTCGCGTTGGTCGCCATCCTCGATGCCGACAAGGAGGGCTTCCTCCGCAGCGAGACCAGCCTGGTCCAGACCGCGGGCCGCGCCGCCCGCCACGAGAAGGGCCGGGTGATCTTCTATGCCGACGTGCAGACCGAGTCGATACGCCGCACGATCGAGGTGACCGCGAAGCGCCGGGAGAAGCAGATGGCCTACAACGCCGAGCACGGCATCACTCCGCGCAGCGTGAAACGCGCGGCGCAGAGCAGCCTGCACACGTACGACGGCAGCGGGCGGCGCGACGAGGAGGTGCCCGCGGCGGCGGTCGGCGAGGACACCGATGTGGCCGCGGTCATCGCGGAACTCGAGGAGGAGATGCAGGCCGCGGCGGAGGCGCTCGAATTCGAACGCGCCGCGCTGCTGCGCGACCAGGTCAAGGCGCTCCGGACCGGCGAGTACCGCCAGCCCGCGGCCGGCGGGCGGCCGTCGAAGAAGCTCTACGCTGCGCCCAAACGCGGGAAACGCGGCTCCGGGAAATAGGCGCCATGCGCATCGCCATCATCGCCGACATCCACGGGAACCTGCCCGCGCTCGAGGCGGTGCTGCGGCGGGTCGGCGCGCTGCGCGTGGATCGGCTGGTGGTGGCCGGCGACATCGTCGTGGGCGCGCCGGATTCCGCAGCGTGCTGGGAGCGGGTCCGCGCGCTCGGGTGCCCGGTGCTGCGCGGCAACCACGAACGGTATGTCTTCGATTTCGATACGCCGCGCGCCCGGCCGGAGTGGGCCACCGAGCGCTTCGGTCCGGTGCGTTGGGCGGCGGGGCAGTTCGACCGCGCGGCGAAGGACGCGCTCGCGGCTCTGCCCGCGACCCTGCGCCTGCCCGAGGCGCCGGGGGTGCTGTTCGTGCACGGCTCGCCGCGCGGCGACAACGATCTGGTTTTTCCCTACACCGCGGAGGCCGAGCTGGCCGCCCGCTTCGGCGGCGTCGACGAGCGGCTGATCGTACGCGCGCACAACCACTACTGCGGCGTGCGGGACTGGGGCGGGGGCCGGATCGTGACGGTCGGCTCGGTCGGTTTGCCGCTCGATGGCACGCCGGCGGCGCAGTTCGCCCTCGTCGAGACGGACGCGGATTCGCGCGGAGGCTGGCGGGTGGAGCACCACGCGGTCGAGTACGACGTGGGCGCGGCGGTGCGGCGGTTTCGCGAGAGTGGTTATCTGGATGCAGCCGGGCCGATGGCGGAGCTCTATCGGCGGGAGGTCGAGACGGCGGCGTTCCACGTGATGCCGTTCCTCGCGTTCCTGGCGCGCGAACCCGGGGCGGGGGAGCGCCCGCTCGGCGAGGCGTTGGCGCGCTTCGCGTCGCGCCGTTGAAAAACAAAAAACGCGAGCTGCATGGCTCGCGTTTCGATTCCTGTCGTCCACAGCGGACCGGGTTGCGGTCCGTATCCTCCGCCGCGGTCGCCGATCGACCGGACTGAAGATGGTGCTCGGGGCGGGACTCGAACCCGCACGCCTTTCGGCACACGCCCCTCAAACGTGTGTGTCTACCAATTCCACCACCCGAGCAACGTGAACTTGTAAAGAAGAGGGGCGGATTGAGTTGAATCGTGCCGACCTTGTAAAGCCCCGATTTGGCAAAATTTTCCGGGAATTTCCGCCGGCGGAAAACCGCTTGCCACTCCGGGGGCGCCGACGAGACTGCCCCTCCGCTTAACACCCTATTCTCAACACGGTTTTCGCTGCGCGACACACCCCATCTTCCCGCCGAGCGGCGAAATGACCACTTCCATCGTTATGGACCAACAAGGCCCCCAGGATAACCAACCCGTCGAAAACGCGCAGCCCAACATCGTCCCGGAAGAGACTGCATCCGCAGCCGCTCCCGAAAAGGAGGCGCCACCGCGGGCCGACGACAAGAAGGCCGGTTCGGGTATCGGAAAAATCGATCTCAGCGCTCTCGCCGGCTTCAGCTTCGGCACCCAGTGGACGAGCGTGAGCGCCGGCGGGCGCCGCGAGGAGAGGGGGGGCCGTGATGATCGTCGTGGCGGCGATCCGCGCCGCGACCGGCGCCCGGGCGGGCGTCCTTTCCGTGCCGCCGGTGGGAGCGACAGTGCGGCCGTGGCGAATACCGATGGGCCGCGCGGCGAACGTCGCGATTTCCGTGGCGAACGCCCCCAGGGCGGCGGCCCGCGTGGCGAGCGCCGCTTCGAGCGTGGACCGGGCGGTGGCCAGCCGGGCGGTCCGCAGGGTGGTCCGCAGGGTGCGCAGCAGGGAGGCCCGCGCGGCGAGCGGCGCGACTTCCGCGGCGAGCGCGGTCCGCGTTTCGAGCGTGGCCCCCGTCAGGACAATCGCCCCTACCTCAGCCCGTTCTTCGAGGTCTCCTTCTACGCCGAGGACACCGCGTTCACGGCCCTGGTCAAGGCGGTGCGGGCGAGCTGCCACACCTATGAACTCTTCGAGATCGCGCGTGTGGTGCTCGCGAAGAACGACCGCTTCGTGGTGGTCGTCCAGCGCAAGCCCGATGCCGAGGGCAAGCGCGCGCCGTTGTACATCACCCCGGTCGACGGGCTCCCGTTCGAGAACGAGGACGAGGCCGTGCAGCATGTGCTGCGCAACCATCTCGGCGACTTCTTCGAGATGACCGAGGTCGAGGTCGAGGCGCCGAAGGGCAATTTCCAGTTCGTGATGCGTTGCGGCATCACCGGCGAGCTGCTCGGCCCGCCGAACTACCACCGCTACCAGAACATTCTCCAGCAGCACCATGCGGCGCGCCTCGGCACCATGCCGTTCGAGCGTTTCCGCGAGCGCCTGGAGACGGTGCGGGAGCCGGAGGTCATCGCGCAGTGGACCGAGAAGATGAAGAAGACCACGCGCTACACCTGGAAGCACGCGGCCGGCGCCGAGACCGCTCCCTCGTTCGAGACGATCGAGGACGCCCGCACCTATCTGCTCACCACCGCCCGCGACAAGGTCGTGCGCAGCATCGAGACCGCCCGTTTCCACGGCAAGGTCGCCGACCAGCTGCCCGAGGGCGAGCTGCGCGCCGCCGCCGAGGGCCACATCGAGCGCCAGCGTCGGTTTCCGCTCGATACGGCCAACGCGTTGCGCGGCCGCCTGCGCCGCGAAGGCTTCACGATCTTCAAGCGCGGCTCGAAGGGCGTGTCCTACGTCTGCGCGGTCAAACGCAAGTTCCGCCTCCCCGGCCAGGTGTTCTCCGATTCGATCGGCGCGCTCATCGAGTTCATCGAGAAGACCCCGCTGGTCTTCGTGAAGGATCTGCCGGCCCGCCACCTCGGTATCAACCAACCGGAGGCGGCCGCCGTCGCCGACTCCTCCGCCGCCACCGCCGAGGGCCAGACCGCGCCGAGTTCGTTGGCGCCGGAGGACGACGCCAAGCTCAAACGCCTCTGGATGGATCTGCGCTGGCTCGTCACCGAGGGTTACGTGACGGAGTATTCCGACGGGAAACTCTTCGCCGCGCCGACGATGACCGCCCAGCAGGCCAAGTCGGAAGACGCCGCCAATGCGGCCGCCGACGCCGTCGAGGATGCCGCGCGCGAAGCCGCGGAAAAGGCCGCCCCGGCCGCCGAGGCGACCGAAGCCGAGATCGAGGAACCGGCTCCGTCGGCCGAAATCGAAGCGCCCGCGCCCGTCGTCGAGCCGACCGAAGCCCCGGTCGAGCCCGAGAAGCCGGTCGCCGCGCCCGAGGTCGAGCAGGCCGCTCCGGCCCCGGAGGCGACCGAGGAGCCGAAAGCCGAATAACCTTCGCGAAGTGTTTCTTTTCCGAAGCCCGGTCGATTCGACCGGGCTTTTTTTTCGGCGACCGACGCGCTTCGCTCCACCTGCCGTTTGTCACCGCGGTATGCCGGCCGTCCCGATTCGTCGCCGCCGATGGGCAGGGGCTTTGACAGATTCGTCCGCGACCGGCATTACGCCTCCCTGAAATTCCCGACGCCCATGGCCCTCTCCGATCCTACCCCGAAGCCCACTCCCAAACCGAAGAAAAGCCGCAAGAAGCTCTATTGGATCGTTGGAGCCTTGGTCGGCTTCGTGCTCCTGTGCGTGGCGGCGTCGTTGAAGGGTCGCAAGGACCATGCGATCGCCGTCACCACCGAAAAGGCGGTGGTGAAGACCATCACCCAGCTCGTCTCCGCCACCGGCCGGATCCAGCCCGAGGTGGAAGTGAAGATCTCGGGCGAGGTGGCCGGCGAAATCATCGAGTTGCCGATCGTCGAGGGCCAGATGGTGAAGCAGGGCGACCTGCTCGTGCGCATCAAGCCCGACTACTACAAGGCCCAGGTCGAGCAGAACCACGCGATGGTCGCTGCCGCGCGGGCCTCCGTGCTTCAGGCCGAGGCGCAGGCGGAGAAGGCCGAACTCGATTTCGTCCAGATCGACAGCCTCCATCGGCGCGGCCTGGTTTCGGAGACCGATTTCAATTCCGGCCGCTCCGCTGTGCGGGTGGCCCGGGCCAATGTCGCCAGCGCCGAGGCCAACCTGCTGCGCGCCGAGAGCGGCCTGCGCCAGGCCGAGGACTATCTTTCGAAAACCACCATCCTCGCCCCGCGCGATGGCACCGTGAGCGTGCTCAACAGCAAGCTCGGCGAGCGCGTCGTCGCCACCGGCAGTTTTGCGGGCACCGAGATCATGCGTGTCGCCGACCTCGAAAGGATGGAGGTGCGTGTGAACGTGAACGAAAACGACGTGATCAATGTGAAGATCGGCGATACGGCGCGCGTGCGTGTCGACGCTTTCCAGGGCCGCGAACTCGTCGGCGTCGTGCGCGAGATCGCCAACACCGCGCGCACCACCGGGACCGGCTCGGCCGACGAGGTGACCAACTTCGAGGTGCGCATCAGCGTCAACGAGCCGGGTGTGCGCCTGCGGCCCGGCATGAGCGCCACCGCCGACATCGTCACCGAGACCGCCGCCGATGTCGTGGCCGTGCCCAGCCAGTGTGTCGGCGTGCGCACCAAGGATGACAACCGGACCACCGAAGAGGTTCAGCAACAGCGCACGGCCGAGGCCGCGCAGACGCAGAACGGCGGCGCCGCCACTGCGGTCAACGATGCGCAGCGTCGCGAACAGGAACGCCTCGACCGCGAAAATCTCCAGCGTATCGTCTTCGTGCGCACCGGGACCAAGGCCGAGCTGCGCAAGGTCGCCACCGGACTGATGGACAACACGCACACCCAGATCGTCAGCGGTCTGAAGGAGGGCGACGAAGTGATCACCGGCCCGTATCGCGCCGTGACCCAGACCTTGAAGGACGGCAGCAAGATCACGGTCCTGCCGGCCAAGAAGGACCCGAAGGCCGCCGCCGGGAAGGCCGAGGCGAAGGACGATGCCGCGCAACCGGAAGCCAAGGACGAGCCGAAGAAACCCTGAGCCCGGCGCCCGCGTATGAGCTCCATCGTTCCCCAGTCCCCGGTCGCCCGGTCGCTCCGCCCACCCGGTGCGCTGGTCATCGAGATCCGCGGCATCACCAAGACCTACCAGATGGGCGACCAGGTCATCCGTGCGCTGCGCGGGGTGGACCTGAAGATCCACCGCAACGAGTACCTCGCCATCATGGGCCCTTCCGGCAGCGGCAAGTCGACCATGATGAACATGGTCGGCTGTCTGGATACGCCCACGGCCGGCGACTACTTCTTCAACGGAGGCAACGTCGCCCACATGGACGACGACCAGCTCGCCGACATCCGCAACCGCGAGATCGGCTTCGTCTTCCAGACGTTCAACCTGCTCCCCCGCAGCGACGCGCTGCGCAACGTGGAGCTGCCCCTGATCTACGCCGGGGTGCCGAAGGCGCAGCGTCACGAGCGGGCCGAGGAGGCGTTGCGCGCGGTGGGGCTGGGCGACCGCATGCACCACAAGCCCAACGAACTTTCCGGCGGCCAGCGGCAACGCGTCGCCATCGCCCGGGCGCTGGTGAACAAGCCCTCGATCATCCTCGCCGACGAACCTACCGGAAATCTGGATTCAAAGACCGGCGACGAAATCATGGCGCTGCTCGAGGTCCTCTACGAGCGCGGCAACACGATCATCCTCGTCACCCACGAGGAGGACATCGCCCGCCACGCCCGCCGCATCGTGCGCCTGCGCGACGGCGTGGTCGAAAGCGACCAGGCCGCGGGGGCCGCCTGATTTTCGATTTTGGATTGCCGATTTTCGATTGGAGGAATCCGCCATGAACGAGACCGAGTTCAAAACCAGGACGAAGGAGTTCGCGTTGCGCGTGCTCAAGCTCGTCGACGCGTTTGCTGTGAACCCGCGTTCGGAGTGTAGGGGCGTCGCTTGCCGACGCCCGGTGGGCAGCGGAAACCGCTGGAGCCGGCAAGGTCCGAAGGGCGTCGGCAAGCGACGCCCCTACGCGCCCCTTCGGTGCACAATCCGGCAACGCGGAGCACGAGCGGATCAGCGTTGTCTCGGCGTTGCGCGTGCGCACGGGGCCACTCCGCACTCCGCGATCCGCAATCCGCAATCGACGTGAAGCGCCTTCTCTTCGAGCTCACCGAGTCCATCCGGATCGCCACGCAGCAGATCCGGGCCAACCGCACGCGCTCGTTCCTCACGGCGTTGGGCGTGATCATCGGCATCGTGGCCGTCACCCTCATGGGCACCGCCATCGGCGGCATCGACAAGGGCGTGAACAACAGCCTGGCGATCATCGGCGACGACATCCTCTACGTCACCAAATGGCCGTGGCGCGATGTCGAGGACTGGTGGAACTTCCGCAACCGGCAGAAGATCCGCACCGAGTACGCGGACCAGGTGAACGAATACATCGCGCGCACGCCCGGCACCGCACTCAAGCTGGCCGTGCCGGCCGACTCGGTCTTCACCAAGATCTACCGCGGCGACTATTCGCTCAACGGCATCTTCACCCTGGGCACCACCTCGGAGCTCCCGCGCATGTCGAAGGCGGGCGTGTTGGAGGGCCGCTTCTTCAACGAGGCCGAGTCCCGCGCGGGCCGCAATGTCGTCGTGCTCGGCTTCGATGTCGCGAAGGCGCTCTTCCCCAACCAGTCGCCGCTCGGTCAGGAGATCCGCCTGCAGGGCCAGAATTTCACCGTGGTGGGCGTGATGGAGCGGCAGGGGTCGTTTCTGGGCATGTGGAGCTGGGACTCGAACGTCTCGATCCCGCTGCCGGCCCTGCGCCGCCTCTTCACCCGCCATTCCGAGGGCGCCGAGATCCGCGTGCAGATCGACCTCGCGCGCGCCGAGGAGGCCAGGTGGGAGCTCGTCGGGCTGATGCGCCGTATCCGCCAGGTGCCGCCCGAGCGGCCCGAGGATTTTGAGGTCAACACCCAGGACAGCGTGAAGAAGCAGCTCGATCCGATCCGCAACGGCCTTGCGGTCGCCGGGCTTGGCATCACCGGTCTGGCGCTCTTCGTCGGCGCGATCGGCATCATGAACATCACCTACGTGAGCGTGAAGGAGCGTACCCGAGAAATAGGTACGCGCAAGGCGCTCGGCGCCCGGCGGCGCACCATTCTGCTGCAGTTCCTCGTCGAGGCGGCCTCCATCTCGCTGGCCGGCGGCGGGGTGGGCCTGGCGATCACCCTGCTGCTCACGGGGCTGGTCCGGGTGGCCGCCCCGGCGCTGCCGGTCACGTTTTCCCCGCTGCTGATGCTCGTCGCGATGGGCGCCGCCGTCGTGGTCGGCGTGGCTTCCGGCTTCGCCCCGGCGTGGTCGGCCAGCCGTCTCGATCCCGTGGAGGCCCTGCGTTATGAATAAGTTCGGCGGCATGCCCCTGTCCGAGATCGTCCGCATGGCGCTGACGGCTGTCGGCGCCCACAAGCTGCGCTCCTTCCTGACGATGTCGGGCATCGCCATCGGGGTCTTCTCCGTGATCGGTGTGATGACCGTGATCGCCACGATCCAGAAGAGCATCGAGTCGAATCTGAACGTTCTCGGGGCCAACAGCTTCGTCATCTCGAAGTATCCGGCCGTGATGGGCGGCGGCCCGCATGGTCGCTTCACGAACCGACGTGATGTCAGCTACGAGCAGGCGGAGCGGTTTCGGGCGCTGATGGAGGGCACCCGGGCGACCGTCGGCCTGTTGATCCGCCGCGGCGGGCGGCAGGCGGTGTACCTCGACCGGAAGACCAACCCGAACAACACCCTCATCGGCACCGACGAGCATTTCACCGCGGTGCGGGATTTCCAGATCGACCGCGGCCGCAACCTCACCAAGGAGGACACCACCTACGCACGCTCGGTCTGCGTCATCGGCGCGGATCTCGTGGCGCGCCTCTTCCCGGGCGAGGATCCGCTGCTCAAGCGTATCCGCATGGACGGACAGACGTACCTCGTGGTCGGCACGTTCGCCGCGAAGGGCCCGATGTTCGGGCAGAGCCAGGACAATCTCGTCGTCCTGCCGATCACGCGTTTCCTGGCGGTGTACGGTCGCGCCGGGCGCTCGATCGGCATCAGCGTGCAGGCGCGCAGCCAGGCCGAGCTCGACGACACCTTCAACCACGCGATCGGCGCCATGCGGCTGGCCCGCGGGCTCGAACCGGAGGATCCGAACGACTTCGACATCGTCTCGAACGACTCGCTGATCGAGATGTTCAACAACGCCACCGGGATCATCAAGAAGGGCGCGTTCGTGATCAGCCTCTTCGCGCTGCTCGCGGCCGGCGTGGGTATCATGAACATCATGCTGGTGAGCGTGACCGAGCGCACCAAGGAGATCGGCGTGCGCAAATCGCTGGGCGCGCGGCGGCGCGCGATCCTGCGGCAGTTCCTGATCGAGGCCATCGTCATCTCCCTGCTCGGCGGCATCGCCGGGATCGTGCTCGGCGTCGGCGCGGGCAATCTGCTCGGCCTGTTCATGGCCGGCCAGACGACGATTCCGCTGCTTTGGATCGTGGTCGGCCTCGTGTTCTGCGCCGGGATCGGCGTGGTCTTCGGCTACTATCCCGCGCGCAAGGCCGCCCGCCTCGACCCGATCGAGGCGTTGCGCTTCGAATAGGCCGAGCGGCCCGCTCCCCGGCCCGGCGCCGGAGTGAAGCCGGGCTCCCGCGCGGCTCCTGCCTTCGGGGCGCCGGACGTTCGCACGTAGGGTGTCCATGACGCGCGCGCTCTCTCTTGTCTCTGCTCAGAAGTTACTTGCTCGCCGACAATGCCGCGCGTCGACTTCCGGGCCTCATGCCGGACCTCAAACGTACCCCGCTCTTCGCGTTCAACCAGCAGCACGGCGCCCGCTTCGTCGACTTCGGCGGCTGGGAGATGCCGGTCCAGTATCGCAGCATCCTCGAGGAGCACCGGCTGGTGCGCCAGCGCGCCGGCCTCTTCGACGTGAGCCACATGGGTGAGGTCGAGGTCACCGGGCCCGAGGCATCCAAGTTTCTCGACCACCTCGTCACCAACGACGTGACGAAACTTTTCCCCGGCCGCGTGCAGTACACCACGATGTGCCAACCCGACGGCGGGGTGGTGGACGACCTCATCATCTACTGCCGCGGCGAACAGGACTTCCTGCTCTGCGTGAACGCCTCGAATACGGAGAAGGACGTCGCCTGGATTCTCCAGCACGCCACCGGTTTCGACTGCCGCGTGCGCGACCTCTCCGACGAGTTCGCCCTGATCGCGCTGCAGGGCCCGGCCTCGGCCGCGATTCTCCGGCCGCTCACCGCCACGGATCTCGGAATGCTGAAGTACTACCACTGCGCGGCCGGCACGGTCGCCGGCGCCGAGTGTCTCATCGCGCGTACCGGCTACACCGGCGAGGATGGCTTCGAGCTTTTCTGTCGGCCGGCCGACGCCGAGACCCTCGCCGTGAAACTGCTCGAGGTGGGCCAGCCCCACGGACTCGACCTCGCTGGGCTCGGTGCGCGCGACAGCCTGCGGCTCGAGGCGGGATATCCGCTTTACGGGCACGAGATCTCCGCCCGGATCTCCCCGCTCCAGGCCGGCCTCGGCTGGGTGGTGAAGCTCGACAAGGCCGGCGACTTCATCGGCCGCGATGCCCTGCGCGCCCAAAAGGCCGCGGGCCTGCCGAGCCGTATCGTGTTCTTTCGCACCGGCGACCGCCGCATCGTGCGCGCCGGCACCCCGGTGGTCGATGCGTCCGGCCCGGTCGGCGAGGTCATGTCCGGCACGCTCTCGCCGATGCTCAACGAATCGATCGGTTCGGCCCTCGTGAAAAGCGGCGCGGGCGAGCTCTCCGTTGACGTGCGAGGGGCCGCGCTCAAGCTGACCCCGGTCAAGCCGCCTTTCGTCACTCTCCCCGGCAAAAAGTAACCTTCCCGCCATGTCCGTACCCACCGATTGCAAGTACGCCAAGTCCCACGAATGGGCCAAGCTCCTGCCCGATGGCACGGTGCTGGTCGGCATCACCGACTACGCCCAGAACAGCCTTGGCGACATCACCTACGTGCAGCTTCCCGCCGCCGGCGCGGAGCTCCAGGCCGGCGAAAGCTTCGGCGTGGTCGAAAGCGTCAAGGCCGCCTCCGATCTCTACGCCCCGATCTCCGGCAGGGTCCTCGAAACCAACGAGGTGCTCAACGCGACCCCGGAGCTGGTGAATCGGAACCCGTACGACGGCGCTTGGATGCTCAAACTGCAACCTGCCAACGCCGCCGAGATCGACGGACTGCTCTCCTCGAGCGAATACGCGCTGCTGATCGCCTGAGCGGCGCCGCACGATTTCCAACCACCGGCGCAGACCATCGGGTCTGCGCCGTTTTGCATTGATGGTGTTTCCCCCGGTGCGCGGCTCCTTGTTGGGCACCTTGCAACCCGCTCGGGCTGGGCGGTGAACTGGGGCAGGCGGGGGCGCGATCGTTGGCCTGAGTCTGCCGCCTGAGCCGTAGGCAATCGGCCGAGTGACGAGTGACGAGCGTCGAGGGGCCGATCACAGAGGAGAGCGAGCGAAGTACTCGTGCCGGAGGCTCCCCACCGATGGTTTGGCGCTAGCCCCTCGACGCTCGCCTCTCGACCGCATCATCACGTTTAGGGGTGCCCCGTTGAGATTGGCGACCCGTCAAATTTGACCTTCGGGTCACGGTGCGGCGAAAAACGGCGGTGTTTGGAATCCGTCCTTGGAGAGCTCCATCTGGCGGGGACACAATACCGTTTCCATGAAACGATTTCTGCAACGCAAGGGCGCGGCGCTTGCCGCCCTGCTTCTCATTGCGCCGACCGTCTCCGTCTCTGCGGCTGGGGCGAACGTGTCCACCCGCGACCTGAACGAACAGAGCGTGCTCGCGCTCGCCTGGGTGCAGACCTCCGCCGAATACCGCGCGCTCTGCTACCAGGCCTACAACCTGGCCATCCTGCGCGTGGATCAGGCCATCGCTGCGCACCGGCCCGGTGGCAAGCCGCTGGCCATCGTGAGCGACTGCGACGAGACGTTGCTCAACAACAGCGCCTTTCAGGCGGCCTTCGTGGGCCGCAATGAAGCCTATGGCAGCGCCAATTGGATCGCGTGGGAACAGGCGGCGATCGCCACCGCCATGCCCGGAGCGTCGGAGTTCCTGCGCTGCGTGGCTGCGCGCGGCGTCACCGTGTTCTACGTGACCAATCGCGACGTGCCCGGCAAGGAGGGCACGATCAAGAATATCGGCGAACTCGGCTTCCCCTTTGCCGATGCCGACCACGTGCTCTTCAAGACGACGACAAGCGACAAGCAGCCGCGCTTCGACGCGGTGGCCAAGGATTACGAGGTGATCCTGTACTTGGGCGACAACGAGGGTGACTTCCCCGTCGGCAGCCACCGCACCGACCGCGCCACGCGTAACGAGCTCGTGGATGCGCATCGGGGCGACTTCGGCGCGCACTTCATCGTGTTGCCCAACCCGCTCTACGGAGGCTGGGAGGAGGCGCTGGCCGACAATTACTTCCGCCTGAACCCGACTGAAAAGGACAAGGCGCGCAAAGACGTGCTCCAGCGCTGGGAATTGCCCGCCGCCGCGAAGTAGCGGCTCGATGCTTCTCTCTTCGGGCCTTCGGAGGCGAAGAAGTCGGCGCGGTAGTTGCCGCGGTCGATCGCGGGGGAGCAGGTATCGTGGAATTCGAGTCGGAGTTTGCGCGGCAGGATCGGAGGAGTGGCCGCGAAGCAGGGGAGCCAAAATTCGTCAACTTCCACCAACCCCGAAGGCGCTCGGCACTGTAGGCCAGGGCGCCGACCTGGCACCGTGGCGCCGCTCGCGTAGAGCGGTGATGCCCTGTAGGCCACCGCGCCGAGGTGGCAATCCGTAGCGGAAGCCGCCCAGGCTTTCGATCCTTTGATTCCCGAAGAGGAGTGGAACCACTAACGCACACTAACTGGCACTGATCTGGACCGGCCCGTGGCGCTGCTCGCCAGAGCACCGATTCTCCGTTTCCAAGGTAGGGCGATCCGTCCCCGGTGAGCCGTGGTTTCGCGACAGACGGTCCGACAACCGTCGACCGGTCACCGCCGATGCGCCTGCGGTAGGATCGCTCCAAGGTAGCGGCGTCCGCCGAGGCCTTCGGCGCTTCGGGGGAGAACCACGGTCAAACAACAGACATTAGGGTTTGACCCGTTAAGATCGACGGTTCGCGGAACCTAGACCTGAAGATTCCGTTCGAAAACGAGTTCGCCGGCATGGAGCGTGAACCAGTTTCGCTCGGGACTCTTGAGGAAGCCCGCCTGCGTCTTCGCGGCGAACTCGCCGCCGCGCTCACCGATGATCACAAGCGCTTCCTGCTCGGCGTTGTCGCCGGCGATCCGCCCTGGGAGGCGATGCGGTGCCGTCATCTCGCCGAACTCCCCGCGATCCAATGGAAGATGCAAAATCTGGCGCGTCTCAAGAGGTCCAACGCCGCCAAGTTTCGTCATCAGACTGAGGCATTGAAGCGCGTCTTCAATGCATTCGGTTCTGGCTGACGGGCGGAAGAGGCGAGACTGTGCGCCCGGCCTGCAAGAGCTTACGCCAACCCTCGGCCGCAAGTTCCTTCAACGTGACGCCAAGCGATCCGCGAATTGCCGAGGCGGTGAGATCGAGCATCGCGACCGCCTCTGGCGCGACCGCCACCAGCAGACGCGGCCCTTCGGTCTCAACTCCGCAGTAGCGGTCGTTGGCTTTGTTTGGATCACCGGAGGGCCTGCTCAAGGTCCGATTGCAGATCCTCAATGTCTTCAATTCCCACGGACAAGCGCACGAGGGAGTCGCTGATCCCTGCCTCCTGTCGTTCAAGGGAGGACATCCGGAGGTGGGAAGTGCGGCTCGGTATGCAGATAAGACTTTCGATGCCACCGAGACTCAGGGCGGGCAGAATCAGGCGCAGTTTGCCAAGGAGGCCGTCCACCCGTGAGGGGTCCAACAATTCGAAGGAGATCATTCCTCCAAACCCGCGCATTTGCCGCGCCGCGATTGCGTGATCGGGATGCGCGGCAAGCCCGGGGTAGTTTACTCTCGCGACCGCTGGATGGGTCTGAAGAAAGCGGGCCAACCCAGCGGCGTTGTGGTTGTGTGCGGCCATGCGGAGCGCGAGCGTCTTGAGTCCGCGCTCCAGTTGATAGCAGGCATGGGAGTCCAACATGCCTCCGTGATTGAGCGCGCATGCGGCGACCCGGTGAATGATCGCGCCCGAGGCCACCACGATGCCGGCGTTCAGGTCGCTGTGCCCATTGAGATACTTCGTGGCGCTGTGGACCACCGCATCGATGCCGAGCGCGAGGGGGTTCTGGTTGATCGGCGTGGCGAAGGTGTTGTCGATGACGGTCAGGAAACCTCGGGCGCGGCCGAGCGCGGCCACGGCGGCCAGATCCACACAGCGGAGCAGGGGATTGGATGGTGATTCTACATACACGAGGCGCGTGTTGGGACGGAGGGCCGCGGCAAACTCAGCGATGTTGCGGCCAAAAGACACACCGATGCCGAGCGGGACGAGTTCCTGGGCGATCAAGTGACGCGTGCCGCCGTAGAGATCGCCTTGGAATACCGCATGATCACCGGGCTTCAGATACGCAAACAGCAGGGTGGAGATCGCGGCCATGCCCGAGGCGAAGGTGAGCGCGTCCTCCCCGCCTTCCAACGCGGCGAGCTTGCGATTGATCACCTTCTGGTTGGGGACATTGAAATACCGGGGGTAGATGTTCTCGTTGGTCGCGTTGGGAAAAGCGAAGGCGGTCGAGGTGAAGATCGGGCTGCAGGCCCCGCCGGTGCCTAGGTCGAGATGGGTGCCCGCATGGATGCACCGGGTAGCGAGGCCCGGCGTTGATTGCTCGAATTCCGAAGGCATCGGGATGGCGGCGGCTTACTTGGTTCGCTCGAGAAGGGGATGGCTGGGCGACGGCGTCGTGAGCAGCTCCGCGATCGTGCCGGTGGCCAGGGTGCGTTCCACCGAGGCGATCGACTGGTCCAGTCTGCGGTGCAGCTCGCATAGGTTGCTCCCGTGGGATTTCAACTTCAGCGGGCAGGTCCGGATCCGCTCGATTGGATCGATCGCGTTGACCACCTCCAGCAGGGTGATTTCCGAGGCCGGACGTTGCAGCACGAAGCCGCCGTTGATCCCGCGGCGGGAGGAGACGATTTCGGCGCGGCGGAGATTCTGCAGGATCTTGGACAGGTAGTCCGGCGGGATCCGCGCCATGGTGGCGATTTGTTGCGTGGTTTTTGCCTCCCGCTGCACATCGGCGAGCAGGACAACCGCGCGGAGCGCGTATTCAACAGTTTGGGAGAAGATCATCGGAACGAGGGCGGGAAATAGGTAAACCGGACAGTAATATCCGAATAAACGTTGACGAGTACAAATTGGCCGCCCTTAAACTGGACAAATCTATCCAGATAACAGCACCCCAACCACAAACACACCTCCTCCCATGCGCTATGTAAAACTCTGGCTCGCGTTCGCGGTCGTGACGCTCGGCTCTCTGGGCGTCCTCGGCTACTACGGGGTCCAGATCTGGCAACACCAACCTCCCATTCCCACTGCGGTGCAAACACCGGACGGGACGGTGGTACTCACTCGTGAGATGATTCAGAACGGCCAGAACGTCTGGCAATCGATCGGAGGGCAGGAGTTGGGGAGCGTCTGGGGGCATGGCGCGTATGTGGCGCCCGACTGGTCGGCGGACTACCTGCATCGGGAGTGTCTCTATCTGCTCGACCTACGCGCCCGACGTGACTTCGGCGTCGATTATGGCAGCTTGCCCGCCGCCCAGCAGGCCTCGTTGCAGTCCGGTTTGCAGGCGGAGATCCGGACCAACACCTATGATGCCGCTCGCGACGTGATCACGATTTCCGCCGACCGGGCTGCCGCGGTGGCGGCGATGGCCCGCTATTATGCTGCGATCTTCGGCCATGCGACGGCGTTTCCGGAAGACCTGGCGCGCATTGCGGACAACCATTTGGATCCCGCGCAACTCAGGCACTCGTACGCGATCGCGACAGATACGATCAAGACCGAGCAACGTCAGGCCGAGCTCAGTGCGTTCTTCTTCTGGGCGGCCTGGGCCTGTGGCACGGAACGGCCCGCTGCCCCCGGCGATCCCGCGGGCGTGGCCACGGTGACCTACACCAACAATTGGCCGAGCGAGCCGTTGATCGGCAACCACCTCACCGGTTCCATGGTGCTCTGGACCATCGTCAGCTTTGTGCTGTTGCTCGCGGGCATCGGCGGCTTCATCTGGTATCGGGCCGCCCAGCACGGCGAGGAGGCCCCCGAGGTTCCGACCCGCAATCCCTTCGCCGACCTGGTGATCACCCCGTCGATGCGCGCCACGTTCAAGTATTTCTGGGTGGTGACGGCGCTGATCCTGGTGCAGGTGCTCATGGGGGCGATCACCGCCCACTACGGGGTGGAGGGCGAGGGCTTCTACGGCATTTCCCTGGCCGAGTGGCTCCCGTATTCAGTGACTCGGACCTGGCACACTCAGCTCGGTATCTTCTGGATCGCCACCGCGTGGCTGGCCACCGGGCTCTTCATCGGACCGGCGGTTTCCGGAGGCGAGCCGCGGTTTCAGCGGGCGGGCGTCAACCTGCTCTTCGGCTGCCTGCTGGTCATCGTCGTGGGGACGCTTTTCGGCACTTGGTATGGTACCCGGCAGAAACTGGGGCTGACCGAGAACTTCTGGTTCGGGCACCAAGGCTATGAATACGTGGATCTCGGCCGCTTCTGGCAGATCTTTCTCTTCATCGGATTGTTTTTGTGGCTCGGGTTGGTCGTGCGGTCGATCGCGCCGGCCTTCAAGGAGCCCGGGGCCAACCGGCATCTCCTCGCGCTCTTCCTCATCGCCTCCGGGGCCATCGGTCTATTCTACGGTGCCGGCCTGATGTGGGGCCAGCATACGAATCTCGCCATGGCGGAGTATTGGCGCTGGTGGGTCGTGCATCTCTGGGTGGAGGGGTTCTTCGAGGTGTTCGCCACCGTCGTCATCTCCTTCCTGTTCTGTCGTCTCGGGCTGCTTCGGATCGCGACCGCGAGCGCTGCGGTGATCTCCTCCTGCACCGTCTTCCTTTTCGGCGGCATCATCGGGACGATGCACCATCTGTATTTCACTGGTACGCCCACGGCGGTGCTGGCCCTGGGCGCGGTGTTTAGCGCGTTCGAAGTGGTCCCGCTAACCCTGGTCGGCTTCGAGGCGGCGGAGAATCTGAAGGTGGCGACGAGCCGGCCGTGGCTGAGGCATTTCCGCTGGCCGATCTACTTCTTTGTCGCCGTGGCCTTCTGGAACCTTCTCGGCGCGGGCGTGTTCGGATTCCTGATCAACCCACCGGCGGCGCTCTACTATATGCAGGGTCTCAATACGACAGCGGTGCATGCGCACACCGCCCTGTTCGGGGTGTACGGCATGCTCGGGATCGGGCTTATGTTGTTCACGCTGCGGCTGGCCCAGCACGGCCAACAGTGGAAGGAGGGCTCCCTGAAGTTCGCGTTCTGGGCGCTCAACCTCGGACTCATTCTCATGGTGGTGTTGTCGCTGCTCCCCATCGGGGTGAAGCAGACTCTCGCCAGCGTGGACCATGGCATGTGGTACGCACGTTCCGCCGAGTTCATGGGCACGGCACAAATGCAGACGCTGCGTTGGATGCGCACCGTGGGTGATGTGGTGTTCGCCGCCGGCATCCTTGCCTTGGCGTATTTTGTTTATGGACTGTGGGGTGGGTGGACGCGCCAGAAGATCAAGGACTGAGCTTTCATTTCGTCTTTCAGTTCGAGCCAGCCCCGCACCACGCGGAGCTGGCTTTTTCATGCAGGGGCGTTCGTGGGGCGCGGAGTAGCTCGGAAATGCCGTGGCGAATCCATTCTCGGCGGCGTGATTGCCCGCGTAGCGAGCAGTCGGGAGGGTTGTGCGCGCCTACGACCGGGCGAGTCGCGTGCGCAAGGTGGCCGAGATCAGGGTGAGCGCGACGACCAGGGCGAGCGCGGCGGCAAGGAGCAACGCCGGGATCGGCAGCCCGAGAGGGCGGCCGAGCAGCGCGAATGTCGCCGGCAGGACGAGCACGACCTCGGTGACGGCAACGGCCGCGAGGTAGATGGTCACCCCTGCGGTCAAGAGCGGGCCCGGCCGTAGCCAGCCGCGTTCGATTGCCCAGAGTAGAAGCGCGGGCGTAGCCAGCCCTAGGGCGATCAGATGGAGGAATGCGACGACGAGGAAACGTTGGCCGGCGAGTTCGCTCAGGCTCGGCAGCGCCACGGCGAACTGTAGCAGAAGCTTGAGCAAGAACGCGGCGGCGACGACCCGCCAGAGCACGGCGGCGATGCCGCGACGGGCCGGCTGCTTGGCCGACGGTCGCGGCGCGAGCAGCCACGCGGCGCCAGCGAGCTGGGCGGCGCCGCCGGCGAGGGCGATGCCCTGCAACCAGGCGGAGGGTACCTGGGGCAGCGCGGAAAGCGCGAAGGAGAGCACGCAACCGGCAACGAGCAATGTGCCGGAAAGACGGTAACGGTGCGCTCCGTCCGAGGCCCCGTTCTTGGCCGCAAGCTGGACCCACAGCGCGATAAGGAAGAAGATGAACCAGCCGTTGGTCTGAAAGTGCAGGTAGAAATGGATCGCGAGCGGGTAGGCGGCGGTGTCGCGCAGTCCCAATGCCGCCAGTGGGCCGAGCGCGAGGGGGCCGGCGGCCGACAAGAGGAGAGACACGATGGCGGCGCGCAGGTGGAAACGGGCGGCCGGGATGGCGACCGTTTCCCGCCAGAGTCGAGCGGCGAAAACGGCCGATGCGCCAAGGTGGAGGGTGGAGAACGTGATGCTGACGATGCCGTAGCCCTGGGCCGGGAAGCTCGCGAGCATGCCCACGACGGCGAGTTGCATGAACCACCAGAGGGCGTCGTAGCTCCGGCTGCGCTCGGGCGCGACGAAGTGATGTTGGGCGGCCAGGAAGAACGCACCAAGGACCCACCCGAGAAACGCCACGTGGGAGTGCGCGTGTAGCACGTGGCCGGGAACGACGCCCGCTTGCGGGGCGAGGGTCATGAGGCGCAGAAGTGCTCCGACCGAGGCGCCAACGAGGAGGAAGACCCATGCCACGCCGAACCGGTACGCGAGCTGGGACTCGCGGTGCGGCGTCTGATCGAGCGGACCGGAGGGCATGGCGCAACGATGGCATCACCCCCGACGTTGGCCAACCGTCGGTGGCATTGTCGCGGCGGAGAGTGGCCGTGCATGCGGGAGCATCAGGCTAGCCGCACAACGGTTGATTACGCAACGTCCAGCGCCTTGGGGAACAAGACGTTGTTTTCCTTGTGAACGTGTTGGTGGGTGTCCTTTTCCAGTTTGGCTAGGCCGTCGTAGAGAGCGCGGAAGGTGTTGCAGGCCCATTCCGGAGGCGCGTAGCCGTCGGTCAGTTCATGAAGGCGAACGAGGGCGGCACCGGCTTGATCATGTTCGGACTCAAGCTTGTCGAGGGCGGCTTTGAGGGAGAGAACTTTCCCCTGGGCCCGGCCCGCCAGTTCCAGCTGCCGGATCGCCGGGAATATCTGCTCGTCCTCCTCTTGAGTGTGAGCGCTTATGGCCGCACTGAACGCGGCGAATACGTGACGTATTTCAACGAGACGGGGCTCATGCTCGCCGTGAACCGCTGCGACCTTCCGCGTCAGGAAATCCAAACGCGGCAATTCCTCGCGGAGATAGTGGTGGTGGACGCGCTCGATGTGGTCACAGAGCTCGGACAGGCTCAGCAATTCTGGATTGGCCGACGAGCTTTCTGGCGTGGCACCGTCCATTGCGGATAACAAAGCGACCACCGTCGCTGGATCCAGCCCTTTGGCTCGGCAGGCCTCCGCCAGCGGTTTTTTGCCGCCGCAGCAGTAGTCGATGCCGAGTTGTTCAAATACACGCGAGTGGGCCGGCGTAGCGCGGACAATTTCCCCAACCGTGGTTTCAGTGCTAACGGAATTCGTTGTCATGTTGAAGTGAATCTCGGCTGTCCGCCGACGACCGCGATGGGGAAGCCAAGCGGCAGGCAAGACAGTGGACCTGCTAAATCGGATGTCAATGTCCACTTTAGGTCCATGCAGTTGGTTTCTCGTACGGCGGAATCATCGGGCACGTGGTGCTGAAGGGGCCGAAAAAGGGGTCATTACGATAAGTTTGCAATGAGGCTCTTGTGGCGCCTCGAGGCGTTGTGGCGGCTCCTGGCGGCAATCTCACGCGGCAACATTGCGGCTCACCCCGCCGTCGACACCCATCAAAATGTGATTGTTCAGGAGCGCTCCGACACGACCACAAGCATATCGTAATGACCCCTTAATTCCACCTCGATCCACCCGGCCGGCAGCCCGAGTCGGGCGAGAAGTTCGAGGCCTTCGGACGACTGCAGCGCCGAGAAACGGAAGCGCGAGTGGCGGTCGCGACGCTGAATGAAGCGCACCGTCCGGGAGCAGAACGAACAGGCGCCATCGAAGAGCACGATGGCCCGGTCGGAGGTGGCTGTGTTGGGTGGGAACGGCGGCATGCAAACAACGGCCAATGAATGAGCAGCCGAACCGATCAGAGCCCGGAGCAAGCATGGCGGCGATCGTCGGTAAGCGGAATGGAAGTAACCCCCTTGAACACCGAGTTCAACGAGCGCGGACAAAGGGAATTGGCCTTTGGGTCCACCGATTGCTGATCCGGACCGGCCCGTGGCGCTGCTCGCCAGAGCAGCGATTCTCCGTTTCCAAGGTAGGGCGATCCGTCCCCGGCGAGCCGTGGTTTCGCGACAGACTGTCCGAAAACCGTCGACCGGTCACCGCCGATGCGCCTGCGGCAGGTCCGCTCCGGGGCAGCGGAATCCGCCAGTGACGTCGGCGCTTCCGGGGGAGAACCATGATCGAACCACAGACATTAGGGTTTGATCCGTTAAGATTGGCCCGGTCTTCAAGCTCAGCCAGGCCCGGGAAGCAAGGCTTGGGAGTCCGGATTGGCGGCGGCGCTCCGCTTCCTGGGCAAAGACGACGAGGCGATTCAGTCAGAGCCCAAAGCCGCGCCGTGGAAGGTCGCGATCGCCGGTCGTATGAAGGCCAGGCACAACAGCACCAATGGCTGGCTCGCGCGCCACCTGAGAATGGGCGTCGGCGCCGGGGTGAGCCGCTATGTCGCCGAGATGGCCGCCGGTCGCCGTCGCGACGCTTCCAAGCTTCATGAAATGCAAATTGCAAACATATCGTAATGACCCCTTTAGCCGCCCGAGGTGGCAATCCGTAGCGGCAGGCGCCCACCGTCAACGACGATTAGAAACCGGCCTCAACGACAACTAGAAGTCGACATGAGGGAGAGGGAGCGAAGCGACCGATTCCCGGCCGCAACCGGAGCAAATTAATGGGAGGGTGGAGGGAGGGGCGCAGCCCCTCCCCCTCCCCGGATTCAGCAGAGGGGTGGCTGGGGAGGCGGCAGCCTCCCCGCCCTTGCCTTGGTCAGGACTCTGTGGTGACAGGGGCCTCGTTCTTGCCCGGAGGCTTGGCCTTGGTCTTGGCGGCGGTGGCGCGGTGGCTCTCGCCGGTAAACTCGAGGATGATGGAGTGGTGCACGAGGCGGTCGACGGCGGCCATGGTCGTCATGGGGTCTTTGAAGATCTGATCCCACTTGCTGAAGATCAGGTTGGTGGTCAGCAGCACGCTCTTCTTCTCGTAGCGGTCGGCCAGGAAGGTGAAGAGCACCTCCATCTCGTCGCGGGACTGCTGGACGTAGCCCAGGTCGTCGAGGGCGATGGCCGCGTAGCGTTCGAGGCGTTTGAGGAAGGCGGGCAACTGGCAGTCGCGTTTGGCGGCGAGCAACTGCGAGACCAGCTTGTAGGTGGGCACGAACAGGATCGGCAGCTGGTGGCGTTGGACCAGTTCGCGGCACAGGGCGGCGAGGAAGTGCGTCTTGCCCCGGCCGGGCAGGCCGTAGCAGAGCAGGTTGTCGCCGCGACGGATAAACTCGCCGTCGAGCAGGGTGGGCAGCTGGCGGCGGATCTTGTCGGGCAGGCGGGCCTGTTCGAGCGTGGCCAACGTTTTGCCCGGCGGCAGTTGCGAGTCCTTCAGGAGCCGCTCGATGCGGCGGCCGAGTTTTTCGTTGGCCTCGATCTCGGCGATCTCGCGCAGGAACCGCCGGTAGCCCCAGTTGGCCTGCTCGGCCCGGGCGAGCAGCTCCTCGTGGTCGCGGGCTATGTTGGTCAGTCCGAGCTGGCGCAGCAGCAGCGGTGTCGGATCGGTGCTCATGCGCTCACCTCCTCGAGCAGGCTGTCGTAACAATCCAACTGCGGGAGTTGTTCGGCCAGCGCCACCACCGGCTGTTCGTCAGGCCGGACAAGCCGCTCGCCCAGCGTCGCGGCCGTCGGCGCAACGCCCTCGCGCAGCAACGCGCCCAGCAGCTCGCCGACGCGGTCCATGCCGTGTTCGGCGGCCACCGTCAGCACGGCCAGGTAGGCCTTGTCGGCGCGGCCCGGATCGAGGGCGACGAGCCGGTCGTAGCTCTGCCGGTAGGTTGCGTCGGGGAAGAGTTCCTCGCGGTAGATGTACCGGGCGAAGGCGCCGGGCTTTCGTTGCAGCGAGGTGATGACGTGGCGGAAGTCGATGCGTTGGCCGCGGGGCGCGAGCCGGGGGTACCGCGCGACCTCCTCGCCCTCGTGGCTGACCACCACCTCCGTCTCGCTCACGTACGCCTTCACATGGGCGCCGATCAACCGCGCAGGCACCGAGTATGCGGCCTGCTTGACCCGCACCGTCGAGTGGCTGCTGACCCGCACCGCGTGTTCCTCGGTCTGTGGATACCGAGAGGCGGGCAGCGGCCGCAGCCGCTGCACCTCCTCGGCGATGCGCACCGTGCGCGTGGCGTTGGCTGCCGTGCACACCGCCGCCACGAACGCGGCGTAGTCGGCCTCGCCGGCGAAGTCGCGCGAACGCCGCAGCGCCAGATGGTTCCTGAGCCGGCGCTTGAGCGTGTTCTGCGCCGCCTCGATGTCGCCGTTCTGGTTGGGGCAGGCTACCGCGATCGTGCGTGGCTCGACATCGAGGTGCCGGCACAACGCCAGATAGTCCTCGTTGAAGCCCCGCGCCGACTCGCCGCGTTTGAGCTGATGGGTCGCCGTCGAGCTCTGGTCGGTCTGCAAGTGCGCGGTCACCCCGCCCAGTGTCCAGTACGTCTCCTGTACGCCCACCCGTAGCGACAAGCCCGATTCGGAGTGGCACGGCACCGCCCACTCCCAGTTCGAGTACGGCAGCACCGCATGGCAGAGCAGATGGTCGAAGGGCTCGCCCTGGATCGTCACGCCCAACTCGGAGGCGTGCGTCCAGTCCAGTTGCAACACTTCGCCCGGCTCGTGGTGCTGCGGGAAGATCACCTCCTTGTCCGGCCCATGGCGTTGCCGCCATCGCCGCACCCGCCGCTGGAACGTGCGCAACGCCCCCTGCGCCTCAGGTTGTGGATGCTGCGCGAGCAAGTGCTCGAACAACGCCTTCGCCTCGATCTCCGGGCTGTCCTGCAGGAATGCCTCGGCCAACGGCCAGAGCTGCTCGACCGGATCGGCTCGCGTCCGCCAATCGTGCGGCTTGGCCAGCTCCGTCGGCCCGCACCGGGCCGCCACGTACTTCGCCGCCGTCTCGCGGTGCATCCCCGCCTTCATCGCAGCGAGGCCGACCTCGCCGCTTGCTTGGTAGTCTTTCATCAATCGTTGGTACTGCCGCTCGGTGATCATTGGGCCTGCGCTTCAGGCCCGAGCTTCACCGCTCGCGCAGACCAACGACCCTCAAAATCCCCGACTTCATGCCGGTTTTTAATTGTCGCTGGCGTCGGGGTCTAATTGTCGCGGGGGGATCGAACCGTATTTGGTTACGTACCGGATCGATGAAGCGCAGCGCTGTGTGCTCGTGCTCCGTTTCTGGCATGCGAAGCGGGATCTGCGTGGGTGGCGGCCAACCTGATCCTGATCGGCCGCGTGCCGGGACCGCGGTTGACCGCTGGTTGGTGAAGTCGAGAGTGGTGCGCTACGCCGACTCGCCGCGCCCGATGGTCTGCTGTACCGACGCCTCCGTTCCCTGTGCCCCCGTGCACCGTACCGGCGTCCTTGCCGACGGCGGCAGGCCCAGCGGCCCTTCGGGACTCGATTCCGCGCGGTTCTCTCTGGCGGTCTTCGCGCTCGCTCTGATTCCTTGGAGAGCCAAGGCGGTTTTCGTGGCCACCGTCTATTCAAGCGAAGTTACCCGAGGTTATCCTTTTCGTTGAATACTTCGCTAACATCCCTTGATCGCGCCGGCTGAATGGATCCTGCGCACAACCCCTACGCTCCCGGGGCCGGCGCACCACCGCCCCGAACTCACCGGTCGTGGGCAGTTCCTGGAGAACGCACGCATCGCGCTTATGCGAACGCGCAATGGGTTGCCGACGAAGAGCTTCATCCTGGTCGGACTATACGTGACGATGCAGCCCCCACCGCAAAACGCGTTTTGCCCCGGACGGGACGAAACAGGGCAGATGCTGTTTCCTAGGAGACGAGAGACGAGCGTCGAGTGGCGAGCGCCAATCCAATTGTGAACAAGGCGATTGCCCGAGGGTGCTCTCGGTCTGCCTCCGAAGCTCCGTCCCTCGGCGCTCGTCCCTCGTCGCTCGACTGCTGCGCGTCATCGCCGCCGACCAGATTCCCGACCGGCCCAACCGCTCCGAACCGCGCGCGAAGAAACGCCGCCCCAAGCCCTACCGGTCGCTCACCAAACCACGCCGCGAGATGAAGGTATCCGCCTCCCGGTGTCCGAGAGGCGCCCGCTTAACTTGGTGCCATTCAAGTTTGCCCCCT
>JAEZUE010000102.1 GCA_023443455.1 Verrucomicrobiota bacterium
TTCAGACCGCGTTGGGGGATGTGAGCACGCGGGGGAGTTGAGCGGAGTCGGCCGATGCGGGCTGAAGCACCACACCACGAGAAGGGCGTGCCGGCTTGTGGCGCGGGTCTTCAGACCGCGTTGGGGGATGTGAGCACGCGGGGGAGTTGAGCGGAGCCGAGCGATGCGGGCTAAAGCACCGCACCACGGGAAGGGCGTGCCGGCTTGTGGCGCGGGTCTTCAGGCCGCGATGGTGGATGTGAGCACGCGGGGGAGTTGAGCAGAGTCGAGCGATGCGGGCTGAAGCACCGCACCACGGGGAGGGCATGCCGGCCCGTGGCGCGGGTCTTCAGACCGCGTTGGGGGATGTGAGCACTCGGGCGGAGTTGAGCGGAGCCGAGCGATGCGGGCTGAAGCGCCGCACCACGGGAAGGGCGTGCCGGCTTGTGACGCGGGTCTTCAGACCGCGATGGGGGCTGTGAGCCCGCGGGTGGAGTTGAGCGGAGTCGAGCGATGCGGGCTAAAGCACCGCACCACGGGAAGGGCATGCCGGCTTGTGGCGCGGGTCTTCAGACCGCGTTGGGGGATGTGAGCCCGCGGGGGGAGTTGAGCGGAGCTGAGCGATGCGGGCTGAAGCGCCGCACCACGGGAAGGGCGTGCCGGCTTGTGGCGCGGGTCTTTAGACCGCGTTGGGGGCTGTGAGCCCGCGGGTGGAGTTGAGCGGAGTCGGCCGATGCGGGCTGAAGCGCCGCACCACGGGAAGGGCGTGCCGGCTTGTGGCGCGGGTCTTCAGACCGCGATGGGGGATGTGAGCACGCGGCGGAGTTGAGCGGAGCCGAGCGATGCGGGCTGAAGCACCGCACCACGGGGAGGGCATGCCGGCTTGTGGTGCGGGTCTTCAGACCGCGATGGCCGGCGCGTGGCTAGCAGGTGAGGGCGGAACCGAATGTATCCGGTCGGACACCGAGCCTACTTCTTCGCCAGCTCGAGCTTGTAGTCGGTCTTGCTGTCGAGCATCGCCCAACCCTGCGCGGTGATCTCGCCACGGAGACGGTCGGCCTCGGCCCAGTTCTTGGCCTGCTTGGCGGCCCAACGCTGCTCGGCCAACTGCTTCACTTCGGCAGGGGCTTCGGCGACCGGTGCGGCGGGGGCGTCGAGCTTGAGGCCGAGGGCGAACAGCACCCGATCGAACGCTGCGGGCGAAACCCCACCGGGACCGCGGTTGACGACCGTGAACAACGCGCCGAGCGCGGCCGGCGTGTTGAGGTCGTCGCGCAGTGCGGCGAAGACGGGGTCGAACGGTGCTTCGTCGCCGCCTGTTGGTGACAGGGCGGCGCGGAAGTTGCGCAGGGTCGTCAGCGCCTTCTCGGCGGCGTGCAGCGAGTCGAGGGTGAAGTTGAGCTGTTTGCGCGGGTGGCCGGCGAGCAGGGCGTAGCGCAGCGCCATCGGCGAGTGGCCCATCTCGCGGAGCTGGTCGAGCGTGTAGAGGTTGCCGAGGCTCTTGGACATCTTCTTGCCGTCCACGAGCAGGTGCTCGCTGTGGTACCAGTGCTTGGCGAACTGGTGGCCGGTGCAGCACTCGCTCTGGGCGATCTCGTTCTCGTGGTGCGGGAAGAGCAGGTCGACGCCGCCGGTGTGCAGGTCGATCGTCTCGCCGAGGTGCTTGCGGCTCATGGCGCTGCACTCGATGTGCCAGCCGGGGCGGCCGGCGGCGGCACCGGCGGGGCCGGGCCATTTCACATCGCCGTCTTCGGCCTTCCACGCTTTCCAGAGCGCGAAGTCGGAGCCGTCCTCCTTCTCGTCGGAGTCGGCGGTCTGCGGCTTGTGCGAAAGGGTGGAGCCGATCTGCAGCTCGCGTTCCTTCACGCGGGAGAGCACGCCGTAGCCGGGGAAGGATCCAACCTTGAAATACACCGAGCCGTCGGCCGAGGGGTAGGCGTGGCCCTTCTTGATGAGCTCGTCGATCATCTCGACCTGCTCGGCGATGTGGCCGGTGGCGGAGGGTTCGACGTGCGGGCGCAGGCAGTTGAGGGCGTCGCAGTCGGCGTGGAACTTGTCGGTCCACTGTTTGGTGACCTCGGCCAGCGGGCGGCCTTCCTCGCGGGAGCGGCGGATGGTCTTGTCGTCGACGTCGGTGATGTTGCGCACGTGCTTCACCTTGTCGGGGCCGAACTCGAGCTCGAGCACGCGGCGGATGAGGTCGTTGACGACGAAGGTGCGGAAATTGCCGATGTGCGCCGGCGCGTAGACGGTGGGGCCGCAGTTGTAGAAACGATAGACGCCGTCGGTGTGCGACGGGCGAAGTTCGAGCGGCGTGCGGGTCAGGGAGTCGTGGAGCGTGACGGGCATGGCAAAGGCGGCAGACGCTAGAGTTCGGGGGCGGTGTGGCAAGAACGGGCGGGGAATCATCGGAGGCGCCGCCAAGTGACGGAGTGGGACCGACTTGGATCTTCTCAAGGTGGGCGGCGAACAGCCGATTGATGCGGGCAAACCATGTTCGGTCGTTTTTCGTCTTCGCCATGGCTGAGTGGCACCCGTCGTCGGGGAGCAAGGCCATGGCATGGTCTGATCCTCGGCGTCTTGGCGGTGTCGATCGGTTGGCTGCCGCTGTCGGCGACGTCGCTGCTGCCGAGTGCATCGCCCGATCTGATCGAGACCGGAGTGCCGCCGTTCGCGGTGAGCAGTCCCTCGAGTCTGGGGATGACCACGGCGCCGACGGACATCCAGTTGTTGCCCGATGGGCGGATACTGTTGGTGTCGCGCCGGGAATTGGCGATCGGCGATGGGGTCCGTTGGGAGTGTTACCACTCGGCGGACGCGGAGGTGGTGATCGGGGGGGATTGGGTCGTGGTCGACGATGACGGATCGATCTACACAGGGGTGGACGGAGGGTTTGCGCAGGTGGTATTCGAGGGCAGCGACCGTTGGCGCCTGCAACGGGTGGCGGAGGTGCCCCGCGATCCGGCGTTGGGCGGCGGGTTGTTGCGTTATGTCGTGAAACTTCCGGAAGGCTGGTTGTGGTACGGCAACAGTGGTCCGGCGGTGTGGTGGCAACCGGGTCGCGAGGCGACGATCACGAGCGGGTTCGCACCCGAGGATCGACCGTTCTCGTTGGGGGAATCGCTGCATTTCGTGGATCAGACCACGGGCCTACTGATGCGCCGGACGTCGAGGGCGGCAGCGTTCGAAGCGGTGGAAGGCGTCGACTCGGTCGAAGAGATCATCACGTCGTCGGTCGATTATCGTCCCGGCGGCCTGCTCGTCGGCACTCGTGGTCTGGGGGTTTGCCGCTTCAACGGGCGAGAACTCGTGCCGTTTCCGCTCGGGGCCGATTTGATCGACGGGCGGCAGGTGAATGCGCTTTGTCCGATCGGCGGCGACCGTTATGCGGCGGCCGTCGACACCCTGGGTATCGTGTTCTTTGATGCAGAGGGCCGGGTCCTGCAGGTGCTCGACAAGGCCCAGGACCGGCGCCTGGGCCGGGCCAGGCGGCTGGTGCGGGCGGTTTCGGGGGTGCTCTGGGCGCTGCTGGACGACGGAGTGGCGCAGGTCGCGTTTCCCGCCGAGATTTCGGATTATTCGGCGCTGATCGGCCGGGCGCTCAACTATGCCCGCCCGTTGCGGGTCGACGGGCGCCTCTGGATGTTGGTCGACAACCGTGCGCTTCGCGGGGAATACGACCGGTTTGGGCGTCTGACGGAGTTCGTCGACGATTCGCCGGGGGCGAAGCCGCTGTTCGACCTCCAGGTGATCGGCGGGATGCTCTGGGCCTCCGACGAGGGCGCGGTGTATCGACGCGACGAGGGCGGTTGGCGGCAGGTGGGGCCGGGCATCGCGTTCGCGCGGCTGGGCTGCTGGGCCACCTGCGAGCGTGGCGTCTCGTATGTGGCGCGCGGCGAAGTTGGCTGGCTCCGGCCGGAAGCCGGCGGGTTCGTGGCGGAGCGTTTTCTGCGGCCCGAACTCACCGACGCCTACAATGTCGCGGCCGCGGCGGACGGTACGCTCTGGCTCGAGCTGGGGCGGGGCCGGGTGGCCAGGGTGGAGCGACAGGGACGGGAGCCGACGGTGCGCGTGTATGGGGTCGCCGACGGTCTGATCGACAACTGGTGCCAGGTGTTCGTGCTCGACGGCGACGTGCATGTGGCGGTGGCCAGCGGTCACGTCTTCGCCTTCGATCCGAAGGGCGACCGTTTTGTGGACGCCGACAGGCTGCTCGAACGGTATCCGGAACTTGCATCGGGGATCGGCCGGCCGAAACGGGATTCGCTTGGCCGTTTGTGGGCCAGCGGGAGGGGCGGCGTGGCCGTCGTCGGCGACGAAGGCGGCGGGGCGGACCGGACGGTGCGGGAGATTCCCCTCGGATTCTCCTGCAGTGAATTCACGATGGAGCGCAACGGCGTGGTGTGGATGTGGGACCGGCGCCGTCTCGTGCGTTTCGATCCGGCGCTCGACGGGGGGCCGCCGGCCGCGGGACCGGCCTGCGTGATCAGTCGGGTGCAGATTCTCGGGTCGGGAGTCTGGCGCAACGGGCCCCTCGCGGTCTTGCCCGACCTCGCGCCGAACGAGGACGGGATCGTCGCCCATTTTGCGGCGCCCGAAGCCCGCTTCGGCATCGGCACGAATTTCGAGGTGCTGCTGGAAGGGGCCAGCGCGCAGTGGACTCCGGTCGGCGGCGGCGGCTCGGCGGTGTTCAGCCGCCTCGGGTCCGGAGACTATCGCCTGCGCGTGCGCGCCGTGGCCGGCGGGAAGCGCGGCCCGGAGACCGCCCTCGTCTTCAAAATCCTGGCACCGTGGTACCGCACGAAGGCGGCGTACGCCGGTGTGGGCGTGGGCGCGACGGGCTTCTCGCTGCTGATGGTCGGGTGGTTTTCGCGCCGCCAGCGGCGGGAACGGGAGGAGCTGGCCCGTCTGGTCGACGAGCGCACCCGCGAACTGGTCGTGGCCCGCGAGCAGGCGGAGGCGGCCGTGGCGGCGAAATCCGAGTTTCTCGCGAACATGAGCCACGAGATCCGCACCCCGCTCAACGCGGTGCTGGGGATGAGCGGGCTGTTGCTCGGCACCACGCTCTCCCGGGAGCAGACCGAGCTCGCCGCGACCATCCGCAACGCGGGCGACTCCCTGTTGGAGCTGATCAACGAGATTCTCGATTTCTCCAAGATCGAGGCGGGCAAGCTCGAGCTCGAACGGGAACCTTTCTCCCTGCGGGAATGCGTCGAGATCGTGCTCGACGTCGTCGGCCCGAAGGCGGCCGAGAAGAAGCTCGAGCTGCTTTGCGATGTGGATACGACTGTGCCCGCCTGCGTCCATGGCGACGTGATGCGGCTCAAACAGGTGCTGGTCAATCTGGCGGGCAACGCGGTGAAGTTCACCGAGCGCGGCGAGGTGGTGGTCGGCGTGCGCCGGCTCTCGGTCACCGACGATGCGCGGGTGCGGCTGCGGTTCAGCGTGCGGGATACCGGCATCGGCATCGCGGCCGACCACATGGATCGGCTCTTCAAGGTGTTCAGCCAGGTCGACGCGACGACCACCCGCCGCTTCGGCGGCACCGGTCTCGGCCTCGCGATCTCGCAGCGGATCGTCCACCTGATGGGCGGTCGCATCTGGGCGGAGAGCGAGGCGGGGCGGGGCAGTGTCTTCAGTTTCGAGGTCGATCTGGCTCCGTCCGATATCGAGGATACGACCGGCGCCGATCTCGGGGGCAAGCGCATCCTCGTGGTCGACGACAACGCGACCCAGCGCGATATCCTCCACCGGCAGCTCGCACGGTGGGGCGCCGAGCCGCTGATGGCCGAGTCGGGCGAAGCCGCCCTCGCGATGGTCGAGCGCGGCGAGGCGCCCGACATCGCCTTGATCGACCAGGCGATGCCCACGATGGAGGGGCTGGAGCTGGTCCGCACGCTCCGGGGCCACCCGAAGGCGAAATCCCTGCAGGCGGTGCTCATGACGCCGTTCGGGGCTCCCGACCTGTCGACGCCCTGGCTGCCGCTGGCCGGGCAGTTGAGCAAACCGCTCAAACTCGGCGCGCTGCGCACGGTGTTGACACAAGCGGCCGACCGGGCCCGGCCGAGCACGGAGCCGGTCGAGGCGCGCCCGAACGGAACCAAGCCGCCGCGCCTGGGCGACTCGCATCCCCTCGCGATTCTCCTGGCCGACGACAATCTGACCAACCAGCGGGTTGCGCAGTTGATGCTCGGAAAGCTCGGATACGGCGCCGACACCGCGCTCAACGGCTTGGGGGTGCTCGCCGCGCTCGAGCGACGCGGCTACGACGTGATCTTCCTCGATGTGCAAATGCCCGAGATGGACGGCCTCGAAGCGGCGGCTGCGATCCGCCAACGCTGGTCCGACGCGGTCCGGCCGCTGTTGGTCGCCATGACCGCCCACGCCCTGCCGGGCGACCGTGAACAGTGCCTTCGCGCCGGAATGGACGAGTACATCACCAAGCCGGTGCAGATCCGGGATCTCGAGCGCATGCTCCGCAAGGCGGTGCTGCGCAAACAACCGGATGCGCCCGACCTCGCCGAAGCGGCCGGGGAGGGGAGCGTTTGATGGGGTTGCCAATCCGCCCCCGCGCGGCATCGTCGTCGCCGAAATTTTCGCCATGCCCGTAACACCCCGACTCTCCCTTCGTTGCCGTCCCCGCCGTCTGCGCCGCACCGTCGGCATCCGCGCCTTGGTCGAGGAGGTTCGCCTCACCGCCGACGATCTGATCGCCCCGCTGTTCGTGGTCGACGGCAAGGCGGCGCCGGAGGAGATCGCCTCGATGCCGGGTGTGTTCCGCCTTGCGATACCCGATCTGGTCAAGGAATGCCGCCTGTTGGCCAAGCTGGGGGTGCGGGCGGTGGCGCTCTTCCCCAAGCTCGATCCCCGGCTCAAGACCCCGCACGGGGCCGAGGCGCTCAATCCCGACACGCTCGTCCTGCGCGCGATCCGGGCCGTGAAGAAGGCCGTGCCCGGGCTGCTCGTCGTCGCCGACATCGCGCTGGATCCGTATACGACCCATGGGCACGATGGCGTGCTCACCGTGGCGGGCGACGATGTGGACAACGACACCACCGTGGCCGCCCTGGCGGAGATGGCGGTGCTGCACGCCGAGGCCGGCACCGACCTCGTCGCCCCCTCCGACATGATGGACGGGCGCATCGGCGCCATCCGCTCCGCGCTCGATGCCGGGGGCTTCATCGACACGGCCATCCTCGCGTATTCGGCGAAGTTCAACTCGGCCTACTACGGCCCCTTCCGCGACGCCGTCGGTAGTGCCCAGGCCGCGGGTACGAAGCTGCTCGGCAAACAGACCTACCAGCTCAATCCCGCCAATCGTCGCGAGGCGCTGAAGGATGCCCTGCTCGACGAGGCGGAGGGAGCGGATCTGCTCATGGTCAAGCCGGCCGGCGCCTATCTCGATGTCATCGCGCAGCTGCGGGCCAGCACCCGGCTGCCGGTGGCGGCCTATCAGGTTTCGGGCGAGTATTCGCAGATCCAGGCCGCCGCGAAGCTGGGTTGGCTCGACTTGCGGCGCACCCGCGACGAGTCCCTCCTGGCGATCAAGCGGGCGGGGGCCGACATGATCCTGACCTATTTCGCGAAAGCGGTGGCCCAGGATCTCGCCCGCTGATAATGCAGACGAGAGTCGAGCGTCGAGTGGCGAGCGCCAATCCAATTGTGCACAAGGCGCTTGCCCGAGGGTGCTCTCGATCTGCCTCCGAAACTCCTGCCCTCGACGCTCGTCCCTCGTCATTCGAATGACTACAGCTGAGGCCGCGACGGTTCGCTCGCGCTCGGGCCGGCGCGCTCGCCGCCCTGCCTTCGGTCCGGTCGCGGCGCCGTGAGCGCCCGTCGGTCGCCCTATGGGACCAGGTCGTAGACGGGCACCCGGACCAGGTAGGTCCGCGTGTCACGACGAAACAGGTACTCGATGCTGTCGGCCTTGCGCAGGTGCTTCTCGAAGCGGTCGAGGTTCCACTTCACGATCGGTTCGCCGTCGATGCCGATGATGGCGTCGCCGGGTTCGATCTGCCGGGTGGTCGGCGGGGCGTCGGCGAGCACCTGCAGCACCCGCCAGGCGGCGGGCAGGCGGGCGAAGCTCAGGCCGGTGGTGCGTTGCGGCGGCAGTTTCACCGCGCCGGGGCGTTCGGGTGCGAGCACGACCAGACCCCGCTGCTGGTCGAGCGTGACCACGTAGTGCGAGAGGATCTCCGCGCCGATCGTGGAGAGTTGGTTGGTGAGCATGACGCGCGGCTCGCGCACTTCCTCGGTGCCGATCCGGAGGGGTTCGGCGAGGCGGCCGATCTGGCGTGGCAGGTTGCCCGAGAGCGTGGCCACGACGGGACCGGTGCGCGGGCCGGCTTTGAACCGGGGATTCAGCCCGGTCGTGTCGAGGGTGAAGGCCAGATCGCTGCCCGAGTCGATCAGGGCCATGAACGTCTGCTCGCCCAGTTCCACGTTCACGATCGGGCGGGTGCCGTTCTCCAATGCGAAGGGAATCGCCACGCCGGGAATCGCCCGCGCGGGGAAGCGGGGCGTGAGCACCACGCGGTCGCGCGGGTAGTCGAGCGTGAGCAACCGGTCGCGGAAGACGGGAAAGCCCAGGATGCCGTCGACCGTGAGTCCGAGATGGTTCGAGAAGTCGACGAAGTCGTAGACGGCGGCGCGGATGGCCGGGAAACGCGCGGTGCCGAGTTCGATGGAAGGCACGACCGTGCTGCCGAGCATCGTGGCGCCACCGGCCGCCGAGACCACCTGGATCGGCGCCGCGGCCGGGTTGGTCCGGTATCCGGGAACCAGTGTCGCGATGCGGTCGGAGACGAGCGTGACCGTCGAGCCGGTGTCGATGAGGAAATGGTAGGGGCCGGTGCCGCCGACACGCCCCTCGACCAGGAGCAGGTTGGAGATCCGCCGCCCGGGCACGACGACCTGGTCGGCGGCCAGCTCCTCGCGTTGGAAATCCAACGCCGTGCCGGCCGTCGCCTTGGGGGCGAGGAGCGGAAGTGCGGCCAGCGCGAGCAGCGGGAGGCGGAAAACCATGCGACTGCGGTGTCGACCGCTTCGTGGCGTACAGGTTTCCTTTCCCGGCGATTTCATTTCCGCGGCTGGGGCAGCGAGAGCGCGAGCAGCAGGGGCAGCACGATCACGCCCGCCGCCGCGGCGTAGCAGGCGACCGAACCGAAACTCCAATACAGCGCCCCGGCGCACACCGGGCCGATCGCGCGCGTCAGGGAGCCGACGGCGCGGAACAGCCCCATCAGCCGCCCTTGTTCGTCCTCGCCGACGTAGAGCGACAGCAGCGCGGAAAGCGCCGAGTAGCAGAAGCCCGAGCCGACCGACGCCAGACCGAGGCTCAGGTAGACGGTGACCGGTGTCATGGCGACCGCGAGCCAGCCCATGCCGAGGCACGCGCACAGCAGGCCGAGCAGGCTTCCCGCCTTCTCCCCGATGCGCGGCACCAGGCGGCGCACGAGCATGCCCTGAGTCAACACCGACACGACGCCGGTGAAGACGAAGACCATCGTCAGTTGGCGCGGGGTGTACCCGAGGCGGTCGGTGGCGAGGAAGCTCAGCGTCAGTTCGAGTCCGCTGAAACCGAGCACAAAGAGCGCGTTGATGACGATCACCCGGCGCACGTGCGTTTCGGGCAACGCGAACAGCGCGCGCAGCGGGTGCCGGGTGCGCTCGACGCCCGCGGTGGCGGTACCGGGTGAATATGTTTCGGCGAAGCGGCGCTGCACCCAGACCAGGTTGAGCGCGCCCAACGCCATCGCGATGAGCGCGGGCACGGTGAACGGGTTCACGCCGATGGCCGCCAGCCCGGGCCAACGCTCGAGCAGGTTCCACTGCGCGGTGAGGCCGCCGAGCGCGGGACCGGTGATGAAACCCAGGCCGAAGGCGGCGCCGATCAGCCCCATGCCCTTGGCGCGATCGGCCCGGGTGGTGATGTCGCTCACCGCGGCGGTGGCCACGGAGAGGTTGCCGCTGGCGATGCCCGCCAAGATGCGGGAGAGCAGGAACACGGTGAACGAGCCGCTGAAGGCCCAGAGTGCATAGCTGGCGGCGGTGCCGGCGATGGTCAGGCGCAGCACCGGTTTGCGGCCGACCCGATCGGAACGCGCGCCCCAGATCGGGGCGAACACGAACTGCAGCAGCGAATAGAGCGAACCGATCACGCCGGCGAAGAGCACGGCGGTGTAGCTGCCGTCGAGATGCCAGGTGTGGGCGAGGGCATCGATGTGCCCGAGCATCCATCCCAGCACGCCGCCGCGGCCCTCGCGCTCGAGGTAGTGCGACAGCATCGCCGGGAAGAGCGGAAAGAAGATCGAGAAGCCGATCAGGTCGAGGTAGAGCGTGAGGAAGATCACGCCCAGCGAGGCCTTTTTCGGCGCGGAGGATTCGGTGGTCGCAGTCAAGGTGGTAGGCCGGCATGAGACCGGTGCCTCGTGCCGAGCGCAAGCGGAGTGTGGCCGGAAAGGAGGGGGCCATAAGAATGCCGCTTCAGGCCGCCGGCCCCATTTCACCCGCTCAACTCCGTCGATCGATCGATGTACTCCGAGCGAACGCTGTTCGGCTCCCTGCCTCCGCAAGGCCGCTATCCGACCGCGACAACGTCGAGTGGGAGGGCGGCGGCAGGTGCATTTTCGAGCATCCGGATGGGGCGGCCGCGATGATCCGCGTGGTCGGTGGGCAGACATGGCCGAGCAGTGCCCGCCGGTGGCGGATCTCGGTGCACCGAGGCAAGATGCGGGGAACCGGAGATCCGCCCCCCGCGCGGTCTTGAGGTGGCGGGGGCGGGCTGTTTTGCTCCGTTTTTCCATGGCCAAAGACTCTCTTCGAATCGGTATCATCGGCGCGGGCACAAACACCCGGGCCAAACATCTGCCCCTGCTCCAGCGCATTCCCGGCGTGAAGGTCGTCATGGTGGTCAACCGCTCGGCGGTCTCCTCGCAGGCCGTGGCGAAGGAGTTCGGCATCCCCGGGGTGGCGCGGCACTGGCGCGAAGTCGTGGCGGCGCCCGATGTGGATGCCGTCGTCATCGGTGCTTGGCCCAATCTGCATGCCGAGGCGACCTGCGCGGCCCTGGCCCATGGCAAGCATGTGCTCACCGAGGCGCGCATGGCGGCGCATCTGGTGCAGGCGGAGACGATGGCCGCGGCGGCGCAGGCGCGCCCCCACCTGGTCGCGCAGATCGTGCCGGCGCCGATGTCGTTGGATTTCGATGCCGCGATCGTGGAGCGGCTGCCGGCTCTCGGGCCGTTGCGCGAGGTCTGTGTCGTGCACACCGGCGGGCAGTTTGCCGACTCCGCGGCGCCGTTGGCCTGGCGGCAGGAGTTTGCGTCGAGCGGCGTGAACACGCTCATGCTCGGCATCAACTACGAGATGGTGTTGCGCTGGCTCGGCGTGGATCCGCTATGGGTGCAGGCCGATGCGGCGGTGTTCACGGCGAAGCGGCCCCGCGACGAGGGCGGCCTGGGCGACGTGGAGATCCCGGAGAGCGTTTCCGTGCTCGGGCGCTACGCCGGAGGAGCGCGCCTGGTGATGCATTTCAGCGGAGTGGAACTGGGCACGCCCCGGCATGAGATTCGGCTCAACGGCGAGCGCGGTTCGCTGCGCTTCGATCTCGCGGCGCAGCAACTGTGGTTCACGCCGCTTGGCGGGGCCGAGAGCGCGGTCGAGCCGCCGATGGAGCAACGCCGCGGCTGGCGCGTCGAGGAGGACTTCATCGCGAGCATCCGCGAGGGCGCGCCGGTGCGGCTGACCGACTTCGCGACCGGCGTGCGGTACATGCGGTTGACCGATGCGGTGTGGCGTTCCTGGAGCGAGCAGGGCGCGCGGGTCTCTCTCTGAGCACGGAGGCCGGCGATGCGCATCTTCAAGTATTGGGCACGGATCGAATCGACGCTGAACGTCGGCGGCAGGCCGGAGACGGTGCACTGCTACGGCGGTTCGAACGAGTCGCCCGAGGCGGCCGCGGCGGACGCCCGGGCGCGCCTCGAGGGTGTGACCCGGCGCATCGCGGGCGGTCGGCGGAAGGAGCAGGGCTACGAGGTCGACATCCGCGAGGAGGTGCTCGCGCAGATCGATGCGCGCAACGTCGTGACCCGGAACCGCTATGGGGCGGAGGTGCTGAACAGCGCGGACCTGATGTTCATCGACATCGACCGGCCGCGGTTGGGCTTCTTCGATCTGTTCCGTGCCGAGTTGTCGGTGGTGGAACGCAAGGCCCGCATCGTGGCGCAGGTGAAGAAGCTGGCACCGAAGGCGCCGGAATTGCGCGGACTCGGGGTGCGCGTGTACGAGACGCACAGTGGTATCCGGGTGATCGTCACCGGGCGGCCTTTCGACCCGCGCGCGGCGGCGTCGCGGAAGCTGCTGAAGCTCTTTCATGCCGATCGGCTCTACAGCAGCCTGTGCGAGCGGCAGGCCTGTTTCCGGGCCCGGCTCACGCCGAAGCCGTTCCGCATCAAATGCCGTACGCGGAAGTGCGTTTTTCCGCGGGGCGACGGGGTGGAGGAGGCGGCCCATCGCGAATGGGTCGCCGAATACGAGCGGAGGCGGGAGGGGCACGCGACCTGCCGTTTCCTCTGTGCGCTCGGTCACGATGTGCGCGACCAGATCGTGTCGTTCCACGACGCGGAGACCGGGGCGTATTCCGGACGGCGGCTCGCGTAGGGGAAAGGCGGGGCAATCATTCGGCCCGCCCCGCTTCGATGCGTCTCACCGGCCGTCCGGGCCCGAGGGTGTCATTACCGTTGGGTTACGGCTGGTACTCCTCGACCTGTTCGACCTTGGGTTTCGGCGGGTGCTTGCGGTTGTACTCCCGAGCGACCCAGATCAGCAGCGCACCGCCACCGACAACGAGCAGAACGCCGATGGCGAGGTAGAGAAAACAGCCGCGGCGGACGTCGTCCTTGATGTCGGCCGGGTGATGCTCGGACCGCAATTCGGGAGCGATGGTTTCGGCCGCGGTGGCCGGTTTCGGTGCCTTGATCGTGTCCAGCTCCGCCAGAATCCGCGAGGCATCCGGAGTCTCGGGCGCTTTCGGGATTTCGGGGGAGTCGAGAGCTGTGACCGCGGTGAGCGGGCCCGCGTTGTCCGCCACCGTCGGAGCGGCGGCCGGTGACAGAGTCGGTTGGTGCAGCGTCGCGGCGGATTGCTCCCTGGCGACGATTTCGCGGTCCAGCCAGGCGAGGTGCTCGGCGACGAGGGCGCGTTGGCGGCGAAGTTCCGCGAGTCGGTCGGGCATGTGCCGGAGTTTGGGTGACGCGCTTTGCGGCGCAACTCCCAAGGGGCGGGATTCGCGGCGCGGTGTGTTGGTTTGGCGTGCGACGGATTGACGGCCCGCAACACTAGCACCGCATCAAGCCGCGTTACGAAAAGCGGCGTCGAGCCGCCGCATTCCAGAACGGTGTCAGCGGCGGACCGGGATGCCCTTGTCGGCGAGGAAGTCCTTGGCCTGCGGGACGGTGAAGGTGCCGAAGTGGAAGATCGACGCGGCGAGCACGGCGCTGGCGCCGCCCCGGGTGAGCACCTCGGCGAGATGGTCGAGCGTGCCGGCACCGCCGGAGGCGATCACGGGGACCGGGACGGCATCGCTCACGCGCTTGGTCAACTCAAGGTCGTAGCCGTTGAGCATGCCGTCGCAGTCCATCGAGGTGAGCAGGATCTCGCCGGCGCCGAGCGCGACGCCGCGCCGGGCCCATTCGACCACGTCGATCTCGGTACGCTTGCGGCCGCCGTGCGTGTAGACTTTCCAGGACTGGCCGTCGGGTTCGCGGCGAGCGTCGATGGCGAGCACGATGCACTGGTTGCCGAACTTGCGCGCGCCGTCGTGGATGAGGTCGGGATTCTGGACTGCGGCGGTGTTGAGCGAGACTTTGTCGGCCCCGGCGTGCAGCATGCGCCGAATGTCGTCGACGGTGCGCAGTCCGCCACCGACGGTGAGCGGCATGAAGCATTGCTCGGCGGTGGCGGCGACGACGTCGAGCATGGTGGCGCGGTTGTCGCTCGAGGCGGTGATGTCGAGGAAGACGAGCTCGTCGGCGCCCTGGGCATCGTAGGCGCGGGCGCAGGCGACGGGGTCACCGGCGTCGCGCAGTTCCTGGAATTTCACGCCCTTGACGACGCGGCCGTTGGTGACGTCGAGGCAGGGAATGATGCGGCGGCTCAGCATGATGCGTCGGCGTTGCCGCCGCGTTTCGGGTTTCGCGTTTGTTGTTTCGGGACGGACATGGCTGGCTCGGAGTCGGGACAGGCTGGAATCGTTTTGAATTTCTGCCCGCGAATCTCGCTCGATTGGAGGTAGGAGATCAATCCTCCGATTTGCCGGGAAGCCTTGGCTGCAAGCTGGTAGGCGGTATCGAACTCAGTCGGGCCGATGTATTCCTCGTCGATTGCGGTATAGAGCTGGTCCTGGACTTCGGCGGTCGAGCCTTTGGCGATCCAAAGAAACTGTTGAAACTCGCGATTGCCGCCGCGCTCGTGGCCTTCGGCGATGTTCGAGGTAACCGACTGGGCGGCGCGGCGGATTTGGCCAACGAGATCACGATCGGCCGCAAAAGACGGCTTGCGGGTCAACGCGTAGGCTCGACGGCGAAGTTCGCGTCCCGTTTTCCACGCTTCGATCTCCTCGAACCGAATAAAAGTCGCCATGGACCGAAAGTCGGTACCATGGCGGCGATTGGGCAACCCGAAACTGGAAACCCGGAATCCGAAACTGGAGTTTCCGCGGAGCGGAAACTCAGGCTTCGACGAGGGTGACGTCGGGTTCGAAGCTGACCGAGAAGCGATACTGCTGGCCGGGGCGCATGATGAGCGCGTGGTCGCGGACGAGGTACTGCATGTAGTGCACCTTGCCGTAGTTGGTCCGGTAGTTCGGGTCGGCGCTGACGACCTCGGTTTCCTGCCAGACGCCCTGGAAGTCGTCCTTGAGGACGTTGCAGCGGATGCCCTGCTGGCCGAGCATCGGGGAGATCCCAAGGCGCTGGTGCGAGTGCGGGGCGGCGATGCAGAGGGCGAAGCGGAACTTGTCGAGCTGGACCTGACTCTTGACGGTGTAGATCCACTCGGCGGTGATCTTGTTGCCGCTGAAGTTCCAGTTGGTCTTCACGTTTCCGATACCGCTGCAGAGCTTCTCCTGCAGGTTGATCAGCTCGGGCTGCTCGTAGCGGAAGAAGAACGAGTTGCGTAGGCCCAAGCCGGTGACGCACTGCTTGCCGTAGAAGGCGGGCACGGTGACGTTCTCGCCGAAGGTGAGCTCGGGCACCATGACCGGGGCGTAGATGTCGACCGGGCAGTCGAACAGGCCGGGGGCGTGCGGGAAGGCGAGGTTGTCGGCGGTGGGATTGGCTCCGGAGCTGATGAGGGGCAGCTGGATCTGGAGGCCGCTCTCGGCGTCGCGGTAGAGGAACAGGCCCTGCTCCTTGCGGTTGCTCTTGTCGAAGATCACGAAGCGGCCCGAGGTGCGGGCGGGTTCGGCCTTGGTGGCTTCGGGGGCGTTGACCGTCTTGGCGAGGCGCGACCACTGGCTGAGGTAGCGGGCGCCGTCGAAGTTGGCCAAGCGGGTGGTGTGGCCCTCCATCGAGGTGCGCTCGCCGTCGCGCACGACCATGAAACCGTGTTCCTGGTCGAGGAAGGTGGCGAAGAAGAAGAAGAAGAGGCGGCGAAGGATGTCGTGGTACTTCGCCTTCTGGTCCTCGGCGATCCAACCGTCGCGGAAGGCCTGAAGGATGAGGCTGATGCAGTGCATCTGGCCGTAGGCGCCGGAGCTGCGGCCGAAGGCCCAGCCGAGACCGTCGGCCCGGACGAGGTCGGGCATCATGCGCACGTAGCGTTCGGCGTAGGTGCGCAGGGTCGGGAGTTTGCGGTCGCGCACGCCGGAGTTGGCGTGGAGTTGGAGGGCCTGACGGGTGAACACGAAGTTCATCACGCCGTAGAGGCTGAAATTGCCGCCGATGCCTTCGGAGGCGTCGTCGAAGAAGCCGTTGGAGCTGGTCGCATCGATGCGCTCCACCATGCGTTCGATCAGCCGGGAGGTCTCGTCCTTCTTGGACAGGCCGAGGGAGTAGCGGCAGACGGCCTTGGCGACGTTGAACGACTGCCAATGGTTGTCGTAGTCGCTGCGGGTGAGGAGCTGCTTGTCGAGGCGCTGGCGGGTTTCCTCGACAAGGCGTTCCCAGACGGGGTTGCGCTCCTTGGAGGGGCCGAAGGCGAGCAGGCCGAGGGCGGCGTAGGCGAGGCCGTTTTCGGCGATCGGCTCGGTGAAAGCCTGGGCGGTGATGCAGCGGGCGGCGAGGTCGATGAGATCGCGGCCTTCGAGGGTGGTCTCACCGGTGGCTCGATAGAACTCGCCGATGGCCATGGCGGCGTGGCCGGGATCGTCGGGACGCTGAATCTCTCCGGGAACGGGAGTGACGGTGCCGTCAGGGTTGATCGCGTCGATATTGTGGCTCAACATGGAACGGGCCATGTCGAGGCATTGCGCCGAGAAGCTTTGCATGAAACAGTGGAGTGGTACGGAACGCCGCGCGCCCAAGGGGCGTTTTACGGAAAGGGAATAGGTTTTGTTTCGGGTTTCACAAAACCGGGCAAGAGGGAATTTGGGAATCGCGAAGATTTGCGGGCCGCGGTGGCGGTGGAGGCTGCGATCGCCAGGCGACGGCGTTGGCCGGCGGCGTTCCGGCGATCAGCCTTTGCGGAGCGAGACTTCGCCGGCGCGGAAGCGCAGCGTGCGGCCCTGGGGCGTGCGCAGGATGAGGGAGCCCTCGTTGTCGATTCCGCGGGCGCTGCCGATGTGGGACTCGCTACCCTGCACGACCGTGACCGTGCGGCCGGCGAGCAGATCGTGTTTATTCCAAAGGTCGGCGATCTCGTCGAGCGGCGGGGCCCGGAGGAAACGTTCGTAGGCGGCCATCACCCGGCCGATGATGGCCGCGGCGATCCCGTTGAGGTCGAGGGATCGGCCCGACTCGCGCGCCAACGTGGTCGCGCGGGGGGCGATCTCCCGGGGCCAGGCGGAGTCGGGCGTGGCGACGTTGAGGCCGAGGCCGAAGACGAGCTCGCGGATCTGGTCGGCGTCCATGCGGGCCTCGGTGAGCATGCCGCCGACCTTGCGCTCGCCGAAGTGGAGGTCGTTGGGCCATTTGAGCTGCGGGGAGGCGCCGGTCTCGGCGGCGAGCAGCTCGCAGAGGTTGAGCCCCATCCAGAGGGTGAAGAGGTGCATGCGCTCCGGGGGAAGGGCCGGGCGGAATCCGAATGACAGATACAGGTTGCCCGCTTGCGGCGGGCTGTGCCAGACCCGGCCGAAACGCCCGCGGCCACGCGTCTGGCTGGCGGCCAGCACGAGGAACGGCGCGTCGCGCCCCGCGGTGAGCTGCCGGCCGGCCTCCTCGTTGGTGCTGTCGACACTCGCCAGATACACGATCTCGGGGGCGGCGGGTTGGAGGGCGCGGATGAGGGCGGGGTGGGGCAGCGGCGGGCGGGCGGCGAGCCGGTAGCCGCGGCTGTGCACGGGGGTGAAGGCGAAGCCGTCGGCCTCGAGCCGGTGCAGATGCCCCCAGACCGCCACGCGGCTCAGGCCCACGACCTTGGCCAAGGCCGCGCCGGAGACGCAGGCGTCGCCGGCGGCGAGAAACTCGCGCAGGAGCAACGTCTCGATCTCGGCGGGCGTACGGGAGGTGGTGGCGCGCGGCATCGGAAGTCGGGGGGGCTAGCCGCGCCAATCCAGACCGATGTCGATCCAGACGCTGTGGTGCACGAGCGCGCCCGTGGAGATGAAGTCGAGTCCGAGATTGGCGAGGGCGGGGAGCGTACGCAGGCTCACGCCGCCGCTGGCCTCGGTGTAGGCGAGGTCGCCGATCAGCCGCACGGCCTGCCGCAGCTGCGGCACGGTGAAGTTGTCCAGCAGGATGATGTCGGCGCCGGCCGCGAGCACCGGCGGGATCTGCTCGAGGGCATCGACCTCGACCTCGATGGGCAGCTCCGGCGCGGCCTCCCGGGCGCGGCGCACGGCGGCGGCGAGGCGTTCGCCGGCGGTGGCGCCGGCGGCGGCGAGATGGTTGTCCTTGAGCATCACGCGGTCGAAGAGGCCGAGGCGGTGGTTGGCCGAGCCGCCGCAGGCGACTGCGTACTTCTCGAGCATGCGCCAGCCCGGCGTGGTCTTCCGTGTATCGAGAAGCTGGGTATTGCTGTCGCCCAGGGCGCGCACGTGGCGATGGGTCGTGGTGGCGATGCCGGAGAGGCGCTGGAGGAAGTTGAGCAGCACGCGTTCGGCCGGCAGCAGGAGACGGGAGGGGCCAGCGATGGTCGCGACGACGGTGCCGGCTGCCACGAGGGTGCCGTCCTTCACGCGGGCCTCGACGGTGCAGCCGCGGCCGTAGGCGTCGAGCACGATGGATACGAGTCCGAGGCCGCAGACCACGAGCTCCTCGCGCGCGACCAGATCGGCGGTGCCGGTGCCGGTGAGGCGCTGGCCGGCGGTGGTGGCGTCGCCCGCGCGCGGCGGGCGCACGAGCAGGCCGGCGCCGGCGAGGTCCTCGTCGCGGGCCATCTTGACCAGTCGGCGAAGGTGAGCCGGATCGATCTCGTTCCAACGGAGCCGGCGGTTGAGGTGCGAAACAAGTTGTTTGCGGCTGAGTCGTGCCATCGGTGCGGGAACGTGGCGGTTGGGGGGCGGGCAGGCAAAGGGAATTCGGAAAAGCGGGGTGCGCGGGGGTGTGGGAAATCGGGCTGGGGAGAATCGCCCAAATCCGAGTTTGAGATTCAAATCGGTGCGGGGGCTGCCGATATTCGCCGACGATGGATTCGATGTCCTCCTTCCCCACGCGCGAGGCCGTAGTCTCGCCGCTCGCCGATGGACACTTCAGGCTGGTCAGTGCCAGCGATGCCCATCCGCTCACTCCGATCCTCTTCAACAATCGCAAAGCCGCCCGCAACTGGGCGCTCGGAAAGGGATACCAGGTGCGCTTCGGCGCACCAAGCGGGAGTCGTTGAACGAATTACCGGGTACGGTCGCCGGTGTGGGGTGCGAACACGTTCCCTGCGTGCGGCCTAAGTGTCGTCGGGCGATGCGGTTTCCTCCGCACTCGCGCCGGATCGGCGGCGCGCCCGGGGTGTAAGCGGTTGACACGCACAGTCGGCCCGCTGGGGGGCGAGCGGAAGCGAGGCGCGAGTTCGAAAACGTGGCTGGAGCGCTGCGGCGCCTTTGCCTTGGTTGTGATTGGGCCGTTGGCGGAGGAAGGCGCGGCAGACGAAATGCGCGGAAACCGGGATTGCACCCGGACCCGCGCGGCGTTTGAACAGCGCGCTCCGTTTTCCGCGAAACCAACCAGGATCACCCGACTCCATGAAGCCAACGGTCAAACCGGCCAACCCGAACTTCTCTTCCGGCCCGTGCAGCAAACGCCCGGGCTATGCGCTGAGCGCGCTGCCGACCGAGATCCTCGGTCGCTCCCACCGCTCCAGCCTCGGCAAGGCCCGCCTGGCCAAGGCCATCTCCGAGACCCGGGCGTTGCTCGGTCTCCCGGCCGACTATCGGGTGGGCATCGTACCCGCGTCGGACACCGGCGCGTTCGAGATGGCGATGTGGAACCTGCTCGGCGGCCGCGGGGTCGACGTCTTCCATTGGGAGTCGTTCGGCGCGGGCTGGCTGACGGACATCCTCAAGCAGCTCAAGCTCGCCGACGTGCGCGAGTTCACCGCGCCGTACGGACAACTCCCCGACATGGGCCAATACGATGGCAGCCGCGACTGCGTGTTCACCTGGAACGGCACCACCGGCGGGGTGAAGGTCGAGAATGCCGACTGGATCCCCGACGACCGCGAGGGCCTGACCCTGTGCGACGCGACCAGCGCGGTCTTCGCGATGGATCTGCCGTGGAGCAAACTCGATGTCGTGACCTACTCCTGGCAGAAGGTGCTGGGCGGCGAAGGCGCGCACGGCATGCTCATCCTTTCCCCGCGTGCGGTGGCTCGGCTCGAGTCCTACAAGCCGGCGTGGCCGTTGCCGAAGATCTTCCGCCTGACCAAGGGCGGGAAGCTCATGGAGGAGATCTTCGAGGGTTCGACGATCAACACCCCCTCGATGATCGCCAACGAGGACTATCTCGACGCGCTCGAGTGGGCGAAGTCGATCGGCGGACTCCCTGCGCTGATCAAGCGCAGCGAGGACAATCTCGCCGCCTTCGAGCGCTTCGTGGCGAGCCATCCCTGGATTCATTTTCTCGCCGAAAAGAAGGAGCAGCGCTCCAACACTTCGGTGTGCTTCTCGGTCGACGCGACGCCCGAGCAGGTGAAGCAGATGGTCAAGCTGCTCGCCGCCGAGAAGGCCGCGTATGATTGCGGTGCGTACAAGGATGCTCCTCCCGGGCTGCGTTTCTGGTGTGGCGCCACGGTCGACACCTCCGATGTCGAGAAGGTGCTGCCGTGGCTCGAATGGGCCTACGCGGAAGCGACCAAGGCCTGATTCCCTGCGCTTTTTCGTTTTACAAGCCCGCCGCCCCACAAGGCCGGCGGGCTTTTGGCGTGATCCTGCGGGGAGCGGGGCGGACGATGCGGCTCACCGGTGTGAGCCGTACGGCATCGCCCCGCCACGCGGGTGGTCCCCGGGAATTGGGGGCCGGGCGCCGATTCGTCGGTGAGGGGAGATGCCGACGCGGCGGGAGGATCGCTCAGCCATGATGATGCAGACGAGAGTCGAGCGTCGAGTGGCGAGCGCCACTCCAATTGTGAACAAGGCGATTGCCCGAGTAGGCTCCCGATCCGCCTCCGAAACTCCGGCCCTCGACGCTCGTCCCTCGTCCCTTGAATAACTACGGCTCAGGCTGGAACCAGAAAGCGCAGGCTCCGTGGGTCGATGCGGACCTCGATCTCGGCGCCGGCGTGGCGGGTTTCGCCGTCGACGTGGATGACGCCGGGAGCGGCGCGGCGGATCGTGAAGGCGCCGCCCTGGGCGGAATGGACTCCACGTTGCCGGCGGACATCGCCGCCGAACAGGCGGGTGACGAACAGCGCCGAGCGCGCCAGGCCCATCGGCGGGATGGCGACGAGGTCGAGCCGGCCGTCGTCGACCACCGCGCCGGGGGCGACCCGGGCGTTGTTGCCGTACTGGTCGGAGTTCATGACCGCGACGATGAAGGCGGTGTGCGCGGTCGGGGCGGAGCCGTGGTGGCCGACCGAGTACGTCTCGGGGCTGTAGCCGAAGTAGGTGCGCCAGCCGGTGCGCACGTAGGCGCGCAGCCCACGGCTGGGCAGCTCGTTGAAACGACGGGCAATCTCGGCGTCGAAGCCCACGCCCATGGCGTTGAAGAAACGGTGTTCCCCGGCGATGCCCGAATCGATTTCGCGGATGCGACCGTCGCGCACGATGTCCAGCGCCTTGCGCAACGAGCCATGCACGCCGAGATGGCGACCCAGGCCGTTGCCCGAACCGCAGGGGATGAGGCCGAAGGCGGCCGGGGTGTTGACGACCCCGCAGGCGACCTCGTTGAGCGTGCCGTCGCCGCCGATCGCGACGATCCGCTCGCAGCCGCGCCGCACCGCGTCGCGGGCCAGTTCGGTGGCGTGGTGGGGGCGCTCGGTGGTGGCGAATTCGGCGTCGAGACCGGTGTCGGCGATCCACGCACGCACCTTGCCGATGTAGGCCGGTCTGCGTCGGTTGAAGCCGGAGTGCGGGTTGAAGATGAAGCTGAACTTGGGCATGCGCGACGAGAGGCGGAGCTTGGTCGGGGCCGGGGAGCTGGCGAGGAGAAAGCCGGGAGGTTCGGGTTTGCGCTCCGGCCGGCGGAAGCGAGTCTGGCCGCGATGTCATCGCGACCGACCCTTTTCGTGCTCACCGGCCCGACCGCTTCGGGCAAGACGGCCTGTGCGCTGGACTGGGCGGAGCGATACGGTGCGGAGATCGTTTCCTGCGACTCGTTGTTGTTCTACCGCGGCATGGACATCGGCACGGCCAAGCCGACGAAGGCGGAGCTGGCACGGGTGCCGCACCATCTGATCGATCTGGTCGAGCCGCGGGAACGCTACGATGTGCAACGCTACGTGGAGGCGGCCCGGCGGAGTGTGGAGGAGATCGCCGGCCGCGGGCGCCGCGTGCTGGTCGTCGGCGGGAGCGGGTTCTATCTGCGCAGTTTCTTCGCCCCGATGTCGGACGGCATCGAGGTCGAGGCCGCGTTGCGCGACGAGTTGGAGGCGCGCCTTGAGCGCGAGGGACTGGAGCCGCTGCTGGCCGAGCTGCGCGGGCTGAATCCGGAGGGGCTGGGGCAACTGGATACGTGCAACCCGCGCCGGGTGGTGCGGGCGCTCGAGCGTTGCCGCGCCAGCGGGCGGACGCTGGCGGAGTTGGCGGCGGAGTTCGCCGCGAAGCCGTCGGCCTTCGCCGACTTCGACGTGCGGCTGACCCGGATCGACTGCGTGCCCGAGGTGCTCGAGCGGCGCATCGTCGGGCGGGTGCAGGCGATGCTCGCGGCGGGGCTCGTCGACGAGGTGCGGCGTCTCGTTGCGGCGGGCCTGCGCGGGAACCACAGCGCGGCGCGGGCGATCGGTTATCGCGAGGTGCTCGACCATCTCGACGGCAAGAAGCCGTTGGTGGCGTTGGCGGGCGAAATCGTGCGCAACACGCGGGCGTTGGTGCGCAAGCAGCGCACGTGGTTCCGCACGCAGCTGCCGGCCGGGCATCGGGTGGTCGATGCTCCCGCGCCGGGCGAGCTGTTCGATCTGGGCTGAGCCTCAGGGAGCCGCGACGGTGTAGCCTTCGAGGCTGCGGCCCTCGAGGCGGCGCAGCTGGGCGAGGGCGCTGAGCAGGTCGACTTGTGAGGAAAGAACGGCGACGCGGGCGTCGTCGAGGTCGGTCTGGGCGTCGAGGACCCGGCGGGCGGTGCTCAGGCCCTCGTCGAAGCGGGCCTTCTCGAGCTCGTACTGCCGGGTGCTGAGCTCGCTGGCGAGTTCGGCGACGCGTACGGCTTCCTGGCTGGTCGAGACGGCGCGCACCGAGTTGCGGGCACCGACGAGGATGTTCTGCTCGAGTTGGCGGAGCTGCAGGCGGGTGCGGGAAAGGTTGTTGGTCGCCTGGAGCAGACGGGCGCGGTCGCCGCGGGCGCCGAGCGGGTAGGCGAGCTCGAGCCCGAGCTGCCAGTTGTAGCCTTCGCTGCCCGGGAGGTCCCCGAACGCATCGCCGGCGGAATCGCGGTTGGAGGTGTCGTAGCCGAGCGTCGTATTCAGATCGAGGGTGGGCAGGCGGTTGCGCCGGGTGGCGGCGAGCTCGATCTCGAGCTGGGCGATGCTCTTCTGCAGGGCGAGGTACTCGGGCTGCATCTGTTTGGCGCGGGAGTAGGTCTCCTCGATGGAGGGGTGGAAATCGGTGGAGGCGGCCACCTCGGTTTCGCCCAGCGGGGCTTCGAGCTCGAACTGGCCGACGAGGGCGCGCAGGGCGTCCTCGCTGTTGCGGAGCTGCTGTTCGGCGAGCAGCACATTGCGTTGCTGGGTGGCGACGCCGACCTCGGCGGTGAGCACTTCGAGGTCGGTGAGCACGCCGGTGTCGCGCTTGATGCGGTTCTCGTCGAGCAGGCGCTGGGCGGCCGCGAGGGAGAGCTTGCGCACGGCGAGCTGGCGGCGCGCGAAATGCAGGTCGTAGTAGGCGATCTCGGTGTCGCGCACGATGTCCATCATCGTGCCGCGGTAGAGCAGGTGGCTGCGATCCAGGCCGATCTTGGCCTGGTCGAGCGCGGCACGGTTGGCGGTGGTGCCGGCGCCCTTGAGCAGGGGCTGCGAGATCGTGAGGCTGACGTCGGAGTCGTAGGCGGGATTGTAGGGGCCGGAGTAGCGGTTGCGCGTGCGGTCGAGCGAAGTCGTCACCGAAACATCGGTACCGGTGACGAGGTGTTGGGAGACGCCGACGCGGCTGCTCCAGCCCGAGTAGGTGCTGTTGGCGGTCTCGGCGCGCGAGCCGGCGCGGGTGCTCGAGGCGAAGAGCGTGGGATCGAAGCCGGCGCGGGCGAGGTCGACCGAAGCGGCGGCGTTGGCGGTATCGAAGCGGCCGATCTCGGCGGCAAAGTTGCGGGCAAGCGCGCGTTGCACGCAGTCGTCAAGCGCGAGCGGCGCCAGCGGTTCCGGGGCTTCGGCGGCGGGCAGAGCCACGGCGGCGGAGAAGAGAAAGGGGAGCAACGCGCAGCGTTTGAAGAGGGTCGGCAGGAGCATGGGCGGAGGAGACGCGGCGGGGAGGTTTGCAGTTTCGCGAAAGCGGGGCGAGCCGGGGTTTAGGAGCGGAAAAGCGGGCGGATCGCCGGTCGGAACAAGGGCTGGATGGTGCCGGCGCGGGACAAAAAAGGCGGGCCCGGTGAGGGCCCGCCGAAGGAGGAGGTTTGTTCACTCGTCTTCCGCCGTGGTCGGAGCGGAACGGGCGAGTTCGCTCTGGACCAGATCGGCGAGGGCGATGGAGCGGGTGGTGTTGGCCACGTTGGCGGAGAGCGCGGCGCCGAGCTGGATGTAGTCGGGCGAATTGCCGTCGATGGTCGGGAGCTTCTTGGCGGCCACGTGGACGAAGTAGGCGTTCTTTTCGTCGAGAAGAAGATCGGACACGCCACCGGCGGCGAGGCGGTCGAGGGTTCCCAACACGGGCCCGGGGACGCCTTCCGCGGGTTGGCGGCGGCTGAACGGACCGTAGGATTTGACGGTGGTCTGCGGCGCGCCGGAAAGGGAGGCGGCGGCCTGGGTGAAGTCGGCGCCGGTCGCGAGTTTGGTCTCGATGGCGGCTTTCCAGGCGAGGCCGTTGCGGTGGAGTGCGCTGCTCTTTTCGCTCTCGTTGTAGGCGGCGAGCACATCGGCGCGGATTTCGGCGAGCTCGGGCTGGTATTTCGGCAAGGTCTCGCGCCAGAGCAGCACGATCTGGTCGGCGCCGTTGGGGAGGGCGTCGGAATAGAAGCGGCTGTCGTCGAGCTGGAATGCGGCGGTCGTGAGTTGGCGGGACCAGTTGAGCCCGGCGGGGCCGGCCTGGCGGGTGAAGAACGGGGCGGTGGCGCGGCGGCCCTTGTACTTGGCGATGATCGCGTCGATTTCGGGCGAGCTCTTGTTGATCTTCTGGGCGTTGCTCAGGTCGAAGAGTTCGTAGGCGAAGTCGGAGGCGGCGGAGGCGGCGGCGTGGCCGGCCTGGGCGGTGCGCATGGCCGCCTCGACTTGCGGGCGGACGGTGGCGAGCGTGGGCTCGACGGCGGCTTGGCCCTCGGCGGGCGGGGCGGCGAAACGTTGCTTGTTGGCCTCGAAGTAGGCGACCACGTCGTCGTCGGACAACGGGGCGGCGGAGGTGAAGTCGGCGGCCTTGAAGGTGACGTAGTCGACACTGGCGCGCTCATCGATTTCGAAGCGGCCGGCATTGTTCTGGTAGTACTGGGCGAGGAGCTCGTCGTTGGGGGCGATCACCGGGTTGTAGGCACCGAGGTCGAATGAGGCCACGTCGATGCTCCAGTCGGTGGTCGAGAGGGCCATCTGGTTGGCAACCTCGATCGGGGCCACGTATCCGGGGCCCGCGAGCAGCTCGCTGAGCTGCTGGATGCGGAATTCCTCGTTGATGATGCGGGCGACGTCGGCTTCGGAGAAGTCGGCGCCGGTCTTCCACTGGTCGCGCACGCGGCTGTATTGGAGGGAGTCGAATTCGCCCTTCTCGTTCTGGAAGATGCGCAGGGTGGTGATGAACTTGTCGCGCTGGGTGGCCGTGGGTTGCGGGATGCGGTAGCTGTCGGCAAGGCCGAGGCTGGCGGCACGTTGGAGGGAATACTCCTGCAGTTGGCCGCCGTTCATCGGCATCATGTAGCCGACGCGGAGCATGATGCTCAGCTGGGCGTCGAATTGCAGCCGGCGCGCATCGGCCTGGCTGACCAGGTTGTAGCCGAAAAACTCGCGGTGCTTGATCCGCTGGTCGCCGCCGCTGATGCCGGGTGTGGCACCGATCGTGAAGACGAACGGGATCGTGATGGCGACCAGGAGGAAGGCGAGGAAGACCTTCGTGTGTTTTTCGAAGGTGGTTTGGATCCAGGAGATCATGGGGCGGAAAAGGGCGCGACCGTAGATTCGGAGGGGAGGGTGTCAACCAGCGAAACCAAGGCCCTGCGACGCGGCCTATTCGACCGGTACGGCCGAGGTGGATTCACGTGGCGGGAAACGCTCCAGAAGCTCGTCGAAGGTCTGGTTTCCGAATGCCTGCGCCTCGGCCGACGACACCTGTTCGTGAAAATGGCGCAGCACGGGGTCGACTCCGTCGAGCCGTTCTCCGGAGGGGGCGGCGCCGAGCTGGGAAAACGTGTCGCGGAACTCCCGGATCGTGATCCGGTTGAGCGGCCGCGCGGGCTGGTAATGGTAGTCGACGCCCGCTTCGTCGTGGGTCGGCGGGACCTGCGTGACGAAGTTCAGGTCGATCAGGCGGTTGAGCGACTCGTTGAGAATCTGAGTGGGCACCCGCACGGCGGCGCTGAGCTGCGAGGCGGTGGGCGGCGGCAGGCAGGCCCGGAAGCGGCGTGCGATGAGAATCAGGACAACCAGCGAAAGGCTCTCGCGGCTGTGTTGGTTGAGATCGTCCCAGGCGGTGCGCGAGGAGCGGTAGTGGACATTCTGAACCGCGTAGGTGATCTGCCCGCCGAGCAGCACGATGGACCAGAAGATGAACAGTCCCGCCATCAGCACCGGCACGATGCTCAACGAACCGAACAGGCTCTGCGAGCGGACCACGCTCTTGAGGTAGAAGAAGGCGAGGTAGTTGTTCGCGAAGAGCAGCAGGACGACGACGCAGGCTCCCGAGAACGAGGGGAACCAGAGCACGTTGGTGTTGGGGATGAAGCGGTAGAAAGCCGTGAGCAGCACGACGAGGGAGGAGAACGCGATCAGCGGACCCGACCAGCGCAGGACCGCATGGAGGTGCGCCCCCCACGGCATGTTCGCGAAGGTCGCGGCCAGGGTGGACGCGGAGAGCAGCGAAAGCGCGGCGAGGGTGAGCACGGCCCCGAGCGTCACCAGAGTCCAATACATCACGATACGGGTGAACAGCGGTCGCCCGCGGTGCACGCCCCAGATCGAGTTGAAGGCCTCCTCGATGGAGACGAACAACTGGATGACGATGACCACGAGCATCAGGGCCCCGGCGACCCCGAGGGTACCCGAGCGGCTGCCTTCGATGAAATTGTTGAGCAGGTCGATGAGCTTCTGGTTGACCCCGATCTGGGTCTCCTCGCCGGCGGCGTAGGCGGCGTCCTCGAGCTGGTCGATCTGCGGGGCGACGAAGCGGATGGCCTCGTTGATCTTGCCGACGATGGCCGTGGTATCGGTATTGTGGAGAACAGTGCCCGCGACCATGACGGCGATCGCGATCAGCGGGCCGATGCCGAGCAGCGAGCTGTAGCTCAGGGCGGCGGCGCGGCTCAGCAGCTTGATCTCGCCCAGGCCGGTGAGCGTGATCGAGATCACGCGCAGGACGGCGAAGAACCGGCCGCGAAGGGAGCGATCATCGTCGAGGGCCGCCTGCCAGATCTGCTGGTTGTAGACGACCGAACAGCGACGCAGCGCGCGTGCGAGCCAGGCGGACATGAAGCAATGGGCGGTTGCCCCCGCCTAGGTGAGGACGAGGAAGTAGGCGAGCGAGGCCATGCCGCCAAGCCCGAGCAGGGCGGCCGGAACGAGCGGGCCCCATGCGACGACGATGGTCATGAAATACATGCCGATCGTGCCGGCGCCCACGGCGATCATGAGCTGGTATTCGCCAGTCAGGAAAAACATGAAACACAGCAGGCCGACGGCGAAGAGCGCGCGGAAGCGGACCACCGGGTAGAAGTTCGTCGCGCCCAGCAGGAGCACGATGACGAAGAAGACGTCGACGACCCCGAGGAGGATGAACGGGTTGGTCGCGATGTCGATCCAAGCGAAGGAGTAGAGGGTCGCGAGGTTGTCGCCGGCGAAGAACATCGCGAACATGCTCAACAGCAGGGTCGCGATGAGCGCGTAGCGCGCGACACCCGAAACGCGTTCGGCGGATACCTTGGGGTCGCCCTTGCCGCGGGTTTCGCTGGTGCGACCCTCGGCCGCCGCGAGCATGTCCTCGACTCGAATGGGGGCGTCGCCGGCTTGTTCGATGTTGAGGGTTTCGATTTCGTCCTTGGGCCGAACCTTCAGCTTCCGCTTCTCGGGGAAGAGGAAGGCCATGAGACTCTCGTTCGAGCCAATGGGGACCCATTGCTCGAGTGCGGCGTCGTAGTAGAGCGTGGTTCCATCCACCTGTTGCGCCTCGACGAGGGAGGAGAGCTGGTCCTGGGTAAAGGGGCCGCGCGCATCGGTGTCGTTCTCGCCCCGGATATAGAATTCCTGCGTAGTGGACATCCTTGTGGGCGCGGAATGTGTCGGCGTGCCGGCCGGCCATCAAGAGCAAATCCCGCAATGGTCGAACCAGCCGGCCCGGGCCGGCATGCTCACAAAGCCTTTACATCCGCTGCAAGGTGCGCAGGCCGAGGGTGTGCAGGCCGGTCTCGAGCCACACGAGGGTGCGGGCGCAGAGCAGCAGGCGGCGGGCGCGTACGCCCGGATCGTCGACGACGACCTTGTCGGCGTTGTAGAACGAACTGAACTGGCCGGCCAGCTCGTAGAGATAGGTGCAGAGGAAATGCGGGCGCAGCGACGTGGCCGCCTGGTTGAGGGCGGCGGGGAAGGCCACGAGCTTGCGGGCGAGGGCGAGTTCGGTGGGGGTCTCGAAGGCGGTCGCACCCTCGAGCGGGGCGGCGGGGTCGAGGTCGGCCTTGCGGAAAATCGAATACAGGCGGGCGACCGCGTAGAGCAGGTAGGGCGCGGTGTTGCCCTCGAGGCTGATCATCTTGTCCCAGGAGAAGACGTAGTCGGTGGAGCGGTTCTGGCAGAGGTCGGCGTATTGGACTGCGCCCACGCCCACGATCTCGGCGATCTGGTGGCGTTCCGCTTCGGGGATGTCGGCGCTTTTTTCGGAGACGAGCTGGAAGGTGCGGTCCTTGGCCTCGTTGAGCAGATCCTTCAGCTTGATGTTGTCGCCGCTCTTGGTCTTGAACGGCCGGCCGTCTTCGCCGAGCACGGTGCCGAAGTCGACATGCTCGAGGCGCGGTAGCGGGCGGTTGGTCTTCTCGAACCATTTCCGGGCGGTGAGGAACAGCTGCTCGAAATGGTCGGACTGGCGTTTGTCGACCACGTAGAAGGCGCCGCTGGCACCGATTTCCTGGGTGCGATAGAGGATGGTCGCGAGATCGGTGGAGGCGTAGTTGGAGGCGCCGTCGGACTTGCGGACGAGGAAGGGTTGCGGCCGCTCGGCGTGGCGGGAGAAACGCGGGTGCTCGTCGTGGAAGACGACGAGGGCGCCGTCGCTATCCTCGGCCAAGCCGCAGCCGGCGAGCTCGCGGTAGACGTTCTCGACCTTGTCGTTGTAGAAGCTCTCGCCGAGGGTGAGATCGAATTTGATGCCGAGTTGGTCGTAGATGGTCTGGAAGGCCGAGAGGCTGGCCTCGCCGATCTGTTGCCAGATGGCGCGCGCCTCCGGATCGCCAGATTGGAGCTTCACGAGTTCTTGGCGGGCCTCGTTCATCACGGCCTCGTCGGCTTCGGCGGCAGAGTGGCCGACCTTGTAGAGGCGTTCGAATTCGGCGAGCGGATCGGAGGCGAAGGCGGCAGAGTCGAGATGGCGTTTGTAGGCCCAGATGATCTTGCCGAATTGGGTGCCCCAGTCGCCGATGTGGTTGTCCCGAATCACCTTGGCGCCGCTGAAGGCGAGCAGCCGGCAAAGGGCTTCGCCGATCACGGCGGAGCGCAGGTGGCCGACATGCATCTGCTTGGCGGTATTGGGGGAGGAGTAGTCGACGATCCAGGTCTGGCCGGCATAGGCCGCTGCGGCCCCGATGCGCAGATGTTGTTCGGAGTCGAACTCGGCGAGCCAGGTCTGCAGGGCGGTCGGGGTGAGCCGGAAATTGATGAAGCCCGGACCGGCGATTTCGGTGCTGCAGGTCTCGGCCGGAAGGTCGAGCGCGCCGACGAGCTGGGTGGCGAGCGCGCGCGGGTTCTGTTTCTGGCGCTTGGCGTAGGCGAGCACGCCATTGGCCTGGAAATCGCCGTGGGCCGGATCGGCCGGGCGCACATCGGGGGTGAAGACGGTCAGATCGAAACCGGCCTTTTGGGCGGCGGAATTGACGGCGTTCTCGATTGCGGCGGCGACGTTGAAGGGCAGGGCCATCGCGGCAATCAACGAGCCAGCCGGCGGGCGATCAAGACTGCTTTTGGCACCGGGGATCGAGGATGAACAGCGCTGCTTCGGGTACTTGAGAAGATTATACTCGACAAGTGGGTTGCAATCTGCTTACTGGCAACACTTTGGGTCGCAACGTCCTTGCCCTAACCTCGCCACAATTCCGTGAATTCCATCATTAAAAAACGTACACTTCCTCCTCGTCGCTACGTCAAGCCCTCCTTCACCTATCTCATTGAGAAGAAACGGGATGGCGGAGAGTTCACGCAGGAGGAGATCCGCTTCATCATCGACTCGGTGCTCGACGGCGAAATGCCCGACTACCAGTTGGCCGCGTTGGCCATGGCGATCTATTTCCAGAGCATGTCTGCCCAGGAAACCGCGATCCTCACCGAGGAGATGATGCTGGTCGGCGAGACGGTTGACCTTTCCAACATCGCGAAGCCGAAGATCGACAAGTATTCGACCGGCGGCGTGGGCGACAAGACCTCGTTGGTGCTCGTCCCGTTGGCGATGGCCAGCGGCGTGGTCGTGCCGATGATGTGTGGCGTCGAGCCGGATTATGAGATCTCGGCTCTCGACAAGCTCTCCTCGATCCCCGGCTTCAAGTCCAACATCGACGTGCGGCACTTCACCGAGCAGCTCGCCCGCGTCGGCGGCGCGATCGTCGCGCAGAGCAAGGATCTCGCGCCGGTCGACGAGAAGCTGCATGAGATGCGCAAGAGCACCGGCACGATCCCGAGTCTGCCGCTCATCACCGGCTCGGTGCTTTCCAAGAAGCTCGCCGAAGGTGCCGAGGGCCTCGTGATCGACGTGAAATGGGGCAACGGCTCCTTCATCAAGGATCTCGAGCAGGCCAAGCAGCTCGCCCGTTCGATGACCCGCGTCGGCCGCTCGATGAAGCGACGCTGCGTGGCACTCGTCACCGACATGAACCAGCCGCTCGGCGACACCGTCGGCACCTCGCTCGAACTCAAGGAGGCCATCCAGCTGCTCAAGGGCGAAGGCCCGGAAGACATGCAGGAACTCGTCCTCAAGCTCGGCATGGAAATCGTCCGCCTGGCGGGCGTGGCCGGCTCGACCCTCTCGGCCAAGCAGACGGTGCAGCGCCATCTCACCGACGGCTCCGCGCTCGAGAAGTTCAAGGAGCTCATTCGTGCGCAGGGTGGCGACGCCACCTTCGTCGACAATCCCGAGAAATTCCAAAAGGCGAAGCACATCCGCAAGCTTCCGGCTCCGAAACGTGGGTACGTCCATACGATCAACGCCGCGCTCATCGCGAAGGGCGTGCACATCCTCGGCGCCGGCCGCGACAACCCCGCCGACAAGATCGACTACACCGTGGGTGTCTCCGAGATCAAGAAAGTGGGCACGCAGGTGAAGCAGGGCGAGCCGTTGATGATGATCCACTACAACGACGAGTCGAAGCTCGAGGCCGCCTTGGAACACTTCAAGAACGCCTATCGCCTCGCCCCGAAGCGCCCGACCCCGCCGCCGCTCGTCGTCGAACGGGTCGCTTGAGCGGGTGTTTCCCCGGAAGCGTTTCCAAACAAAGGCCGGCCGCTTTTTGCGGCCGGCCTTTTGTTTGTGGGATTCCGGTCCCTCAGCCAAGCATGCGGTCGAGTGTCGAGCGTCGAGGGGCCGATCACAGAGCAGATCGAGCGAAGCGTTCGTGCTGGAAGCTCGCCACCGATGCTTTGGCGCTCGTCCCTCGCCTCTCGACCGTATCATCAGTTCTCCGCCGAGTGCAGGCCACCGGCGCCGGCGCGGAACTCGAGCACGGTGCGGCCGGAGCCGTCGGGGCGTTCGCTCGCGCAGTTCCACAGGCAGGCGCCGCAATGGATACATTTCTCGCGGTCGAAGACGGGCACGCCGTCGGGGCCGTGCGCGATCGCCTGGCCGGAGCAGACCTCGACGCAGGTGCGCTGGTCGCACTTCGCGCAGACGGCCGGGAAGGGGAACACCACGTGGTCGGCGTAGCCGGGCGCGGCCTGGACTTTGCCGCCCATGAGCAGCGCGTCCTGGTGCGAGACGAGCAGCTTGCCGTCGAGCGCGATGGCGGGCCAGCCGGCTCGGTCCATGAGCGCGTTGTGGAGCGGCAAACCTTTGGCCAGGCACTCCTCGCGGATCTTGGCGACCTCGGCGGCGGGGATCTTGCCGCGGTAGTAGTCCTCGATCTTCGGGAGGCGCTTGTGCGGCGGGCGCGCTTTGCCCGGGAAGTGGAGCAGGCCGTTGGTCAGGCCGGTGAGGCCCATGCCGATCAGGCCGGAAACGACGCCGCGGGTGAAACCGTCGCGGGACTTTTCGGCGATGCGGCCTTCCTTCTCGACCCAGCTGGCGCGGCGGCGGGCGACGTAGGTGGCGTCGAGGTTTTCCTTGGTGAACGGCTTGCCGGCCTTGAGGAGCTCGAGCACGGCATCCGCCAATTGGGTACCGGTGGCCCACGCTTCGTCGACGCCGGAGCCGGTGAGCACGTTGGTGGTGCCCGAGCCTTCGCCGATGCGGGCGAAGCCGTCGCCGGTGAGGTGGGGTTCGGCGCGGCGGCCCGACTCGGCGAGGGTCTTGGCGCCCCAGGAGCGCAGTGTCGCACCATTCAGGTGACGCCAGAGGTACGGGTGCTGGATCCAGTGCTGGAGATACCGGTACCCGGTGCGGACGGGGTTGTCGAACCACGAGGGCACGAAGATGCCCAGCGAGGCGATGTTGCCCGGGTGGATGTACATGAACCCGAAGATCTCGGGCTCCGGGTATCCGAAGGTGTGGAAGACCATGCCGGGCTCGAGTTTCGAGTCGGCGGGCAGGTCGACGACGAGCTTCATGCCCACGGCCCATTCGTCGGCCTGGTGACCTTCCGGCACCCCGATCTCGCGGTCGAGCTGTTGCCCGAGCGCCCCGACCGGGCCGTCGCCGATGATCGTAAGGGCGGCTCGGATATCCATGCCGGGCGCGAACGCCCCGGTGGGCGTGCCGTTCTTCTCGACGCCCTGGTCGCAGAGCCGCACGCCGACGACCTTCTTCTCCTCGACGAGCGCCGCGGCGACCGGCGAGGAAGGCCACACTTGGACGGTTCCCATGCCGGTGGCCTGTTGGGCGGTCCACTGCATGAACTGGCCCATCGAGAGGACCAGTCCGTCGTGCTTGGCGAGGAAGGGCGGAATCCACGGCAGCTCGATCGCGTGGTTCTTCCCCTTGAAGAGCTTCAGCACCGCATCGGCGGAGCGCAGCGCCAGCGAGCGGCGGCTGGCGCCGATCGGGTCGAGCAGATACGCGACCTTTTCCGACTTCACCGGGGCGGCCATCGGGATCTGCGCCGGATCGAGCTGCGGGAAACTGGCCTTGATGCTGCGGCCGGGCGTCACCACACCGGAAACACCGAAGCCCACGTCGTCGGCCCGCTCGTAGCAGATGACCTGCGGGGGCATGCCGGGCATGGTGGCGCTCTCGACGACCGGGGTGCCGTCCTCCTTGACGAGGTTCTGCGAAAGCTTGGTCAGGAAGCCGCCCATCGCGGGGCCGAAGCCGACGCAGACGATGTCGACGTCCATGGACGGACGTTCGATGGCGGGGATGGAATCGGAGGAGGGGGCGGAGGAGGAATCCACGGCGGACATGGAGGACGGGAGAGAAGACGGGGAACCACTACTCCACACGACTTGGCACTGATCCGGAAGTGGGGAAAGCGGGGCGGGTTTTGAGGGCGTCAACGCCAACAGAGCGGCGGGCCGAGTCAAGGTCTCGCCACGGCGCGCGCGGGCCTTGTCGGTCGCGAAATCGCGCAGGAGGTGCGGACATTCGTGGTCACGCCGAAAGGGCCGTCTGACAAATCCGATTCCGCCAAACCCGCGGCGGGGCCGGTCGCGGATGGCTGGGCCTCTACGTGATGATGCGGTCGAGAGGCGAACGTCGAGGAACGAGCGCCAAACCATCGGAGGCGATCGTCCAGCACGAGTGCTTTGCTCAATCTTCTCTGTGTTCGGCCCCTCGACGCTCGTCACTCGTCACTCGGCCGAATGCTTGGCTTCAGATCTCCTTGGCGATCTGGCGGACGATGCGGGCGCGGGCGGCGGCGCGGTTGGCGAGACGCTGGCCTTCGCCGGTCTGGTCGAGCCATTCGAACAACCGTTGCACCCCGTGCCTTGTGCTCGGATCGTCGGCACAGTTGGCGATGAGCACGAGCTGGATCTTCTGGACGTTGTCGACCACGTAGACGCCGAACGGAGTGCTCACCACGGTCGCATCGGGGAAGCCGAGCAGCTTGATGCCGTGGGCCTCGGTGGCGTTCTTCTGGCAAGCGATGAAGTGGACGGGGCCGCCGCGTTTGTCGACGAGCGCGGGCGCGTGGAGATGGTCCTTGAGAAACGGCTGGCCGACCCTCTCGCGGGCGGCGGCGATCGAGAACGCGGCGGGAATCGCCGAGGGCACGACGAGCACGGGGCGGTCGGCGATGCGCACGAACACGTTGCCGGCCTCGTCGGTGGAGCCGGGGCGGCGGACGAGCGCGTCGCGCAGCACGTCCACCATCGTCTTCTGACGGTCGGCGAAGTTGAGCCGGTTCCAGTCGAGCGCCTGGCCGCTGTAGCCGCGACCCTTGCCAGCGGCGAGCACGCCGGTCTGCATCAAGGTCACCACCGCGCCGCGCAGGGCTTCGCGGACCCGGTCCATCAGGTCGTCGACCGTCTTCACCTCGCCGCCGCGGAAGGGCGAAAGGGTGTCGTAGTAGTCCTGGAAACGCCGATTGCGGATTCCCTCGTCGGAGGCGTCCCAGGCGACGCGGGGCAGGGTGACGCAACGGACCTTGGCGGGGTTGAGCGAATACGCGGTGGCGAGTTCGTCGTGGCAGATGCCGATCTCGCCGGCGTGTTTGGCCCAGCCGGCGTTGCCGTTGAAGAGCACGAGCAGGATGTCGCACTCTTTCACGGCCTCGAGGCAGACCTCCCAGCTGTCCCAGTTGCCGCCCTGCGGAGGTGCTTCTTCGTTGATCCAGACATCGAAAGCCGGCGCGCCGAACAGCGGCGACGCCTCGATCTCCGATTTTAGTTGGCGCCGGAGGTCCGAGAGCGTCGGAGCCTTGGGATTGCCGGTGGGGAACCGGTCGTTGCACCGGCTCGAGATCATCACCCGAATTTTGCGTGAACGCGCCATGGTATTCTTCCTGGGCCAACCGAGTCGGTTGGCGGTAACATTGTCAGTGGCGTGGGGAGACCGGAGCCTGTCCGCATCAGCAACCCCAGACAAGTCTTCCCGTTGGCACGGGCGGTCCGGTGCGCGAACCAGGGGCGGCGTTGACGGGAGTCGGGCATGGGCTACGGTGCCGGCATGTCGACCGAACAGATCACCACGGCCGCGCTGGGACTTCCTCTGGGCGAACGTGTGCAGCTTGCCCAAGCATTGTGGGAGAGTATCGATCGAGGGCTGGTCGAGACGAGTGAAGCCTGTGCGGTCGAGGAATCGGTCTTCCGTGCGGAGGAGCTCGACTCCGGGGTTGTGCAGCCCGAATCGCACGATGAGGCGATGCGTAACCTGCGCCGCTCGCTGTGATGCGGGTTGTTCACCATCCGATCGCGACAACGGAGATTGGTGACGCGGCGCGGTACTACGAGGAACGCGTGGCGGGACTCGGAGTCGATTTCCTGAATGAAGTCGACGAGGCTGTGAGGGTGATTGTGGCGATGCCGAAATGCTGGCCTGTGTTGGAGCGGGACGTGCGCCGGTATCTGCTGCGACGGTTTCCGTTCGCGCTCTACTTCCGGATTCGTGAGGACTATATCCAGATCCTCGCCTGCAAGCACCACAGTCGGCATCCGGACTACTGGCGACGGCGTTTGGGCGAGTCGGGCTGAACGCGATTGTCGGCGGTTCTTCATGGCCGGGCCGCCCCAGCCTGCGATGATCGCAAAGGGCCGACAAAAAGGCGGCGCTTCGTGAAAAGCGCCGCCTTGGGAAAACGAACTCCGACGGATGCCTATGCCGGGTAGTCGAGAGCCTCGGGGATCATGACCTGCGCGAGGGCGTCGGCGGCGCGGTCCTTGGCGAGGCGGCTGCCGGCTAGGCAGGTGTCGACCTTGAGGCGCAGCGCGGTGAACTCCTCGTTGGCGGACGCCATCTTGCCGGTGCCGTCGCCTTGGCCGCAGCACTGGCCTTCGTCATGGCCGCGGCAACCGCAGGTGGCCGCAAAGCCGTAGACGAGCTCGGCGCATAGGCGCGAGGACTGGCCGGCGGCGGCGGCGGCCTGCACGGCCGAAAGATCCGAGAAGAAGTTCACGTAGCCTTCGAGCCCTTCGGCGACGGTGGCGTTCAGCGGGCCCTTCTCCTCGAGCTCGAGGATATCCAGAATCTGCTGGCGGGAGGCGAGCAGCCAGCACAGCGCGTCGACCAGCGGGAAGACGACGCCGTGGCGGTTGCCCGAGAAGAGCTTGGCACCGGAGGCGTCCTTGGCGGATTGGATGTACTGCAACGTCCAGAGCCAGAGCTCCATCGCGGAGGCGAGCACGCAGGCGCCCGTTTCCGGGTGGCTGGAGGCGATCGCGCGGAGCTGGCGGATCCACAGGCGGTAGCAGGTGAGGAAGACCTCGTTGGTCATCGTCACCGAAATCTGGCGTCGCTGCACGGCCTCGGGGCCCTCGTAGGTGGCCTCGAGCTGGGCGTCCATCCATTTTTGGCCGAGGAAGCCGGGGCAATCCTCGGTGATGCCGTAGCCGCCCATGAGGGCGACGGCCTCGCGCATCATCGTGGCGCCATGGCCGGTGTTCCAGAGCTTGGTGGCGGGGCAGAGCACGTTGGCCTGGGCGTCGAGGATGAGGTATTGGACAAGCGGATCGGCCTTGAGCTCGGCATGGCGGACGGCGTCGCGCTCGGCCTCGGGTTGAGCGTCGAGGGCGAGGAACTCGAGGGCGGGCTTGGTGAGGGCGCGGAAGGCCTTCATCTGCTGCATGCCGGTGACGATGCCCTGCTCGGCGAACTTGGCATCCTTGATCTTCTCGAGCGGGTCGAGCTCGTCGAAGAGGCGGGCGGTGGCCATGCCGAGGGCGATGCCAGCCTCGCCGGTCGCCCAGATGTCGACGAGGCGCTGGAGGCAGTCCTCCTTCTGCTGGAGGCCGAGTTCGAAGCGCGGGGTGCCGGGGTTGACGCTGGCGGCGCCGCGGAAACGCGAGCGCTGGTAGCGGATGACCGGTTCGATGGCGGAGAGGAGCTTGGCGGAGGTCATCACGCCGACGGGCACGCGGGTGCGGCGGAAGACGGCCTCGATGATCTCGCCGTGCGAATACTTCGGGACGATCACGCCGTCCTTCACGGTGTAGCCGCCGATGATGCGCGAGGCCGGCACGGTGACGTTGAAAACCGGATCGTTGGTCGAGGAGAGCTGGTGCACCATCTTGTGCGTGGGGGCGCCGCGGTCGAAGATGCCGGGGTCGGTATCTTCGATGACGACCATGCAGCTCGTCTTGATGCGCGGGTCGGCGGAATCGACGGCGACGGTGGCGAAGTTGGCGAAGCCCATGTTGGTGATGAACCGGGCGCGCTTGTCGATGTGGAGCATGGGTTCCTGGCCTTCCTTCCACTCGGCGATCTTCACCTTGCCGCAGAGCAGGCCGGTCTCGACGCCGACGTACGGCAGCGGCTCGGTGAGGGCGAACGCGCCGCGCCAGATCTGGCGGTCGTCACCAGGCTGCGGAGGCACGCACTTGCTCATGTAGTAGTCGCGCTGCTCCTTGGTGCCGCGCTCGTGGATGGGCGAGAGCGCGAGGTTGCCGGCGAGGGAGCCGGTGGCGGCGCCGGCGTCGACCCAGGCGAGCTCGTAGCACAGGAGCGAGAGGACGAGGTTCTTCGGGCCCTCGATGAAGCCGCCCTGGTGCGGGTCCATGAACGCGGTGGTGATGCCGGCGGCGTCGTAGGCGGCGAGGAGCTCGTTTTTCTCGGGCGTCCACTCGTGGGTGTTGCGCGCGCCCTGGGCGACGAGCTTCGCCACGATGCCGCGGGCGACGCTGCGGGTGGACTGCACGAGCATCTGGATGTCGAAGCGGTCGCTGAAGCGCCACATGATCTGGCGCACGTCGTCACCGGGCAGGGTCTGGAGGGTGGGGCGGGATTGGGCAGCGTTTTGGGTGTCCATGAAAGGTCAGGGATCGGATTTAGGGCTGGGCGCGGTGTCGGGGGTGCGCGGAAAGGTGACGTTTAAGCCAGAGGCGGGGGGCGGCGGGCCACCAAAAAATCGCAGAGTGAAGAAGGCGGAATGGAGAAGCGCCGGAAGGGGCGGAGACGGGTGGGCGTGGTGAGGGCGGAACCGGAAACATGAAGCAGGAGAAAGTCCGGACCGGTACGCATCGCACGCAACAAGCATTCAGGTGAAGGAACTGGCACTATCGCAACGCGAGAGCGGGCGTCGCTGTGGAGGCAGACTTGCCTGAATACGGCAAGAAGCCACGATCAAGGAATGGAGACCCCCCGAACTTGGCTGTCGTGCCGGCGCTGGATGCTTCCAACGGTTTTGTGCCTGATGACCCCGAGTCTCGCGTGGGCCAACGCCGGCACAGCGCTCATTTGGGCGAGGGCTTTCCATCTCCTGTTTGGGAATGCGGTTATCGGCTTTGCGGAGGGGCTCGTGCTTGCTGCTCTGTTCAAGACCCGGAGGCGAAGCGCGGTGGGCTTGATGATCGTGGCGAACTACGCATCGGCGTGGGGTGGCGGAGCACTCTTACTCCAGTGGCTGGCGCCGCAGGTCCCAGTCGACATCGTGAACCTGCGGCTCTGGTTCTGGGCGTTCGTCGTACTGGCGTTTGCGGCGACGCTGGTGATCGAGCTCCCGTTCGTACGCTTGGCGCTTGGGCGGAGACCAAATGGCTGGCGAGCGGCGATCTGCGGGACCCTGATCGTGAATGCAATCAGTTACCCGGTGCTGTTCGGATGCTATTGGTTGGCGAGCGGTACGAGCTTGCTGACCAGCGTGAGCGTGGTGCGAGGGGCAGAGCTGCCGCCTTCAACGGACTATGTGCTCTACTATCTGACGAGGGATGGCGAGGTGATGCGGAGCGATCTCACCGGGGGCGGGCGGGAGAAAGTGGCGGAGCTTGGAACGGTTGAACACAACGACAGGCTGTATGTGAAGCAGGGAGCAGGAGGGGGCTTCGATCTTGTCGCGGTACTGCAGGGGGAGAATCGCGCCAAGCCGCGAACACTCCCTTTGCTACAGAACTTCGCTGCGAGTGCCGCCATCGATGAGAGGCTGTGCAGACTCGAGGGGCAAGTCGCCGACGTGTCGTGGTACAACTTTGGCGAGGTGGTGAAACTCGGAGTCGAAAGCCCGTGGTCCATGTGGGCTGGTTTCTGGGCCGCCGAGGGCATCTCGGGCCGGCGGGAAGACTCAGGCGAGCGGTTCCGGTATTCGCTGGAGACACCGTTTGTTCAGTGGCGAGTGCGTAACGCCACGCATCTCAGGCGCGATTTGGTGCTTTTCCAACTCGGGGACGATCAGATCTGTCTCCTCGATCCCCTCGGGAAACAGATTGCATTGGTCACTCGCGGACAAGGTCCTGTGGTGGCGCTCGGTGTGCCGGGGAAGCCATTGCCTGCCGAGGTCGTTCCCGCGGACCGGCGTTGAGAGCACTCGGAACGTGGGCGCTACTCGCGCCTCTTGGTGTCGATCACGAGCGTGACCGGGCCGTCGTTCACGAGGGCGACTTGCATCATGGCGCCGAAACGGCCGGTGGCGACGGGGCGGCCGAGCGCGGCGGCGGACTGGGCGACGAACTTCTCGTAGAGCGGGATGGCGTGGTCGGGCTTGGCGGCGTCGTTGAACGACGGACGCGTGCCTTTCTTCGTGCTGGCGAAGAGGGTGAACTGGCTCACGACGAGGATGCCTCCGCCGAGATCGGCCACGGAACGGTTCATCTGGCCGGCGTCGTCCTCGAAGATGCGCAGGCGGACGAGCTTCTCGGCGAGCCACTGGCCGTCGGCCTCGGTGTCGGAGGGGTGGATGCCGAGCAGGACGAGCAGGCCCGGGCCGATGGCGCCGGTGGTTTCACCAGTCGGCGCGGACGACGAGCCGTCGCCGGCCGGAGTTGCGACGGTGACGGAGGCGGAGGAGACGCGTTGGACGACGGCGCGCATGGGCAAATTGTGGATTTCGGAATGCGTTCTTCCTGCGGAATAATCTTCGAGATTGCGGAGTGGAGAATGCGGAGTCGGGGCTGCGGAACGGGCGTACGGCGAAGCCGGACTCGTTGATGGGGCGGGAGGGCGAGTGTGGAAATCAGGAAAAGGGGAACAGGCGGGCTCGGCGGTGGACGGTTGCCGGTGGACAGTTGCCAGTTGCCGGTGGCCGGTTGCCTGTGTGGGTGCGGTCGACGGATGCCCGGTCTGCGGCGCTTGGGCGCCCGGCGGAGCAGACGCGGGTCAGGTCCGCCGCGGCGCGAGCGACCACCGCACCGCCGCGGCGCTGGCGAGTCCCATGGCGGCGGCGAAGAACCAGAGGAAGGTCGGGCTCCAGCCGTAGAGGAAGCTGCCGAGTGAGGGGCCGACGATCGTGGCCAGCGACCACATCAACGTGGCGGCGGCCATGTAGCGGCCGCGCAGATGCGGCGGGGCCATGTTGGCGAGCACGGCGCTCTGGGTGGGCGCACTGATCATCTCGCCGCAGGTCCAGACGACGACGGTGAGGGCGAGGGTCGCGAAATGGTGGGCGAGACCGGTGCAGGCGTAGCCGACGCCGAGCAGCGTGTAGCCGAGCATGAGCACATTGACCGGCGAGAAACGGCGGGTGAGTCCGGTGAGCGTGAGCTCGCAGGTGACGATCAGGATGCCGTTGACGCCGAGCAGCAGGCCGAAGTCGCGCGGGGAGAAGCCGAGATCGGTGGTGTAGAGCGCGAAGCTCGAGCCGCCCTGCATGAAGATGAACGTCATCGGGAAGATCGAGGCGAGGAAGAGCAGCAGTCGCCGGTCGGCCAGCACGGCGGACCAGGAGCCTTCCTCCGCGGGCGCGGTGCCGGTTGGTTGCACACGGGCGGGGAGTCCGCGCCAGGCGAGCACGCCGTAGATGAGATCGGCGAGGGCGTTGCCGAGGAAGATCCAGTGGAACGAGAGGTGGGCGAGGATGCCGCCGACAGCCGGGCCGAGGGCGAAGCCGGCGTTGACGGCGAGCCGGTTGAGCGCGAACGCGGTGAGGCGGTGCTCGGGCGGGGCGAGTTCGGCGATGAGCGCGCTGGAGGCGGGACGGAAGAGCTCCGAGGCGAAACCTTGGAAGAGCACCATCGCAAGGATGGCGGTGTAGTCGGTGAGCCAGCCCAGCACGAGCATGCCGGCCGCCGAGCTGAACATCGAGACGGCGATCACGAAGCGATGGCCGTGTCGGTCGGTCCACACGCCGCCGAGGACGGAAGATCCCAGCCGGCCGATGCCGTAGGCGCCGAGCACGAAACCGATCCGTTCGGCGGAGAAGCCGAGGTGGGCCAGATGGAGGGCCAACAGCGGGACGACGAAGCCGCCGAACCGGTTCACGAAATTGCCGACCGCCACCACCCACATGGCGCGGGGAAACGAACGAAGGGCTTGTCGGGTGGCTTGGTCCACGGAACAAGCAACGGACCGGCGCGGCGCGGTTTCAATCGGGAAGGCGGTTGCCGGTAGCCGGTAGCCAGTAGCCGGTAGCCGGTGGGCGGTGGACGGTGGACTGTGAGCAGTGGCCAGTCGCCGGTAGCCGGTTGCTGGTGGGCGGTAGCCGGTGGCTGGAGTCGAAACGCTCACGCGTTTCGCTACGACGGAGTGGTGATGGCGCGGGCGTGGCGGAGTCGCGGGTGCGGTTGGCCTGCGGTCTGCTTAGGAGAGGGGAAACCTCTTCGCGAGGCCGACTTCTTCACCCATGAACCGTCCACTCGATAGCCGGCAGTTGCTGGCCTTCGTCACCGTTGTGCGCTGCCAGAGCTTCACGCGGGCAGCGAAGGAACTGCA
>JAEZUE010000026.1 GCA_023443455.1 Verrucomicrobiota bacterium
CCCTCGTTCCCCTCCTCGCCATGTCCCTCGTCGCTCGCTTCTACAACCAGATCCGTGGCCGCATCAGCCTCTTCTTCAGCTCCATCGAGTTCCGCAATCCCGAGGTGCTCCTCGAGAACGCCAAGGAGGACCTCAAAAAGAACCGCGTCGCCATGCAGAACGGCATCGCGCAGATGGCCGCCGTCTCCGAAAAGTTGAAACGCCAGGTCGCCGAGGGCGAGCGCCGCAAGACCGACCTCGAGGGCCGCATCATGGTCGTCTACAACGGCGGCAACCAGCAGCTCGCCGAGGAGCTCGCCGCCCAGCTCCAGTCCGTCGAGGCCGACCTCGCCGAGAACAAGGCCGAGCTCGAGCACAACGAAGCCGCCTACAAGGAATTCGTCGGTGCCTGCCAGACCGCCGAGCAGGAGATCCGCAAGAAGATCGAGCGGCTCACCAACGCCCTCTCGAAGGCCAAGGCCAAGGAGGCCCTCGCCGACGTCTCCGAGATGCTCTCCGGCACGATCAGCAAGCAGAGCTCCTCGCTCGACAACATGCAGCGTCTCGACGAAGTGGTGAACGAGAAACTCGACAAGGCCTCCGGCCGCCTGCGCGCCTCGCAGGACTCCACACAGTTCAGCGACCTCAAGCTCAAGCAGCAGGAGCAGGACGTCGCCAAGAAAGCCGCCCTCGCAAACTTCCTCGCGAAGAAGAACGTCGCCATGAAGCCCGCCGAGTCCGTCTCCGCCGCTCCGGCCCCCGAAAAGCCCAAGATGAGCGAAGGGGCGTGAGGGTACTGAAGCACAGGGAAAAGTCCGATGTCGTCGCTATTCACTTCGCTGCAAGAGGTAGGCCGCGATCAGCGGGCGCCGACACCACTTCCCGGAGGCGATCAGCCGGAGGACACCTCCAAAGTTTCGTCGATTGACGAAACCAATCAGTGGTTCCCTTCCTCCGAATTCTTCCTCCTCCGTGCACTTCCGTTCCTTAGTGCCCGTTAGTGTGCGTTAGTGGTTCCATTCCTCCGATACCAAACCGCCGCCCACCCCGCGCCCCTTTCCCATGCCCGCCTCCCCGACCGACTGGATCCGCGAAATCGAGAGCCGCTATGCGGCCAACACCGCCTGCCAGTTCCTCCTGCACGGCAATGTGCGCGATGTGTTCTGGGCCGCGCCGGCCAAGGCGGCCGACACCTCCACTCCCACCATCGGTCTCCAGCCCGGCGCGACAGCCGTCGCCCCCGCCTCCGCCGCGCCCGACTTTCTCGATCTCGACGACTTCCTCGTCCGCCGCCTGCTCGGCGCGTTCAGCGTCGTCATCTCCCTCGACCTCGCGCACGGCATCGAAGTCGTCCGCGGCAGCGAAGCGCTCCAGGGCTGGGCGCAGCTCAGCACCCTGAAGGACCTGCGCAACTCGCCCAAGGAGTACCTCGACACCCTCCGCCAGCTCTTCCTCTTCCTGAACAACCGCGCCGTGGGCGAACGCACGCCGGTCCACGTGGCCGCGATCTTCAACGACGCGCCGCTGCTTGTGCCCAACGAGACGAGCAACCTCTACTTCGACCTCTCCGCCTGCGCCTCGCTCATCCGCGACTGGTCGCGCCCGCGCGAACACGCCTGGTTCAGCCTCACCACCTTCCTCGTCGCCGACGCCCTCAACGACCTCCACCCCATCGTCCGCAACAACCCGCTCGCCGCCTCGATCGCCGTGCCGCTGCCCTCGGAGGCGGAACTCGCCGTCGAGCTGAGCCGCCTGCAGGAGCGCTTCGCCGCCGCGCTGGGTGAATTCAAAGATCGGTCACCCGTGCTCGCCAAGCGCCTGCGCGGCGTCACCCGCTATTCCCTGCTCGGCCTCCTCCGCCACCACACCCACGCCGGCACCGCGCTCACCGACGCCGATGTCGCCGCCATGCGCAAGGCCGCCGTCGAGCGCGACAGCAACGGCCTGATCGAGTTCATCGAGTCCGCCACCACCCTCAACGACTACCATGGCCAGCCGCAGCTCGTCGCCGCGTTGCGCACCGACCTGAAACTCTTCCGCGACGGCGTCGTGCGCGCCGTGCCGATGGGTTACCTCGTCACCGGCCCGGTCGGCACGGGCAAGACCTACCTCGTCAACTGCGTCGCCGGCGAGGCGGGGGTGCCGGTGGTTGTCTTGAATAACTTCCGCGACCGCTGGGTCGGCAGCTCCGAGGGCAACCTCGAGCGCATCTTCCGCCTGATCGACGCCCTCGGCCAGTGTATCGTGTTCGTGGACGAAGCCGACCAGACCCTCGGCCGCCGCACCGGCAACGACTCCAGCAGCGACGTCAACGGCCGGCTCTACTCGATGCTCGCGCAGTTCATGGGCGACGGCGCCAACCGCGGCCGCGTGCTCTGGATGCTCGCCACCTCGCGCCCCGATCTCGTCGAGGTCGACCTCAAGCGCCCCGGCCGGATCGACCGCCGCCTGCCCGTCCTGCCCGCCACGACCGACGACGACGCGTGGGCCCTCCTGCGCGGCATCTTCGCGCGCAACCAACTCGTGCTGCCCGAGGCCCGCCCCGCGGATCTCACGATGCCCGAACTGCTCACCGCCGGCGCCGCCGCCTCGATCGCGAGCGCGATCTTCCGGCAGAGTTACCTCACCCAACGCCCACCGGTCGAACTGCTCGCCGAGCACCTCGCGAACTACCTCCCGCCCGTGCCGCTCGAGCGCATCCGCGACCAGATCCGCCTCGCCGTCGAGGAATCGAGCGAACTCGCGCTCCTGCCCCCGGCGTTGGCGGCGAAGCTCCGCGCGTAGTCGGGTAACGATCCTCCAGGCCGCCACGCTTGCGGCCGGGCCGGTCCGCGGATCCGGACCGAATCCGGAACCCGTCCCCGGTACCTCCGGCGACACTCCGTATCCGAAACTTCGTACACACTCGAAGGCCTAGCGCTCGCGCACCCGGACCACGCGCCCGCGGCCGCCGACGGCACCGGAAGGCCAGCCCGTGCTGGCCCGTTTGGACAACGTTCAAAAATAAACCCGGAAACTTGCGGCCCTCCGGGCTTGCCTACGTGCGCGGAGTTGCACCGACTTCCCCTCGCCCCATCCCCACAGCCCCACCTGCCCATGCCCCCCTGGCTTCCCTACGCCGCAGGAGCCGCCGCGCTCCTCGCTCTCCTCGCGCTTCGCTGCCGCCATTGCTGCGCCCGCAAACGCTCGCTCCGCACCGCCACTCCCTCCGACGTCCTCCACGCCGAACAGCACGCCTCCGGCTACTCCCACCGCAGCCTGCTCACCCGACTCGGAGGCATCGCCCGCGGCGTCGAACTGATCGTCACCCACGACAAACTGTTCGTCGACGTCACCTACCCCTTTGCCCTCGTGGCCGAACAGGTCGACCTCTGCCACCGGATCGCGCTCGACTCGATCGAGAGCGTGGCCGCCCGGCGTCTGGGGCCCGCGCTCGAGTGCATCATCACCTTCCGCAACGACCACGGCGTCAGCCGGCAGCTCTCGGTCTTCCCCGAATCGCCCGACCGATTCCTCCGCGCGCTGGGCACCACGGCACCGGAACTGATTCGCTGATCCCGGCGTAGCCCGGTGTTTCAGTCACCGCGCTTGGCACGGCCGCACGTGCACGCCGATCCGCAGAATCCGACTTCGGCGAGTCTCTCGCGGTCGGCGCGTATCCGCCGCCCCAGGCTGAAGCACCGGGCCACACCGGTCTCTCCTGCAATTCGGGTTCAGCGAGGCGCCAACCCTCCGCGCTGGATCAGGCGGTGGTTGACCGGCCGACGCTGCTCCACGGTCAACGGCGGAAGCTCCGGCAGCACCGTGCGCGGCAGCCGTTCGAGCAGCAGCCGCGCCCGCTCCCGCAGCGCATCCCAGCGCGCGACCAGCACCGCCGCCGGGGACGAGCGCAATCCCTCCCCACCCGCCGGCCTCTCCGCTTTCCGGTCTCCAGATTCCGGCTTCGAGAGCGGCTCCGCCCCCGCGATCTGCTTGAGCAGGCTGCGCCATTCGATGAGCAGCCGGTCGAGGTCGCCCCGGCCCGCCTGCTCGGCCTCGGCCATCGCCTCGCGCGGCGTCGCCCCGTGCGCGACCAGCCCGCGCACGATCTCGGAAGCGCCGCCGCCGTAGTTCGGCGGCACCCCGCGCACCAGGAACCCCTCGACATCGAGCCGCCGATACGTCTTCTCGCAGACCGCCGCCAGCCGGCCCAGCCACCGCGGGTTCGTCCCCGAAAAACGGTCCGTCGCGAAGAGGTTGGCCAGGTCGAAGACCAGGTCGTCGAGCGGGTAGCGGCCCTGCTCCAGCGCCGCCGCCACCGCCAGGCCCTCCGGTCCGGCGAACGCCGCGGCGATCTCCCCGCGCGGCGCGAGCCGCAGCTCCCGGTCCAGCAGACCGAGACGTTGCCATTGCCAGAACAAGGTCGGCTCCGGCGACAGCTCCACACACGCCGCGCGCCACCGGCACTGCCGGCAACCGGGAAACGGATTGCGGCTGCGGCGCACCAGGCGCGCCCGACCGGTATCCGTGCGTTGACCACAAGGAAAGACCTCCGGCGGCAGCTCGGAGGTGAGCTCGATCCCGAAACGGATCGGATCGGCGGTGAAGAACCGGCCGGCCGAGGCCGCCGCGATCTCCGCCGCGCCGCGCCCGCCCCGCAGCTCCCGCAGCAGCACCGCCCAGGGCAGCGGCGCGGCCCGCTTGAGCTTCTCGGCATGCGCCCGCGCCAGGCGCGGCGAGCTGCGGCTGGTGAGCACGTAGCCCGTCTCGTCGAGCCCGCGCCGCCCGGCCCGGCCGACCATCTGCAGCAGCTCGCTCGGCTCGATCTCGTGGTCGAGATTGTCATGCCGATAATGCGACGCCGTGACCATGACCGCGCGCAGCGAGAAGTTGATCCCGGCGCTGAGCCCGAGTGTCGCGACCACGGCGCGCAGCTGTCCGGCCTTCGCCAACGGCTCGATCACCCCGGCGCGCTGCGCGTAGGTGAGCCCGCTGTGGTGGTACGCGATGCGCAGCCGGACCAGCTTCGTGAGGCGGGGCCCGAGCGCCTGCTCCTGCTCGGGCGTGAGCGTGAGCGGATCGGGCGGCGGCAGCACGCGGGCGAACTGGCGCGCGAAGCGCTCCGCATCCTGGCGCTGCGGCGCGAAGACCAGCACGGGGCCGAGCGCCTCGCGCAGCGCCCCCGCGAGCCGGCGCGACCAGAAGCTCTGGATCGTCGCGGGCAGACCGCGCACGAGATCGTCGACCTCCACCTCCTCCAGCGGCACCGGACGTTTCGCGTGCCGGATCAGCTCCACCTTCCGCCCGAGGCGCCGCAGCCAGGTCGCCACGTCGTACGGATTCGCGACCGAACCGCTGAGCAGGAGCAACTGCACCCCGGCGGGCAGGGCCGCGATCGCACCCTCGTAGTGGTTGCCGCGATGCGGATCATTGACCCATTGGTACTCGTCGACCGCCAGGAAGCCCCACCGTCCCCCCTCCCTCAACTGGGTCTGCACGGCCTCGAGCGTGGCCACGACCACCGGAGACTCCGGGGCGATGGAAAGGTCGCCGGTGACGATGCCCACCTTCCAGCCCCGCTGTTTCCATTCCGCGTACTTGTCGTTGGCGAGAGCCCGGGTCGGCACGGTGTAGATCGCGGGACGGGCGAAGTTGCTCGCCTCGGCGTACTTCTCGAAGACGAACGTCTTCCCCGCTCCGGTGGGCGCATCGAGGATGACGTCGTGCCCGGCCTTCAACGCCGCGATGCCGCGCGCCTGCCAATCGTCGGGCAGGACCAGGCGTTGCAGGCTTTCGATTCCGCGGGCGTGCACGCGCTGGAGCAAACCCTCCGCGCCGCCCACGTCAACGGGCCGATCCCCCCGAAGATTCTCGCCCGCCTCCAAACAACGCCCGACCTTCCGCCCCTCCGGCCGGCCACGCCCCCGCCCCGCCTCGGCCACCGCCGCCGGCAGTCAGGCCCGAGCATCCTCCTCGCCGGGTTCGCCCACGTCGGAGAAACCCGCCGTCTGCCGCGCCCAATCGTCGAACGCCTCGGGCGGCAGATCGATGACAACCTGCGCGCGGCACAACGCATCCTCGAGCGGCAGCACGAACTCGACATCCAGATCCTCGATGCAGAAGCCGACCTCGAGCCCCGAGATCCCGCGGGCAAACGCCACCGCATCCGCGAAATCCATCAGATCCTCGTCCGTGAACATCTCCTCAAGCGCCGCCTGCGATCCCTCAAGCGCGGTCAGCGTGGCCCAGTTTCGCCCCGCCGGAGCGTCGGGCTGGCAGAGCCGCACCTTGCCCCAGAGGCGAGCCCGCCGCACACGCAACGCGAAACGCCGCAGCGTCGCGTACGCGATGGCCATGTTCGCCAGCCGGGCATGGTGAAGAAGTCGATCGTGGATGGACAGAAGGGTGGAAAGTTTCATGGGATCGCGCCTCCAATTCTTGCGGACATCGATTGTTGCTCCGGGTGCCCGACGCAGGAGGCGTCGGCCACACCGCACCCCGCGCCGACGCCGGTTCTCGACGCCGATTCGGAGCGAACCATTGCAGTTGCCTGAAACAGAACCGTTCGGACTTTCGTGGCCTCCCCGCTTCGGACTCGTCCACCGATCGATCGACGAACCCTCGACGCAAACGCCACTCCGGAAGGGAAGCGAACACCGCCGCCTCCAACTACCTATCGGACCAAGGCAGCATGGCATGGAGTTCGAAATTTGCGAACCGGCCTTCCACCCGGCAGCGGAGCCGGTGGACAACGACCACCACAGCCCGATGCGGGACACGGGCTCCTCCGAGCTTGGAAAACCGGCGACACTCGACCATGCCTCAGGCCCCCACGGTTCACCTGCACCGATGAAGACGCTTTCCACCCTCGCCCTCGGCCTCGCGGCCCTGCTCCACCCCTGCGCGCGCGCGCAGGACGCCGAACCTCCGCCGCCCCGCCAGATCGCCGGCGACATCAAAGGCGTCCACTGGACCGCCACCGTCGCCAACCCGTGGCAGGGATTTCTGCTCCTCGAAGAACCCTCGGCCCGCGAATCGAGCCAAAGTCCCGTTGGCGACGAAGCCCGCACCTCCGCGGCCGATTCCCTCCTCGAATCGGGATGGGCCGTCGCGACGATCGGCACCTCCCCCCGCGCCACGACCGGCAACAGGATCGAGACCCTGCGCGCCCTGCGCGACGAACTCGCCGCCCGCCTCGGCTGTCCGCGGCTGGCCATCGTGGCGGGCGAAGGCACCGGCGGTCTGATCGCCACCTTGATGGCCGAGCGCCACCCCGACGAGTTCCACGGGTTTCTCGCCCGCAACCCGCTCCTGCAAAGCGCCGATTCCCGCGCCCGGTGCGACCACCAACCCCGCGGCCCCCTGCTCTTTCTCTGCGACGAGGCCACCCTGCCCGCCGTGCAGGACTACCTCGAACGCGCCGGCAAGAACGCCAACGCCGAAAGCACGTCACCAACGTACTGGTACCAACCGGCAGCCGACGAGGACACAGGGCTCGACCGCGAAGCCATCGAAGCCCTCGCCGAGTGGATCGAAAGCCGCGAGGCCCCCGAATCCCGCCCACCCGAAGCCGCCGCCGGTGAAAAGGAGCCGGAGGAGGACACCGCTGCGCTTCCCGACTCCCAGGATTCCGACCCACCCGAGGCGGAGGAACCGGAGCCGGACCCCGCATCCGCCGAGGAGGAACCGCCGACGGTCGAAGTCGACGGCGAGGACGCCGCGGACGAGCCATAGGCCCGGAGGCGAGGCCTCGCGCCGAATCGTGGCCATCGTCGCGCCCGGCCCGTCCGCCAACTGTCGGGCCGGTCAGGCGGAGCTTTCCATTTCCAGCTGCACCGCGTGCCGGCCGAGCTTGCGCAGCAGCGCGGCCAGTTGCGCCTGTTCCCCCGCCGCCAGACCCGACAACGCCCGGGCGAGATTGCGGAAATGCACCGTCACCGCCTCATGGGCACGCTTGCGGCCGGCGGCCGTCAGCTCCACGAGGGCGACGCGACGGTCGCTCGGATTCGCCACGCGCCGCACCCAGCCGTGCTTCTGGGCCCGGTCGACCGCCGTCGTGATCGAGCCGCTGGTGAGAAACAGCTTCCGGCCCAGCTCGTTGACCGGCAGCGGGCCCTTGCTGTGGAGCGCCTCCAGCACCGCGAAGTCGCTGTCCGACGAGAACCCCAGACTCCGGATACTCCGGCGGTCGTGGGCCTCCACCGCGTAGAACGCCTTCCAGAGGATCAGGTAGAGGTGCTCGGGGGAAACCGGTTCGGGCGACGGCATGCGAGCACCGATGCCGCACGTCGTCTCGATGTCAAGAGATCGACAGGGCGGCGCTCTTCCGCGCGTTCGGGTGCGGCGACACCGCCCCGACTCCGGCTGGCGGCGCACCGCGTTCGGCCCCCGAATCGTGGCCCACCAGCACATCGAGATCGCGCACCGCCGCGAGCAAGTCGGTCACTTGCGCGTTCATCTGCTGCGCCGCCGAGGCGGTCTCCTCCGAGCTCGCCGCCCCCGCCTGGGTGATCTTGTCCATCTGGGCCATGGCGTCGTTGAGCTGGCGCAAACTCTCGTGCTGCTCGGTGTTCGCCGCCGCCATCTGCGTGACCAGCTCGTTGACCTTGGTGGCCTTCGCGTGGATCGCCTGCAGCGTCTCGCCGACCTTGGCCGAAACCGTCGCGCCGCGGGCGCTCACCTGGATCGCGGCCTCGATCTTGCCGGCGGAATCGCGCGCGGCATCGGCGCTGCGTTTGGCCAGGTTGCGCACCTCCTCGGCCACGACCGCGAAGCCCGCGCCGGCCTCGCCGGCCCGGGCCGCCTCGACCGCGGCGTTGAGCGCGAGGATGTTGGTCTGGAAAGCGATCTCGTCGATCGTGCGGATGATGCGCGTGATCTCGTCGCTCGACTGGCGGATGGCATCCATCGCCGCCCCGAGCTCGCGCGCCTGCGCCGCGCCCTCGTCGGCGGCCGCCCGCGTATCGCTCGCCAAATCACGGGTGCTGTTGGCGTGCTCGGCGTTGCGCGCCGCGACCCCGCCCATCTCCTCGAGCGAGGCGGAAGTCTCCTCGAGCGAGGCGGCCTGGGCGCTGGCCCCTTCGGCCAAAGACTGGCTCGCCTCCGAGACCTGGCGCGCCGCCGAGGCCGACTGCTCGGCTCCGGAGGTCAAAGTGCGGGCGATCGAGTGCAACGTCGCGGTCAACCGCCGGCCGAGCAGCCACGCCACCGCCGAACCCACGAGCGCACAGACCACGATGCCGACCAGCGCGACCAAGGTTCCGCGCTGGAGCGAATCGACGACGCCGACCGCGCCATGCTCCGCTTCGGTGATCCCCAGATCGGAGATCCGCTCCACCGCCTCGATCAGCCGAATCCCCTGGTCCGACCATTTCCGTCCGCTCTCGGATTCCTCCGCCAGCGCGGCCGCCGTGTCGTCCGCAGCCTGGAGAAACGCCCGGGCGATCTCCCGGGTCTCCGCGAGCAGCGCACGATTCTGGTCCTGATGCACCAGCGACTCGATCTCCTCGAGCTTCTCGAGCAGCTCCTCGATCAGCGGCGAAGCCTCGCCGACCATCGCAAGGTCGCGGTCGAACAACGCGACCATGGCGTTGCGGTGCGCATCCCGGGCCAACGCGCCCATCTCCGCCACCGCCTGCAGCTTCACGAAGCGCTCGCTCAGGACCGTGGCGGGCGCGCCGGCCTTGAAATTGTTGCCCGCCTCCTCGATCTGGCTCTGCGCGAACTCGTCGATCTTCATGATGCACCCGTCGCAGGACGCCTCCAGCCGGGCCCGGGCCGTGTTGAAGCGTTTCCGCACCTCGCGCCCCTTGTCCGCATATTCCAAATACACCCGCAACGCGTCCTCCATGGCGGCCACCGCCTCCTCGTTGTCGTGCAACTCCGGACGCGAGGCCACGAGTTGGCGCAGCTCCGCCGCGCGTTTCTCGACCTCGGCCAGGCTCTCGCGCCCCTTCTCCCACGCGCCGACCCTGAAGGCATACACGTGGTAGGCGAACTGCAGGCGCGCCGCGATCGTCGTGCGCTCGATGGAATTGGCCAGCGTCGCCTGCCGGATGTACGCGTCACGGACGGAGAGGGCCCGACTCGATCCGGCGCGCATGCACCAGACGGTTACAGCCCCGGCTATGGCCAACAAGCCCAGAACGACGGCGAAACCAAGCGCCAGTCGCTTGCTGAAAGTCATGTTCATGGGAGGTGGATGTCCGCCTCGGTGTGGGGCCTTGGCTACCACGCTATCGGCTGTGGGGCCTTTTCCTTAAGCCGCCATTCGGCCAGCTAATGGGGAGCCCGGGGCGTGCCGCCCAGACCGGGCACAAGCCACCGGTCGGCCTGGCCCGACCGGTGGCCCGTTGCCTGGAGCTCCGCATCATCCCGAAGAACCGAACGAGCACCCACGCGCCACGTCCCGGGACATCGCCCTGCCTGGCCTACTCCGTCGGCTTGGTCAGGCCACCCTTGTCGGCGGCGCCGGCATTGGCGCGCGCGGCGGCCACGTTCTTCGCCATCTCGGCCACGGTCTTGGTGTGCAGGCGCACCGCGCCCTGCGTGTCGCGCAGCTTCACGCGGGTGCCGCGCTTCACGTGGTCGGCGAGGCGCTTCCTCGCCGCCGGGATGGCCGCCTTGTACTGAGGCAACCACTTCGCGCCGGCCACGAGCATCTCGTCGGTCATCTGCCAGACCTCCTCGGGGTTGCACACGGCGCCGACCAGCGGGTCGTGCAACATCGCCTGCTTGAGCAGCGTCACGTCGCCGTGCACCGCGGCCTCCATGCCCATGAGCTGCACATTGGCGGATACGGAGCACGTCGCCGCGCAGGCGGCCGGCAACGGGCCGACCACGGGCATCTGCACGCCGTTGCGATCGACGACGCCGGGAATCTCGATACAGCAGCCGTCCGGGAGATTCGGGATATGGCCGCGGTTGATCACGTTGAAATGCCCGCGGAAGGGCCGCCCGGTCTGGAGCCCCTCGATGATCCAGGAGGCGTGCTCCTCGGAGCGGTTGGAGGGGCCGATCTTCGGCGGCTCCTCGCGCATCCAGTTCGGGTAGTCGGTCCGGAACCAGTCGCGCGCCTCGGTGCACACGCGCAGGTAGCCGCCCGTCTCGCCGTGGATCCAGAACGACGGATCAATCCACTGCGCGATCTCCTCGGTGCGCTTGCGGTACCACGGCAGGTATTCGCTGAGGTGCCCGTTGGATTCGGTCGAGTAGTAGCCGAAACGGTCGAGCACATCGAGGCGCACCTTCTCGGCCTTCGCCAGATGCGGGATCTCGCGCATGATCCGCGGCAGCAGCGGCACCATGTCGTGCCCGCGGAAGGCGACCTTCACGAACCAGGTCTGGTGGTTGAGGCCGGCCGCCGTCGCCTCCACTTCGTGGCGACTCAGGCAGATCTTCTCCGCGCCCTCGGCGCCCCAGAGCGTGAACGGCGTGAATCCGGGCGAGACGTAGTCCTTCGGCAGGAGCCCCTCGCGCTTCGCCCACCGCTCGACCGCCCACGCGATCTGGCAATGCGCACCCTGCACGCCGTGGCAGAGCCCGAGCGTGGGCACCCGGCCGTACTTCTCGCAGGCGAGCGTGTTCATCGCCATCGGGTTGGCGTAGTTGAGAAACAAGGCTCCGGGCTTCGCGACCTCGCGGATGTCGCGGCAGAAATCGAGCAGCACCGGGATCGTGCGCTGCGCGTACATCAGCCCGCCGGCGCAGATCGTGTCGCCCACGCACTGGTCGACGCCGTACTTGAGCGGAATCTCCACGTCGGTGCGGAACGCCTCCAGCCCGCCCTGCCGGATCATGCAGATGATGTAGTCCGCATCCGCGATGGCGCGACGCCGGTCGGTCGTCGCCTCGATCCGCGCCGGCAGCTGGTTGGCCGCGATGTCGCGCGCGCAGAGCTTCGCGACCATGTCGAGGTTGCGCTTCGAGATGTCGGTGAGCGCGAAGGTCGTGTCGGCGAGCTCCGGCACGGCGAGGATGTCCTGCATGAGCCGGCGGGTGAACCCGATGGAGCCGGCCCCGATCATGGCAACGCGAATGGGCATAATCGCGGGAGCAAAGCGCCCGTTCCTGCCACGGCGAGCAGTAACCGCCACGGGGAGGCGGCGTCTCTCCTCCCCGTCCGCCCACCACAACCATACCCAGGGACACCATCCATGAACACTCCCCGTCTGCGGCTCCCGCTGTTGCTCGTCGCGCTCTGCGCCACCCTCGCGCCCGCCTCCTTCGCCGAAGACTCCGCCCCGCCACCGCCCCCCACCCAGCAGGGCCCGGGTCCGATGCGCTTCAATCCGGAGCGCCGCCTCGCCCGCCTCACCGAGGAACTCGGTCTCACCGCCGAACAGCAGAATGCGCTGCACCCGATCCTGCTCGCCCAGGCCCACGCCATGAAGAGCGCCAACGACCCGACCCTCTCCGATGACCAGCGCCGCGCGAAGCTGCGGACCGTCTTCCAGGAATTTCGCCCCCAGATCAACGCCGTCCTCACGCCCGCACAGCAGGAGAAGATGGCGCAAATGCGGCCGCCCCGCCCGCGCGACGGCCGCGGCGGCCCCGAGGGCAGACCCGGCAAGGACGGCAACCGCCCGCCGCCCCCACCCGAGGCCGGCGAATAGACTTTCGCCCCCCACAAAAACACGAAGGCGGCCGCACCAAGAGTGCGACCGCCTTCGGCATTTTCCGGCCCGGGCCGGCGTGGGAAGCGCTCAGCTCCTCCGGCCGCGCGAGAGGCGGCTGACGCGCTTGGGCGCCGAGGCCTTCTCGCTCTCCTCGAAGAGCGCCGAGTAGAGATAGTTGAAGTTGTCGATTTTCCGGCGCTCCACCGGGCGGCCGATCATGCGCTCGATCGCGCGGGCGTAGCGCAGATCGTCCTCGGTCATGAGCGTGTAGGCGTCGCCCTCGTTGTTCGCCCGGCCGGTGCGGCCGATCCGGTGCACGTAGTCCTCGGGATTCTCGGGCATGTCGTAGTTGATGACATGCGACACCCCGCGGATGTCGAGGCCGCGCGCGGCCAGATCGGTGGCGACGAGCATCTGGAACTGGCCGCTCTTGAAGCCGGCCAACGCCTCGGTGCGCTCGCGCTGCGAGCGGTCCGAATGCATGACGCCCGAGGTGTGGCCGAGGGCCTTCAGTCGGTGCGCGATGCGGTCGGCCCCGATCTTCGTGCGGGTGAAGACGATCACGCTCTTGTATTCGGTACGCTCCAACAAAGTCGACAGCAGCTCGAACTTCTGCGCGCCCACCACGGGATAGAACGCGTGGTCCACGGTCTCGGCCGGCGAGCTGCGGATGCCGATCTCGATGGTCTGCGGATCGGTGAGCACGGAATTGGCCAGGCCCTGGATCTCGGGCGGCAGCGTGGCGCTGAAGAGCAGCGTCTGCCGCTTCGCCGGCACATGGCGGATGATGCGGCGTACGTCGGGCAGGAAGCCCATGTCGAGCATGCGGTCGACCTCGTCCAGCACCATCACCTCGAGGTCGCCCAGTTGCACGGTGCCGTCGCCGAGCAGATCGAGCAGGCGGCCCGGGGTGGCGACGATCACGTCGACGCCGCGCGCGATCTCCTCGCGCTGCTTGCCGTAGCCCACGCCGCCGTAGATCACGGCCACGCGCAGGTCGGTGAACTTGCCGTAGTTGCGGAAAGCCTCCTCGACCTGCAGCGCGAGCTCGCGCGTGGGCTCGAGGATGAGGCAGCGGCAACGGCCGTGCGCGCCGAGCTTGTGCAACATCGGCAGCGCGAACGCCGCCGTCTTGCCCGTGCCGGTCTGCGCGGTGCCGATCAGGTCGCGGCCGGCCAGCACCAGCGGGATCGCCTGCGCCTGGATCGGGGTCGGCTCGGTGTAGCCTTTTTCGGCGACCGCCGCGACCACCTCCGGGCGGAGCCCGAGCTTGAGAAAGAGATGCTCCGGATCGAAGGCCGGCATCGGCGGGATCTCGACGGGCAGCGGCGCGGCGTGCGTCTCCTCATACTCGCGACGCTTCTCCGGGCCGCGCTCGCGCAGCCGACCACCACGGGATCCTTCGCGCTCGCCGCGTCCGCCGCGGGTGCGCTCGCCACCGCTCCGGCCGCGCTCGCCGCCGGTGCGGCTGCGCTCGCCGCCGCTGCGCCGGGG
>JAEZUE010000083.1 GCA_023443455.1 Verrucomicrobiota bacterium
CTCCGCTCAACCCTCCGAACCACGCCCGATGAACCGGTCACAGACCGGTCCTACTTTGACGCCACGCCCGGCCCCGCCCCTTCGGCCGCACCCAACACCGCCGGCACGGAGGCCGGCGCCACGCCCCTTCCGGCACGCAAACCCGTGGCGCAGGCGTCCCTGCCTGCGTTCCCCGACTCCGCCGCAGTATCCGATGAACCGGTCACAGACCGGTCCTACTCAGCCAGCACACCCGCGCCCCCACCCCCGGAACAGGCGCTCGACGGGATCGAACTCGAGTTGCCCGCCCTCGCCGGCACCGAAGCGATCGCGTTCGAACTGCGTGTGAAGGATCCGCTCTGGCCCGGCCGCGACGCCCTCGATTTCTCCTTCACCGTCGCACCCGGCGACGCGCACACGCTCTGGCTCGATCTGCGCGACCGCATCCTTCCGGCCGACCGCGCGCTGTACCTCACGCTCGCCGCGTCGTCCCCCGCCTTCGACGCAACCGTCCTCGTCGGCGCGCGTCTCCGCCTCGTCTTCAAGCCCGCCGCCGAAGGCCGGCTCGAACACCTCGCCGACCGCTTCACCCAGGTGCGCGACGCGTACGCGATGTGGGTCGAGGAACGCCCGCGTTCACCCCAATACCTGCTCTACCGCCGCCTCGTCGGCGATCTCGACGATCTGCTCCGAATCGAGCCGAAACACGCCATCGGCCTCGCCTATGCCCGCCAACTCTGGCTCGACCACCCCGCACCGCCCTTCGCACCGCCCGAACCGCCCGACGGCGTGCCGCGCTGGGCGTTCCTCCAGACCGAGCTGCTCAAGCGCCTCCAGTATTTCGCCGAGTGGTACGTCGACCACCGGCAGGTCGACTACGGCGACCTCGGCGGCGGCATCTCCGACGACACCGATCTCACCAACTACTGGCCCGGCCTCGCACTCATGGGTTGCGCGCCCGACAAGCTCACCGGCTCGGTCACTCGCCTGCTCGATGCCGCCTATCGCAACGGCATGTTCGACCGCGGGCTCTGCGCCATCCAGACCGACGAGCTCCACAGCTACGAGGAGGGCGTCAACTGCCTCGGCCAGAATCTGATTCTCAACTACGGCAGCCCGCGCCAGCTCGAGCGCGCCATGGAGACCACCCGCGCGCTGTACCGCCTCACCGGCATCAACCCCGCCGGTCACCGCCATCTGCGCTCGGCCTACTACAGCGGCTCGAAGCTCGCCGAAGAGGGGGTCTGGGGCTGGTCGCGCCCGTACGGCCACCTCGTGTTCCAGATTCCCGGCCTGCTCGCCGACTTCAACGGCAGCCCCGAGGCGCGTCGCCTGATCGTGGAGACCGCCGACGGCCTGCTCGCGCACCGACGCCTCGGCCGCGACGGGAGCCACCACACGCCCGCCGCCATCCACTTCGCCACCGACGCCGAAGCCGAGGCCGCCCGCAACTGGCTGCCTTGGCCGCTCTACTGGAACGCCTGGCAATGGACCGGCGAGCGCCGTTACCTCGACCCGGTCTTCGACCGCGGTGTCAACGGCCTGGATGCGCTCAACGCCAACGCGCTCGACCTGCTCGACCTCCGCGCCGAGTGGGGACCGCGCATCCTCGCCGGCGAGCGCGGCCGCCCGATCCAGTTTCGCCGCATCGACCGGCGCCCCAATGCCAACGGCGGCCATCGCAGCGACAACCGGCCCGACCGCCATCTCGTCTGGCAGCTCACCGGCGACAAGGCCCGGCTCGAGTCGCTCTATGCCGACCAACTCGAGTACTGCGCGGTCAACGAATACATCAACACCGAGGGCAGCCTGTGGATCGACCGCCCCGCCGTGCCTGTCGGCGACATCCAGCGCGCCCGCCTCGGCGGCATCGCCCTGCTGCGCAACGCCCCGTTTCCCGGCCACACCGTGAGCTGGCGTTTCGCCGCCGCCACCCAACCCGTCGCGCAGGCGTCCCTGCCTGCGGTCCCCGACTCCGCGGCCACCAGCATCGCCCTCCTCATTCCGGACGCGACCGACACCGCGTTCACCGTCATCGCCTACAACCTCGCCACCGAGCCGATCCGCGCCGAGATGACCGGCTGGAATGTCGTCCCCGGCAACTGGAGTTTCACCCAGGGCATCGACACCGACGGCGACGACCGCGCCGACGCCTCGATCACGAGCCGGACCGCACCGTTCGAGCGGTCGCGCAGCATCGAGATCGAGCTGCCGCCGCGCGCGACCACCGTGCTCACCTGCAAGCTGGCCGAGCCCGGCGTGCCGTATTGGAAGCGCTCCGACCTCGGCCTCGATCCGCAGGATGTCGTCGTCGACGGCAACACGCTCCGCGTCACCGTCCACAGCCTCGGCGCGATCGCATCCCCGCCGGCAACTGTGACGTTGCGTGACACTTTCGGAAACGCCCTCGCGACCGCCGAAATCCCCGTGATCGCGGCGCCGACGGACTTGCATCCGAAAACCGCGACGGTCGGACTCGCCATTCCGCAGGGGGCGACGCTTGCGGATGCCACGGTCGAACTTGCGGTCGCTGGTGAAACTCCGGAGATCACCCAGCGCAACAACTGCGCAAGAATCAACCAGTAGGCGATCGCTTGGCGCTATTTCTCCGTCCGTTGCATCCGCTCCGGCGGCAGCGGCTCACGGCTGAAGCGCACCTCCCGGATCGCGCCCCGAAACCAAGAACGCCCGTCCTGTCGCATACCGATGGAGACACTCCCCGCCCCCATCGGGCCAAAGACGAGCGCGCCCTCGAGTTCCTTCGCGCCGTCGACCCAAGCCGACAGCGCGCGGCCGTCGTAGCGGAGCGCCACCCACGTCCAGCGCCCGGCCGGATGGGTCTTCGCGCGGTCGATCAGCACCAGCGATGCCGCGCGGCACTTGAGGAACGTGTCGAGGCACCACGCCTCGGCGCCGACCATGCGCAACTCCAGCAGCCCACGCCGCCCCGCCGTATCCTCCACATGGAAATAACGCTGCTCCTCCGGCCCGCCCACATCCGGTCGGATCAGCACCTCGATCGTGAAACCGGCGCAACCAGCAACCGGGTTGACAGGCACCGTCATCCCATCGCCCAAACCGTCGAACCCGAGGCCTTCGCCGGGCCCCAGAATCCTCGGTGCGCCCACCCGCTCGGCCGCAAGTCCACCGACCGTCTCGACCGACTCCAGCCGCCAAACCGTCGGCAGATTCTCAGAATCCAACGATTGAGCACACGCCGCCGCAGACGCGGCCATCAGAGAGATCAGGGCAAACCAGCGCATCGGCTCAGGATGAACCGTTGTCCCCTGCCGTTGGCGAGCCGCGATTGATCGCCACCAGCCGCCACGCTCACATCTGGGGGCGGTCGGGATCGGAACAGCGCGCAAGCAGCCAGCCGAGCGCCCAGTCCACCGCCCGCCCCAGGCGGCAGGCGGCCAGCAAGTAGGCGCCGGCAAACGCCCAGATGCACCCGCCCCCGATTGCATGATACGTCTGGCGGATGCGGATGAAGCTCCAGCCGAAGACGTCGATCAGGATGTCCATGTCCCCGCCGGAGTCGTCAGAGCCGCCGATCATCGTGCCCAGTGGCACCGGCTCCTGCCCCACGTAAACCCGATGCCAGAACGTGAAGCTCAGGATGAAGCACACCGCGGCCAGAAACAGCACCGGGTATCGGCAGACCTCCCACCGGAACTTTTCCGGCAGATCGACGAAAAACAGCATCATCGCCAACGCCGGCAGCACGAACTCCCCGGCCACGCCGCCGAAGGAAAACCAGAACTGCTGCCGCGCCTCCGGCCAGCGCCACGTCGTCCAGAATTGCAACGCCGCCAGCGCGACCGCGATCGCCACCGGCCAGAGCTTCCGCTCCCGCCACCCCGCGACGAAGAGCACCGTCAGTAGAAACAGGACACCGAAGTACACGAAATGGGAGAACTCCGGCTCGACGTTCGTCCAGCCGAACGGCAACGGCAGCGCCCGCCGCCCGGTGAACCACGCCACCGTCGCGTGCCCGAACTCGTGTACCCACACCTGGAAGCCGCGCAGGAAAAAGGAGAGCGGGGTGAGAGTCACCAACCACGCCAGCCCGACGATCACCGGCGGCGCGATCAGGTTCACCCGCCACCGCCGCGCCGCCTCCACCGCAAATTCGTCGTCCTGCGTCGCCTCGTTCATCGCCCCCGAGCAAATCCCCGCCGCCCGTCCGGTGCAACCCCGCCGCCGTCCACCTCGGACCGCTGCGCCGGCATCGACGAGCAAGCTGGGATCGGCACGTTGGCGGCATCAGTTGCATCCTCCCCGCCACCGCCGCCCTCCTCGATTCATCCCGCCACACCCTCCGCCCTTGCCCTCGCCTCCCTTCGTGTCTCAACTTTTCGCGTTCGCCCCCACCCACCCGTGCAACCCGCCCACCACGAGCCCGAATGGCTGACCCGCAAGGCGCGAATCAACGCGGCCCTCGCCGCCGCGGGCTGGACGGTGCTCCCGTGGTCCGCCGATCTCGTACCGGAGGCGCTCGCCGCGCACGCCGTCGAGGAGCTGCCCACCGACAGCGGCCCGGCCGACTACGCGCTCTTCGTCGCTGGCCGGCTACTCGGCATCCTTGAGGCCAAGAAAATCGGCGTGGGCCCGCAGAACGTCCTCGAACAGGCCAAGCGCTACGCCCGCGGCGCCACCGCACTCGGCCCGGGCGACTGGGACGGCCTGCGCGTCCCCTTCCTCTACGCGAGCAACGGCCATACGATCTGGCACCTCGACGCCCGCGACTCCGCGCCGGCCTCGCGCCGCCTCGCGCAGTTTCACACGCCGACCGCGCTGGCCGAGCGCTGGGCCGCCGCACCGGCCGATTGCGCGGCGTGGTTCGCCTCGCATCCGCCCGAGCTCAACACCCGCCTGCGCCAGTACCAAGTCCGCGCCATCAACGCCATCGAGGCGCAGCTCGCCTCGCACCGCCGCACGATGCTCATGGCGATGGCGACCGGCACCGGGAAAACGTTCCTCACCGTCTCGCAGGTCTACCGTCTCCTCGAGGCCAAGGCCGCCAGCCGCATCCTCTTCCTCGTCGACCGCAAGGCTCTCGCCGCGCAGGCGGTGCGCGAGTTCAACGCCTTCGCCACCCCGCACGGCCACAAGTTCCCCCAGGAATACGAGGTCTTCAGCCAGCGCTTCCGCCGCGAGGATTTCGGCGAGGACGAGCCCTTCGACCCAAAGGTCCTCCCGGCCGAGTACCTCGTCGCGCCGAAGCCGTCCCACACCTTCGTCTACGTCTCCACCATCCAGCGCATGGCGCGCAACCTCTTCGGCGCCGAGCACGGCTTCGTCCAGCCCGCCGACGACGCCGAGCGCGAGGACGACGACTCCGACCGGCTCGACATCCCCGTCCACGCCTTCGACCTCATCGTCGCCGACGAATGCCACCGCGGCTACACCGCGCAGGAGGAGAGCCTTTGGCGCTCCACGCTCGACCACTTCGACGCCGTCAAGATCGGCCTCACCGCCACGCCGGCCGCGCACACCACCGCCTACTTCGGCGCCCCGGTTTTCCGCTACGGCATCGAGGAGGCGATCAACGACGGCCACCTCGTCGACTGGGACGCCGTGAAGATCACCTCTGGCGTGCGCCTCAACGGCGTCTTCCTGCGCGAGGGCGAACACGTCGTCCGCGTCGATCCGGCCACCGGCGCCGAGACCTTCGACGAGCTCGAGGACGAGCGCCAGTTCTCCTCCGCTGAGATCGAGCGCGCCATCACCGCACCCGACAGCAACCGCAAGATCGTCGAGGAGATCGCGCGCCACGCCGCCGCGCACGAGCGCGCCACCGGCCGTTTCCCGAAGATCCTCATCTTCGCCGTCAACGACCTCCCGCACACCTCCCACGCCGACCAGCTCGTCCGCCTCTGCCGCGACGTCTTCGGCCAGGGCGACGCCTTCGTGCAGAAGATCACCGGCAGCCCGAGCGTCG
>JAEZUE010000013.1 GCA_023443455.1 Verrucomicrobiota bacterium
CAGTCCTCCTTCGCCAGCATGCCGACCCGTAGGTCCATGTCTCCGACTGGACCCTCCCGACTCCGCCCGCTCCCGGGCCCGAGCCCGACCTCGCCGGCACGGAGGCCGGCGCCACACCCGTCCGGCACGCTCACCCGTGGCGCAGGCGTCCCTGCCTGCGTGCCCCGACTCCGCCCGCTCCCGGGCCCGAGCCCAACCTCGCCGGCACGGAGGCCGGCGCCACACCCGTCCGGCACGCTCACCCGTGGCGCAGGCGTCCCTGCCTGCGGTCCCCGATACAGCCCGCTCCCCGGCAGTTCCAAGTTCCGAGTTCCCCCCTTCCGCGTTCCGCGCTCCGCCATCCGAGTTCCGGTTTCCGCTCTCCGGTTTCCGATTTCTCTCCCGCCCCCGGGCCCGGCGATTGTGAACAATTGCCGCTTGAAACACGCGCCACCGGCCTTCATCGATCCACCCGTTCTTTGGAAGCGCCCGGGCCATCGACCCCGGCGACATATGTTCGGCAACGCAAGGGAAGGCCGTGAAAATCGGCCGCAGTTGCGCTGCGGTAACAGGTCACAGACCCCCTCCCGTCCATCGACGGGAACAGCCAGTCGGGCGCACGTCCGGTGAAGGCGGGGGCGAGGAAACGGTGTTCGCGATTCGCGCACACCACCAAACCTGAAGCCCGAATACCTGCCTGCCCGAACCTCACCCCGCCCCCGCGCTCAGCGATACGCGAACGGCGGTCAGACTTCATCGCACAATGAAGGGTGGGAGTAGGAATGCGCTTCCGCTGCGGACCTTCCCCGGTCCGCCGGCATGGCGATCGATCGTTTCTGCTCTCCCGCAACACGATCTCCATGCTCAAACGGCATATCCTCACACCCACGTCGGCCCTCGCGGCCGGCTCCCTTGCACTCGCCCTCGCGGCTCCCGCCGCAGGCCAGGAATCGCGGCACGCCTCCACGGTCGATCTGCCCGACTACGTCGTCAGCGCCACGCGCACCGCGCAGGACGTGCAGTTCACGACCGCCAGCGTCGATGTGCTGCCGCTCGACCGGCTCGCCCGCGTCCAGGTCGGCGACCTGGGCACCGCGCTCTCGCAGGTCCCCGGTGTCACCATCGTCAATACCGGCGCCACCGGCGGCCAGTCCTCCATCTTCATCCGCGGCTCCGCCTCCACCCAGACGCTCTTCGTCGTCGACGGCGTGCCGATGAACACCCGCTCCGCCGGCTACAACAACTTCCTCGGCGGCGCCGACCTCGTCGGCCTCGATCGCATCGAGGTCCTGCGCGGCCCGCAAAGCACGCTCTACGGCAGCTCCGCCATGGGCGGCGTGGTCTTCGTCGACTCCACTCGCGGCTGCGGCGACCCGACCGGCAGCGTCTCCACCACCTTCGGTTCCTTCGACACCCTCGGCGCCTCCGTCGCCGTCAGCGGCGGCATCGAGAAGCTCGGCTACAGCGCCTCGCTCGCCCGTTTCCACACCGACAACGACCTGCCCGCCAACGGCTACGACTCCTGGAACTACGCCACGCGTATCGAAGGCACTCCGACAGACAGCCTGCTCCTCGGCGCCACCTTCCGCGGCCAGCAGGGCGACTACGAGGAGACCGGCAGCCGCTGGGGCTATGGCGCCTCGACCGTCGCCGCCGACAACCACCTGAGCACCCTCTACGCCCAGTGGAGCCGGGACAAGGAGTTCGCCTCCCGCCTCACCCTCGCGCAGCACCAGCGCCGCTACACCCTCGTCGGCCCCTGGAGCACCTCCGAGATCCGCGACCGCCGCGACTTCGCCGACTGGCAGAACACCTGGTTCGACTTCGAGGGCGCCGAGCTCGTCGGCGGCGCGTCGTATGAGCGGGCCTACCACAACAGCAGCGCCGGCGAGACCAGCGCCGACAATGCCGCCGGCTACTTCTCGACCACCGTGCACCCGAGCAAGAACTCCACCGTCAATGCCGGCCTGCGCTACGACGACTTCGAGACCTTCGGCTCCGCCTGGACTTGGCGCACCGGCGCCTCCTGGCTCCCGCTCGCGGGCACCAAGCTCCACGCCTCGGTCGGCACCGGCTTCTGCGCCCCGACCAACGAGGACACCGACGGCAACCCCGCCTGGGGCATGCTCGCCAACCCCGACCTGGGGGCCGAGAAGTCCACCGGCTGGGACCTCGGCGTCGACCAGAAGCTCTTCAACGACGCCGTCACCGCCGGCCTCGCGTATTTCAACACGCGCTACAAGGATCGCATCACCTACGTCTCCGATCCGGTCACCTGGGTCGGCCGCATGGAGAACGTCGAGCATTCCCGCGCCGAGGGCATCGAGGCCTCCGTCGCCGCCGATTTCAGCCGCAACGTCTCGGGCCGCCTCGCGTACACCTACACCGACGCCCGCAACACCGACACCGACGCCCGCCTCCAACGCATCCCGCACCACACCCTCGACGTCGACCTGACCGTGCGCCCGCTCGAGTCGCTCACCGTCGGCGCCGGCGTGCACTACGTGGGCGGCCGCTGGGACAAGACCCCCGAGCACCCCGCGCACTACCAGATCCCCGACTACGCCACCGTCCGCCTCTTCGCCAGCTACGAGGTCCGCAAGGGACTCCTGCTGAAGGCCCGGGTCGAGAACCTCCTCGACAAGGACTACGACGAGGCCGGCGGCTACGACGCCCTCCCCCGCCGCATCTTCGGCGGCATCGAATACCAGTTCTGATCCGAAAAATGCCGACGAGTGACCGGAGTCGAGTGACAAGGGCAGGCAGCGCCGCGGGCGCTCCGGCCCGGCACTCGTCCCTCGACGCTCGACCCTCGTCCGCCCCGTCCCATTCTCACCGCTCATGAGAACCCCGTTCCGGTTGCTGGCGCTCCTTTTTTGTCTCCTCGGCTCCGTCGTGCATGGAGCCGAACCAACAAATGCGCCGGCGCCGGTGCGGGTTGTTTCCCAGACGGTCGGCACCGACGAGCTCCTGCTCGCCCTGGCCGAGCCCGGCCAGATCGCGGCCCTCAGTCACCTCGCCCGCCGTCCCGAATTTTCCGTCACCGCCCAGGAAGCCGAGGCGTATCCACAAATCTCCATCGGCGACGCCGAGACGATCCTCAAGTTCAACCCCACGCTCGTGCTCTGCGCGGACTACAGCCGCACCGAGCTCGTCGCCCAGCTCCGCCGCGCCGGGGTCGAGGTGCTGCTCTTCGACCGCTACAAGACCCTCGCCGACTCCTATGCGAACCTGCGCCTGCTCGCCCGTGAACTCGGAGCCGAGGAGAAGGCCGAGGCCGTGATCGCCGACTGCGAGAGGCGCGTCGCCGCGTTGCGCACCCGTCTCGCCGACGCCAAACCCGTCCGCGTCGTCGCTCCCTCGATCTACGGGCTGCTGCCCGGCACCGACACCACCTTCGACGACCTCTGCACCCACGCCGGCGCCGAGAACCTCGGCGCCACCCTCGGCCATCTCGTCGGCCACGCTCCGGTCCCGACCGAGCAGATGATCACCTGGCCGGTGGACAAGGTTGTGGTCATGGGCGACACCGATCCCGTGCGCGCCCTCGAGCCCTATCGCGATCTCCTGCCCTACAAGTTCATGGCCGCCGTGCGCGAGGGCCGCGTCGCCCTGCTCAGCCCACCGCTGATGAGCTGCGTGACCCATCGGCGGATCGACGCCTACGAACAGCTCGCCCGCCAGCTCCACCCCGAACTCTTCCCGTGATCCCCGCCCGCCATCATCGCCTCGTGCTCCCGGCCGTGGTCCTCCTGCTGCTGGGCCTCGCGGTTCTGTCACTGGGAATTGGAGACATGGTGCTCTCCCCCGCGCGCATCTGGGCCGGGTTGGTGCGCGACGACGGGCTCGCCGCCACCGTTCTCTGGCAGATCCGCCTGCCGCGCCTGGCGGTGGCCGTGCTCATCGGCGCCGCCCTCTCGGCCAGCGGCCTGGTCATGCAGGCCTTCTTCCGCAACAGCCTCGCCAGCCCCGGCCTGCTCGGCGTGAGCAGCGGCGGCGCCGCCGGCGCGGTCGTCGCGATCGCCTGCGGGCTCATGTCGGTCTCACTCTGGGCTGTGCCGGCCGCGGCGATACTCGGCGCCTTCGTCGCGACCTTGGCCGTCATCCGCCTCGCCCGCGAAGGCACCGGCACCGAGCGACTCCTGCTCGCCGGCGTGGCCCTCAACGCCCTGCTCGGCGCCGTCACCAGCTACGTTCTCTCCAGCCAGACCGCCCTCTACGAACGCAACACCCAGATCATCTTCTGGCTGCTCGGCGGCCTCGAGGATCGCACCTGGGAACACGCCGCGATGTCCGCCCCGATCGTGCTGGGCGCCGCCCTGCTCTGGCCGCTCGGGCGCCCGATGGACCTGCTCAGCCTCGGTGCCAACGAGGCCCAAAGCCTCGGCGTCGACGTGCGCAAACTCCGGCGCCGCCTCATCGTGCTTTCGACCGTGCTCACCGCCGTCGCCACCGCCGCGGCCGGCATGGTTGGCTTCGTCGGTCTGATCGTGCCGCACACCCTGCGCCTGCTCGTCGGCCCCGAGCACAAACGCCTCGTCCCGCTGTCGCTGGTCGGGGGCGCGGCCTTCGTGCTGGGCTGCGACCTAATCTGCCGCTGCCTCGAAGGCGTGCGGTTGGGCATTGTCACCGCCGTGCTCGGCGGCCCCTTCTTCCTTTGGCTCCTGCGGAGGCGCGCATGACACAGCCCGAACACCACCGCCCGACCCGCTCACCCGTGGCACCGGCCGTCCCCGGCGCCGCCCGCTCCCTCGCCCGAGTCCACCCGCGCCGCCACGCCCTGCCCACCCCCCGCGTTCGCCTCGCCAACTCCCTCAATCCGAAGCCCTTGGGTAAATACCGTGACGACCGTCACGCTATTTTCCCCCGCCTGCCCCGCTCACCCGTGGCGCCGCCGCCTCTACCGGCCGTCCCCGGCGCCGCCCGCTCCCTCGCCCGAGCCCACCCGCGCCGCCACGCCACGCCCAACCCCCGCGTTCGCCTCGCCAACCTCCTCAATCCGAAGCCCTTGGGTAAATACCGTGACGACCGTCACGCTATTTTCCCTCGCCTGCCCCGCTCACCCGTGGCGCCGCCGCCTCTACCGGCCGTTCCCGGCGCCGCCCGCTCCCCGGTTCGAGCCTGCCAAGACTGGTCGCAGACCGATCCCGCTTCTCCCGCCACCCGATCGAGTGCGCCAACCGCTGAAAGGCCCCAGCCATGAAGCACTCCGCACACCGCCAGCAACCGGCCCCCACGCCACCCATGCCCGGCGACGACTCCGCCAAGATCGCCGCTTTCCCGCAAAGCGCGCTCGCGATCCGCGGCGCCACGGTCCCGGGTCGTATCGCCGGCGTGGATCTCCAGCTGGCCCCCGGCACCCTCGCCGGCCTCGTGGGCCCCAACGGCGCCGGCAAATCCACCCTGCTGCAGGTCGCCGCCGGTCTGCTCGAGGCCACCGGTTCGGTCGCCTGGAGTGGTCGCAGCCTCGCCTCCATCCCGGTCCTCGAGCGCGGGCGCTGTGCCGCCTGGGTGCCGCAGGAGGCGCGCTTCGAATTCGGTTTCTCCGTACGTTCGGTGGTCGCCCAGGGTCGCTACGCCCACGGCGACGACGAACTCGGCGTCGATGCCGCGCTGGCCCGCTTCGACCTCGCCCTGCTCGCCCAGCGCGCGGTCAACCAGCTCTCCGGCGGCGAACGCCAACGCGTCATGCTCGCCCGCGCCCTCGCCACCGCCGCGCCATTGCAGTTCTGGGACGAACCCCTCGCCCCGCTCGACCCGCGCCACATGCTCGAGGTGCTCACCCTCGCCCGCGAGCTCACCCGCCAGGGCGCGACCGTGCTCATGTCGCTGCACGACCTGCGCGTGGCCAGCTGCCTCGACAGCGTGACCGTGCTGCACGACGGCCGCCTGCGCGCCTCGGGCCGCCCCGACGACGTCCTCACCCCCGAGCTGTTCGCCGAGGTCTTCGGCGTGCGCGCCCGCACCGCCCCCGGCCTCATCCTCGAACTACCATGAAACCCGTCTTCAAAGCACTCACCGAGACCGACCCCGCCACCGAAGCCGCCCATCGCGCCGCGATGCTCGAGAAGCAAAAGGAGATGCGCGCCCTGATCGGTGCGGCCAAGGAAAAGCGCGGTCTCACGATCGTCCATACCGGCAACGGCAAGGGCAAGAGCACCGCCGCGTTCGGCATGCTCACCCGCATGCTCGGCCACGGGAAACGCGCCGTCGTCGTCCAGTTCATCAAGTCCGGCGACACCGCCACCGAACGCCAACTACGCTGCCCGCAGCTCGCCTGGCACCGCTGCGGCGAGGGCTTCACCTGGGACACCCAGAACCGAGCCGGCGACATCGAGGCCGTGCGGACCGGTTGGGAGATCGCCCTGCACGCCATGCAGGACCCCGAGGTCGCCTTCGTCCTGCTCGACGAGCTCAACATCGCGCTCGCCTACGACTACCTCCCCGTCGAGGAGGCCCTCGCGGGCCTGCGCTCGCGCCTCCCCCACCAGCACGTCGCCATCACCGGCCGCGACGCCCCGGCTTCGTTGATCGAATACGCCGATCTCGTCACCGAGATGCGCGAGGTGAAACATCCCTTCAAGGCGGGAATCCAGGCCCAGGCCGGGATCGAGTATTGAGCCGGCCCGCCCCGCCCCCAGCATCGCCCCCATGAAGGCCATCGGCGTACTCGGAACCGGCTCCAGCGTGGGCAAGACTTGGGTCGCCACCGCGCTCTGCGCCTGGCTGCGCCGCCAGGGCGTGCGCGTCGCCCCGTGCAAGGCGCAGAACATGTCGAACAACGCCTGGGCCCTGCGCGAAGGCGGCGAGATCGCCCGCGCCCAGGCCGTGCAGGCCGAGGCCTGCGGTCTCGAACCCTGCGCCGAGATGAACCCGATCCTGCTCAAGCCGAGCGGCCGCCGCGGTTCCCAGCTCGTCCTCGCCGGGCGCACCGAAGGACACATCGAAGCCGCGGAGTACTATCGCGAATACGACCGCCTCTGGTCGCACGTCGCCGGGGTGCTCGACGGCTGGCGCGAACGCTGCGACGTGCTCGTGATGGAGGGCGCCGGCTCCCCCGTGGAGCTCAACCTGATGGCCCGCGACCTCGTCAACCTGCGCCCGCTCCGCCACCTCGACGGCCGCTGGCTGCTCGTCGGCGACATCGACCGCGGCGGCATCTTCGCCCAGCTCGCCGGCACCTGGAATCTCCTTCCGCCCGCCGACCGCCCCCGCGGCCTCGGCGCGATCGTCAACCGCTTCCGCGGCGACCTCGGACTCTTCGCCGACCCCGGCCAGCACCTCCTCCCCTACGCCCCCGGGCTGCCCGTGCTCGGCACGATCCCCCTGCGCCGCGACCTCCAGCCCGAGAACGAGGACGGTCTCGACCGCGGCGACACCGACCGCGGCCACGGCGATACCATTGCCTGGATACGAACTCCGCGCGCGGCCAACATCACCGACTGCCAGCCGTGGTGGGACGACGAGGGCGTGCGCACCCGCTGGATCGACGATCCCGCACAGCTTGCCGGCGCCCGGGCCATCGTGCTCGCCGGCTCCAGGAACACCCTCGGCGACCTGCGCTGGCTGCGCGCCAACGGCTGGTTCGAAGCCCTCCACGCCGCCGCCCGGCGCGGCGTGCACATCGTCGGCATCTGCGGCGGTTACCAGATGCTCGGCGAACGCCTCGACGACCCCGATGGCCTCGCCGGCGACCGCGGTTCCGAAGCCGGCATCGGGCTGCTCCCGCTCGTCACCTGGTTCGAACCCGAGAAGATTGTCCGGCAGGTCACCGCCGAATGCTGCGGCCGCCGCTGGCAGGCCTACGAGATTCACATGGGCCGCAGCCGCACCACCCGCGACTGCGAACCGTTGCAGACCGTCGTCGATCCCGCCGGCCCGCGGCCCGAGGGCCTGCGCTGCGGCAACGTCTGGGGCACGTATCTGCACGGCTGGTTCGAAGCGCCCGAAACCCGCCGCCTGCTCGCCACCGCCGCGGGCATCGCCGCCCACCGCGCCGACCCGATTCTCTGGCTCGAGAAACGCCGCGAGATCTACGCGCAGATGGCCGACCACCTCGCCGGCCACGTCGACCTCGGTCCCGTGCGCCGCTATCTCGAACTCTAGCGCCCGCGCCTCCGCCACTCGCAGCACCATGATCCACGGTCACGGCAACGACGGCTACCGGCTCGGCCGCCGCCTGCGCGCGGATTTCAGCTCCAACGTGCTGCCCGGCGGCCCTTCGCCCGCCGTGCGTCGGGTCGTATCCGAGGCGCTCGCCGACATCGGTACGTATCCCGAAGCCGGAGCCGAGAGCTTCGTCGCCGCCGTCGCGCGGGCGGAGGGCGTGGCACCCGAGAACGTCTGCGCCACCAACGGCGCCGTCGCCGCGCTCCACCTGCTCGCGCAGCTCCGCCCCGGCGCGCGCAGCGCCATCGCGATCCCCGCCTTCTCCGATTACGAGGAGGCCGCCGTGCGCCAGGGCCACGAGCTCCTGTTCTTCCCGGCCGAGGATCTCGCCGCCGGCCACGTGCCCGCCGCCGACCTGGTGTGGCTGGCCAACCCCAACAACCCCACCGGCGCCACGATCTCCCCCGGGCGCCTGCTCGCCCTGGTCGACGCCCGTCCGCAGACCCTCTTCATCGTCGACCTCGCCTACGCCGGACTCTGCGCGGAGCCGCCACTGTCGGCCAGCGAAGCGACCCGACGGGCCAACCTCCTCGTCGTCCTTTCCTTCACCAAGCGCCACGCGATCCCCGGCCTGCGGCTGGGCGCGGTGGTGGGCCCGGCCGAACTCGTCGCCGAAGTTTCGGCACGCGGCGGCCCCTGGGCGGTGAACTCCCTCGCGCTCGCGGCCGGGCGCCACCTCGCCAGCCTCGGCGAACAGGACTCCGCCCGCCGCCTCGAATGCCTCGCCGAGTCGCTGCGGTTGCAGGCCGCGCTGGCCGGACTGTCCGGCATCGCCGTGCGACCGAGCCCGACCAACTACTTCATCCTCCGCAGCGCCCGTGCCACCGGGACCGCGCTGCGCGAACACCTCCTGCACGAGCACGCGCTGCTCGTGCGCGACGCCGGCAACTTCCGCGGGCTCGACCCGCACTGGATCCGCATCGGGGCGCAATCGCCCCGCGAAAACGCCTGGCTCGAGGAAGCCGTCAAACAATGGGTGACGCGCCACTGATCGCCCTCGCCGTGCTCGCCGGCTACACGTTGGACCTCGCGCTGGGCGATCCGCCGTGGCTGCCGCATCCGATTGTCGGATTCGGTCGCCTCGCCGGAGCCGGCGAGCGCCTGCTCAACCGCGGCGGCCCCGCCCGCCGGCTCGTTTCCGGGACCCTCCTCACGCTCGGTCTGGTCGGCGGCACCTTCGCCGCCGCCGCGCATCTCCAGCACCTCGCCTGGCGCCTTCATGCCGCCGCCGGTGCGACCGTGATCGCCCTCGGCGTCTTCTTCGGTCTCGCCAACCGCACGCTGGTCGACGAGGGGCGCGCGGTATTCCGCGCCGTCGCCGAGGATCTCGCCGCCGGTCGGCGTCGGCTCTCCCGCATCGTCGGCCGCGACACCGCCGGCCTCGACGCCCACCAGGTGCGCGTGGCAGCACTCGAATCGTTGGCCGAGAATCTCTCCGACGGCGTCGTGGCCCCGCTGTTCTGGTTCGCCCTGCTCGGGCTGCCGGGTCTGGCGGCCTACAAGATGGTGAATACCCTCGACTCGATGATCGGGCACCGCGACGACCGCTTCGAGCACTTCGGCAAGACCGCCGCCCGGCTCGACGACCTCGCCAACCTGCTCCCCTCCCGCCTCACCGCGCTGCTCCAGTGCCTGCTCGCCGGCAGCGCCCGCGGTCTCGCCTTCGTCGTACGCTACGGCCACGCTCATGCGAGCCCGAACTCCGGATACCCCGAGGCCGCGCTGGCCGGCATCCTCGACCTGCGCTTCAGCGGCCCGCACACCTACGACGGCGAGCTCGTCGTGAAACCGTGGATCGGCACCAACCCCCGCACCGCCGGCGCCGCCGACATCGTCCCCGCCGCCCGGCTCAACCACGCCGTCGCCTTCGTCGCGACCCTCGTCACCGCCGCGTGGTGGTGGCACTTGGCCCCGGTATTTCTCCTCCCATGATCCCGCCCCCTCCTCCCCCATCCGGACGGCCGCCGCTCGACGAGCCGCAGCAACGCGAGGCCACCCGCCTCTCCGTCGAGACCGGACTGCTCCTGCTGCAGCACGGCGCGGAGAGCGCCCTCGTCGAGAACCTCACCCGCCGCCTCGCCCTCGCGCTCGGCGTGCCGCGCGCCGAGGTTGCGCTGCTGGCCAACGCCGTCGTCGTCACCACCCTCAGCGAGGGCCACTGCATCACCACGGTGCGCCGCAACGAGGACCGCGGCATCAACATGCACATGGTCACCGAGGTGCAGCGGGCCGTGCTCGCCGCCGAGGACGGCAAACTCGACACCGCCGCCTACCGGGCCCGGCTCGATGCCATCAAGCCGCTGCGCTACCCGCGTTGGCTGGTGTCGGTTGTCATCGGCCTGTCCTGCGCCTGCTTCGCCCGGCTGGGCAACGCCGATTTCGCCAGCTGCGCCGTGGCGCTCGTCGCCGCCGGCGTGGCGATGTACGCCCGCCTCCACCTCGCCCGCCTCCACTTCAACCCGATGCTCAACTTCTTCGTCACCGGGTTCATCGCCACCTCGGTCGCCGGCCAGGGCCTGATCTACGGCATCGGCGCCCACCCGAAGACCGCGATGGCCAGCTGCGTGCTCCTGCTCGTCCCCGGGTATCCGCTCATCAACTGCGTGGCGGACATGGTGAAGGGCTACATCAACACCGGGTTGGCGCGCGGCATGTACGCCATCCTGCTCTCGGCCGGCGCCTGCGCCGGGATCCTGCTCGCGATGAACGTCTGGAAAGTCTGGGCCTGGCTATGAACCTCCTCCTCGCAACCCTCCAGCAGATGCTGCTGGCCGCGATCCCCGCGGTCGGCTTCGCCATGGTCTTCCACGTGCCGGCGCGCATCCTCTCGTTCTGCGCGGCCGGCGGGGCCCTCGGCCGCGGCCTGCGCTACCTCCTCCACGAGGGCGCCGGCCTGCCGATCGAGTGGAGCACGCTCCTCGCCGCCGCGGTCGTCAGCCTGATCGGCGTCGCCGTCGCGCAGCGCCTGCGCGCCCACCCGAAGGTCTTCACCGTCGCCGCCATGATCCCGATGATACCGGGCGTGCCGCTCTTCACCGCGCTGCTCGCGTTGGCGCAGATCCAGAAGACCGGCGCCACCGACGAACTGCTCTCGGTGGTGGTCACCCAAGGCCTCAAGGCCGGCTTCATCGTCGCCGCGCTCGCCGTCGGCCTCGCCGTGCCCGGCCTGCTCTTCTATCGCCGCCGGCCCGTGGTCTGAGCGATGGGTCGGCCCAACAGCCAAGTAGGTCCGGTCTCCGACCGGACTCCTCCGGCCCCGCCCGCTCCCCGGCCCGAGTCCGACCGAACCGGTCACAGACCGGTCCTACTCTTCTGACCTCCACCATGGGACGTCTCGTCTTCCTCACCGGCCCCGTGCGCAGCGGCAAGAGCCGCCTCGCCGTCGACCTCGCCAAGAGCTGGGGGCCCGACGTGGTCTTCGTCGCCACGTATCGACCCAACACCGACGACCCGGAGATGGACGACCGCGTGCGCCGCCACCGGGCCGAACGTCCGCATTGGCGCACGCTCGAGGCCCCGGGCGACGCCGCCACCGGCTTGGCCGCGCTCAACCCGCCGCCCTCCGGCGTGGTGCTCGACTGCCTCACCCTGTGGCTGAGCGACCGCTTCGAACGCGAGGACGAAGCCATCCTCACGGAATGGACACGCCAGCTCGACGCCTTCCACGCCGCCCCCTGGCCGACGGTCGTCGTCGGCAACGAGATCGGCTGGAGCCCGGTCCCCGAGTCGGCGCCGCTGCGCCGTTTCCGCGACCTCGCCGGCTGGCTCGCCCAAAACACCGCGGCCGCGGCCGACGAGGCCTGGCTGCTCGTCGCCGGATGCCCGGTACGCCTGAAATGATTCACATGTCCTGGACCACCCCGCACATCCTCCCCCTCGCCAAGGAGCTCACGCCCGCCCTGCAGGCGCGCATCGACAACAAGACCAAGCCGCCGGGCGCACTCGGCCGGCTCGAAGAGATCGCGCTCCAGCTCGGCCTGATCCAGCGCACCACGCACCCGAAGCTGGTCGCGCCCCACGTGCTCGTTTTCGCCGGGGACCACGGATTCGCCCGGGAAGGCGTGAGCCCGTTCCCGCCGGAAGTGACCCCGCAGATGGTGCTCAACTTCCTCGCCGGCGGCGCCGGCATCAACGTGCTCGCGCGCCAGGCCGGCCTCGCGCTGAAGGTGATCGACGCCGGTGTCGCCACCGACCTGCCCGCCCACCCCGACCTGCTGCCGCTGAAGGTCCGCCTCGGCACGCGCAACGCCCTCGAGGAGCCGGCCCTCACCGCCGAGGAGGTCGTGCTCTGCCTCGAACGCGGCGCGCAGGTCGTGCGCTCCCTCGCCGCCCAGCATGGCACCAACGCCATCCTCCCGGGCGAGATGGGCATCGGCAATTCCGCCGCCGCGGCGCTCATCTACAGTGCCCTCACCGGCCGCTCCATCGACGAGTGCACCGGCCGCGGCGCGGGCCACAACGACACCGGACTCGCCCGCAAACGCGAGATCCTCCAGCGCGTGCAGCGACGCCACGGCGCGGTCTGCGATCCGCTCGCGGCCCTCGCCGCGTACGGCGGTTGCGAGATCGCCATGATGACCGGCGCCATGCTCGAAGCCGCCTCGCGCCGCATGCTCGTCATGGTCGACGGCTTCATCGCCACCGCCTCCGCCCTCGTCGCCGCGCGTCTGGCGCCCGGCGTGGTCGACTACTTCGTCTTCGCCACCGCCTCGGGCGACGGTCCGCACCGCGTGGCCGTCGAGGCGCTCGGCGGCAAGCCGCTGCTCGACCTGGGGCTCAAGCTCGGCGAAGCCACCGGTGCCGCCATGGCCTGGCCGATCGTGAAGGCCGCCGTCGCCTTCCTCGACGAGATGGCGACCTTCGAGTCCGCCGGTGTCAGCGAACGCTCCGGGGCCACGCCGGCGTGAGTATCCTGCGACAGGAACTGCGCACGCTCGCCGGCGCGCTGGCGTTCTTCACCCGCCTGCCGTTGCCGGCGAGCCTCGAACTCGGCGCGCCGGACCTGCAGCGGGCGATCACCTATTTCCCGCTCTGCGGCGCCGTCGTCGGCGCCGTATCCGGGATCGTGTGGTGGCTCGCCGCGCTGGTCTGGCCGCCTGCCATCGCGACCGGGTTCGCCATCGTCGCCTCGGTGATCCTCACCGGCGCGCTGCACGAGGACGGCTGGGCCGATGTCTGCGACGGCTTCGGTGGCGGCCACACGAAGGCCCGCGTGCTCGAGATCATGAAGGACTCGCGCATCGGCGCGTACGGCGTGATCGGGCTGGTCCTGATGGTCGGCCTCAAATGGCAAGCACTCGCCGCGTTTCCCGCCACGCTCGCGACCCCGGCCTTCGTGGCGGCGCACGCGCTCAGCCGCGGCCTGTCCGCCTCGTTGATGGCCACGCTGGATTACGTGCGTCCCAACGGACCGTCGAAGGCGCGCGCGCTGATCGTGCGCCTCCAGGGAGGGCGGCTGGTGTTCGTCGTGCTCAGTTCTCTGCTACCGCTTCTGTTCCTGCCTCCCGCCGCGTGCTGGACCATTCCCGCACTGGTCGCGCTGCGTCTCGTGCTGGCCCGCTGGTTCCGGCACCGCATCGGCGGCTACACCGGCGACTGCCTCGGCGCCGCCCAGCAGCTCGGAGAGCTGGTCTGCTATCTGGTGCTGCTCGGACTGCCGTCTTGAACGCCGCGCCCGCTCCGGCCAAGTGTGGCGCATGTTCATCAAGGTGTTCACCACCGGCGGTACGATCGACAAGATCTACTTCGACCGGCTGAGCGAGTTCCAGGTCGGCGACCCGGCGATCACCCGCATGCTCGAGCCGGTCCACCCGGCCTTCGAGTGGGCGGTGGAGGTCGTGTTCCGCAAGGACAGTCTCGATCTCACCGACGACGACCGGGCGCTCCTCCGGGCGAAGATCGCCGCGGGTCCCGCGGATAGGATCCTCGTAACCCACGGCACTGATACCATGCGGGAGACCGCGCAGGCGCTCGCCGGCATTCCCGCGAAGACGATTGTGCTCACCGGCGCCCTCGCCCCCGCCCGCTTCAACGACAGCGACGCCGTCTTCAACGTCGGCTTCGCCCTCGCCTGCGTGCAGACGCTTCCGCCGGGCGTGCACCTCGCGATGAACGGCACCGTCTTCGACCCGTTCCGCGTTCGGAAAAACCGGGTACGGAACACGTTCGAAGATCCGGAAGCGACCGCAGGCTGATGGTCCGCGTTCCACTTTCGGACCAATGAACGTCCTGCTGCTCCGCCATACCCGAGTCGCGATCCCCGCCGGGCTCTGCTACGGCTGGACCGACGTGCCGCTCGCCGCGAGCTTCGCGGACGAGGCCGCGGCCGTGAAAAACGCTCTGCCTTGGACTCCGGACGAGATCCGCTCCAGCCCCGCCGCCCGCTGTCGCCAACTCGCGGCGACGCTGACCGCCGACCCGGTGCACATCGAGCCGCGTCTCGCCGAAATGCACATGGGCGAGTGGGAGAACCGCCGCTGGGACGAACTCTCGGGCCCGGTCCACCAAGCCTGGATGGCCGACCCGTGGGGCACTCGCGCACCCGGGGGCGAAAACTCCGCCGACCTGCTCGCCCGCGTCGCCGCGCTGCGCGACGAGATCCTCGGGGCCAAGCCCGAGCGACTGCTGCTCGTCTGCCACGCCGGGGTGATCCGCGCGTGGCGCAGCCTCGCCGAGAACCGTCCGCTCCCCGACCTCTTCAACGAGCCCGTCCCCTTCGGCTCGCTGACGGAGGCGCGGTGACGCGGAGCGGCCTCGCCCGCCCGCGACAGCCGTTCCAGAAACGTCCAAATTCCACGAAAACGTTGCTGGATCGCGACCAGCGCCCCGTGTCTCGATCGGAAGCAATAGCCCGGAGGGAAGCCCCGGATCGGCCAGCGTCACAGAATCAAGGTGACGTCGCCACTCGACGGGCTGCAACTGGGGCACAAGGTGCGCGAGCGAGGCATCGGGCCATGCGACCGCCGGTCCCCGGAATCCGCCGCCGGGAAACCGACGCTTGAAAAGCGCGGGGGTTCCGCCTCGTTGTCGGCGAATGTTTTTCATCATCGTTCTGAGCATCTGGGCCGCGGTGCATCTGCACGTCGGCTGGCGCGTCGCCGGTCTGCCGTGGATCGCCGCGCATATCGGCGGTCGCACGGTCGGCATCGCCTTCTTGCTGCTGTGGGCGAGCTATCCGGCGGCACGGATCCTCGCCGCGCGGGGGCTGCACGGAATCGCCGGACCGATCGAGCTGCTCGGCAGCCTCTGGATCGGCGTGCTGTTCCTGCTGTTCGCCGCGCTGATCGCCGCGGAGGTGGCAACGCTCGGCGGATGGTTGTTTGCGCGCGCCGCACCGGCGATCCGCAGCGTGGCCACGATGGCCGGTCTGGCGATGGCGTCGGTCGCCGCCGTGCAAGGGCTCCGGGCACCGGTGATCCGCGAGCACGAGGTCCCGCTGCCCGGGCTCCCGGCCGCTCTCGACGGCACCCGCCTCGCGGTCCTCACCGACACCCACCTGGGCACGCTCATCGGCGGCGGCTGGCTCGCGGCCCGTATCCAACAGGTTGAATCACTGCAACCCGACGCGATCCTGATCGCGGGCGACCTCGTCGACTCCGACCTGGACGGTGCGACCGCGCTGCAACCGCTCCTCGCCGAACTGCGCGCACCGCTCGGCACCTGGGTGGTGCTGGGCAACCACGATGTCTACGCAGGGGTCGGCCGCGTGCTCGGCTTCGCCGAGGGCGCCGGGCTGCACGTGCTGCGCAACCGGCACGCGGAACTGGCCCCGGGCCTGATCGTTGCCGGTATCGACGATCCGGCCACACTGCGCCGCCGCGCCGGCCTCAACGCCGACAACCGCCTCGACGACGCCCTCGCCGGCATCCCGACCTCCGCCGCCACGATCCTGCTCGCCCACACGCCCGACAGTCACACCGCCGCGGACGCCGCCGCGGCCGGCGTGGGCCTGATGCTCTCCGGCCACACGCACGGCGGCCAGATCTGGCCGTTCTCCTACCTGGTCGCACGGCGCTACCCGCTGCTGGCCGGCCGCTACGACGTGGGGGCGATGGCTGTCCTGGTCTGTCGCGGCACCGGAACCTGGGGGCCGCGGATGCGGCTCTGGCGCCCCGGCGAAATCCTGCTGGTCACACTACGCTCGCCCAAGGCCGCGCGCTGAACCGCATCGATTCGGTTGCCGTCGACCGACGAGCGACCAGGCCTCCACCAACGCGATCCTCCGCGCGATCGAGCTGTGACGGCCGAGAGCCCCGCAAAAAAAAGCCTGCGCACCGGACGGCGCGCAGGCTTTGGAAGTATCGGCTGAAACGCAGCGGGGATCAGGCTGCGGCGAGCGCCTCGAGGTGCTCACAGAAGACCGCCTCGCCCGCAGACACGCGGGCCAAGAGCTCTTCGGCCAAAGTATCGGTGAGGTGATCCCAGAAGAAAGCAGTTACTGAGTTCATAAGTCGGTGCACCGGATATAAACGACCCGTGCAACAAACGCGAGACGACGGGGCGACTTTCTCGCGAAAAAAACGAGAAATCCACGCGGCTCGCCGCCACGGTCGCCAGACCGAGATTCCGGGCGCGAAAACCCCGCTCGCCTTTTCCCTCGCCCACCGGCACGGCTCCGGCTTACTCGCGCGCATGCACGTTGACACCGGTCGCGCCCCCACCCCGCCGAAGGACAACCGATTCCCTGCCGGCATTCCGTACATCGTCGGCAACGAAGCCGCCGAGCGCTTCAGCTACTACGGGATGCGGCAGATCCTCTATATCTACCTCGTCGGCCTCTTCACCGGCTTCGTCGCGGAGCAGTCCGTGTCGCCGGCGGAAATGGAGTCGGCCCGAGTGCACGCGACGCAGGCCGTGCACATCTTCATGGCCGGCGTGTATCTCTTCCCGCTCATCGGTGCGATCCTCGCGGACCGTCTGCTCGGCAAGTACCGCGTGATCTTCTGGGTATCGATGATCTACGTGGCAGGCCACGCCGCCCTCGCGGTGGCGGGGCGCCTCGGGGTGCTCGGCCAACTCGGCGGCGCGGAACTCGCGATGTTCATCGGCCTCGGCCTGATCGCCATCGGCTCGGGCGGCATCAAACCGTGCGTGTCGGCCAACGTCGGCGACCAGTTCACCGCGGCCAACGGCCACCTCGTGCCGAAGATTTTCCAGATCTTCTATTTCTCCATCAACTTCGGCTCCTTCTTCGCGAGCGTGCTGACGCCGATCCTCTACAAGTGGTTCGGGCCCGAGGTCGCCTTCGGCGTGCCGGGCGTGTTGATGGCCCTCGCCGCCTTCGTGTTCTGGCTCGGCCGCAAACGTTTCATCCATGTGCCGGCCAAACCGGGCGGGGCGCTGGGCCGCATCGACTTCGCCGCCTCGTCGTTGATGATGGTGCCGCTGCTGCTCGCGGTCTTCGTGGCCGTCGAGGAGTCGGAGACGATCGTGCACGCGGTGATGCAGAACGGCTCGGCCGCGCTCCTGCCCGAACTCGCGGCGATCGCGCAGAAGTACTGGTACCTCGCCGTGGCCGGTCTGGCCGCCCTCCTGGGCGGGCTCGGCCTCGCCCACCTGCGCCAGGCCCGGCAGGAAGACAGCGGCTTCCTGGCGGTCATCCTGTATTGCTGGCGCCAACGCGCCACCCGCCAGCCCGGCGAGAGTTTCTGGGACCCCGCCCGCCGCCATTTCGGCGACGAGGCCGCCGAGGGCCCGCCTGCGGTGCTGCGCATCCTCGTGGTCTTCTCGATGGTCAGCGTGTTCTGGGCGCTGTTCGACCAGCACTCCTCGACCTGGGTCGAACAGGCCAAGGCCATGAACCTCCGCCTCGTCCTGCCCACCGCCCTCTGGTCCTGGTGGGTCGTGCCGGGCACGATCGCCAGCGCCGTCTTCGGCACGCTCTGGCTCTTCCTCTACGTTTCCAATATCCGGATTCCCCGCACGGCCACCGTGGGTGCGGTCGGTCTCGTCCTCGCCTGGGGCGCGGGGATGGGCGCCTGGCACCTCGCCAGCCCGCAGTGGACCACGCTCGACCTGCTGCCCGCGCAAATTTCCGCGCTGAACCCGTTGCTGGTGATGATCATCATCCCGCTGCTCAGCGTCGGCGTGTACCAGCCGCTCGAACGCCGCGGCAAGCCCCTCAAGCCGCTGCACCGCATGACCGCGGGCATGTTCATCGCCGCCCTCGCGTTCGTCGCCGTCGCCATCCTGCAGGTCCGCATCGAGAACGGGGCGGCCAACTCGATCCACGTGCTCTGGCAGATCATCCCCTACGTGATCATCACCGCCGCGGAAGTGCTCGTCTCCATCACCGGGCTCGAGTTCGCCTACACCCAGGCTCCGCGCGCGATGAAATCCACCATCATGGGATTCTGGCTGCTGTCGGTCACCATCGGCAACGTGCTGGTGGCTTTCCTCGCCCCGCTCCAGACCCTCTCCCTCTCCACCTTCTTCTGGACCTTCGCCGGTCTCATGGCCGTCGCCGCCACGATCTTCGCGGTGGTCGCGTCGTTGTACCGGGGCAAGTCCTACCTGCAGGCCGAGGGGTGAACGCTCCGCCCGTCCGGCACCAGGCCACCCTCGATCGCACACCGCCCGTCCGCAGTCGAAGATGATCACCGTCACCTACTACCTCGAAGTCATCTCCTCCTGGTGTCATTGGGCCGAGCCGACCTGGGCCGACCTCAAGGCCCGGTATGCCGGCCGCGTCGAATTCGATTGGAAGATCACCCTGATGCGGCCGCAGGATTTCCCGGTCTCGAAGAGCCAGGCCGACTGGTTCTACCGGCGCAGCGGCACGATCGCACGCTCGCCATACATGCTGGACAACGGCTGGTTCGAGGAAGCGGGCTTCGACTACACCGCGCCCAACCTCGTCGCCGAAGCGGCGCGTTCGCTCGGCTGCACGGACGACACCGTGCGCCTCGCGCTCACCCATGCCGGAGTCCGCGACGGGCGTCGGATCGGCCGGCTCGAGGATGCGGTGGCCGTAGCGGCCGCGGCCGGCGGACTCGATCCCGCAGTGCTCCGCCCGCAAGCGCTCTCGCCCGCGATCCGCGCCACCGTCGACGCCTCGACCGCCGAGTTCCTCGCCCACCGCATCGACCAGCGCCCGGCCTTCATCCTCACCGACCCGATCGGCGACAAGGCCGTCTTCAGCGGCCTCATCCGCCCCGAGCCGCTTGTCGCCACCCTCGAGGCCATGCTCGCCGATACCGCCGCGTACGCCACGCACCGGGCCCACTTCGGCGATCCGCCATCGGCCTGAAGGCCGGCCCGCGGCACGGATTCCAACTCCACGCCGTATTTCTTCCCGCAGGATTCCGGGTTGAGCCCGGCGGCCAACGCGCCATCCTGCCCCGAAGCCCCCACTACACCTTCGGACCAACACCCAGACTTCCTGCATGAAAACCGCATTCCGTCTCCTCCCGGCGATCGCCCTCGCCGCCGTGCTTCCCGCCCTCCACGCCGACGAGGTCACCGACAACCTCGACGCCGCCAAGTCCGCCTACGAGGCCGGCAACTACTCCGAAGCGATCCAGTCGATCGACTACGCCAACCAGCTCATCCGCCAGAAGAAGGGCGAGGAGGTCATGAAGCTCCTGCCCGACGCCCCCAAGGGCTGGGAGGCCGAGGAGCCCGAGGTCGAGGCCGCGGCCACCGGTCTGCTCGGCGGAGGCATCACCGCGACCCGCCGCTACTCCCGCGGCAACAGCTCCGCCTCGATCAAGATCCAATCCGACTCCGCCGTGCTGCAATATGCCGCGATGCTCAGCAACCCGATGCTCGCCGGCGCCGGCGGCGCCAAGATGGAGACGATCAAGGGCCAGCGCGTCACCGTGAAGTTCCAAAGCGGCGACGACAACGGCACCGTCACCGCCGTCGTCGACAACCGCTACGTCGTCGAATTCGAGGGCAACAGCCTCACCCGCGACGACCTCCTGGCCCTCGTGAAGGCGTTCGACTTCAAGAAGCTCGCCGCGATGCAGTAACCGCCGAGCGCACCATCCGTTTCCCCGCAAGGCCCGGCACCCGCCGGGCCTTTTTGCTGCGCCGGCAACATCACTCCCGCGCCAGCCAGGCGCGGAAGCGCTTCACCTGCGCGGCGGTGCCGAGCACCAGCAACTCGGACCCCGCCTCGAGCCGCTCGTCGCCCGCAGGGTTGAGCCGACGCTCGGTCCCGCACTGTATTCCGGCGATCTGGACACCGGCCACCCGCCGCAGGTCCGCCGCGGCCAATGTCAGCCCCGCGCGCCCCGAGTCCGCCGGCACCCGCACCCGGTGCAACGCCAGCTCGTCCATCACCGACTCCACCGGCCGGTCGGCCACCGCCTCGAGTTCGCGCCGCACCGCGGCGAGCTCCGCGGTCGAACCGAGGACGACGACCGAATCTCCCGGATACAGCAAAGTATCCGGCCCCGGATTGGGAATCGCCACGCCCTGGCGGTCGATGCCGACAACCGAGCACCCGTGCCGGCGCCGAATGTCGAGGTCCCGCAGGCTGCGTCCGGCCTGGGCCGACACCTCGGGAAGCACCACCTCGTCCACCAACAGGTCCCACCCCTGCGCCGACTGCCCGAGCAGATCGGCCGTGGCACGCGGTCCGCCCGAGGCGAGGCCTTCCTGGAGCCGCACCTCCATCACGCTGTGCCAGAAGATCAGTCGCCGCCAGAGCAACGCCAGCGTGAAACCGGCCACCGACACGACGGCGACCAGCACCCACCACCGGCGCGGATGATACGGCGAAAGCGCCGCCAACCAAAGAAACAGCGCGCTGCCGCCACCGACCTTCAGCCCGGTCTCCACCACCGGCCGGAACAGCGCCGCATTCGGCAGCTCCCGCGTCGAAGCCTCCGCCACGAGCAGCGCCAGCGCGGCGAGGTTGCGCCACACCGCGACCGAGACCGCGAGCACCGACAGCGCCAGAGCCGACCAGAACGCCAGTTGCGAAAACCGCGGCAGCACCGCGTCGAGCCCGAAGAACTCGCGCACCGTCCGCTCCAACGGAGGTGCAAACAGCAACAGCCCCGACGCGAAGAGCACGCCCACGCCGACCTGCATCAGCCGCTTGCGGCTGAGCAGCCAGAGCACACTGCCCGAGCGGCGCGCCTGGATCCGCTCCAACCAGTTCCTGTATTCGTCCGTCAACCGCCCCAGCAGCACCGGCTGGAGCCGCAGCACCCGCCCCGCCAACGGTTCGGCCCGGGCCGTGAGCAACGGCGCCACGATCGCCGTGAGCAGCGCCACCCCCACCGCCAGCGGCTGATAGCTGGCCGGCAACACCCCGGTGGCGACTCCCAACTGGGCCGCGATGAAACCGAACTCGCCCAGCGGCGCCAGCGACAGACCGCTCTCGAGCGCCACCTTGTTCTGCTGCCCCGCCGTCAGCAGCCCGAGGGTACAGGCCAACGGACGCGCCACCAGGGCGAAACCCGCCACCACCACGATCTGCCACCAGATATCCACGAAGCCCCGCACATCGATCATCATGCCGATCGCCACGAAAAACACCGCGCTGAACACGTCGCGCAAGCCCCGGAAGGCCCGCTCGATCGCCGTATGCTGCGGCGTATCCGCCAGCACGACACCGAGCAGGAACGCCCCCAGCGCCAGCGAATAGCCCGCCGCCTGCGCGCCCACGGCCAGCAGGCACAGCAGCCCCGCCACCAGCAACGTGCGCAGCTCGTCGCTGCCGGTCCGGTCGACCCGGCGCAGCAGCAAGGGCATCAGCAACATCCCGCCGACCCCCAGCAACGCCACGAAGGCGCCCATGCCGCCGAGCGCGGCCCCCAGCCTTACCTCGCCCGCCCCGCCCAGGTTCACATACGAGGTCAGCAGCGCCAACATCACCACCGCCACCACGTCCTCGAGCACCGTGATCGCACCGGCATATTGCCCCGACGGCGTGTGCAGACGCCCCGACTCCAGCAGCGACTTGCTCACGATCGCCGAGCTCGAGCTCACCAGAATCCCCGCCAGAAACAGCCCCTGCACCGGATCCAGCCCGAGCAGCATCGCCAGCCCGCGCGACAACGCCACCACCGTCACCGCGCCCACCGCGGTCGCCACCAGCAGGCCCACGCCCAATGTGCGCAGCCGCCGCAGGCTCAGTTGCATGCCGATCGAGAACATCAGGAACACCAGCCCGAGCTGCGAGAGCGTCGCGATCCGCTCGGCGTCGGTCACGAAGGCGGCCGGCGGTGTGTGCGGCCCCACGATCAGACCCGCGAGCAGGAAGCCGACCACCGGCGACAACCCCACGCGGCGGCACCCCCAGCCCGACAACGCGGCCACCAGTACCACAATTCCCAGATCACGGATGAATTCGAATCCCGGCATGCCCGCGAGACTCCACCAACCCGCCCGCCGCCGCAAGGCTCCAGCGCGGCCCGTGGGGGCTTTTCTTTTGACTTAACCACCCCGGGGCAAATGCTTGCGCCAGAATCACCTGCCCGCCCAAGCCCGCCCTCCAAACCGCGACCATGATCGGCAATCTATTTGGCGTCCTCTCCAACGACATCGGCATCGATCTCGGCACCGCCAACACGCTCGTCTACGTCAAGGGCAAGGGCATCATCCTGCGCGAGCCCTCCGTCGTCGCCATCGACAGCGGCTCCCGCCGCGTGCTCGCCGTGGGCGACGAGGCCAAGCGCATGCTCGGCCGCACCCCGGGCAACATCAACGCCATCCGCCCCATGAAGGACGGCGTCATCGCCGACTTCGACATCACCGAGGCCATGCTGCGCTACTTCATCAAGAAGGTGCAGAACAACTCGAAGATGATCCCGCCGCGCGTCG
>JAEZUE010000023.1 GCA_023443455.1 Verrucomicrobiota bacterium
GCCCAGCCCACTCCCGCCAAGGCCCAACAGCCCGCCAAACCCGCCCAACCTGCTCCCGCTCCCGCCAAACCCGCCCAGCAGCCGACCAAGCCGCAGCAGCCCGCTCCCGCCACGAAAGCGCCCGAGCCCAAGCAAGCGGTAAAGCCGGCTCCCGCTCCCGCCAAGGCGCCCGAGGCCCCGAAAGCCAAGGAGCCTACCGGTGGAAAGAAGAAGTCCAACATGGGCCTGATCGTCGGCATTGCCGCCGCACTCGTGATCGGCGCCGTGGTCTTCTTCGTCATGCAAAGCGGCAAAGAGAAGGCCCGCTTGGCTGAGATCGAGAAACAGCGCCAGATCGAAGTCGCCCGCCAGGAAGCCGAGCAAAAGGCCAAGCAGGAGGCCGACAAACAGGCCGCCGCGCTCAAGGCCGCCGCCGACGCCGAGATCGCCCGCCTCAAGGCCATCGCGGCAGAGCAGGCCCAACACGCCCGCACCGAAGAGGAGAAGCGAATCAAGGCCCAACAGGCCCTCGCCAGTGCGCCCGGCGTCATTTCCATCACCTCCGATCCCGAAGGAGCCGAGGTCTCCATCGACGGCGGCACCGCCCAGGCCACCCCCGCCGTCATCACCGGAGTTTCCCCCGGCCTGCGCAAGGTCGTGGTGAGCCTGCCCGGCTACGAACCCGTTTCGCAGCTGGTCGAGGTCAAGGGCGCCCAGACCGTGGACATCGGCACCGTCTCCCTCCAGCGCATCTTCGGCGCCTTGATGCTCCGCAGCGAACCGGCCGACGCCGAGTTCGCGGTCTACGCCGCCGAGAACCCCGAGGGCACACCGCTTCGCACCGGCCGCACCCCGGCCAACGTCGATCGGCTCGTCCCCGGCGAATACGTCGTCAAGTTCACCCGCGAAGGCCTTCTGCCGACCACGGAACACGCCACCATCGCCGGCAAGGAAACCGTGGATGTGAGCAGCACCTTCATCGTCGGCGGCATCTCCCTGACCAGCGCCCCCACCGGCGCCGCCGTCCGCATGAACGGCGAATATCTCGGCACCACGCCGATCATCCGCCCCGAGATGCTCCCCGGCCAAGCTCAGTTCGAGTTCACCCTGCCCAACCACGAGCCCACCAAGCTCGCCGGCGACATCACCAACAAGTCCACCCTTCGCCTCCACGCGGAAATGCTGCACGTCGACCGCATCGCCAAGATGTCCGAGGTCAAGAGCCCCCCCCGCCTGACTGCCCGCGAAGAACCCGATGTGCCCTCCGATGTCGCCGCCGGTTCCTACGAAGTCGTGGTTTCCTTCGTCGTGAGCAAACAAGGCACGATCCGCGATATCCGCGTCGACAAATCGACCAACCCGGCCCTCACCGAACCCTGCCTCAAGGCGCTCGCCAAGTGGAAGTTCAGCCCGGCCGTCAGCAAGGCGGGCTACCCCGTCAACATGCGCCTCTCGGCTCCGTTCAAGTTCGATATCGCCTCCCGCGGTGCGGAGGAAGATTCCTTGGGACTGCCGCCGAACTTCCGGCGCTAAGCAAAAGCTCTTCCCACCAACCCGCCGGACCTGCTCCGGCGGGTTTTTCTTTGGCCCCCCTCCGCGAGCGCCAAGGCACCTCCGGCTCAAGGCCCTCTGCGGGCGCTGGAAACCAGCGTCGGGGCGGAATTGGCGTCGGGGCTGGCACCGCCGCACGTGGCCGCCGCGCTGGCCGTTACCTGCCCACGGCCGACGATCCCGCGCAGAGCTGTGCGCTGCGCCATGCACCTCTGCCACGTCAAGGAAGCCTTCCGCACCAGCAGGGGCGCCTTGACCCGCGACGATCTTCCACCGCAAAGCCGAGCGCATCGAAGGCCATCTCTTTGTCGTCTTCCCCTCCTCCGACGGCCGCGAACTTCTTCTCGCCCGCTACACCGAGCCCGACGACGGCGTCGCCCGCCTGCTCGACCGGCTCGCACTCTCGCGGCCCGCCCAACCGCCCCCGCGGATCAGCGCGACCGGAAAGCGCTCGTGGTCCTGACTTTCGACCGTGCGAGCGCTTCAAATCAGGTACTTGCGCAACTCGGGACGCGCAGTAGCGGAAGTCGGGCGAAAGCCGCTCGCCCGCGCCCGTCGGCAAACCTGCCCCAAGGGGAAAATGGATGGACGGTCGTCACGACTCACGAACTCCATGGATACACACATCCGGGGTTCCGGCGCGGGAAAGGCCTGGAGTCAATCCACCTTCACGCGAAGCCCGGGCACCCCTTCGGCGGCGCGAACCACGATCTCCACGTCCTTCTCGCCGCGGAAGCCCGAAAAGGCCGCCGAGAACAGGGCACCGTGCGGGCCATGGAGCGCCACGCCACCGAGCCAGCCGATGAAGTCGGGCCGCATGATGCCGAAGGGCGAATCGTCGAGCTTCCCGGCATAGACCAGTTCCTCGAAGCGACCGGTGGCATAGCCCGTCGCCCGCACCTGGTTGACCTTGCGCGCCGCGATGCCGAAGACCCAGCGTCCCTTGCCCGCATCCTCGCCAAAGATACGGCCCACGAATTGGCCGTCGGGCGCGATCACGCAGACCGCGGCGTTGCCGTTGCCCGACCATTCCCGATCCACCGGATCCTGCAGGAATTCGGGAACCAGCCGCGCGACTTCGTCTACGAGCTGCTGGGCGAGATCGATGCCGGAGAGATTCGTCATGGTGCCGCCAACCCGAACCGAACCGTACCGCGCAGTCGACCGCGAAGCGCGCCCGATGCATTCCGCCAACGAGCACCGGCGATCTTGCTCACGCCATTCTGTCGCGGAGGGCGCCACGGCCTTCGATCCATCGATGCGGTGGCCGGATGACGAAGTCGCTCCGCCAAACCTTCGGAGATCCTCGGCCAATCCCAAAGGATCAAACCCTGGTGCCCATGGAGCGAGCGATGCCACGGACGGCACGGTATGCCGACCCGCGTCGTCCGTACCGCATGCGGGTGGGTGGTGGCCGGCGGCCGGCATCTCAATAATCTTACTACATGACGACGGCCGCGCGATCATCAGGCAGGTCGGATCGGCGTCCATTTCCCCTTCGCCAAAGCCCACGCAGGGCACGGCCGGGGTTCTTGTCTCGGGGGATCGAGAAGATCGGCGCGATCCGCAACCAATTGTTGAAGCCACTGGCCAGATCGGCGACCCGACCTGCAAGGCCGAACACCTTCCGGCCCAAGGCCCGCTGGCGGTTTCAATCCTCCGGGAACAGGTGCAGCGACGGGCCGCGCCGGGGGCGATCAACCCTGCCCGATCGCCGTCCGCCAGATCGCCAGCAAGGCCGCGAAGTCCTCATCCTTGCTGCGGCTGTGGATACGGTGCTGGTAGCGCTCGGCCTCGCGCATCTCCTCCAACGCGGTCTGCATGCGGCGCTCCACATCGGCCGGATCGTCACCGCGGCCACCGAGGCGGGCCCGCAGTTCGTCGATGGTCGCGGGCGCCACAAACACGGTCGTGAGCGCGCGGCGCAGCACGGGGTCGTTTTGGGCGGAGGCACACACGCTGCGCACGCCTTGCACGTCGATCGCGGCGATCAAGCTCACTCCGGCGGCGAGCCGATCGAGGACCGTGCGCCGCAGCGTGCCGTAGCGGTTGACCCGATGGACGACGGCCCATTCGAGAAACTCGCCGCGCGCGACCGCGGCATCGAACTGCTCGTGGGTCAGGAAATGGTAGTGCACGCCATCGACCTCGCCCGGGCGCTTGGCACGGGTGGTCGCCGTGACGACGCGTTCGATGCCGGGGCGCTCGGCCACGAGGCGTTCGCACAGGGTGGTCTTGCCCGAACCGGCCGGGCCGGCGAGCAGGAGAAACACGGGGGGCGCGGAGGCGGCGGGCATGGCGGGAGGCACGGCGAATCAGTACGTGAAGGCCAACGCCGCGAGCAGCATGCCGTAGCCGGTCAACGCCGTACCGAGCGCACGGGCACGGCCGCCACGGGCAAAGAGCCACCCGAAGAAATCGCGCAGGCGGTACGGGTAACCGCCGAGGTAGATCGCCGCCGCGATGCCAAGATAGACGAGTCCGACCATGAACAACCGCTGCGGGTGGTCCCATTCCATGTAGGCGGCCCGCAGGAGATCGTGCGCGGCGAGCAGCATCAGGATGCAGAGTCCGCGCACGGCGAGGAAGTCCGGCGCCTGCGTGAAGCTCAACACCGAGATCGCGCCGAAGGCGATGAGGAGAATCGGTTTCGGCAGAAGCTCGTCGGCGGTGCCGAGGTGGAAGAGCCGCCACAGGAACCAGAGCCCGCCGCTGCCCATGAACAACCACGTCGCCCGCCGCGAGCGCGGCAAGGCCTTGGCCGTGGCGCCGACTGCCGGACCGTTCCAGAGCAGAAGCACGCCGAGGGCGAGCAGCAGAAGACCGGGAAGAAGCGTGGCGGCGAGGAGGCTCATAAAATCGTTCTCGTTCTCCTACTCGTTCTCGTTCTCCTCCGTCGAGCCCGCATTGCCCGGAGACGGGCTTCGTTCGCCGTACAGCACGCTCGGGGTGGCCCGGGTGATCCGTACCGGGGCCAGCTGGCCGATCAGACGTTCCGCCGCCGCGAAGTGCACCATGCGGTTGCCGCGGGTGCGCCCCACGAACTGCCGGCCGCGTTTGTCGGGCCCCTCGACGAGCACCTCCTGCACGGTGCCGACCAGCGCCGCGGTGCGGCGACGCGAGTTGGCCTCGAGCAGCCGCAACAGCTCCAGGTTGCGGCGCTCCTTCACCGCCTCGTCGACCTGCCCGCCCAGCTCCGCCGCCGGCGTGCCGGTGCGAATCGAGTATTTGAACACGTACGCCATGTCGTAGTCGACCTCGGCGAAGAGCGCGGCCGTCTGCGCGAAATCCTCCTCCGTCTCGCCCGGGAAGCCCACGATGATGTCGGTCGAGAGGTGCAGGTCGGGGCGCACGGCCTTCAACGCCGCCACCAGCTCGAGGTACCGCTCGCGCGTGTACGGCCGGTTCATCGCCTGCAGGATACGGTTGCTGCCCGACTGCACCGGCAGGTGCACATGCTCGCACAGCTTCGACAACCGCCCGAAGGCGGCCACCAGGTCGTCCTTGAACCCGCGCGGATGCGGCGAGGTGAAACGGATACGCTCGATCCCCTCGACCTCCTGCACCTGCTCGAGCAGCTGCACGAAGGGCGACACCCCGCCGGTGTGCCGGTAGTCGCGCCGGCCGTAGCTCGTCACGATCTGGCCGAGCAGCGTGACCTCGCGCACTCCGCGCGCCGCCAGCGCCCGGCACTCGGCCACGATGTCCTCCATCGGCCGCGAGCGTTCGTCGCCGCGCGTCTTCGGCACGATGCAGAACGCGCAGTCCATGTTGCAGCCCTGCTGGATCGAGACGAAGGCCGAGACCTGCCGGTCGTCGAGCAGGTGCTCGCGGATGGCGTTCTGCGAGCCGCTCTCCTCGGCGATGTCGACGATCGGCTGCGCCAAGGGGATGCCCGCTTCGCGCGCCGCCCGCAGGTTTTCCAGATACTCGGGCACCGCGTGGAATTTCTGCGTGCCGACGATCAGGTCGAGATCGGGCAACCGGTCGAGCAGCGAGGCGCCGCGGTTCTGCGCCATGCAACCGAGAATCCCGAGGACGAACTCGGGACGGCGCCGCTTGCGCACCGCCACGTTCTCCGCCTTCGCCACCGCCTTCTGCTCGGCCAGATCGCGCACCGAACACGTGTTGAGCAGCAGGATATCGCAGTCGTGTTCGTCGGCCACGATCCGATAGCCGCGCGCCCGCAGCATCGCCGCGACAGCCTCGCTGTCGCGCTCGTTCATCTGGCAGCCGTAAGTCTTGATGTGGACGCGGTTCATCCGGCGGAGCGCGTCACCGTTGCCCCCCGGCCGGAACCGTCAAACGCAAACGCCGGCCCGACCGGGCACAGCATCGCGACACAGCGAGACGCGCCAGTGTTCCGATCATCCGCGCCCCGCGAAGGCCGCGGCGGCCGCCGCCACGCGGGACCGCCCGATGGCGCGGCCTACGTCATGCTCTCGTAGGCGTGGATCTCGCGGGCCCGATCGGCCCAGTTGGGCAACTGCGTCTGCCGCGCCGATTTCATGAGCAGGATCTCCTCCTGCATCGCGGCCTCGCCGGCCTGCGTCATGACTCTATTGAGACCAGCGTAGATGATGTCGGCCGGGTCGATCTTGAGCTGCTCGGCGAGCCGCACCAGCGGCTGATACTCTTCCTGCTCGAGGTGGAGCTTGACTGAGTGCATGCGCTATCCTCCGGGGCTTCGGGTTGGGGGGCGAACGGTTGCCCCACCATAGCCGCAACCCCGACGGCGGCAAACGGCCGCCGCGAGCGACCCGCCACCGCATACGTCGGTTGTCAGCCCCCCCTCAGGGAAGTCTGGTCTGGAGCAGCTTGCTCACCGCGCCGAAATCGATGAGTCCGGCCTCGGGGTGCTTCTTGAGCGCGCCCATCACCTTGCCCATCTCCTTCTTCGACTGCGCTCCAGTCTCCGCGATGACCGCATCGACGAGCGCGACGAGCTTCGCCTCGTCCAAACCCTGCGGCAGATATTTCTCGAGCAGCGCGATCTCGACCCCATTGGCCGCCGCCAGCTCGGCCCGGCCACCCTTCTCGAAATCGACCTTCGCCTCGGCGAGGGTCTTCACATTCTTGCGCAACGTCGCGACGACGAGCGCATCGTCGATCGGTTTGTTCTGGTCCATCGAAGCGCGCTGGATCGCGGCATCGGCCGTGCGCAGGCAGGTCGCCGTGGTGGATTCACGGGCCTTGAGGGCGGTGACGATGTCGGAGCGGAGTTGTTCGTAGATCGAGGCCATGAGGGTGAAACGTTGACAGGGAAAACGGTGCGGCAGGGGCAAAGACTCAGTTCTTCTCTTCAGACGACTCCGCCGCGGACGGCGTCCCGGCCCCGGCGACCGGGCGCGCCCCGTCGGGCAGAAACTCGAACCGATGCACCACCTTGGTCGTGACGCCCTGCTGGTGTTTGAGCGCCGGGATGAAGATCGAGCGTTCGACCGCCCGCTCGGCAGCCTTTGCGAAGGCGCGATCGGTCGCCTCGATGCACTGTACTTCGGCGGGCACTCCGGTGGCTTTGACCAGAAATGCGACCGTCGCGAACCCCGTCTGCCCCCAAGCCTTCATCGACTTCGGGTATTCGAGCCGCGCCAACGCGCCCGGAAACGCCGGCCTGTCGGGCACCAGAGTCGGGTCGTAGCGCTTGCTGAAACGCGCCTCACGCTTGTAGGGCACCGGCGTCGGACCCGAATCGGATTTCGCCGAGACGGCACCGGTGAAAGCTGCAACCAGAAGAGCAAAGAGGATGTGACGGAAGAACACTCGAGTCATGCCGATGCCGGTTTGAAGGAGGACCGCCGCGTCCGCAAGGCTTCGGTCCCACGGCCCGAAATTCTCCCCGGCCGCCTCCGGCACCGCGGGGTCGATGTTCCCCATCTTAACGGGTCAAACCCTAATGTCTGTGGTTTTACCATAGTTCCCCCCTGAAGCGCCGAAGACTGTGGCGGAGTCCGCTACCTCGGAGCGATCCGGACACGAAGTCCGACCTTACCGCAGGCGGGCTGCAGTGACCGGTGGTCTGCCGACGGCGGGCGGATCGACATGGGGGTCAGCTCCGGGCGTGGGGGCGCGGGCGGAGCCGGGGACCGCAGGCAGGGACGCCTGCGCCACGCGTTGGCGTGCCGACCGAGTGTGGCGCCGGCCTCCGGGTCGACGAGGTCGGGCCAGATCGGCGTTCTGGCCTCCGGGGCCGAGCGGCTTCCGGGTTAGGGCGCGTTAGCACGCATCAGCCCAAATTCAGCAGTTGGACACAGAGGGCTCAGAGGCAAGGCACGAGAGCACAGAGAGTTCGGAGAGAAAATGGTTCGTCGCGCGGTTCACCTCTGGGGTGAGTGTACCAACTCGCGGCGTAATATTGCCAAACATCTCTCCGTGTTCTCCTTCCGGCTCTCCTCTGCCTCTGTGACCTGTCCGAACTGCCG